>JBLHLC010000014.1:0-104112 GCA_047619685.1 Rhodothermales bacterium
CCGCCAAAAGGCATGGAGTCTAACCGGTAGTCCGTGGAGTCATTGATGATGACGCCACCCACGTGGAGCTGATTGATTGCCTTGAAAGCATCGGCAATGCGCTGCGTGAAAACAGCGGCATGCAGGCCGTATCCGACCGCATTTGTCCTGGCAATGCCCTCTTCAATCGAATCGATCGAGTAGAGGCCAAGGACCGGGCCGTACACCTCTTCGCAGTCCATCCTGCACCCCGCAGGCACGTCTTCCAGCACGGCCGGCTCGATGACGGCACCATGGCGAGTGCCTCCGGCCAGCAGTTTGGCGCCTCCGGCCACTGCCTCATGGATCCAGGCCTCCACCCGCTCGGCTTCGGAGAGCCTGATCATCCCGCACACCTCGGTATGCGGATCTAGGGAGTGCCCCGACTTCAGCGTCGCCACCTCGGCCAGGAGCCTCGTCCGGAACGACGCATAAACGTCCCGATGGACAAGGACGCGCTGGACACCCAGGCAGTTTTGCCCGGCCTGGGCGTACGCGCCTGCCACGATGGAAGGAACGGCCTTGTCCAGATCGGCATCGTCCATGACGAGGACGGCCGAGTTCGATCCCAATTCCAGGATGAGCTTCTTTACGCCGGCATTCTGGGTAATCTTTTCGCCAGTCCCCAGTCCACCGGTAAAAGAGACCAATCTGACCCGGTTATCGCGCACCAGCGCGTCTCCGACCACCTCGCCCGCACCGGTCACAAAACCAAGACGACCGGGTGGAAGCCCCGCTTCGCGAAAAAACTCGACCAGTCGCATGGGTGCGAACGGAGTCCGCGAGTCCGGCTTGAGCACTACAGCATTTCCCGCGGCCAGCGCGGGCCCCACCTTGTGCGCAGCCACAGCCAGGGGATCATTGAACGGGAGAATGGCCGCGACCACCCCAACCGGAACCCGCATGAAGTAGCCGGCCCTGTTTTCCGATCCTTTGCGCGCATCAAAGGGAAGTGTCTCTCCGGCAACCCGGCGCGAGGCATCGGCTGCCAACCGGAGGATGTCTGCCGCCCTCGGCGGCTCCCGGCGGGCTTCCGTGATCGTCTTGGATCCTTCCTGGGCCAGAACCTTGGCGAGTTGCTCCGTGGCGGCCTCCACGAGGTCAGCAGTCCGCATCAGCACGCGGTACCGCTCGTGAGCCGGGAAGGGGATCTCCAGTGCCGCAGATGCCGCGGAAACGGCATCCGCGGCATCCTGGCGACTCCCACTCACAATACTCCCTACCAGGGCGTCATCAAAAGAATTGCGGACTTCCTCCGCTTCGGCTCCCGATTGCCACTGGCCATCCAGAAACTGCTTCCCTTCAACGCTCATCAGCGCTTCCGCCAGCCGTACCTGGGTCCATTGTTGAAGAAGTCCAACGGAGACACAACGCCATCGCGTTTGAAGACCATGCCGTCCTTCATGACGAACCGGACGTCGCGGAGGGCATCAATGTCAGCCAGCGGATTCTCGGAAACGGCAATCACATCGCCAGCCAGCCCAACCTTGAGCAGACCCCGCGTTTCGGTGGTCTCAGAAATCTTGTACCCGGTGACCGTCATGGCGCGCAGGATGTCGGCATTCGGAATACCCGCTTCCTTCCAGGTTTTGATGAACTCAATAGTCAGTTCGCCGCGGTTCATACCCGGGATGTAGTAATCTGCATCCGTCGAAAAGACGACCGGAACGCCCTGCGACCATGCGTCTTTGAGGGACGCCTTGCGCTGTTCCCACCGCTCAGCAGACATTTCGCGGCCGGGAATACCTTGAGGCGTTTCCGTTCCTGCCCGAAAAATGCCCTTTGCCGCCATCATGGCGTGCAGTTCAGGATCCAGCGCGTTGTCATGGTCCAGAGACCAGAGTCCCGCCTCAATGGCCCGGCGCGCGCCCTCGCGCGTCTGCACGTGCCCGGAAACCCGCTGGCCGGCGTTGGCGGCCTCGCTCACGAACAGCTTGAGCTGATCGACGGTGTACGGATAAGCTTGGCAATCCACACACACCTTGATGACCTTGGCGCCGTAGTGGATGTTGCGCCGAATGGCCTTGACGATTTCCTCGTCTGTGTCGGCGTTCAGGTACTCAGGGTACACGATATCCTCGCGCTCAGGAATCTCGTGGAACTGGCCGCCAAACGCCCCGATAATAATGCCCGAGTTGATCATGGTGGGTCCTGGAACCCAACCCATCTCAATGGCCTGCCGAAGGGCCGTGTCGGCGTACAAGCCGTTGTTGCCCAGGTCCCGGACAATGGTAAACCCGGAAGCGAGCTTCTGAAACCCCGTGGAGGCGGACTGAATGGCCCTTAGTGGAGTGGAATCCTCAATAATCGTGTAGTAGTAATTCCAGTTCTCGGGGACTTCCTTGTAGGTGATTCCCAGATGATCGTGCGCATCGACGAGGCCGGGAAGTACGTACTTGTCAGAGAGGTCTATGACTTCAGCCCCGGACGGAATCCGTACGTCTGGACCGATTGCCAGGATCTTGCTGGTGCCTCGCTCGGGGTCTCGCTCAATGAGGATGATCTGATCGGCCTGAACCGAACCCGCTTCCGGGTCAACGAGAAATCCCGCCCGGATGGCGGTGACCTGGGCGAAGCTGGTGGCCGATGTGGCCAGCAACAAGGCAGCCAGAAGAAGTGTGCGCATGGGAGGATCTGGAAAGTGAATCCGTATGGTCCGTCACGATCTGTTAGGATGCAAGTACCGCCCGTCGATGGACTAGCGATGTCCCGATGCCATGGCGCGGGATTCCGGTAGCCGGCGCAGGCGAAGCATGGCCCAAGTCCCGACAGCGGGGCCGAATGCGAGGACGGCAAAGGCTGGCCCCCAACCAAGAATTTCTGACAGGAGCGGTGTCAGTTGCAAGGTCACCAGGGTCAGGAGAAACCCGAGACTGGTCTGCACGGTGAGCGCCGTTCCAACGTAGCGACTGTCTGCCAGCTCACTCACGGCCGCCGAGAACTGTGCGGAGTCTGCAATCACCGCAAAGCCCCACAGGAGTCCGACGAGGGTAAATAGCACGGGGCTGTTGAAGAGGAATCCGGCCACAAGCGCGCAAGCGCCCGATGTGATCATGGCCACGGAAGTCACACGGGTCCTGCCCACCCTGTCCGCCCAACGTCCGGCCAGCGCACTGGAGATTCCGCCGATGGCTATCACGGAAAACCCGGCCACCCGCGCCCACGATTCGGACCATCCGGCGGCGCCGTATGACTGCAAGAGGGCGACCGGCATCCACGCCCACATGGCGTAGAGCTCCCACATGTGGCCGAAGTAGCCCAAATTGGCCAAACGTGTTGGCCGATGCGTCAAGCCCTTCATGGCCTGGCGGATGTCGAATGGCGCGGAGATCGCCGTGTGCGGGCCCATTCGGACCAACCCGCCCACCACACCAGCTGCCGCGAGGGCGAGGCCGGACGTGACCCACATAACCGTGCGCCATGGGGGGATGGCCCCTCCGCTGATCACGTCGCCCGGAAGCAGCGCCGAGATCAAATGGGGGCTTGCAGATCCGACGGCCAAGGCCCCTACCAAGATGCCAATCCAGAGCCCGCGGTCTCCCCGGGTCCAGCTGGCGACAATTTTCATCCCCGGGGGATATACCAGCGCCAGCGCGGCCCCGGTTACGAACCGAAGTCCAATGGCGGACCCGGCCGAGGCAGCAAGCGCCGGAATGGCGGCGTTTGCCAGGGCAGCCGTCACAGCCCCCACCGCGAAGACCCGGTTCGCCGGCCAGCGATCCGGGAGGTTGAACAAGGCGCTCACCACGGCGCCGGCAACAAACCCTAATTGGACGCTCATTGTCAGCCAGGCGGCGGCTCCGGTGCCCAGCGACCACTCCGCGCGGAGTTGCGGCACCAGCGCCGAGGCTGAAAACCAAACCGCCATCGCCAGGAGCACCGCTCCGGCAAGCAGGATGAGTTGGGCTCGTTTTGTTCTCATACGCCGGGCACAAAACACGGCGGGGTCGCCGGACATATCCAGCGACCCCGCACGCCTAGTTCACGCTGTGAGTCCTAGTCTTTGGAGTCCAGGATGTCCTCGATGCGGGCCGAAACGTCCCGAAGGTGAAGGCGCGTTTGCGCATCACGGGTCCGCGTCAGCCCCCGGCCTACGTCGCGGCTGATCTCTTCCAGTTCGCCCCGCACATACGCGCGGATGTCGGACTGTGAGACAGAAACGCCCACGTAGCCAAAGGATGCAAAGAAGGAGGGCGTTGGCGGCGCCTCATTCTCCATGAGGTACTGCAGGCGTGCCAAATGGCCCCGCTGCAGGTTCCTTCGGTAGAGATCGACCGGAGCGCCGGTTCCCAATTCGCCCCAGACGCTGGCGCGGAGGTCCCCGAACATTTCGGTGACTGTGTAGGTGTCGTCCAGCATGAGTTCGGCTTCCATCATCCGGGCCATGCGCTGTGGGTCCAGGAGCCGATTGACCGCGCGGACCTGGTAATTCCGAATTCGGTCGATAGCGCCAGCGCCCTCAATCCGACGCAGGATGTCCATATTGAGCATCCAATCAGGCGTCGTGAAGACCTGACGGTCCAGCCAGTCCATGGCGTCACGTTGGCGAGCCTCGGTGGCCATTTCGTGTACAGGCCCGGCTTGATCGGAGGTCTTAGGGGTCGAGTGCATGCCACCGACCCACGCGCCCACGTGGCCCACGTACCGGTTCCACTGTCCCGTCAAGGTTCCGTAGAGCTCGGACAAATCCCCGTAGTCTTTTGCATCCTCAGCCGTCCAGTCCACGAGACTGGAGACAATCCGCTTCAGGTTTTCGACGCCAAGATCGCTGGCATACACGGCATCGTCTCCGAGGTCTTCCGTCTGCGACCTGGGGTCGATACCCGACCCCTGGCGCCCGTAGAAATAGACAGGATCGCCGGCCTTGGCCACAACCGAAGCATTCAGGTCCTTCTTCTCCTGATCCGGATCGGTGCTTCCGGTCCATCCGTAACCCCACTCGGCGACCCAGTCATCGTACTCTCCCAAGCCCGGGAAGAATTTCGTCACGCCGTCTCCCGGCTGCGCCACATAGTTGAAGCGCGCGTAGTCCATGATGGAGGGAGCCGTACCGTGGGTTGCGGTGAATGTGGGAGAGCGCAGACTGTCCACGGGATATCCGTAGCTGTTACCCATGTTGTGCGGGAAACCCAGGGTGTGGCCCACTTCATGCGCTGACACGAACCGGATGAGCTCGCCCATCACCGCGTCATCGAGTTTCACCTTGCGCGCGTCTGGATTTACCGCCGCCGTGTGCACGAAGAACCAGTTGCGCAGGAGGCTCATGATATTGTGGTACCAGCCGATGTCGCTCTCCAGTATCTCCCCCGTCCGAGGATCGCTCACATGGGGTCCATATGCATTTTGGATGTCTGACGCGAAGTAACGGATAACCGAATATCTCGCATCCTCTGGGCTGAATTCGGGGTCCTCTTCTTTGGTCGGAGGATCCAACGCCGTGATCGCGTTCTTGAAGCCTGCAGCCTCGAAAGAGCGATTCCAATCGTTCACGCCCTGCTTGAGGTAGGGACGCCATTTCTCGGGCGTGGACGGGTCGATGTAGTACACGATCTGCTTGACCGGCTCAACCAACTCGCCCCGCTTATAGGCCTCCTCGTCGCTGGGCTCCAGGCGATAGCGCGTGATGAAGCAGCGACTCTCCGCCTTGTGCGCCTCGCTACCGTAGTCGGTCAGGTTGACGCTGAAGAAGCCAACCCGGTCATCGCACAACCGCGGGGTCATGGGCACCTCGGGAAGTGTGCGCATGGACTGGGACATTTCCAGCGAAATGCTCCCGCTTGATGCATTGGAGGGCGCCTTCGATGCATCGTAAGTCAGGACGTGATGCACCTCAATGTTCTCCGGATAGGCCGCGGACGACGAGATAAACGTCCGACTTGGGTCCACCCGGCGCACACCGTAGGCGGTTCTCCGGCCGCTGGACAGCCCTAGTGACGGGATATCGGAGGTAAAGAGACTCGTTGCGTCGATGACGACGCCCGTCGTGTCCTTGTTGTTGGCAGCAATATCAAACGCCATTATGATGGGTTCGAAATTGGAGTTCAGAACGGCTTGCGCAATGGGCTGGTCCTCGGTGGCCACGTTCTCATAGCCGACCGAGCGCAACATGATCTTGTCACCCTGGCGCACCCAGCGGACAACCTGGGTATTGGACTTCTCGCCGCCGTAGCCAATCTCGTCGGCCGTCTTGGCGATTCTGGTTACGAGCAAAAATTCCCTTCCCAGCTGGGAGTTCGGGATCTCGTAGTAGAGATCTTCGCCGTCGCGGTACACCGTAAAGAGTCCCTCATCACTCACAAAGTCCTCCTCGATAACATCCTTGAACGCTTTGATGGCGTCCTTGTCCTCGTCGGGCTTCGCGGGCTTTGCGGCATCAGCGGCCGCGCCGGCACCGGAAGAGGCGGATTTCTTGAGGGTTGAACACCCGGCCAGTACCAATACTGACATCAGGGTCGCTAGGAAAATTCGGCTCATGTCTCTTGAAAAAATTTCGGGGGAAACAGCCCAATAGGATAGGCTTCCCGAAGCGAAAGAGACAAGAGCGAAAACGCCTCCTAGCGGGAGGACAACGTCACCGCTGAAATCAGCCTGTCGGTCCCAACCCTGATGTCGTTGTAATACACGAAGGCTGTGATGGCATTGTCGAATCGTGGCGAAGCCCCGAGCGCCGCCCGGGCCACCTCAGGATCGCTGTAGGCGTACCGATATTCGTACATCCCCTGCTTCAGAAGCACCGTCGTTTCGTAGCGCCTGGCGTCCGAAACCCATTCCATTGTCGAAGCGGAACTCGCCGTCCATTCGTTGAAGGGTCCCACCAACGCCACGCTTCCCGGGACAGGCCGCTCGTCGTCCGGCACGAGCGCAAAACGTACGTTCATGTACTCCGCGCCGCTTGCGGGGTCCGAGACGTTGGTCACGGCGTTTTCGACCACTATCTGACCATTCTGAATTGGCGCGATGGCCGTGCCCGGGAATCGAAAGTAGTCCGGCTCGAGGGTAAGGGTGTAGGGCACGGACAAAAGGTCAGCCCGCTCAACCCGGGCCCCAATTCGGAGACTGGACACGTCCGCCCAAAAGTCCGACGACTCGGCGAAAAAAGACTCTCGCGGCTCCAGGAAGTAGCGCAGGGCGGGCTGCACGTCCATTGCCGGGCGGTCGGTACAGCGTTCGCTGGCATTGCGCCCGTTCCTCAGGAAACAGACGGTGTAGTCGAAGGGCGTTCCCCCCCTTCCGCTGGGGGGCGTGAACTGGACAGTTGGCTGGAGAGCAGGAAACGGATCTCCTGTATTCCGGACATTGTCCAACGCAAAATCCAGGGGAGTCGATTGCTCGGAGACGTAAAACGCGCGCTCGAGGAGAACATCCTCCTCCATCCCCTGCTCACTCACCCGGACGATGTAGTTGCCGCTGATGCGAAAGTCCATGCTCCCGTTCGGGAATTCGTAATTGTAGTGCACGTACTGGACGTGCGTGGCCCGCGAGGACTGATAGTCGAACACATCATCCCGATGGAAAGACGTCAGGTATTCGGCTGGAACGAGGTCGCGGCGCCAAGTCCGGTTGGCGTGGTAGAAATAGACCGTAAGCGGCCTTGGGTCGTTGCCCATGAGGTCAAACCCCAGGGTGAGTGTCTGGTCTCGACCCATTGCCACGATGGGTATCGAGGTCTCGTCCCCCGTCCGGTAGAGCTGAACGGTGCCGACCGTGGGATCTGCGAAGGCAAGACCGTCTGGCCTGAGCGCCACGTTTTCCCGCGCTTGCCCGGCGTCGCGCTGTGCAGCTTCTTCGCTCGTCGCACAGGACGCGACAAGCGTGGCGAGGGCCAGGAGTACCAGGGCAGACCGCATGTTCACAACCTCGTGGTGGAAGACTCCGACGCAAACCGGTATCGCCGAGCCATGTGCCGAACGTACGCTTCCATTCTCAGGTCCCCGATGATTCGAAATGCGTCCGCCGAGGCATCCGCCTCCGCCGCCGCCCGGGTCACCTGACCACTCGCATAACTGGCCGACGCCTTTCTCAGCGCCGCGTGCCCGGGCCAGGCGCGCGCGGCCCACTCCGGCAGGCCGGGCGGCGCCGTCAGCGGACTGGCGGTCCAACCCGCATCCAGACCTGCCATTCGAAGTGCAACGTCTATCCGCTCGCCGCGCGCGTACAGCGGCAGCCTTCGGAGGGCCGCGAGGTATTCTGCCCCGGCCGCCCCCGGGACGGAGGCGGCAAGCAGGTCTGCACGCACAATGGCCGTGCGTACGGGCAGGTCCTGTGCGGAGCGGGCAAACAGCGTGTCCCGGACGGTATCGTCTTGCCCCGAAGCCATGTTCAGGTGCGTCCACGCGGAGATGGTCGCGGCGTCCAGGGGAGCAAGAGTCAGGGCTCTGTGAACCGCCGCGAGGGCACCCACCGTGTCCTTTTCCGTCCAGGCTAGGGCGGCCCGGTCCAGCTCACGCAGATGCTCCGGCCGATAGTGTGGACACACGCGCTCAAACAGAGACGTGGCGCCGAGCCGGCTCCTTGCCCGGCCGACCGCGCCCGCGTCGACCCACTGGTCCTGGCTCAAATGCCCCAACCAATCGTCCACCAGATCATGAACCGATCGCCCGTAAACCGCCTCGACGCTGCCAGATCTATAGGCTTCCTTGAAGAGGTCTGCCGGATACTCGCGCAGGAGGTGTCTGACAAACGAGCCGGTGATGGTGTACGAAACGCCTCCCCGTCCGGTCCAGAATCCCCACGGAGACAACGCATCAGGCAGGGCCGAGGACGCCTCCAAACCCGTGGCAGCGCCCGCAACCAGGACCAGGTCGTCAACCGACGGGCGGGGCGTGGGCGGTTCGAGGGCGACGGCCAGACCTTCCACCAGGCCCACCGCCGGGGAAGCATTCAAGAGGGGCATTCCGAACTCGCGCGAAAACACATGCACAAGCTCGTGGCCGAAGACAGCCTCCGCACTGGTGGCCTCGACATGGACCTGCGGCTGCCGGAGCCAGACCGGAGCAACGCTCGTGAACCTTGCCCCGGTCAGCGCCGCCCGCACGGATGGACTTGGATAGACCAGCGTCAGAATTTGGGCGCCGACCTCCTGATCGAGTAACCCGGCTATGCGCTGATACTCGAACTCGTGCAGATCACGGAGGGATCTGAGCGCCAGGGAATCGGTGGACGCGGGATCGTAGCGAATCTCGAAGTGCTCCGTGAACAGCGCTCCCGGCAGGGCCCGGCGGAGGTCGTCATACCCCGTGTTGATGCCCAGTGCGCCCCCGGCAAGAAGCGTCGTGCCCAACACGGCCAGGCCACCCAGCGGAGCCCATTTGCCCACCCGCCCACCTGAAGCCCATGCAAAGCAGAGCAGGGCCCAGACCAGCGTCAGGCATCTGAAGACGAACAAGCCGGGCCGTATGGCCAACTGCTCGTCGTAAATCGGCCCGAGAACACCCCCGAAAACGTGGTTGTACGTATAGAACTGCGGGTGAAACCCCAGGTCGTATACGGGCCCCGCCAACATGATGGCCGTGCCCACCAGCAGGAGGCCCAGGACCGGTCGCCGATATCCTCGCCGCACGACCACCGCCGCGACCGACACACCAAATACCGCTGATATACCAGGGAAAAGCACAAAGAAGCCCACCCCGGCTGTCCAGGCGCAGTTTGGCGCCCACAGCATCGGGATCAGCATCAGGGCCAGAGGAACAGCCAGTGCCCTCAGGCGACCCAACAGCACCGCCCCTGTGGACTCGCCAGGCAGGCGGTGAATGGCGGCGATCCCGCCGATAATAAATGCGGCCACCGCCAGGACGGCTGCCGACTCCACATGCAGACGATTGAGGAGTGGCACCGGCCACATGGCCAGGCACACTACCGCATAGGCTAAAGCCTCGCGCACCGGCTATAGGAAGGTGTAAGACACCCCGACCGAGAAGACTTCCTTTGTCTGGATTTCGGAGACCACATCGGTGTCGTAAAGAAGGGTCCACTCAAAGTTGACGTTCAACCAGCCGTTCACCTTCATGTTGATTGCGTTTTCCCAGATCATATCCGGCGCGTCTGCCTGGTCGAAGGCTGCAAAGAGGCCCAACGTGGACTTGTAGTGGACGTTCTCGGCGAGCTGCGTGTTCAGTTCCGTGAACGCCTCGATACCAACCTCCGAGCGAATGCTCTTGTCGGGATCCACATTGTATATGGGCCGGAGCTCCTCAATCGTGACGATCGTTTCCTTGGCAGCTATACCCAGCCGCTGCGTGAGTTGCGGCGACGCAACCCAACTGAGGCCGAGTGTCTGCGTCAGCGTGGCAGGCGCGAACAGGTCCGACACCTTTAGCGGGAGTTCTCTGTCCAAGCCCAAAGGGTCCTTGTCGAAGTTCTTGCCCGGGGCAAACTGTGACCTGAATCCAGCGGCGAATGTGGGGTTCAGTGTGGCAAGCAGTCCTTCTTCTGCCGTGTAGAGGAAGCTGGATCGGATGCGAATCAGATCCTCCGCCTTGCGAAGATGGTCGCTGCCCTGCTTCACCAGTCCGAACGTCAGCCTGATGTCATATATCTGACTCCACATGCCCTGGGTGTTTTCGGCCGATCCATCCACGCCGAAAGTAAGCGCCAGCGTGTTTACACCACCTTCGGCCCAATTGGTAAAACCGGCCTGCGCGCCCGAGAGCTGGCCCGTCAGGGACTTAGTCCACGTCGGAACCGCGGTTGAGTCCTGGGCTTGCGCCGCGGTGGCGGAGAACGTCAGCACCAAAGCCAGAAGTACAGACCGATTAGTCATGGCTGTAACTCATATTGGGAGCCCGAAAAAACCATACAACAAAGAAAAGGCCACGCCCCTGGGGCGCGACCTTTCCAAAGCTCTCAGGGGAAGGCAGACGTCAGTCGTTCTTCATGCCCTGAACCTGGACACGGATGTCCTGCGCCTTCGCCTTTAGATCCTGCATGGCCTTGCGGACACGCGTTCCTGCTGCTTTGTTGCCTTTGTCGAAGAACTTCGAGAAGTCGTCTTCGAGGTCGTCAACAAAGCTCTTGAGGTCACTGAACTTGCTCATAAACCGAATCCTCCGTGACTTGGTTATGCTCGGAAAGGAAAAAGGGGCCGACTGTGGCCCGAGAAGAAACCAAACTTAAGGTGTCCGGCTGACGCGTGTCAAGACAAAACGGCCAATACGAGCCATTTTGAGGGGTTGCGATTTAAGAAATATTGTAAACGCTACTCACATCCTCGCCAGATCCCACGCCCGAAACACCTATAACGTTTACACTTAGGCCTGGTAGTTTCACCAGCGACCCGATACCCCTTTCGCCCGTCAGGTTCACGGCATCTTCGGCCGAAATAGGCTCTTTTTGGCGGCCCTGATGTAAAAAATGGACCCGAATCGATCCATTCGACGACATTCTCGACCATTCAGCAAGCACTTCCCAGCAGGCGGGCACCACCAATCCAGACGGTCCCCGGCTCAGAATTCCGATCACCGGAATGGCCCCTGCCTCCACGCTGACCCCCAGGAAGCCGGTGGTGACGGTCAGTTTGCCAGCCTCTGACAGCGCGATCATCTGGCGGTCGGTGCCCAGAAAAGCCACCGCAGGGACGCCCTCCTCAGTCAGCGTCGAAGCGGCCATGCGATTCTCCTGTCGAAAAGCGGCCATCATCGCCCTGTCCGCAGCTGGGGAACCCCCAACATCCGACACGGAGAACCCGTCGCCCTCCAGAATGCGCTCGGTCATCTCTCCCGGACTGTGGAGAATTATGGTGGGCCCCGCCTGGTTTTTGGCGAGCGATCGACCCAGTTGATTCCAGATCAACAGGTCGTCGGTCAGCTTCCGCCCCACAACAAGCAGACGTGGCTGGATCATGGGATGGAGATTGGGGCAGGTAAACGAACACGAGAATCAACGACATCGGGAAGATATCCACAGCGGTCCCTTTGACGTGAACTCCGGGCGGTTCTTCGCCGTTTGCGCATGGTTCAGACAGCAACACCGGAGCACACCTTATGGCGGATTTCTGCCACCTTCACTGCCATACCCAGTATTCCCTCCTGGATGGGGCCGCCCGCATTGAGCGGTTGGTGGCCAGTGCCGCGGAGATGCGGATGCCGGCGCTGGCCATTACGGACCACGGGAATCTCTTTGGTGTCCCCGAATTCTACACCACGGCACGCAAGGCCGGGGTCAAACCCATCATCGGGTGCGAATTCTACGTAACGCCTTCCGGGATGGGAGACAGGGCGGACAGGACACGGAACCACCAGGTCCTTCTGGCACGCAACGAGGAGGGATACCGGAACCTGATCAGACTCTCATCCCTGTCTTTCACAGACGGATACTACTACAAGCCGCGGATTGACCGAGAGACCCTTCGGGCGCATGCCGGCGGACTGGTGGCAACCACGTGCTGCCTCCAGGGGGAGGTGCCCCAGGCCATTCTCAAACTGGGGGAAGAGGCGGCGCGGCCGATCTTCGAAGCCTATCTGGAGATCTTCGGAAAGGACTACCTGATCGAAATCCAGGATCACGGCATCGAAGACCAGCATCGGGTCAACGAAGTGCTGCTGCGGTGGGCCAAGGAGTACGAGGTGGCAGTCGTGGCGACCAATGATGTCCATTACGTGGAGCGCGATGACCACGCCGCGCAGGACGTGTTGTTGTGTCTACAGACCGGAAAGGACCTGTACGATCCCAACCGTATGCGCTTTGAGAATGACCAGTTCTTTCTGAAGACGCCCGCCCAGATGGAAGCCGCCATGGCCTCCTTGGACCCGGCAATTCGGCAACAGTCCCTGGTTAACACCCTGGACGTAGCGGATCGGTGCAATCTTGAGTTGCAGATGGGCAAACTGCTCATGCCTCACTATCCCCTTCCCGATGCTTTTACGGGGGACATGGATGGTTACCTCCGACATCTGGTCTACGAGAAGGCGCACCTCCGTTATGGTGAACTGACGCTGCAAGTCACCGAGAGGCTGGATCTGGAGTTGGGAATCATCCGGGACATGGGGTATGCGGGGTATTTCCTGATTGTGCAGGACTTCACCACTGCGGCCAGGACGCTCGGCGTCAGCGTGGGGCCGGGCCGAGGGTCTGCAGCCGGGAGCGCGGTGGCGTACTGCCTGGGCATTACCAACATTGACCCGCTGAAGTACGACCTGCTGTTCGAGCGTTTCCTGAATCCGGAACGCGTCTCGATGCCGGATATCGATATTGACTTCGACGACCGCGGGCGGAGCACCGTGATTGACTACGTCGTGAAGAAGTACGGGCGCGAGAATGTCTGCCAGATTGTTACGTTCGGAACCATGGGTCCCAGGAGCGTGATTCGCGATGTGGCCAGAGTCCTCCAGATACCCCTTCCCGACGCAGACCGAATCGCAAAAATGATCCCGGATGGGCCGGGGACTTCGCTGACCTCTGCCATGGCGGATGTCCCCGAATTCAGAAAACTGCTCACGGATCAGAACGAGCAGATCCGAAACCTGATGCACTATGCGCAGGTGCTGGAGGGATCCGCCCGGCACACCGGTGTACATGCCGCCGGCGTCATCATCGCGCCGGGCCGGGTGAGCGACTACGTCCCGGTAGCCGTCACAAAGGGCAAATCTGGCGCCGATGACGTCATTACGACACAGTATGACGGCAACTGGGTTGAGGAGTTCGGACTGCTCAAGATGGATTTTCTGGGGCTAAAAACGCTCACGGTGCTTGCGGATGCGGTGTCCGAGATCAAGCGGCTGCGCGGGGTCGAGATTGATCTTGACGAGATTCCGCTGGACGACCCTGCGACATTCAGTCTTTTCCAGCGGGCCGACACGGTCGCCATATTTCAGTTCGAGTCTTCGGGAATGCGCGAGTGGCTTCGCAAACTCAAGCCGACCAGCATTGAGGATCTCATCGCCATGAACGCCCTGTACCGACCGGGGCCCATGGATCTGATTCCCAATTACATCGACCGAAAGCACGGGAAGGAGGAAGTCACCTACCCGCATGAGATGCTTCGGGAGGTGCTGGAGCCCACCTACGGGATTCCGGTCTATCAGGAGCAGGTCATGAAAATGGCCCAGGTAATGGGAGGGTACACCCTGGGCGGAGCCGACCTGCTCAGGCGCGCGATGGGCAAGAAGAAGGTGTCCGTCATGGACAAGCAGCGCGGCATCTTTGTGACCGGGGCACTCGACCGCGGAGTGGACGAGAAGGTGGCGCAGGAGGTCTTCGACATGATGGCCAAGTTTGCCGGATATGGCTTCAATCGGAGTCATGCGGCGGCCTACTCGGTGGTGGCCTACCAGACGGCGTATCTCAAGGCCAACTACCCTTCCGAGTTCATGGCGGCTGCTCTGACAAACGAAATGTCGGACACAAAGAAGCTCTCCGTCGTGCTTGACGAGGCCCGTCACCTGGGAATTGGCATCCTGCCTCCTTCCGTCAACAAGAGCCTCAGCCAGTTTTCGGTGGAGGGCGGGGCCGTGCGCTTTGGTCTGGGTGCCATCAAAGGGGCAGGTCTGGGGGCCATCGAATGCATCATCCAGGCGCGAGCCACGGAAGGTTCATTTCGATCCTTGTTCCATCTCATGGAGTCTGTGGATTCCCGGTCCGTCAACAAGAAGGCCATCGACTCCCTGGTTCGTGCGGGAGCGCTGGATGAATTGGAAGGCCATCGCGCGCAGCAGATAGAAGCCCTCGATGCAGCGTTTCACCATGCCCAGAGAGTGCAGGCAGACAAGGCCGCTGGGCAGAATTCACTTTTCGGTGGTGCGGGTGGGGACGGCGCGGCATTGTTGCCGCCCCAGTTGCCGCTGGCCGAGGTTTGGGCGACCGGCCGCCGGCTCAAGGAAGAGCGTGAGGTGATCGGCATCTACGTCTCCGGGCATCCTCTGGAGGCCGTCCTGCCGGAAATCCGCGCCTTCGCATCGACCCGGGTTACCGATATTCCGGAGCTCCTGGAAAAGGCACCGCCCGTAGAGGATGAACGCGGCTACAGCCGTGGGCCCGTTCATACGGTGTGCGGCATCGTGACCGAAGTCCTGCACCGGCGGACCAAAACCGGCAAGCCGATGCTGACGGCCACCCTCGAAGACTTCACGGGCCAGGCCGATCTGGTGTGTTTCTCCAACAACTACGACCGTGTGCAGCGATACCTGGAGACCGACCAGATAATCTTCGCCCGGGGTGAGGTTGAACTGCGCGGCGGCAGCATCAAAATGGTGCTGCAGGACGCAACACCCATTTGGAAGGTTCGCGAGTCGCAAGTAAAGTCGGTGGTGCTTCACGTCAATCCGTATGACCTCGGAGAAGAGGCCGTAGAGAAGCTCTACAAGTTGTCCGATGCCCACAGGGGAACGGCCAAGCTGTACTTCGCGGTCGCCATCCCGGGCATGGCCGAGCCGCAGCGCATTCTGGCACGAACTGTCGTCGTGGAGCCAAACGGCGAGTTCATGAAGGAAGTGGCCCTCCTGGTGGGCAAAAATGCGGTCCAGGTTGAGGGCGACAAGGTTTAGGACTACGTTGTTGGTGCGATACAAGTGTCACAAGACACCACGCGCCGCTCCGCCACATGCGTTTACTCCGCCCGGTCCTCTTTCTGATCCTGACTATTCCGGTCGGGCTGCGGCCCGAAGGCCTGTGTCATGCCCAGACAGATGGAAGCCGGTTCTTGCGTTGGGCGGGCCAGGATGCCGCGGGCCTTGGCCGAGTTGCGCTTCAGCGAGCGCCGGCTGCTGCGGGAGCTGCTACCGCCTTTATCGTCGGATCCAGCAAGGTCGATCCCGTCCTCAACGACGACATTCGCGCCTGGTCTACGGGGTCTGTGGGCAGATTTCTGGACGGGACAAACCCGCTGGGCGGTCCTCGGGTCGCCGCGCCCGCCGTCGGCATATTCGGTTTGTCGCTGCTTCTGGGCGATGAGCGCTCGCAGGATGCAGCTTTCACTTCTCTGGAGGCCGTGGTATACGCCGGGGCGCTTGCCTACGGCATCAAGTATTCGTTGGGGCGCGGCCGGCCGTTGGACGGGTTCAGCGCCAGTCATTTCGCCCCGTTCTCAGGCAACACCTCCTTCCCTTCCGGACACACCACTACGGCGTTTGCCCTGATTACCCCCTGGGTGTTGTATTACAATACCCCGCTTGCCCGGTCGCTTTTCCTGCTTCCCGTCGGCACGGCGCTGGCGCGCATGGACCGAGACCGGCACTGGGCCACCGACGTTCTTGCCGGCGGCGCATTGGGGATTCTGACGGCTCGATACCTTGTCCAGAGGCACACGGGCCGGGCGAATTCGAACCGTCGTTCTCGAGTCCGCGTGACTCCTGGCGGGGCCAGTCTGCAGTTCTGGTTCTAGTGCGTGGTACGACGTTTGCGCGTAGGGAATCCCGAATCAAACGTGACTCTATATGCGGAAGCTGCTTCCCCTTTTCTTAGCCGTTCTGGTCGTTTCTTCTGCCCACGCGCAGACCGCCTCCGTCTTGGACCGAGTGCAGTCCCTCCCGCCAAGACAGATGGACGAAGTGGTCTGGCTGGCTCGAGCCGTCTTGTCTGAAAGCGATCGCACCGAAGAGCAAAGGCTCGTAGCGTGGGTCATCCGGAATCGCGTGGAAACCAATTTCCGTGGTGACACCTATCGTGACGTCGTCCTTGAGCCTCGGCAGTTCAGCGCCTTCAACGGTGCGACGCCGCGCAGAGAGTACATCCTGGGCCTCGACCAGACCGACAAAGTGCCGAGTTGGATGAATGCGCTGGACGTTTCGATGGACGTATTTCAGGCGCGCGCACGGGACCGGCCCTTCGGGATCGATACGAGACACTATTACAGCCCGGTTTCCATGGTTGGGCCCAGCGCACCGGCGTGGGCTTCCGCTGGCCGGCCGCTGTCCTCGGAGGCCATGGGCATCGACCCGAATCGATTTCGGTTCTTTGCTGGCATCGACCAGGGCGCCGATCTCGGTAATTCCTCTCCTCAAACCGACGATTTCTCGGCCATCGCAACTTCGGAAGCCCCCGGATCCGGAGCCGAGCAAGACACAGAGCAGAAGATCGACGACCAACGAATAGAACAGGACAAGCGTGCTGCTGAGCGCAGCAAGACCTTCCAGCGGTCCAGCAGGGTTCGGGCATTCAGCGGAAGAGTGGGGCGCCCATCGCGGCCCAGGGTTGGATCAGGAGGCCGGTAGCGGAACCGCAATAGCCGTCGTGTCCTACAAGGTGGCATGTTTGGTGTCGTCCTGGGAATACCGCGAAAGTTTCTGATCCTTCTGGTACGTGGTTACCAGTTGGTGATTTCGCCCCACTTCCCTTCTTCCTGCAATTTTTCGCCTACATGCTCCGGTTACGCCATCCAGGCGCTGGAGAAATATGGCGCCGCGAAAGGGACGGTCCTCGCCATCCATCGTGTCACGCGCTGTCACCCATGGGGAGGGCACGGACATGATCCTCCGGTTTGGTATTCCGATAGACAATCTCCAGTTGAGAGCCAGCCCCTGAAGACCCCATGAGCGGCGTTCCTGAGGCACACAGAGCCTCCGCCGGTCAGAGTCCTGTTCTCTGCGCCATCATAACCTGCAGCGACACACGCACGGAGGCGGACGATCGAAGTGGGGCACGCATGCGACAGCTTCTTGAGGAGGCCGGCCATGAGATCGTATTCTATAAGATCACCAAAGAAGACCCCGGCGATGTGCTGGTCCAGCTACACGAAGCCGCGAAGACCGCACAGGTGATCCTGCTGAACGGAGGCACGGGCGTTTCCGTCCGGGACTCGACACCAGAGGCCGTTCTGGCGTTTGTGGATAAACAATTACCAGGCTTTGGCGAACTCTTTCGGGTGTTGTCCTATCAGGATATTGGCGCCGCCGCCATGCTCTCCCGAGCCATTGCCGGCACCCGTGACAAGGTCGCAGTCTTTGCCTCCCCCGGTTCAACCGCGGCCGTGGAACTGGCCATGCGCAAGCTGATTCTGCCCGAGCTTCGACATATCGTGGGCCTGCTGCGCCCATGACCACTTGAATTATGGTAAGTAGATCTGACGTCACAGAAGGCGGCGGAGCACTGCATTTCTCGATCCAGGAGGATGACCTCAATGGCCCCGAAATAGCTCAATTGCTTCAGTTTCATCTGGACGAAGCCGCGGCAAACACGCCGCTCGACCTCATCCATGCTCTGGACATCGAGCGGCTGCGCGCCCCCGATATTACGTTTTGGACCGCCTGGTCAGACGGAGTTCTGGTGGGTTGCGGGGCCCTCAGGGCACTCGACGCCGCACATGGGGAGATCAAGTCGATGCACACCGCCCGATTGCATCGAGGAAAGGGTGTAGCGGCTCGCCTTCTGGAGCACATTATCTCCGAGGCGAGGGCCAGATCGTACACCCGAATCAGCCTGGAAACTGGCGCCTCGGAGGCTTACGTTCCGGCACGGGCACTCTACGAGAGCTTTGGATTTGCAATATGCCCTCCTTTCGCTGATTATCCTGAAACTCCTAACAGCGTCTGCATGACCCGCCGCCTCCTGACGGGTTCAGACTTTTAGCTTAGTATGCCTTGTCACTTGCCGGAGTAACAAGGATGTGTGATGCCTACGTCACGCCGTCCCTGACCGGTAACCAATAGAGAACCCATGGCTCCCAAGAACGACCCAACCTTTGAAATTCGTAAACAGGCCGCATCATTTCCGGATGTGACCGACGGGACGACTTTGGAGCAGGCCACGTTCAAGGCCAGCAAGGGCTCGTTCCTCCTGATTGGGCCCGGCCTCGAAGGAGTGGGGTACAAGGCCATGTTCAAGCTCAAGGCATCGCTGGGTCAAGCCAAGGGGCTTGAGGCAAAGGATCCGGCTCGCTTTCAGCTGGGAGCAGCCTCCTGGGTTACCACGCGCTTCTCTCTGGACGAACCGCTCCCCAAGTTTATCTGGGAGAAGTGGCTCAAGGAGTCCTACAGCCTCAATTCCAACCCTCCGGCCAAGACCAGAAGGAGAGCGAAAAAGAAGGTTAAGGAAGCCGAGTAGGGCTCAGAAGGCTGGTCCTTCGGCCCGGGGGCAACTACTCGTATCGCAGCGCTTCGATTGGATTGAGAGCCGCCGCCTTGCGCGCCGGATAGAATCCGAAAAAGATCCCGACGGCTCCAGAGAAGACGATCGCGATAATGACGGTATCTGTGTTGACCAGCGTCGACCAGCCCATGATGTCGCCCAGAAGCCATGCGCCCCCGAAGCCCAGGCCCACACCGACGGCACCGCCCAAGATGCTCATCACGATGCTCTCGATGAGAAACTGAGTCAGGACATCGCGGCCACGAGCGCCTATGGCCATGCGAATGCCGATTTCCCGGGTACGCTCGGTCACGGACACCAGCATGATGTTCATGATGCCGATGCCACCAACGAGAAGTGAAATTCCGGCTATGGCGGCCAGAAGGAGCGTCATCACCTCGGTCGTACCGGCTGCTGCTTCGGTAAGCTGCGACTGATTCTTGATTTCGACGTCGTCCTCCTCCCACGAGGCCAGCCCGTGTGATTCTCTGAGAATGGCCTTCATCTCCTCCTGCGCGGCCGGAATATCTCCAGGCGATGATGTGGACGCCAGGATCTGGGATACAAAATTCCAGCGGCTTAGCCGACTGCCCACCGTCGTGTAGGGCGCCAGCATGGTGTCGTCCTGGTCGGTACCCTCAGCCGTTTGACCCTTCACAGACAAAACCCCGATTATCTGTATCGGCACGTTACGCACGCGGATGGTCTGACCAACAGGATCGTCTTCCCCGAAGAGTTCGCGCGCAACGGTCGCACCAAGCAGCGCCACTTTTTTCCCTTGGCGGACGTCAGCCGCTGTAAAAAACGTTCCGCTCGAAAGCGACCAATCTCGAATCAGCGGGTAGTCCACATCCACGCCGTTGATCCTTGTCCGCCAGTTCCCTTGCGGGCCTACAGCCTGCGTGAACGTGGTCACAACCGGCGATATGGCGGAGAGGTACATGCTTTCGTTACGAAGCTTCTCCGCGTCCTCGAGTTTGAGCCTGTTGTAGCTCCCCGCTCCGCGACTGACCCCCGCGCTGGAGCTGGCCCCCGGACTCACGACCAGCATATTGGTCCCAAGATTCTGTATCTGGGCCTCGATCTGTGACTTTGCACCGTCGCCGACAGCAACCATCACGATTACGGCACCCACGCCGATGATGATGCCGAGCATGGTCAGCAGCGTCCGCATCTTGTTCTTGATGATGCTTTTGCCGGCGACCTTTATGAGGTTCGATCCACGCATTTATTTGCTCTAGGCTAGGACGCTGTCTGGGTTCATGGCGGCTGCAACATCTGCGGCGCGCCGAGGCGTTTGAGTCTCGTCTCGAATAATTTTCCCATCCTTGAGCTCTACCACGCGCTTGGCATACTCTGCCACGTCGTGCTCGTGGGTGACCAGGATGATCGTGATGCCCTGATCGTTCAGCTGCTGGAACAGATCCATTACCTCCACCGACGTCCG
Source organism: Rhodothermales bacterium (assembly GCA_047619685.1). Classification (GTDB taxonomy): domain Bacteria; phylum Bacteroidota; class Rhodothermia; order Rhodothermales; family UBA10348; genus JABDJZ01. Next base: position 20,459 of record JBLHLC010000014.1, read on the forward strand.
GGAATCAAGGTTGCCGGTTGGCTCATCAGCCAGGATTATGGCCGGTTTGGTTACCAGAGCGCGCGCGATTGCTACGCGCTGCTGCTGGCCCCCCGAAAGTTCGCTGGGCACATGGTCCACGCGATCTTTCAAACCCACCAGACCAAGTGCTTCCCGCGCAAGAGCTTTGGTGTCCTTCTTCCCCGGACTTCTGTCATAAAGAAGGGGAAGCTCAACGTTCTCGAGAGCACTGGTTCGGGCCAGAAGATTGAAGCCCTGAAAGACGAACCCGATTTTTTGATTGCGAATATCCGCCAACTGGTTCTTGTTCAGGGTCTCCACTCGGATCCCGTCCAACTGGTACGAGCCATCTGAGGGGTAGTCCAGGCAGCCGACAATGTTCATCAGCGTGGACTTGCCCGATCCCGATGCTCCCATGATGGCAATGAGTTCGCCGGGACGCACGTCAAAATCGACGCCCGCCAGGGCGTGCACCTGGTTGGTGCCCATCGTGTAGGTCTTGCGCAGTCCGCGCACCTGGATAACAGGTTCGCTCATTGTGATGGCCTTGAAGAAGTATGTGAGCCAGGATTGGCGTTATCGAAAGTCTGGTGGGTCACCTAGAAGCCACCCGGACCGCGACGCCCGCCCGTATTCCCCTGCTGGAATGGATTCGTGCTGGCCGAATTATCAGAGATCGAGACGCCGGCGATGATTTCCATGCCCTCGACCAGCTCGCGACCCGAAATTTCGGTCATGGTCCCGTCCGAAAGGCCTGTCCGAACACGTGCCGCTGAAAGTTGTCCCTGCTCGTCAGTAAACCACAACATCCCGGAGTTCTCACCTCCGCCAAAGCCGCCCGCTCCACCGGCCTGCGCGCCGCCCTGCTGGCCTGGCCGCTCACCGGCCTGCCCCGCCCCCTGACCACCCTGTCCCGCGCCCTGCTGACCGCGCTCGCCACCCTGGGCAGCGGTATCGCCACCGGTACGCTCTTCACGGGCGGCGATCATCCGATCCCGGAACTCCGCCATCATCTCTTCGGTCGGGCGAAAACGAAGCGCCGCATTCGGCACCTTGAAGACGTCGGTTACTGTCTCCACCAGGAATTCGACCGTAGCGGTCATCCCCGGCAGAAGCCGGCCGTCCGCGTTGTCGACATCAACTACCGCCGTATAGGTCACCACATTGTCCTGCGCCGCAGACTGTAGCCTGACCTGACGCACTTTACCAAGGAACGTCACGTCGTCATATGCCTGGACCGTAAACCGGACGTCCTGACCATCCTTTATCTGACCGATGTCAGATTCGTCGACCGACGCCAGAATCTCCAACTTGCCAAGGTCATTGGCCAGAAGAAACAGCTGCGGCGTCGACATGCTTGCGGCAACCGTCTGGCCGACTTCGACACTACGCTCTATCACGACTCCGCTCATGGGAGCATAGATTCTGGAGTAACCAAGATTTCGGGATGCTCTGTCCAGTGCAATCTCCGATGACGTGAGGTTGGAGGCCGCGATTTCCAGATTATAGACGGCCTGGTTCAACTCGACGTCCGTGGCAAAGGCCTGATCATGCAGCCCCTTTATGCGATTCAGCTCAACCTGAGCAAAATCACGCTGGGCGAGAACGCGGCGTAGCGTGGCCCGTGACTCCTGAACTGAACTGACCAGAAGAGTCGTGTCAATCTGCGCCAACAGCTGACCGCTCCGGACGCGGTCATTGAAGTCCACGTACAGGCGGTCGATCTGGCCCGAGACCTGGGTGCCAACCTGCACGGTCCGCACCGCATTCAGACTTCCGGTCGAACTGACCACGGCCTCAAGATCTCCGTGCTGGAGCGTCACAAAGCGATAACTGGTCGTCGCTTCCCCTTGCCCGCTTGTGAAACGCCAGACGGCGCCTGCGGAGAGGAGGATGACAAAAACAACGGCTACAATGCGTTTCATCTGCTTAGCCTGATCGAGGTTAGGCCTGTCTGTGAGGTGAGCGCAACATGCGCTTGTTGATGGCCGGTACGCACCCTCACCGCCAGCGTTTCGCCGCCGGATCAAAAGCAATCGAAACGTGACACTTCCGTGACAGGGAGCCTCTTAGACCTGAACCGTGCCCGCCTCCGCGCGTTTGGTGAGGCCTCCAAAACCCTGCTACCCATGGATTCCGGCGCCCACATCAGGCTATACAATACGCTTTCGAACCAGGTCGATGACCTGGCGCTGCTCGAAGCGGGCAAACTGAGTCTTTATTCGTGCGGCCCAACGGTCTACTCCTACGCCCACATTGGCAATTTCAGGTCGTTCCTGACGGCTGATTTGATCGTTCGCGTCGGCACAGCCGTTGGTCTGGATGTGACCTACGTGACAAACGTCACAGACGTTGGCCATCTGACGGAAGATGACGTTGCGGACGCCGCTGGCGAGGACCGAATGGCCAAGGCCCTCAGTTCCAAGGAAGGCGAGCGGTTTCCGAATGTCTGGGACCTTGCCCGTTATTACACCGAGGCGCTGCTGGCGGACTGGAATGCCCTCAATCTGGGCGAGCCGAGCGTTCGCCCCCGAGCCACAGAGCACATGCGAGGCCAGATTCAGGCTGTGGCCAAGCTCGTTGAACAGGGCAACGCTTACGAGACGGACCAGGGCGTGTACTTCTCGGTGGCATCATTTCCGGCCTACGGGAAGCTGTCCGGAAACGTGGATCCAACGCAATTGGGTCAGGAAGTGCGCGATGTGGTATCCGACCCCGAGAAACGGGATCCCAGAGACTTTGCGCTCTGGAAAAAGGATGAGAAACACCTCATGCAGTGGCACAGCCCCTGGGGGTGGGGTTTCCCGGGTTGGCACATCGAGTGTTCTGTGATGGCGACCGCTTATTTGGGCGAAACCATAGACATTCACGCTGGCGGGGAGGACCTCATCTTCCCCCATCATGAATGTGAAACGGCGCAGGCAGAGGCTCTGTCTGGCAAACCATTCGCGAATCACTGGGTGCATACCCGCTTCCTCCAGGTGGAGGGAGAGAAAATGTCCAAGCGTCTTGGCAATTTTCTCACCGTCAGGCAGCTCACGACTTCGCAGGATGACGGCGGCTGGGGCGTTGAGCCCCTCGCGGTTCGCCTGGCCCTGATTAGCGGTCATTACCGCAAACCGTTCAATTTCACCCGGGCCACGCTGAAGGCATCGGCGAAGCACTGCGGCCGCATTCGGGGGGCGCTTGAGATCCTGAATGAGGCCGTTCGGACGGGGGACGACGGACCGGACCGAATCGGAGATCGCCTGAACGAGTTGTATGACACGATTCTGGCCAGCCTCTGCGATGATCTGAACACTCCGGAGGCCATTGCCGCCGTCCTGGAGGGCGTGAAGTTCATACACGGAATGGCCAAGGTGATGAACAAGGCCTCCGCTGAGACCTGCCTGGCATGGTTCGATCAGGTCAATGCCCTTCTCGGCATCGTCGAGTCAACCGCTCCTGCTCACTCGGCGGGATTGGCGGAGGAAGATCCCGAGGCGGACAAGGTCGGCGCTCTCCTTGCCGAGAGACAGACCGCCAGGGCTGAGCGCGATTTCGCGCGTGCAGACGCAATTCGCGATCAGATTCTGGCCATGGGCATCGAAATCATGGACTCCCCCGAGGGAGTCAGGTGGAAACGCACAAGCGGTCTCTAAACGATTCACGCAGACGAAATGAAAGCCAACGCTCCTCCCTCCCGTCCCATGGACTACGGCTCTCTGGATGGGGGCCTGGTCCGCATGATGAACCGCTTCTGGAACGAGGGGTCCATGACTGGCGACCCGGAAGCGGATGTCTACCTCCGAACCAGCGCAAACGCGGTGCTGTTCGGGATGCTATACGACCAGAGAATGCTTGCGGAGAACGCCTTCATGGGGCCTCGGAGACTTGAGGACCGGCTCGGGCATCTGGATCCAGAGAAGATTGCGGCGCACGATCCGGAGGCGTTCCGGGACCTGTTTGCCCAGCGACCCGCGGTACACCGGTTCACCAACAAGATGGCCGAATACACCCAGCAGGTGGCCAGGGTGCTAGCGGATGATTACGACGGCGACGCGGCCAATATCTGGCTGCCTGAACGTTCTGCCCAGGAAGTCGCCCGGTTATTGGTCAAGCTCCCCGGATTCGGCAAGATGAAGGCGTACAAGATGCGCTTCGCACTGCACTACTTCGGGTGGCGAGATTTCGCAGACGTAAAACCTACGGTGTAGGGACGGGCGTGGCGGTCTACGCCGCCATCTTCAGCTCGGCCGCCAGGGTGCCCGTAGCCACGCTGAATACCAGCAGTCGACCCTGCGTGTTGATCGCCAGCCTGTAGGACTTCTCTCTGGAACCCAGGAGTCGTTCCCAGGCGATGTCCACTGCCGCATCAATGAGGCGGCCCGGCTCCTGAGAATCGGAGCGGGTAAAGACGGCATTTTCCCAAGCGATCCCGCCTCCGGGGACTCGTCTGGCAAAACGTTCCATGTGATCTTTGGGGGTCATCTTCTCGAACGTCGGCTGGTGACGTTCGGGCCAGATACAAGCCCCGTGCCTATCCGGCCGGCGCCCGCAAAAACCGCTCTCGATGCCCTTCACGGGGCTCAATGCACCCATTGCCCTCTTTGGGGCCCATGCGAGGTGCGGCACTTCTTGCCGTCAGCGGCGCCAGAAGGACGGCACGAAAAGGATCAACATGGTGAAAATCTCCAGCCGGCCCGCCACCATGAGAAAGGAGAGAACCCACTTTGCGAGATCAGGGAGGTGCGCGTAGTTCTCGGAGGGGCCCAACGACCCGAAGGCCGGGCCCACGTTGCCCACGCTGGAAATGACCGCCCCAAAAGAAGTCAGCAGGTCCACGCCAAGTATCGACATGGCCATGGTGCCCATTCCGATCAGTCCCAGATACAGGACGATGAACGACAGGACATTTCGCATGATGTCCTGTGAGACCACCTTCCCGTTCAGCCGCACGTTGAGAAGTGCCTGCGGATGAATGAGTTGTTTGATCTCCTTGAAGGAGTTCTTGAACATGAGCACTACGCGGACGACCTTGACGCCTCCACCTGTTGAACCCGCCATGCCGCCCACAAAGAAGAGCAGGAAAATGGTCCCGATGGCCATCGGCGGCCAAAGCTCGTAGTCCGCCGTCCCAAATCCGGTCGTCGTCACTATGGCCGTCGCCTGGAAGGCTCCGAACCTGAGGGCTTCCAGAAACCCGCCGTACCCCTGCGACAACTCCGTCCCTGGCATAAGCACACGAACAGGCTCCCAGAGACCGAGCGCTATGACGAGCGAAGAAATCGCGACTATAGCCGCATACACCCGTAACTCGGTGTCTTTGAACACCGTGATTGCCTGGCCCCTCAACATCCTAAAATGCAGGGCGAAGTTGACCCCCGCCATGAACATAAACAGGGTGACCACCCAGTCCACGTACGCGGAGTCGAACTGGCCCACCGACCCGTTGAGGGTAGAAAATCCACCCGTCGCCATAGTCGCGAAGGCGTGGTTTACAGCATCAAAGAAGCTCATTACCGGCAACAGCGCCAATACTTGGGCTGCCGTGAACCCGACATAAATAAGCCAGAGTCGGCGGGCCGTCTCCCGTACTCTTGGCGTGAGTTTATCAGCACTGGGTCCTGGCACTTCGGCCTTGAATAACTGCATCCCCCCCACTCCAAGGATCGGAAGGATGGCCAGCGTCAGAACGATGATCCCCATGCCGCCCATCCAATGGGTCAGGCTTCGCCAGAAGAGAAAGCTGGCCGGGATATCCTCGATCGCCGGGTTGCCACCCCCCCCAAGAATGGTTGCTCCAGTCGTGGTGAACCCGCTTACCGTCTCGAAAAACGCGTCCGTGTAGGACTCCAGGACGCCACCGACTACAAACGGGATTGCGCCCACAAGGGATATCACCACCCAGGCAAGTGCCACGATGACGAAGCCTTCGCGCACCCTGAGAGACTCTGCCTCGCCCCGACCCCATATTGCCCAGACGGGTCCTCCCAGAACGAGGGCTCCGATAGAGGCCACCAGGAAGGACCACCAACTGGGCTCACCGTACCACAACCCGATGGCCGCCGGCACCAGCATGGCAACTCCGGCAAAAACCACCAGAGCCGCCAGCGTCCCAAGAACCGCGCGGAGGTTGAGAATCATCCGCCCGTTGAGAAATACGCCTCGGCAGCTGCGACATCATGGTGGCGAGCAAATACATAGGCACGGTTACCGGCCTCGATCCTTGTGGAGGACGTGGCGATCTCCATGGTTTTGCCGCGGTCCACGCCGGCAATCAGCATCCCCTTGGGGAGCTTCAGCTCTCCGATGCACCCGCGTGTGATGGGTGACCTGGCCTGTGCCTCAATCTCTAGAATATCCGAATCCATTCCCCGGACCGAAGCCACGCTCAGGACGTGTTGCCCCCGCAGGCTGGCCATTACTTCGCGCGAGACAGCCAATTTCATATTGACCGCCGAGTCCAGGCCGATGGACTGGCTGATCGGGATGTACGCGGGCTTCGAAAGGAGCGCGACGGTCTTCCTAACGCCAAGGTGTTTGGCCAACAGGCAAGACACCAGATTGGATTCCTCGTCGTCCGTGAGTGCCACCACGGCATCCATTTCCGCCATGCCCTCGGTAATCAGCAGATCCATGTCGTTTGGCGAGCCATGAATTACCAGCACGTCCCCCAGCAATTCGGACAGTTCCTGGGCGTGCTCCCGATCCGCCTCGACCAGCTTGATCTGCTTGTGTTTTCCCGAGGAAAGACGCTGCGCAACCCTGGCCGCGACCTGGCTGCCACCGATAATCATGATCCGATCGATCCGATGGTCCTTCTTGCCCATGATCTCAAGCACGTGCGGCACGTGTTTGGGCATGGCCGCAACAAAAACCACATCATTCGCCCGGAGCGTGTCCTTCCCACCCGGCAGAATGGTCCGAATCCCGCGAGAAATGGCCGCAACGCGAATCGCGGGTGTTGGATATTCCTGCCCGAGTTTCTCAAGACTCCAGCCGATTACCGGCGAGTCTTTGTCCAGACGAAGCCCAATGAGATGAAGGCGGCCATCGGCAAGAGAGACCACATCCGATGCCCCAGCCCTTCTGATCAGCATCTCGACCTCGGCGGCGGCACTTTCCTCCGGGTGGATGACCACATTGATCCCGAAGTCTTCGCTGCTGAGGACCGATTCCTGGCTGGACAGCTCGCCTGATCGGACGCGTGCGATGGTCTTGGCGCAGCCGAGCCGATTGGCCAACATGCACGCCACAATGTTTACCTCGTCCACCGTCGTGACGGCTACCAGAAGCCCGGCAGTCGTCGCTCCGGCGTCCCGCAGGACACTCGCGGAGGTCCCGTTTCCGAGGATCGTCATCACGTCCAATTTGTCCGCGATCGTCGCCAGCGCCTTGGCGTCCTTGTCAATCACGACAACGTCGTGCTCCTCAAGAGCCAGGAGTCGGGCCACATCATAGCCAACTTCGCCGGCTCCAACCACAAGTGCACGCATTCAGGATGACCTTAAGGCCTTGTCTCGTGTCAAAATACTCTCCACATCACTCATTCGGCGCCGTCTTTCGAGATCATCAGGGGAAATCTCGCCCAGAACGTGGAGCCCTCTCCCAGGCGCGTTCGAAATCCAATGCGACCCCGAAGTTCTTCAACCGTGTTTTTTGCGATGGCAAGGCCCAGACCGGTGCCGCTTGTTTTGGTGCTGAACGACGGATTGAATATCCGGTCTCTCAGGTCTTCAGGGATTCCCGCTCCATTGTCCGTCACTTCACTCAGCGCAAACGACATTTGGGTCTCTGGGTCAAACTCCCGGGAAGTGCTGACGATGATCAAGCCTGGCCGCGAGGCGTCGAGTGCCTCGAGGGCGTTCTTGATGAAGTTGATGTACATCCTTCGCAGCGCCTCCCGGTCCGCATCCACCGGAAGCGGCTCGCCGGTGAGATTGACCTGAATACGGACGGCCGCATGTTCCTGCATGAGCGAGACCGCCTCTGATATGACCTCGCTCAGATCGACCCGTTCGGGTGCCTGAAGGGGCATGCGCGCAAAAGAGGAAAACTCGTTTGCGATGCGTGCCATGGCATCGATCTGTTCGATCAGCGTGGTTGTGATCCGCTCAAAAAGGGCTTTGAACCTGCCAGGGTCCCTGCCGTCTGCCTGCGCGCGCCTGAGGTGCTGAACCGACAGCTTCATCGGAGTCAACGGGTTTTTGATTTCGTGCGCGACCTGCTGCGCCATCTCACGCCATGCGAGTTGTCGCTCCTGGTGGGCAAGGAGGCGACGGCTCTCCGCCAACTGGTCCTGCATGCTGTTGAACGTGCCAACCAACGCTGCAATTTCGTCTCGGGACTTCAGCGGACCCATCCGCTCGAACCGGCCCTCCGCCACATTCTGCAGTCCCTTCTGCAAGCGCGCGATGGGCCGCGCCAGGGTGTCAGCGATAAAGGAGGCGGTGATCATCACCACGACCATCAATAGCAGCAGTGCACCAAACAGGTAAGCCGCGGTTCGCGCCCGTTCCTCCTCGATGCGTTCCTGTTCGGGAAGGGTCTGGACCGAAACCACATATCGCGGAACGCCCTGTTCGTCCGGCATGGCCCGGTAGCCGGCGGTATAAACGAAGCGGCCGAGTCTTTCCTCCACGGACGCAAATCGGAACCCCGAAACAAAGAGCAGATCGTAGGCCTCAATCGGAATCCGCAGTGATATCAGGCGATCCCTCACCAATTGGGGACGGGATGTTGCTTCGAGATCAACACCCAGATACAGGTTCAGGTCGAGCCCAACCTGCGCGGCCAGCGAGTCTACGTCAATGCGCTCCAACACGCGATACGGCATCTCGTCGGGTCCGGCCCTGAGAGCAAGGGCGTCCTCCACCCGGTCCAGATGCTGGCGCAGCCAACTCTCGACGGCCCGGTCCGTCTCGCCGGTCACGACCCTGAGTCCAACCCACCCCATGGCCACCACCACAATAAGACCTACGGCAAAGAAGGCGTTGAGGACCTTGTCCCGGAAGCGCACTCTTCGGGCGGGGAGTTCGCCGTGTCGAAAACGGTTCAGGAGACCAACCAGGTAGATCGGCAGCGCCACGATCAGGCCCGAAATGGTCAACCTGAGCAGATAGTAAAGGCGATCATTAAACGTTACCGCGTCCCTTCGTACCGCGATTGTCGGCCTTCCGAAGGCGGCCGACGAGCCTTCCTGTCCTCTCCCAACCCTGGTGTACAACGTGATGTATCCCCGGTCCCGGACCCGTTCCCTTGCCCACACCAGCGGTAGTGTCTTCAGGGACTCGCCAATTTCTGGATCAACCATGGACCTCCCGAAACCCGATCCGAAATTCCGCGCCAACACGCCGTTGCGGAACTCGGCGATCGAGAGGTCCGGATACAAACTTCCGTAGTACCCGGCAGGGATAAGGACCGTCGGGAAGGGCGTATTCCCGGACGGGAGGTGTTCGTGCTGCGACGCACGGACCAGAATCCAATGTCCGTCCTGGGTCTCGTCGATTCCGACGTAGTCGAAGCGGTCCAACTCCACCGGACTGGTGAGCTTTTCTATGACGGGACCGATTCCCCCCTGGTCTGCCCTGATGCTCCTGAGCAAATCCAGATCTGCGCGGTCTTGCTTGATCGCCCTGGCAACCGAGGCGGGAGTCCTGGACGATGCGTTGCGGCCAAGAACCGTCCCCGAGGAGTCCGCATAGGACACAGATACTTCGTAGGTGCCCAGTGACGCGAGAAGCGACCCGCGGAGCAGTCCTTCCAGCCGTTCGTCGCCGGCGTCATCCGGGGATCGTGACCCGGAGACCTCCTCCGCCGTCTCGCGAAGCATCTGCCGGATTGCCAGAACGACGCGGGGGTCCCTGTCGTCCATGAAACTGGCCGCGGCGTCCTCCATGCGCAGGCGCTCCTTGACCTCGACACCGTGATCAAGGATTGGATACAGAAGTGCAGCAAGCAAGACCACACCCAGGAGAATGGTGCGCAGGTAGAGTCCCCTGCCCATCCAACTGTACGTCCAGGTAACTGCCACTCCGAAGGTCAGGAGCACAAAGAAGACCAGTGCGACCTGCTCACTCCGCCCCAGGGCGGCTGGCCAGGCGGTCAGGGCTATTCCAGCCACAATGGCTGCCAGCAGCGCGCCCAGGCCCGACTGACGTACCGGTGGGGACGAAAGAAGCACGATCAGCCGGGTGTCGCCATTGCGAACCGCGGGCGCACGGGGAAGCCACCGATGGCCCAGCGCCACCGACAGGATGGCGACGCCGAAGAGCATCAGGAGAAGCGAAGCAAAAACCACGACCACGAGTCGCTGCGGCAGCAGCCCCGAACGATCGAAATAACCCAGCGTGGAATCCAAGGCAATCCTGTGACCCGCTAGCGCCACCAGCCCGAAGAGGCCCGCCACGGTGGCGCCAAACAGCGCGCCGCGCGCGCGCAATAGCGCCCCGCCAGGCCCGGGACTATCCCCTGCCGACGTACCAGCAAGCCCGCCTTGTCCGACAGGCCCTCTGCCGGACGAGGCGGCATAACCCAGGATCAAGAGCGCTGCAGCCAGGATGACCAGCGCCGTTATCGCCAGATCGCCCGAGGAGTGAAACAATCCAAAGCCGAATCCCGAGGCCACGTGCGCGGGATCAAACAAGGGGGCCAGCGGCGTCTTGCCTCCCTGCCAGCGCTCCGGAGCCCGCAGCAGCAGCAATGAGATTCTCCAAACCGTCAGCAGGGCAACGCTGGCAACCGCTCTGGACCAGAATCCCGTCCACGATGACCGGACGACAGCCAACCCGTACAACCCAAGGAGGCTGACCAGGAGGACGAGCCACACAATCGTGAGTTCGTCGTAGAGCTGGCGAGACGCCTGGGCCAGTTCCTCTCTAGAGGGAGGCGCAGCGCGAAAACCCAGGAGTGGAGCGCCCTCGGGGCCGTTGAAGATCACTCCACCTCTCCGCGGCGGGAGTTCGGCCTCCCGCGGTGCGCCATCCGGAAGATCAACGGCCACGGTAAGGCCCGTCAGTCGTCCCCAGTCCTCTTCGAGACTGACGTCACTGAGGTACTCATTGCGGACGGGCATACGGACAAGGATCAGCTCCATCAGCCGGATGACGCCCACAGTCCTCCCGTTTTCCAGGACCGGCTGCCAGAAGACCAGGGCCGCCCGGCGATCTCCGTCGATGGAAATGCGGACCTGTTGACCGGAGAGGAATTGTTCGTCCTCTGGTCCCGTATCCATAGGCATCGAGTACCCGTTCCAGGCGCGGAGCCTGGGTGTCGGATCGTAGATTTCCACCGAAGTCAATTCCGATCCGGACCTGGACGCCAGCGTGCGCACCAATCGGTTTACCCCCGTCTGTTCTTCCTCGTAAATGAGCGCCAGGGCCTCCCGGATTTCTCGCTCCCGAGACAGGGATTCGGCCCGAGTGCGCAGCACCTCAATCCGTGCAGACAGGTCCGACGAAGCCAGGTCGGCGGCTTTTTGAGTCAGATCCGCCTGAAGTTGCGGAAACTCCGCATTGCTCATGGTCCCGGCCGTTTGCCGGCCCAGCAGCGTTGCTACCAGGGCAAAGCCCAGAAGGGCGACCGACAGATTCCAGCGGCGCAGGTTCATGCCCCTTCCGCCCGAAGCACGACAAACTCCCGGAGGACCCACCGATCGCCGTCACGCCTGATTCTCAAATACAGCCGGAATGGCCCTCGTCCTTCCGCCCTGTGATAATCACTGGCAGCGAACCAGGCATGCTCTGTCGAGACGGCCTCCCGAATGGACAGCCGGGCAGGCGGGAACTGGCGAAAAAACTCGCCAAGGACATGCCTCGCCTGACTCCTGCTGTAGAGCCGGGCGGCTCCAAAAAGACCCACTTCGAGTCGCCCTCCGCCAAGGTTGCTGAGCGCCTCGGCATCGGCGGCATCTACGGCGGCGCGGATGGCTTCGATCACTTCCTCCGGGACCTGGGCCTGCGCCAAGCCGCCGCCGACGGTCATCAACAGCAAGAACCCTATGAGTCGTGCGCTATATGCAGGTACCAATTTCATGGTGCCTCAAATAAATACAATCGTGACGCCGGCGCCGCCTTCGTCTGCCGGAGCCTCAGTGAAAGACGTAATGTCCTCCCGTGTCCCAAGGTACTCTTGGAGGCTGATCCGTAATGCGCCGGTTCCGGTTCCGTGAAGGATCTCCGCCCGATTGAGACCACCGGCGATGGCTTCGTCCACGAACCGCTCCGTCTCGGCGATGGCTTGAAGCACGCGGCGGCCCCGCAGATCGATCCGCATGCGTGCCGCGGCCATTTCCACGCGCGCCGTGACCGAAACCTGTTGCGGCTTGGGGCCGCCTACTTTCGTCAACGTTGAGCGTTTTACCCTGGTGTGTGCGGGACCAATCGCCACAACTGCCTCGTCTCCCTTTACTTCGATCACCTCCCCGCTCGGCCCGTCGATTCCGAGTCGCACCCGATCACCCGGGCCCACAGGACCCGCAATGGCCTTCTCCTTTGGAGCGACTCTTGCCGCAGTCCGATGCCGGGTCTGCTTGCGCGCCTTGCCCACCGTCGACTTCGTTGCTTCCAACTCCTGCCGAACCGCCTTCACGGTCTCAGGATTGGCCTGTGCCTCCTTGATCTGCCGGATAGCCCGCTCAACCTGCGCGTTTGCACCGCCCAATATTCGGTCGGCTTCGTCCAGCGCCTTGTCCTTTATCCGGTCGCGCGCGGTTGTGAGCGCTTCAAGCCGGGACTCAAGGAGCCGGCGCTGCTCGATGGCCTTGCGGGCCTCGTTTGCGCGAAGCTGGATTTCGTCTTCAAGGTCCTTGTTTCTGGACTGAAGGTCGGAGAGAAGGCGCTCCATGGTGACGTGGTCAGCGCCAAGCAGTTCGCGGCCGCGAGCCACCACGGAGGCCGGCAGACCCATGCGATCTGCGATCTCGAACGCGTAGGACGCGCCGGGGACGCCCGCATCGAAGGCGTACGTAGGCCGCAGGGATGCCTGATCGAAACGCATCATTCCGTTCAGTGCCCCCTCTGCCTCATGCGCAAACAGCTTCAGTGCCGCGTGGTGGGTGGTGACCAGGACCCGGGCGCCAGCGACATGCAGTTGTTCAAGCATCGCCTGGGCCAGGGCTGCGCCTTCCTGAGGATCGGTGCCTGTTCCTGCCTCATCCACGAGTACGAGGGTACGCCGATCGGCTGCTGCCAGCATCGACCGCATCCTGGCCAGCCGGGAGGAAAACGTGGAAAGGTCATCTTCCACCGACTGCTCATCGCCGATATCTCCCATGAGTCGGTCGAAGCGGTCGATCCGGGTCCCTGGTTCCGCCGGCACGGGAATGCCACAGGCCAGCATGTACACAAAAAGACCAACCGTCTTCATGGCCACAGACTTTCCTCCGGCGTTTGGTCCGGAAATTATCAGCATGGTGTGATCCCGGCCCAGGCTCAGCGTCAGGGGCACCACGGCGCGGCGATCCGCACCCGGACCGATCAGTAGCAGTTCGGGATTTCTGGCCTCTCTGAGATCGATTACGCCTTCGTCTCCCCGCTCGGGGAGAATCCCGCCAAAGCCGGCCGCCAGCAGGGCCTTTGCCCGCCTGACATCAAAAATAGCCAACTGGCGCTCGTTTTCCAGCAGAGCCTCCGCGTTGAGGCGCACCAATCTGGAGACTTCTTTCAGGAGCCGGACCACCTCGCGACTCTCCTCTGCCTGAAGCTCGCGAACGTCGTTGTTCAGCTCCACACACTCGGCCGGCTCCACGAAAGCGGTCTGGCCGGTTGCCGAAAGATCGTGCACGATGCCCCCCAACTTCCGCTTGGCTTCGGAGCGAACCGGGATGACCATGCGCCCCCCGCGAATAGTCGGCTGGTCTTCGGTTGCCCAACCTTCGCCCGTGGCCCTCCGCAACGCGTGAAGCAGGGTCTTGCGGACAGTGGCCTGTGCGGACCGCATCCGACGTCTGATTCGCCTCAACTCCTGGGAGGCCGAGTCCTTGATCTCTCCGTCCTCCTCCAGCAAAGTCGTTATCCCACGGGCCAATTCGGGAATGGGATGAATCCCGGATCCGATCGCGATGAGGGACTTCTCTTGCGAGCCCTCCAGGAATTTCCTGACGGAGGCCGCGCACAAACACAATCGGCGAATCTCGAGCAGCGCGTCCGGATCCAGATAGGCCCCCTCCGGCCGCACCTCGGCGACATACGCGTCAACGGGATCGAACAGGGCCTCTGGAATCGGGGCGGCGGCCTCTCGCGCGGCCTGGAGCGCGGACACAATCGCCAACTCCCGCGAGGAGTCGTCGAAGGATACCGGCGCGATAAGCTGCGCGCGTTCTTGCCCGCCAGTGCTGGACGTGAGGCCGACAATCCGGTCGCGTATGGCGCCGAAACCGAGGGTCTCTCCTATGTGCGACGGATGGACTTCCATCGCGGTGAGACGTTAGCCTATCGTTGAGTGATCCCCGACGTTTGCCGAACCCGCAAAGCCCGCGATTTCTGCGTTCTGTCCAACCAGCGAGTCGTGCATCACGGAATCGCGTACGTTTCCGTTCGAAAACACAATCGTGTCTCGGAGGACGGACCCGTCAACCACCGTTCCCTCCTCCAAAGAGACGTTCGGGCCGACGACCGAATTGGTAACACGGACCCCTGGGCCCAGGTAGACCGGTGGGATAATCACCGAATTCGTTGCCGTACCGCCGCCCGGCTGGTCGTCCTCGCGCTCCAGGACGATGGCCGTGGTCTCAGTCAGTGCCGGTATGGTACCGCAATCCAGCCAGTCTGTGACGCCTGCCGTGGTGAACACGTGCCCCTGCTTGAGCATGCGGTCAAAGGCATCCGTAAGGAAATACTCCCCGCCCGGCCCTGCCAGATTGTTGTCGAAGAGATAGTCGATGCCCTCGGCGATGCGCGTCAGGTCCTTGACATAATAAATGCCGATGAGGGCCTCGTGGGAGATGAGCGTCTGGGGCTTCTCGACGAATTCCACGATGCGATCGCCGTCCCGCACTGCAACACCAAAGCGGCTGGGATCTTCCACATGTTTTACCCAGGCGACGCAGTCCGCATCGCCCAGATCCACACCCGGTTCCATATAGAAGAGGGTGTCCGCATACACGATGACTCCTTCACCGCTCAGATGCTCCGAGGCAGCGGCAACCGCGTGCGCGGTCCCAAGGGGACGATCCTGCACCGCAAAGGCCGCCTCCATTCCATACCGGGCGCAGATGTCCGTGAGTTGAGTCCTGACATCGTCCCCGAAATCCGGACCGAGGACAAAGACCCCAGTGTCCATCGGCCTTGGCATGACCTGATTGAACATGTCGACGATGCGCTCCACCATACTCCTTCCCCTCACGTTCAGGAGCGGTTTCGGGGTAACATGGGAATGCGGGCGAACGCGGGTCCCACGACCCGCCATCGGTATTATCAGCTTCATTTGGAAGAGCGCGTGCTTGGTGTCAACTGGTCAAAAATAGAACTGCGCCCACCCCGGCGTGGGAACTTTGGACCAAACCTCCGGTGGGCGATCGTCTCCGAACGACCTTGAGGCCGTTGAATACGTGCGCCACTTGTCCGACCGCCTTTTCAGAACTCCGATTCCCGTATGGATCCGCTCAAACGCTCCCAATTTCTTCGGTCCATGTCGCCGACCGAGATCGACACCTGGCACGAAACCCGGATCAAGGACCTCTGGCGGGTCTTTCGCATCATGGGCGAGTTCGTCGACGGCTTTGAAAAGCTGTCCGAGATCGGTCCGTGCGTTTCCATCTTCGGGTCGGCCCGAACCAAGCCCGACCACCCGGAATACGAAATGGCGTCCCAAGTGGCGCGCGAACTTGTCGGACGGGGGTTCGGTGTAATCACCGGCGGTGGCCCTGGCATCATGGAGGCTGGCAACAAAGGCGCGCATGAGGCCGGAGGCGTGTCTGTGGGGCTCAACATCGAGATCCCACACGAACAGAACTCCAACCCCTTCATCGACGCGGACAAGAACATCAACTTCGACTTCTTTTTCGTTCGCAAAGTGATGTTCGTCAAGTACGCCATGGGCTTCATCGTCATGCCGGGCGGTTTCGGAACGCTGGACGAACTTTTCGAGGCACTTACGCTCATTCAAACCCAGAAGGCCACGCAATTCCCGGTGGTGCTCGTCGGCACAAAATATTGGGGAGGTCTCCTGGACTGGATTCGGAATACCATGGTCGTCGAGGGCAAGGTGTCGCCAGGTGACCCGGACCTCTTCCACCTGACCGACAGCCCGACCGAGGCCGTCGACATCGTGGAGCGCTTCTACAAGGAGCGTTCGATGGTTCCGAATTTTTGACCCGAGGAGGGGAAACCTGGTGGCATGCTCATGTGTCTTTTACGTGAACGCGCGGTACCTTTTGTGCGGAACACGATCTTCCGACACCGCGTAAGGCCGCGTTCTGGCAGAGAAAGATGCCGTAGTACCTGGTTTCGTTGAGCTTAACGAGGCTATGCCCGCTTGGCCAAATGGCTCGAGCCGTGTTTCCCACACAGACCTGTAACAAGTAACCATCCCGATAATATGATCGGTTCTAGCTCTCGTCGGATCCTGACGCTCCTCCTCCTGGCCATATTTGTGGCAGCTCCGGCGGCCGCGCAGGACTATAAAGAGGCCTATAATGCGGGCTTGGCTGCAGCAACGGCCAAGAACTACGCAGAGGCGCTCATCAAATTTTCAGAGGCTTCGGACGGTGCCAAGGCAGAAGGCGACGCCGACGTTCAGGCCCGATCGAATAAGATCATCGGCCAGATCGAGTACTCTCTTGGAGTTCAGCAGACACGTGCCAGCAGGTTCGATGCCGCGCTCACTCACTTCGAGAACGGCATGACCCGCTACCCGACCTATGCCAAGAACTTCCTCGGCAAGGCGCTGGCTCTTAAGAAGCTGGAGCGGACCGACGATGCCATGACGGCCTTCCAGGCGGCCATCGAAATTGGAAACGCCAATCAGGATCGGGCAACCGCAAGAAAGGCGGAAACGGCAATTCTGGAGCACTTCGTGTTCCTGGCCTCGACGGCCTTGAGTCGCAGTGCGAGCGGGGCCTCGGCTGCAGACGGTGACGCGGCGCTTACGCATCTCGCAAAAGTGAGCACGTACGTTGAGCCGGACGCAGACGTCATGTACTACACGGCCGTTGCCCATCAGGCCAAGGGCCAGGCAACAGATGCCATCGCCGCCGCTGACAAGTCACTGGAACTGCACAAGGGAAGCCGGACAGACAAGGCCAAGATCTACTTCGTGAAGGGCGAGGCTCTCATGAGAGCGGGTGATTCAGCCGGTGCCCGTGCAGCGTTCCAGAGTGCTGCTGTTGGAAGCTACCGTGCCTCCGCCGAGCATTTCATCGAACTACTCGGCACCAACTAGAACAGTCTCTGCGGTTTGGGTCATGCCCGAGTCGCCGTGAATTCAGGGGTCCGCATCAGAAGATGCGGACCCCTTTTTTTGTCCGCGGCGTCTGATGCGGAACGACGCAAGAATCCACCACGCCCCTGCGCATATGAACCATATCCACGCTTCCGCAGCCATCGGGCCGGATTCTACGATCGGCATCGGCTCCGTCATTTCGGCCGACGTTGTCATCGGCGCCAACTGTCAGGTTGGACATTATTGCGTTATCCACAGCGGGGCCCGGATTGGCGACGGCTGCCAGATTGGAGACCACGTCGTGATTCACGCCGGAACGCACGTGGGCGATGCCGTGCGTATTGATGAGCACGCCAGCGTGGGCAAGCAGCCCATGCGCGCGCCCAACAGTGCCGTGACAAAGGAACGCGCGCTCGCGCCCGCCAATCTGGGCGACAGGTGCCTGCTGGGCGCCGGCGCGGTGGTTTACGCGGGCTGTGTGCTCGGCGAAAAGGTCCTCGTGGCAGACCTGGCCACCGTACGCGAAGATGTCACGATTGGCAGCTTTACCATCGTTGGAAGGGGGGTCGCCATCGAAAACCACTGCTCCATTGGAGCCTATTGCAAGCTGGAGACCAACGTCTACATCACGGCCTACTCCGTCCTGGAGGACCGCGTATTTGTCGCACCGGGAACGCTGACCTCCAACGACAACTACATGGGTCGTACCGAAGAACGGTTCAAGCACTTCAAAGGCGTCACAATCCGGAAGGGGGGCCGACTCGGAGTGGGCAGCGTCATTCTACCCGGGCGGGTGATCGAAGCCGATGCTGTTGTGGCTGCAGGCGCGCTGATGACCAAGGATGCGGCGGCCGGTCAAATGCACGCCGGGGTTCCCGCCCGACCGTTCAAAGCGGTTCCGGATGAACAGCTTCTGGACAACCAGGGATGGGACTGAATCCTGGAACCGGCCGAAGCGTTGTCGGCCGGACACCCGTGACAACAATGCCAAAGCGCGCCTCTTATGCCTAGCAGTCACCCCGATCCCGCCATCCAGATGGTGGACCTCCGCAGTCAGTATCTGGCCATCAAGGACGAGGTCGATTCGGCAATCCAGGGCGTCCTGGACACCACGGCCTTTATCGGCGGCCCGGTGGTCGGCGAGTTCGAATGCAAGCTGGCCGGCTACCTGGACATCCCGTTCGTTCACGGCGTCGCCAATGGCACCGATGCGCTTCAGGTGGCCATGATGGCCCTGGGCGTAGGCCCCGGCGACGAGGTGATCACGACCGCCTTCACCTTCATTGCAACGGCCGAGGCCGCCGCCCTTTTGGGCGCGGTGCCGGTGTTCGCTGACATCGATCCGCTCACATACAACATCGATCCGGCCAGGATTGAGGAGTTGATCACGGAGCGGACCAAGGCCATCGTACCTGTGCACATCTTCGGGCAACCCGCCGACATGGATCCGATTCTGGCCATTGCCCAGAAACACGGAATCCCGGTGATCGAGGACAATGCCCAGGGTGTGGGCTCGACCTACAAGGGCAAACGCACGGGCGCTCTGGGCACATGCGGCACCCTCTCCTTCTTCCCGTCCAAGAACCTCGGGTGTTATGGCGATGGCGGCGCGGTACTCACGCGCGACGAGGCCCTGTACCACCGCATGAAACTCATCGCCAATCATGGATCGGCCAGGAAGTACCACAACGAGGTCGTGGGCATCAACTCGCGTCTTGACGCCATGCAGGCGGCCATTCTGAAGGTAAAACTCGACCATTTGGACGCGTACTCCGCCGCCCGGGTAAAGGCCGCAGACCAGTACGACGCGCTGTTTGCGGGCGATGAGGCCATCGTCACCCCGTACCGGGACCCCAATTGTTCACACGTCTTCCACCAGTACACGCTCAGGATTACCAACGGCAGTCGCGACGCCCTTGAGGCCCACCTCAAGGCTCTGAAGATTCCCAATGCCGTGTACTACCCGGTCCCGCTTCAGAGACTGCCCGTGTTTGCAGAAGGCGGCGCCCGCTGGGGCGACCTCTCGCACACCAACAAGGCGGCCGATGAGGTGATCTCGCTGCCAATGCATACCGAGTTGACAGACGCGCAGCTGACCTACATAGCCAGCGCCGTAATCGAGGGAGTCCACCAAGGGACTGCCGCTGCCGTGGAGTCTGCCTAGATGTTTGTTGAGCGAAGCGGGGCGTGGTCATGAAGAAGCGCGTCGGACTGGCACAGGTCGGAATCGGATACTGGGGCAAGAACCTCCTGAGGAATTTTGCCGCGCTTGAGGGCGTGGACATGGTCATGGCCTGTGACCAGCGCGAGGACGTGCTGGCCCGTGTCGCCGAGACCCACCCTGCCACCCAGACCACCTCCATCTACGAAGACCTTCTCAGGTCCGACCAGGTGGACGCCATTGTGATCGCCACGGAGACGCCCCAGCACGCCCCACTGGCCCGGCTGGCCCTTGAAGCTGGCAAACACGTATTCGTCGAGAAGCCGATGGCGCAGTCGGTCGAAAACGCCCGTGAGCTGGTTCGCCTTTCGGAGGAGAAGGACCTTCGCCTCATGGTGGGCCACCTTCTGCTCTACCACCCCGCGTTTCGCTACGTGGAGGACCTGATCAAAAGCGGCGAGATGGGCGATGTGTACTACATCTACTCGCAGCGGGTCAACCTGGGCATCATTCGCAGCCAGGAGAACGCCTTCGAGAGCCTGGCGCCCCACGACCTCTCTGTGGCCCTGCAGCTGATGGGTGCCAGGCCCGTTGCCGTCACCGCCAGCGGCCAGGCGTATCTGCAGCCCGGCGTCCACGACGTCGTTTTTGCAACCGTACACTTTGAGGGAGGCAAGATGGCCCATCTGCACACGTCCTGGCTGGATCCGCACAAGATTCGGAAGGTGACCGTGGTGGGCTCACGAAAAATGGCGGTGATCGATGATGTCGAGGCTTCGGAGAAAGTCCGGCTCTACGACAAGGGCGTGGACATTGCAACCGCCGGCTATGCGGACTACGCGCAGGCCATGACGCTCAGAAGCGGCGATATCCACATCCCCAAGATCAACATGGCCGAGCCGCTGAAGCTGGAGTGCGAACACTTCATTGACTGCATCAGGACCGGCCAGACGCCTCGGTCAGACGGAAGAAACGGGCTCGCGGTCGTGGAGATAATGGCCGCCGCTAGCAGATCACTTGCCTCCGGGGGTGTTCAGGCCGAAATCGCCTAGAACGGACTCAGCTGCGGGAAGAACCTACTCGGTAGCGGTGACCCGCATCATCTCGTCAATTGACGTCCCGCCCTCGCGCACAACCTGGCGTGCACAGTCCTGGAGAGTCAGCATCCCTTCCTTCACCGCCTGGTTCAGGATGGCCTCTTCGTCGATGTCTTCGCCCGACTCGGCCACCAGATGACGAATGGCTTTGGTGAAGTACAACGTTTCACTGATGGCTCGCCTACCCTTGTATCCGCCGCCGTGGCAGGTGGGACAGTCCTGGTTTTTCCCGGGTCCCATTACCACCAGATTCTCGACCTCGTCCGGGGAAAAACCCAACTGGGTCATGAGCACCTTGTCGCGCTCCTGGACGGGCTTCTTGCATGCCGGACAGAGCTGACGAATCAACCGCTGTGCGACGATCAGATTGATGGCATAGGCCAGCAGAAAAGGCTCCACCCCCATTTTATAGAGGCGACTGACCGCGCTCGGGGCATTGTTGGTATGCAGCGTCGAAAAGGTCAGGTGCCCGGTATTGGCGAGTTTGATGGCCAGATCGGCCGTGGCCTTGTCACGCATCTCACCTACCATCACGACGTCCGGGTCGTGTCGAAGAACGGCCCGGATGGCGTCTTCAAGGTCCAGTTTGTGGCTGAGCTTGATCTGACGGACCCCCTTGATGATGTACTCAACCGGATCCTCAATAGTCAGTACGTTGACCTCGGGTGAAATGACCCGGGAAAGGGCTGCCACGAGTGTCGTTGATTTACCAGAACCAGTAGGCCCGGTCAGAATCACCATGCCGTGCGGCTGGCTGATGGCCAAATTCATGCGCTCCATAGCGCTATCCAGCATTCCGAGCTTGGTGAGGTCGGTAAGCACTTTTCGATCATCCAAGACACGAAGGACAATGCTCTCGGCCCTGATCTCCTGGTTTGCGGAGGCAATGGGAAGAATACTGACACGGAATCGGATCAGGACGTCGTCGATCTTGCGCTGGATAAAGCCATCCTGCGCGGCATCTCGCTCAAATCGATCCACATTGGTAGAGTTGTCCTTGACGACCGCAATGAACGCTTCTCCCTGAACTTTTTCGTCGACGTGCCATCTGCGCAGACGGCCGTCCACGCGAAAGTGAATCTCGATGAATCGCTTGGCATTCGGATAGATGTGGAGATCGGACGCGCCCTGTCTAACGGCTTCAACCAGCGATGCTTCGAACAGGTTGATGAGGCCTGACTTGGATATCTCCGCCTCCAGAGCGGACTCGTCTACCAGATTGGGTTCATCCAACTGGTAGTCCCCCAGATCGAATGCGGGCTCATCGACCGACATCCTATCCAGATACTCGTTCCGCTTGGGGAAAATGTCCGTAATGACCCCGGCCAGAGCCTGCTCCGAGGCATAACGAAGCTCGAAGCGACCCACCCTCAGTTCTCCAAGCAGTCGGTGGACTTCTGACCGGGCGGGGTCGTGCGTGACGAAGATCAGCCGGGCTCCACCCGTCTCTGGATCGATGTCGTACTCGTAGGGAAGCAGGTTCAGGGCAAGCAACGCCTCACGCCGTTCCTCTGCGATGGTCTGCATGATCAGCATCACGAACTCGTGGTCCGGATACCCCTTTCCGACCTCCGCTCGAGGAAATGCGTAGACCTTGGCTGCCTTCGTAAAGATCTTCTCCCGGTCCACACCTGGAATAGTGGAGAGAATTCGCCAGATGGCTTCTTTTCCGCCGTCCTGACGAAATTTCTGAACGGCCTTTTCAACGTGCTCCAGAGAAATGACACCCACCGTAAACAGCGCGGCCACCACACGGTCCTTTTTGGCCCTTCTGTCCAGCAGCGCGATATCCTGCGCCTTCCCGGGGTCGGCCTCAGAGGCGTCTGGAGGAACCGGAACTCCTGACTGGATGGTTTCGTCTGCTTTGGCAGTATCCGACGCCGGTCCAGCTTTTGGCCACGGTCGGTTCTTGGCGCGATCTACAGCTGTTGAATCCTCAGGATCGCGGTCGGACCGCGGTTTGGGCTGCTCAGAGGGCTCCCGAAGTGATTCCGCAGTCTGAGCATGTACCTCTCGCCTACTCGGACGGGGACGATCAGGCCAAATTGCGTCCAGATAGACATCCGCCGCAGCCGTAGGCATATAGCGGACCTCGGCCTTCACCGAGAGCGACTGCAAGGCTTCCAGCAGCTCCGGGCTGGCCGGATCGTCGGCAGCCAGGATGAGTTGATACTCAAGGGTTTCAGGGTCGATTCCCACTTCGACGGGTAGACCACCCTCCTGCAAAATTTTCAGGACGGCCTCGGCGGGGACCGCGGCCCGCATGTTCTCGACCACGCTGGGAACAGGGAAGTCCTGACCGAGCTCAACGGGGATGTAGCCGGCTTGAAGAGCCACTTCTGCAAGCAATGTTCCCCTGTCCACTTCGTCCAACTGAAGCATGGCACGCCACAGGGGCTCGCCAGGCCGACGGTGCCGAGAGGCATCATAAACTTGTGCGACCCGGATTACTCCCGCGTGCATCAGCGACAGGACCACCTCGTCACTTACAACGCCAGAACTGGCCGGAGCCTGACTCTCGGTTTCCGACAGACTGCTGCCCTCGGCTTCTTCGACTTTCGCCAAATCAGCAATGAAACTGGAATCGTCGAAATCGTCGGGGTCAAATTCCGCGTCGGCGCCCGCGTAAAAGCTCTCTGCGCCAGGAAGCTCCTCAACCTCGTGGTTTTGGTAACGGGCCGCGGCAGAAGCGTCGAAATCTCCATCACTGGGCAGATCAAATTCCTGACCTGCCTCGAGTTCTGGTACCCCCAGATCCTCCGGATCGGTTGGGGGTGTTTCCTGCCTGTTTTGCGCCTGCTCCTCAGTCGCCACAAACGAATCCACAAACGCGCGCACAGCGTCCTCGTCCGACTCGGCCCAACTCTGGAGCTCAGGGTCTGTAGACGGGGGCGCGGCCAGTTGGTCGTCCAACTGGTCCAGGCTCATTTCGTCCAGATCGGAGGCCAGTGAATCCCAGAGATCGGCTACGTCATCGGCCGACAGGCGTGTTTCGGCTTCGGGGAATGCGGCATCCGTGACTTCAACAGAAACAGCATCCGGACGGTCATCCGGATGCGTTTCGCGTTTCCGCTTGAAATCAAAGAGGCCTACTTTCATCCCGTGGGTCCAGGGTCAGTCAGCTCGTGTTGGAAGGCCGCTCATGGCATGAAGTCAGCCGAAGACGGCTGAATCATTGCGATTTCGGAGGAGATGAGCGTCAGGAGCATGATGGCCAGCGTGATGAAGACTGCTACGAAAGTCTGAATGATCTCAACCGTGGAGCGAAGCTTCATGGTGGTCTCGTTCTCGTAGTAATCTGCCATCTGTCGCGCAGCGTTCCGGACGTTTCCCGTCTCTGCGCCACTGCGAAATCTTGCCAGCGCCATCGGGGTGAAGACCAAACTGGCCTCCATCGCCCTCACCAGTTCGGCCCCTTGCGCAACCATCATCGGTACGGTGATGGTCTTGATGCGGTGTTCCATATAGGTGTTTCCGCAGGCTTCGGCCGCAACCTTGATAACAGTGATGTTGTCCCCGCTTCCTGAGTACAGGACGGCGAACACCCGGCAAAAGATCTCGATGTTGAGTTTGTGCAACAGGCTTCCGATCACTGGAATACGAATGAGGTTTCGGTGGATGATGAACTGTCCCTTCTGGGAGCGCACGAACACCACCATTGCAATGACTATGCCGATTATGATGGACAACACCCAGGGGTAGTTCACATCAAGCCAGCGCGAGAAATTCAGCGTGGCTTTTGTCATCGGGGGCAGTTCCACGTTGAAGCCCTCAAACAGGCCTGCCGTCTCCGGGAAGATCCACCAGATATACCAGATGAAGACGGCGGCCAGTACTGTAATCGTCAGCGCCGGCGTGGTCATGGCGCTCTTGATGCTCTTGCGAAACTCGTCCTGTCGCTCGAGGAAGCGAGCGGTAGCCTCATAGATTTCGGCCATATTACCCGATCTGGAGGCGATTCCTAGCATGTAGGCGGTGAACTTGCCCATCATGTGTTGGTGCTTCATGAACGCCTGCTGGGCTTCCATACCGCCCTTGAGATCGGCGTTCAGGTCGCGGATGACCTGCTTCAGACTCTTGGATGAAACGTCATTTACCAGCAGGTTCAGGACCTCGTCGAACGGGAGCTTTTCAATGAGGAGGTTCGCGGCCAGCCGCACGAACATGATCATGTCGGTCCGCGGGGGCTTCCTCTGGAAGTCCAGAAACTTTTTCTCGACCTTAAGGACTTCAAGGCCCAGATTGGTCAGGGCGGAGGAAATTTCAGCCGCCGAGAAGGCCTTCTGCTCCCCAGTGACGATTTTCCCGTTCCGGTGTTTGACCTTGTACAGGAATGCCCGTCGCTGAAGAACTTCCCGGGCCCGGAAGCCGTGTTTCTCTTCGAGGGTGCCGACTTTTTTCTTGGCACCCCGGGTGTTGTTCGCGAAGACGGTGCCCTGCACCGGCTGCCCGACCCTGCTTATCCCGCTAAACCTGAATTCTTTGACGGACATGGGCGCTTACTCCAGCGAAATTGAGCCGTCGAAACGCACCCAGGTGGAATCGATTCCGTAGCCGTTGATGAACGTGCGCACGCCGATGTTCGGATCTCTCTTGGAAACGCCGGTGATCTCCAGCGTGCTGCTCGTGGCGTCAGTGATGCGCCATGTGGCCAACTCGGTCTCTGGATTCATGGAGAGGGTCGCCAAGCCGTTGGAGCTTAGTCCGGTATACTCCGCATCCCCCCCGTCAAACGGGTCCATCTTGGTTTTCCAGAAGACTGCATTTGACGCGATTGAGAGGTTTCTGGCTAGAATCCCGTCAGATTCGCTCCTTCCGAAGGAATCCTGGACCGCTTGGATACCCGCTACCACGGCTATACCAACAATGATGACGCCCATCACCAGAAGTAAAAGTTGCTGCTGACCCATCGTTCGTTTTGTATGAGGGGATTGAGGGGATTCCTCTTGGGTATCGCCCTTTTCCCGCCGCTCTAAAGAGCCCAAACACGAAACGGCGGTACACCCCAAAGGGTATACCGCCGCTCGCAAATCGCGATCGCAGCCGCGTCAAGCTAGAACTAGCTTGCCGGGTTGATCTGCGTCGTAATATCGCTCGGCTCCGTACCTGTTACAGCGACAACGATGTGGTTAAGCACCGTTACACCGTCGGTCTGGTAGCTATTGGCGTCTACGGTCAGTGTCACGCCGGAGGCGGACAGATCGAAGATACCGTTGAGGTTTTCGTACTGGTCTGCTTCTGCTGTTCCTGGCGTTGATGAGTTGTTACCCACCGTATAGCCAAGCTGCAAGAGCGATACACCAGTCCAGTTCGTTGCGCTCGCACCGCCACCAAAGGCGCCGGGTTTCAGTTTCCAAGCCTGCGCATCACTTGAGATGCGAATGGCGTCGTTTACGAGAGCGTCTGCGTTTGCTTTCTTCTGGTTCTCAGAGAAGGCTTGAATACCTACCACTACTGCCAATCCGACAATAACGATTCCAAGTACGAGAAGAAGAAGTTGCTGCTGACCCATTGATCAACCTCCGTGGTTTTCCGGTTCGATAGTTCCTGTGAGATTTGGGCTGGCCCAACGACTGTATCGACAGTTGAAGGGTTGACTCTAGTGAGGCTAGCGTCAAACTCCCGTGAAGGAACCAGCTGGTGCGCTCCACGGACTCCTGTTGTATCGGCCCCATAACGGTGCCGCTTAAGCACAAAACCAAACTCGTGCCCATTCCGGCGCCGCAACTCTGCGAACCTCCTTGGCGTATCATCAATTGTCCGTTCACAGACATCAGAATTCGAACTGTCATGACCAAGTGGGAAACATCGATCGACGAGATCAAAGTCAAGAGCAATCAGCTGGTTGACAAGGTCAAGGAACTCATTCAGGAAGGGAATGCCCGTAAGGTATCCATCCGCAAAGATGGCCGTACGCTACTGGAATTCCCACTTACCATGGGTGTGGGTGGTGCCACGGCCGTGATTGTCTTCACCCCCATCCTTGCTGCAGTCGGCGCTTTGGCCGCGCTCGTGAGCGACGTGGACGTCGTCGTGGAGCGCGAGATTGACCCCGATGTCGAGATCGTGGTAGAGACCGATTCAGACAAGTCTGACAAGGGCTGACGCCGATCACGGAACGGGAATGAAGGGGTTAAACGCTTCCCCAGCCGAGGCAATTCGTGCCGTGGATTTTTCTGATATCCTGGCTGCGGCAGACCGCATTGCCGGGGTTGCTCACAGGACTCCGGTCATGCGTTCCAGGCAGTTGGACCTGCTCGTCGGAGCCGATGTGCACCTCAAGTGCGAGAATCTCCAGCGGACAGGTGCCTTCAAGTTTCGGGGTGCTTACAACGCGTTGAGCCAATTCACTCCCGAGGAACGCAAACGCGGCGTTTTGACCTATTCGTCTGGCAATCACGCCCAGGCAGTCGCCCTGGCTGGGAGACTGACAGGAACGCCTGCCACGATCATAATGCCCCGCGACGCGCCAGCCGTGAAGCTGCGAGCAACCGCCGGATATGGTGCAGAGATCATCAAGTACGACCGTTCTCTCATTAACCGGGAAGACCTGGCGGCATCGATCTCCGCAGCGCGAGGCCTCCCCATCCTGCCACCCTACGACCACAAAGACATCGTGGCCGGTCAAGGAACGGCGGGCCTCGAGTTGGTGCGGTCCGTTCCCGACCTCGACACGATCGTCGTCTGCTGCGGCGGCGGCGGTCTCCTTTCGGGTTGTGCGATTGCCGCAAAAGGAATCAACCCAAACATCAGGGTGGTGGGCGTCGAGCCGGAAGCCGCGGATGACGCCACCCGGAGCTTTCGGACCGGCGTGCTCCACACCGTTACGAACCCTGACACTATCGCGGACGGCGCCAGGACCCCGTACCTGGGGAAGATCACGTTCCCATTGGTCCTTGAGTATGTGGATGACATGGTAACTGTGCCGGATGAGGCCCTTGTCGAGGCCATGCGGTTTGTCTGGGAGCGCATGAAGCTCCTTATAGAGCCGACTGGCGCGCTGGCTCTTGCCGCAGTAATGACCGGCGCCGTGCAAGTCCAGGGGGGTCGAGTGGGCCTCCTTGTCAGCGGCGGCAACGTTGACATACAGGCCGCGGCCCGTTGGATGGCGCGTGCCTGACCCGGCCACGCGCGAGGGACTGAAGGAGTACATGGAGAGCCTCGTGGTCCGCTACGAGTCCCACGAGTTCATCATCCAGGACCCCATCTCCATTCCGCTGGGCTTCGACGACCCGCGGGACCAAGAGATTATCGCACTCTATGCGGCGCTTCTCGCCTGGGGCCGAAGGGAGACCATTCTCAAGAAGATGGCCGAATTGTGCGAGCGGATGGACTACCGCCCCCACAGATTTGTGTCCTCGTTCAGCCCCGCCCGCGATGCCACCAGCCTGGCGGGGTTCGGACACAGGACGTTCCGGTCGGAGGATGCCGTTTGCCTGACCGACGCGCTTCGCATCCTGCTGCAAGAACATGGCACCCTGGAGGCCGTTTTCCGGTTCGGTATGGACGAAAGGTCAACGCACATCGGGCCCGCCATACAGCATTTCAGCGAATCCGTCATGACTGCGATACCCGGGACGCCGTCCAGACTCCAGAAACACCTTGCCCGTCCCCAGGCCGGAAGTGCCTGCAAACGCCTATGCATGTTCCTTCGGTGGATGGTTCGCCCCGGCCCTGTTGACCTGGGCATATGGCCTACAATTGGTCCCTCCCAGCTCGTTCTTCCCTTGGACGTCCACTCTGGCCGACAGGCCCGAGCCCTTGGTCTTCTCTCCCGGTCGAGCAACGACTGGCGCTCCGCCCTGGAACTGACGGACTCGTGCAGGAGTTTGAACGCTGACGACCCGTCGCGATACGACTTCGCCCTGTTTGGATCCGGCGCTGCCGGCGAGTTCCTGGACTCCCGATTCCTCCAGGAGCCGCCCGGTTAACTGCCGTCTGCGGCCGATATCCCGCTGTATCCGCGGTTTACGTAAAGGAGCGCGTCTACCTGGGCCACTGGGCCAATACTTTCGATACGCCCCAGGACCAGCGAATGGTCGCCGACGGGATGGCTGGCCTCCAAGGTGCAAAGAAGCCGCACCAGCGTGCCCGACAGGCTCGGCAGGCCATCGGCTCCCACCAGGAAGTCCACCCGCGCAAACTGCTCGGCGCCGGTCAGACCCGGGTCTGCGAAAACCTCCGAGTACCTGGACTGGTCGGACGCCAGAACATGGACAGCAAAACGCTCAGACCGAAGCAAATCATCGTGTATTTGCGCGGACTGCTGAACGTTGAAACTCACCATCGGAGGCTCGAGAGACACCGTCACAAATGAGCCGATGGTTATCCCTCGCGGATCGGGCCCGCCAATCACGACGACCGTGACGGGCGCAGGCACCGAGCGCATGGCCGCGCGGACGTCATCGCCTGTGACCTCAGGGCCGCGTTGGGATTCACTCACGAAAAGACGTCCTTGACTCTGCTGAAAAATGACCGCTTGTCGTCGGCCGCATCCGGATCCGGCCGGAAGGAATGAGAATCCCTCATGCCTTCAAGCACCTCACGCTCTTCGTCTGTGACGGCGCGCGGAGTCCAGACGTGGACACGCACGATCTGGTCGCCTTTGTGGCCACCCTCGATGTCAGGGATGCCTCGCTCCCTCATTCGGAGCAACTTCCCGGACTGTATTCCCTCGTCAATCTGCAGCTTGGCACGTCCCTTCAAAGTCGGAACCTCCACGTCGGTGCCCAGCGCAGCGTCAGGAAAGGACAGATACAGATCATAGACGATGTCGAGGCCCTCGCGGGAGAAATGCTCGTGCGCGGCCTCCTCTATCTCAACCCGGAGGTCTCCAGACTCACCGCCTCGTATGCCGGAGTTACCGGCCCCGCGGACCGTCAGATAGTGCCCTTCCAATACGCCCGCCGGAACGGAAATCTGGATGGTCTCCTCGGTTTTAAGCCTTCCTTCCCCACTGCACTTAGCGCAGGGCACCCGGATTACACGACCCTCCCCCCGACATGTGGGGCACGGCTGGACGTTCACAAACTGTCCGAATACAGACCGGCTTACCTGGCGGATCTCACCGGCACCCTGACAGGTGCCACAGGTGTCGTACCCATCGGTTTCGCTCTCGGCTCCGCGCCCCTCGCAGGTCTCGCAGGCGGCGAACTTTCGGACCTTGATTTTCTTGTCGACACCCTCGGCAATCTCCTCCATGGTGAGGGGCAGCTTGATGCGCAGATCGCTACCGGGCCTCCCTTGGCGGCGGGTCCTTCGGGACCGGGTACCGCCGCCAAACACCTCGTCAAAGATGCTTCCGCCGCCGCCGAAAATATCGGAAAAGGCGCTGAAGATGTCGTTGATGTCCTGGAAGCCAGCACCACCGGCACCACCGGGCGCTCCGTTGCCGCGCACGCCCGCATGACCAAACCGGTCGTATCGCTGACGTTTCTCAGGAGACGAGAGCACTTCGTAGGCTTCGGCGGCCTCCTTGAACTTGTCCTCCGCCGCTGTATCTCCGGGATTTCGGTCCGGGTGATACTGCAGAGCCAGCTTCCGATAGGCCCGCTTGAGGTCATCCGCAGAGGAGGACCGCTCTACCCCGAGTATTTCGTAGTAGTCTCGCATGTTCAGGCTGTTACGATCACGCGGGCATGTCGAATCACGCGCTCACCCATTTTGTATCCGGTCTGGAGTTCTGAAACGACTTGACCAGGCTCCTGGCCGTCCTCAACCGGTTGGGACATGAGCGCCTCGTGTTCTGCCTCGTCAAACGGCATCCCCACGGCGGCAATTTGCTCAACTCCGAGCTTTGCCAGTTCACCAAGCAGCTTGCCGTAAACCATGGCCACGCCCTTGTGAAGTGACTTGAAGGCATCCGGAAGCGTTTCGGCCTCGGGTGTGTCCCCCACCGTTTCGGCCGCATCCAGCGATCGCCTGAAATCGTCGATCACTTCCAGAAGTTGCTGAACGACGAGAAGCTTCCCGTAGTCCATCATCTGGCTCTTTTCCTGGTCCGTGCGACGTCTGTAGTTCTGAAACTCAGCCGCCTGCCTCACAAATTTATCCTGCACGCCGGCCAACTCCCGCTCGAGCCTGTTCGCTCTCTCCTCCAGACTTTCCGGAGCCGACGCGGGCGCAGCGTCTTCCGCACCTACCGTGGCATCGATGCCCTGGCCCTGTGGGTCTGCGTTATTTTCCAATCCATCCATAAAATCTAGTTCCGAAAACTGCGGATTAACCTGCCAGCGCGTCATCGTCGGGAGACCACGACAAGAGGGCTGCCATGCCTTCTACCAGTGAGATCACCCGGGCATAGTCCATCCTGGTTGGACCGATGACGCCAATGGTGCCCCGCATGTTGTACCTGTGATACGGCGCAGTAACTACTGAATACCGTGCGGCGGATTCGGATTCGCCTGTCTTGGGGTTTTCGCTGCCTATTCGTACCCGGGCTGTGCCAATCAGATCGGCTTCCGGGTCTTCGCCATCCAGCAATCCCATCACGGCGGTTTCGTCATCCACCAGCTTGATGAGGTCCCGGAGCTCATCTGGCTGCTGGAACTCAGGCTGCTTCAGCATGCTTTCGGTCCCGGCAAGCTGGACCTTACGGTCTCCGGGCGGTTCCGTGAACAGCATGGACGATGAGTCCATGAGTAGTTGTACGATCCCGGTCCGGTCAGTCTGCAGATCTCCTACACGCTCGCGACAGGTCCGGCGAATCTCGTCCAAAGTGAGACCAGTCAGTCGCTCGTTCAAGAGAGCAACCACTCTATCCAGCGCCTGCCTCGACAACTCCGACTCAACGTGCAGAATGATGGTGCGAATCAATCCGCCCCGGACGCTGATCACGAACATCGCCCGACTCGAGGAGAGCAGAACTACCTCGAGGCGTTCCAGAACTCCAGTGGCCAGCCGCGGACTAATGGCAACTCCAAGCAGGTTGGCCAACTGACCCAGAAGCCTGGAACTCTCGCGGACCAAGACTTCCGTATCCGACGTCGATTCCAGCAGTTGAGACCTAAGAAGACCTTGCTCCTCCTCCGTCAGCTCAATCTGCTCCATGAGCTCATCCACATACGCCCGGTAGCCCCGGTCCGTCGGGACCCGTCCCGCCGACGTATAGGGATGACCCAGAAAACCGCGGACTTCAAGATCGCTGAGCGTTGTCCGTATTGAGGCAGGACTCAGACCCAGACCCTTGTGCATGGACAGAGACCGCGACCCGACCGGGCCGGCCGTGCTGATAAAATTCTGAACTACAAGGCGCAGGATACTCCTGTCCCTTTCATTCAGTCCGTATATGCGGGTTTCTGGCTGCGACGAGCGGTCCATTTCGGCGTCACTTTTCTGGCCGTCTTCCTACAGGGACCGCGTGCCGGAGTTTCAGCCCCCGCTGCAAGTCCACAAAGCCTCCACGGTTGCCATCACGCCAGATGCCAAACACAATTGTCGCGCCGGGCCTCGCAAGGCCCGGCGCGACGTCCGCGCGATCTGGATTGAGGGTCCGTTATCGAACGCGCTGGATTTGGCTCTCACGCTGGAACTTGATTTCCGCGCCACTCTTGGCCGAATACTGCCACTCGTCTTCTTGACGGAACGGCTCGACGCCCAGATCAATATCAGATGCGCGCCCCGAGGCTCCGTAGTAGACATCATAGTTATCTGACGCCGCCGAGATGGCGTTGACGCCGAAGTCCCACAACCAATCCTCATCGTTTGGCAGCAGCGAGATTGGCACATGCCCATCCGCACGATCAGGCCTGAATAGCCGGGAAGACCTGATGGTCCGAACCCGGTTGCTGCCCAGATCCACTTTCCCCGCACGGTACCCGTCAGAGTGGTGATAGGCATCCAGCACGTAGTCGTCATATGCGCGAGTGGACAGGACCTCGAAACCGGCGTATCGATCACCGACCAGGAATATTTCGCGATCGAAGTACACCTGACCATCCTTGTATACCGTCGCCGTCATATCGCTCAGGCCAGCTGGAATCTGCTCCACGTGACCCAGGTAGCGCCCGTTCTCGTAGATCTCGAGACGCTCTATCTGGACGTTTATCTCGGCATATTCATCGTTGGCCTGTATGACCCGATGGCTGTAAGTGGTTTCCACCTCGACCTGTGCCCGGCTGGGCCGCCCGTTTACGACCGTTTCAACGTAGACCACCTGGCGGTAGCGATATCGCGGCTGCCAGTGCCGCTGATAGCGCACTACCCATGGCCACTGAATGTTTACGTAGATGTGTGGTCGATGCCGACGCAGATACGAGGGCGTGCGATTGAACACCAGATTGTAGGACGGCCTCCGGTAGTTCCACCTGCGGGATGGCACGACCACTCTTCGACCATTTCTGTAGTTGTCGTTGACGACAGGTCGTCTGCCGGCAATCCTGGAGCCACCGCGTGTGCCAGGTCCGTTCCGTGGACCGACAGCGCGACCGCCGTTGGCCCGCCCCCCATTGCGGACGGTGCCGCTGGTTCCGGTACCTCGGGTGCCCCCATTGCGGACGGTGCCGCTGGTTCCGGTACCTCGGCTTCCATTGCCTGGGCGAGGCGTCGCCGCTGCCGTACCCCGGCTTCCATTGCCTGGGCGAGGCGTCGCCGCTGCCGTACCCCGGCTTCCATTGCCTGGGCGAGGCGTCGCCGCCGGGTTAGCTCGGACTGTACCCCTGGTACTGCCGCGAGGCGTAGACGTGGAGCTCCGCGTCGGGTTTTGGTTTCGTGTCTGAGTCGGAGTGGTGGCCCGCTGCCGACTGGAATCAGAGGGCCGGGTGGCCCGATCTCTTGAGGCTGGAGTCCGCGTCGCCGAGCTTGCCCGGGGCCGAGACCTGGTGGCGGGTTTGGCGGCCGGAGCCTTTTTGGCCGGCGCGGCGCGCTCGGTCTTTGTCCCACTCCTTGTACTGCCTGTCCGGGTCCGCTGAGCGTTGGCGTCCGCCTGGCCCATGAGGAGCATGACGAGGGCCAACAATAGCCCGGCCCCGGTTCTAAAAATGTGTATTTGCTGTTTCATATAGACCTCCGTCAGTTGTCTTTGCAGACCCTCGACAATTGTCTAGACAAACACGTGCCACCGGAGGTTCGGGGCGAATCGGCGCCACCAGAGCCCTTATTGGCGCTCAGACTGTCCTCGGCTGTGGACAGTATCGTTCAAGGAATGGGTCTTTGACCGAAACGCCGCTAGGCGGCCACTCCCCAGACCATAATGCCTCCCACGTGGCCAGTCCAAACGACCAGGGCAGCCGTAGCCACGGCAAGTAGAGCCAACGCCAGGCGAATACCCCAGGGCGTGCCCGCACGGTCGGGCCACCAGCGGTCGCCTAATAGAACCAGACATAGTAGTGCCGTCAGGGCAACGGCAGCCACGAAGACCCCGTCCGCCGCGGATTCGTGGATCTCCAGCATAGACTCCACAATTGCTGACCCGGCAGCCTCTTCTTCCATCTGCTCGCCCGTCTGCTTGGCGATCAGCGCTGCCGCCGATCCCAGGAAGGCCAGCACGGCGGATGCGCGTAGCAGGGCCCGACTGTCCGCAACCATCCAGACCAGCACGCAGCCTGCGGCCGCCAGCAGGAGGACGATTGGAAAGTGCACCGCAATGGGGTGCCAGACGGGTATCTCGTATTCGAAGACGCGATCCATTGGACATCGGATAAAAAAGGACTGCCGCGCGTAATGCGCCCTTCATCGCTTTCACCCCCCCCACGGTTTCCTCAGATGCGCTTCTTTTCGACCCTGGCGGCGAGCTTCCTTGGAACGCTCCTGGGCCTCGGCCTGCTGTTTCTATTCGGACTGCTCTTCGTTTTCGCGCTCGCGTCCACCTCTGAACAGGCCCCAACTGTGCGGAGTGGGTCCGTCCTGGTTGCCGAACTATCTGGTGCCTATCCGGAAGCCGTTTCCGGGGATCCCATTGCCCAGGCTTTTGGCAGCGAGTCCCGGCTGGACCTGCACGACGTCACCCGGGCCTTTCGGATGGCCGCTTCAGATGACCGCATCGACGGCGTCTGGCTCAAGATGGGTGATCTCCAGACGGACTGGGCCTCGCTGGATGCCATTCGTCGGAGTATTCAGGAGGTGCGGGCAACTGGCAAGCGCGTTATTGCCACATCAAGCCGGTTCTATCTGGGCGAAGACGAACTCTTCGTGGCCTCCGCAGCGGACTCGATTCTCCTTGACCCCGAGGCGTTATTCGAATTCAACGGGTTCGCCCTTCAGATGACGTTTTTCAAGCGACTCATGGAAAAGGCCGGTGTCGCTCCTCAGGCCGTCAGGGCCGGCCGATTCAAGAGTGCGGTCGAGCCCTACCTGCGGGAGGATCTGTCGGACGCCAACCGCGAGCAACTGGAGGCGCTACTGACAGACATTCAGGCCAGCTTTAATGACGCTTTGTCCGCTTCGCGCTCCATTGAGCCGGCAGAGTTGACGCGGCTGGCTCAGGCAGGGAACGTCATGAACGCCAGGTCCGCGCTGACAGCCGGATTGATCGACGGACTGGCGTACTCCGACGAAGTTGAGGCGGCATTCGGGGAGGAGATCAAGACGATAAACCTCACCCGCTACGCACGCTCGCCGGCCTCAGCAGCGGGCATAAAATCCGGTCGGGATGGAGAAATCGCCGTCGTTATTGCCGAAGGAACCATTGTGGCTGGCGGGCGCTCGGCCTTCCCTGGCGCGGGAGGCAGCGAGATCGGATCCGCAACGTTTGCCAAGGCGATGGAGCGGGCCCGGACCGACGATGATGTCGATGCCGTCGTACTGAGAATTAACTCACCGGGTGGCTTTGCTCCGGCGGCCGACGCCATGCTGCGCGAAATCCTCCTGACAAAGAAAACAAAGCCGATTGTGGTGTCGATGGGTGGCCTGGCGGCATCGGGCGGTTACTGGATTGCCGCCCCCGCAGACACAATCGTCGCGGAGCCCCTGACGCTCACCGGATCCATTGGCGTGTTCGGCCTGATGATGGATTTTTCCGAACTCATGGAAGAGCGGATAGGTGTCACGTTTGACGGTGTCCAGACAGCGCCGTCGGCCGACCTGAATTCCGGAACACGTGGACTGAGCACGTCCGAAAGAGCGGCCCTCGAGGCTTCCATCGACCAGACGTACGCGGAATTCCTTCGCATCGTCGCTGAAGGCCGCCACATGACCACTGACCAGGTCCACGCGCTGGCGCAGGGGCGTGTGTGGACGGGGCGCGCCGCAAAGGAGATCGGTCTGGTGGACGTTCTTGGTGGACTGGACACAGCAGTAGCCCTCGCCGCGGAACGGGCACATCTGGAGCCTGGGTCCTACCAGGTTCGGGAATTCCCGCGCCCGGCTACCTTCGTCGAGCGCTTCTCGGAAGCTCTCGAGGCGCGAATTGTCGGCCCGAGCCCATTCGAAGTCTACCTCCCTTCCCCGCTCTCAGCCGCTTTGGGAGGCCTCCGCGCCCTGGCGCAGATGCCGCCGGGCGTGCACGCCAGACTGCCGTTTACGATCGAAATCCGGTAGCCCGATCAGATCAATACCTGGCCCGTCATTTCCGGCGGGTGCCCTTCGCCAAGCAGTGCCAGAATCGTCGGGGCCACGTCGCCAAGTTTGCCGGGTTTTATTGGTCCGTCGAAGCCGTCTTTGATGATGAGGTGCGGCACCGGCACGGTCGTGTGCGCGGTGTGCGGCGATCCATCCGGATTCTTCATCCGATCCGAGTTGCCGTGATCGGCGATGATGTTGATGCTGTAGCCCGATTCCAGCGCCGCCTCTACGACGGTCCGCGTGCAGGCATCCACGGTCTCGATGGCAGCCACCGCCGCCTCAAACACGCCAGTATGGCCCACCATGTCGGGGTTCGCGAAGTTGAGAATGGCCAGGTTGGGCCCTGACTCGCGCAACGCGGCGGCTACCCGGGCGGCCAACTCCGGTGCGCTCATTTCCGGCTGCAGGTCGTACGTGGCCACCTTGGGCGAGGGCACAAGTATCCGGGTCTCGCCGGTGAACGGAGTCTCCCTTCCTCCGCTGAAGAAGTAGGTCACGTGGGGGTACTTCTCCGTCTCGGCGGCGCGAAGCTGCGTCCCTCCCCTTGCCTCAATGACTTCGCCCAGGGTCCAGGTCAGGTTCACCTTTGGAAAGGCCACGGGGAAATCAAACTCGGAATCGTAGATGGTAAATGTCACCAGATTCAGATTCAGCAGTTCTCGCTCAAACCCCGAAAATGCCGGATCCATCAGGGCCCGACTGATCTGTCTGGCCCGGTCGGCCCTGAAGTTGAAGAAAATGACGGTGTCGCCGTTGGCGATGCGGGGTGCCCCTTCGATGACTATCGGCTGTACGAATTCGTCCGTGACCCCCGCCGCGTAGCTGGCTTCGAGCGCTGCCGTGGCTGTCTCGAAGCGCGCGCCGACGCCATTCAACAGGAGGTCGTAGGCAAGCTTGATCCGCTCCCACCGTTGGTCCCGGTCCATGGCATAGTAACGGCCAATCACCGAGGCGATCCGGCCGACGCCGATCTCTGACGCCCGTGCCTCAAACTCTTGGGCGTAGCCAACGCCTCCGTGGGGGTCCGTGTCACGACCGTCGGTGCATGCGTGCACCCAAATCTGGTCGCTATTCAGTCCCGTCTGGGCTGCCATGCGGACCAAGGCCGCCAGATGGTCCGTGTGCGAGTGCACGCCTCCGTCCGAAAAAAGCCCGATCAGGTGCAGATTCGCCCCCCGGGCCTGTACGCCCTTCATGGCCACGGAAAGGACCTCGTTTGAAAAGAAATCGCCGTCCTCGATGGCCTTGTCGATCCGTGTAATGTCCTGATACACGACCCGGCCGGCGCCAAGGTTCATGTGCCCTACCTCCGAATTGCCCATCTGTCCTTTTGGCAAGCCGACTTCGAGGCCTGATGCCTCCAGCGTAGAGTGTGGGTACTTCCGGAAAAGCGAGTCCAGGAACGGCTTGCGGGCGGCGTCGATGGCGCTGACCGAAGGGTCCTCCGCGATGCCGTAGCCGTCCAGAATGATCAGGATGTGCTTTTGATCTTTGGTCATGTTATTTGTCATTGGGCCTTCCGTAGGCCATATCGCCTATGCGGACGTCGTGTACCCGTCGCAAGGAGCGCCCGGTCTTCGAATCAAAAAGGTTCATGGAGCCGCACTTGGGACACGCCTCCTGCCGCACACCGCCTCGGTCCTCTCGCGGCACGCTGTGATCTACGTAGTGGTGACGTGTGCCACACCAGAGTCGGCCCCGAGATGGCTTCAGCCCTTCCCTGGGACTCGGCATCCTGGACAAGGCTTCCCACTGGGGACAGAGACCGGAGAGCGGACACCCGCCGCATCCAGGGTTCCGGGCCGTACAGGTGTAGCGGCCATGCAGAATAAACAGGTGGTGTGCCTCAGAGAGCACATCCGGAATCATCACTCTGCGCAAATCCTGTTCTACAGCGTCTGGAGTTGCCGAGGTGCGCCGAACAAGTCCCAGTCGATGGGCCACTCTGAATACGTGTGTATCGACAGGCATGGAACTCACGCCAAAGGCGGCTCCCGCGACAACTTGAGCCGTCTTCCTCCCCACACCCGGCAGCGTCTGAAGCTCTGCGATCGTGCCCGGAATAGCACCACCAAACCTCTCCATGACCTGGCTGGCCATCCCTACCAGATGCCTGGACTTGTTGTTTGGGAAGGTGATCGAGGAGATGAGAGGGAATACCTCGTCTGCCGACGCCCTCGCCAGGGTCTCCACGTCTGGATAAGCCCGAAACAGGTCGGGACTGATTTCGTTGACGCGGCGGTCTGTGCACTGGGCAGACAGGATCACCGCAACGAGCAGCTCGAATGGATTCTGGTGCACCAGTTCGGTCTCGGGCCGCTCGATTACGTCCGACAGGAGGCGAACTACCTGACTTGCTTTGGCCTTTCGACCCATGGTACCGTCTCTGATATTTCGTCTTCGTAAAGCCTCCGGACCAGTATACTTCCCCCACTCAAGAGCCTCCTTGAACTCTCTGATGATCCGAACCGCCGGCCTCCTCCTCGTCCTGCTCCTGAGCCCCTCCCCGACTGTCGCCCAGTTGCCAGATACCCTGAGTGATGTGGGGAGACTTTATGTCCTCACCATCCTCCCTGGCGAAGACGTATATAATCGATACGGGCACACGGCTATCCGCGCGCAGGACCGCCAGAAGGGGCTCGACGTGACCTTCAACTACGGCACGTTCGACTTTGAGGCGCCGGGGTTCATCGGCAACTTCATCCAGGGAGAAATGGACTATTTCCTCTCCTTCGGCTCCACGCGGCGGGCCCTGCAAAGTGCAACACTCCAGGCTAGAGCCGTTCGCCAACAGCTGCTGGACGTTTCCAAAGAGCACCGCGACGCGATCTACTCGGCACTCCTGAAGAATGCGGAGGAAGAAAATCGCGAGTACAGGTACGACTTCCTGTTTGACAACTGTGCGACACGCCCCCGCGACATTCTCGCCACCGCGCTCGGGGCGTCCGTGACCTGGGACAACGGGACGGGGCTTCAGCAATCCTTCCGGCAGTTACTGGACCCGTATCACGCTGCTTCGCCGGACATAGACCTTGGAACGGACCTGGTACTCGGCTCTCGTCTTGATCGGGAGGCCTCCGCTTCAGAAGAGGCGTTCCTTCCGATTCGACTTGAGGCTATTCTGGCTGCCGCCGAAGTCGAGGATCAATATGGCCGCAGGCCGCTCGTGTTGGTTTCAGACACGCTCATTTGGTCTCCCCGACCTGTATTTCCAGAGCGCGCTTTCCCGTGGCCAACGCTTCTGACGGGCCTCTTGCTGCTGGCGGGCCTCCTGACGCTGAAACGCTCCTTGGTCGTGGGAAGGCAACTGCCTCTGTTCGACAACGCGCTCCTGGCCACGCTCGGAGTTGTCGGTGTTGTGCTTTTGTACATGGCAACCGCCACGTCCCATGTTGTCACTGGAGCCAACTACAACCTGCTCTGGGCCCTTCCCACCCATCTCGCAGCAATCTTCCTCTTCAAGCGTCTTGGAACACGCAAGACTGGCGTTTATCTGGTGGGCGCTGCGGTACTGGCGGCCCTCAGCCTTACCGGGGGATGGCTTCTCCCGCAGCCGCTTCCCATGGCCATGGTACCCATCGTCCTCCTGGCGGTGATTCGGTTCGGCAGTGCCGGAATTTTGCGCCTCCGCGCAAAAGAGGCCTGAAAGGCTGAAGAATAATTAGGCTAACGGCCCGGGGTAGATCTCGGCCTGCGCTGGAGCGGAAGGAGGAGGATTGGGCATGGGCGGATGGGGAATCTGTGGTGCAGTAACGGGAGCTGCAGACCGATGGATCTCCCGACGCGGAGCGGGCCGTGAGCGAAGCACCCCGTTTCCTGAGGGTGCAGACGCCTGCCTGCGCTCGTTCCCACTTCCGAAACGGCCGTAGTAGCTTCGATCGCCAAAGTATCCGTAGGCCTGACGGGCGTTGAACCCGTTCAACACGGCGTAGCGGCCACCCGTCCCTGCCTGGTCCAGAAGATCCATCGCTTCGCGGACGTCGGCTTGCTGAGCCTCTCCCGCACGCAATACTACCAACACGGCGTCGGCCAGACTGGAAACGGCAACCGTACGCCCGGCGGTCAAGAGCGGGCCGCCATCAATCACGATCCTCGAGAACGCCCCGCGGAGATAGTTGACCATGGCGCGCAGGTCTGGCGAAGCCAGGAAGTGACCGTTGCTCACGTCTATGTCTCCCAAGGGCATGACGTAGAGGCCGTCCACCTCCGTGGCCTGGACACTCTCGCGTACCAGACGGCCTTCGTAAAGGACATTCGATACGCCCGGCAGGGCTGGCGTGCCCATCAATCCATGTGCGCTGGGATGCCAGGCGTTCAGATCCAGGAGGAGAGTCCGATGACCGGCTGCGGCCATGGTAACCGCCAGATTGGCCGCCACCACGGACTTGCCGTCTCCGGTGGTTCCTGACGTCACGAGAACAGTCTGTACCGGTCGCCCGGAGCCGCCCATTTCGACCGCCATCGCGACACGCGCGAAAGCGTCCGCCGCCGCGGATTGCGGAGCCGTGACGGTCACCAGCTCCGGGGCTACGCCCGAAGCGTATCGACTCCGGGATCTGGCTACTTTCTTGAGGTCGGGGATCACTCCGGCAATAGGGATTCCCAACCTGCGCAGTTCGTCCGGGTGGCGAAGACGCTCGTCCGTGACCTCTCTCCCGAAGATGGAGGTGGTTCCGACGGCAAGGCCCAGTAGCGTGGCCAGGGCAAGAACGTAGACGGGACGCGGTTCCACCGGGTCTACCGGGACTTCGGCCGTATCCAGTACCCGCACGCTGCCAAACTCCGAAGCTTCGGCAATCCTGGCTTCCTGGTACCGCTCCTGCAGCCA
This sequence comes from Rhodothermales bacterium, assembly GCA_047619685.1. Taxonomy (GTDB): domain Bacteria; phylum Bacteroidota; class Rhodothermia; order Rhodothermales; family UBA10348; genus JABDJZ01. The sequence goes on from JBLHLC010000014.1 coordinate 61,404, forward strand.
CTCGAAGGTCATTTCCTCGGAGCGCCTTGCCCTCTCCAGGCCGGCCAAAGCCACCGAGTGCTCCGGTATACGGCTGAACTCTTGCGCATCGCGATCGAGTCGACTCCCCAACACGCGGATTCTGGCTGTCAGGCCGGACGCCTCAATGGTCTTGGTTGTTATCTGCTGGCGAAGCCGGCTCACATTGGCCAATGCGCCCGTAATTCCCGCGCCGTCTCCGAGACGTCTGGCCATTTCGGGGTCGATGCCGCCCGTGGCCAGCACCTCATCCACAAGCCGGCGGGCCCGAATGGACACCTCCGTGCGCAGGGCCGCCAACTCCCTGATTTCCCTGAGAAGGTCCGTGTCCCGCTCCTCGTTCCCGCGCAACCCCGGGTTGCGGGCATACTTGAGCTCGACCTGCGCCTCTCGGCCCGCAACGTCTTCCTGCAGGGCAACGATCTCGTTTTCGACGCCCGAAGCGACCCTCTCGTAGAGATTGGGCTCGATTTGGCCCACCTGCTCACGGAGGGACTCCAATTCTGACTCTACCACCTGGAGCTCCACCTGGGCCTGATCCCGTCTGGACTGGAGATCGGCCATGCGTTCCGTAAGGGCGGTGACCTCCTGGTCCAGAGCGATCGCGCCTTCACGCTCCTGGTACTCCCTCAGGCTGTTCTCCGCTGCCTTCAACTCAGCCTGCCGAGCGGTGATCTGCGACTCCAGGAATGACCGGACGCCTGTTGCCTCCGACCTGCTCATTTCAAGATTTCTGGCGGCGTATTCGGCAGCGTAGAGGTTCGCGACGTACTGGGCCTCCCGGGGTAGCCGGCTTCTTGCACCGATGCGCACAACACCGACCTCTCGGCGAACCTGCTCGATATCAATGCTCTTCTGGACCACGCGGGCCAGGGAAACCAGCGTAAGTGTAGGCGTTGTGGCTGCCACGAAAATGGGCCAGGTACCCAGTGGGGCGTCCGACCCACTGGCGTCCAGATCGGTCAGCATGCGTCCTGCCACCCGTTTGGCAAGGCCCAGGGATTCCAGAATCTCGACCTCGACCAGAATGTCCCTGAAGGCCCCGCTGCCGCCCAGGTCCAAGACCTCGCCGCGGCCTTTCGTCTCGATTATCACCGAGGTCTCCGCGCGATAGACGGGCTCCTTGACGTAGAGGTAAGCCGCGGCCAGTCCCACGAAGAGGAGCAGGCTTCCGATTAGGACCCATTTACCTCTTAATCCAGTCTGGATCAGATGTCGGATGAGGACCCGGTTTTCGGCGGGGGCGGCTGTTTGCGGCACTGTATTGGAGACGAGTTTATTCACTGAGTAGTGACGCCCCGGCGAACCGGCTCTCTGAACGCTCGTGAACGAGTGCTCGTCGTAACTGCGGCGCGGCGCTGTACTTCGCGCGTCTTCGCTTCAGGCAGCTTGTTGACGTCGAGGTACGTGGAGATGTCGAAGTAACCGAGGTCCCAAAGCACAATCATGGCGAGGGCCCCGACAACACCGACAATGATGTTGGCGCTCGCCACGTCGGCGAAGCCTATGACCAATCCTAGAAGACCCAACGTGCAGCCAATCAGGTAGAAAATGGTGACGGCGCGAGCGTGGATGCCTGACGCGCGGCTGAGCATCCTGTGGTGCAGGTGATCGCTATCGGCACGCAGTGGACTCCGACCTAGCGCGAGACGCCGAACAACCGACATGACCGTATCGAGTGCGGGAAGTCCAAGGATGACCAAAACCGCCATTGCGCGATTTGTGGTCGGCTCCGCCTGAACGACGACGAGGGACAAGACCGCCAGCAGATATCCTATCAAGAGGCTTCCGGTGTCTCCCATGAATATTTTGGCTGGCGGCACATTGAAGCGCAGGAATGCAAGCACCGCGCCCATCAGGGCAAGAGCCAGCAGAAGCGGGCCTCCGGTGAGCCCGCCCAGAATCACGAAGAAGCTGATGACGATTACCGTCAGGCCACCTGCCAGACCATCAAGACCATCAATCAGGTTTATCGCGTTCATGACGAACACCACCCAAATGATGACCGCGGGATAAGCCAGGATCGCCCCGATCGCACCACCACCCAGAAGTGTGGAGACGGCGGCGATGAACTCCGTAGAAGCGACCAGAGGGGTGGCCGCGACGATCTGCGCGAGCAGCTTGACGGGCGCTCCCATCGGACGGGTATCGTCATAGAACCCAACGAAGGCGGCCACGGAACCACCAGAAAGAATTGCCAGAGCAGTCACCTTCGAGAACGGGATTGCCAACAAACCCAATCCTCCGCCGAGCCCGGTCGCCAGAAACAGCGACACCAGAACACCGGCAAGAATCCCGAACCAGATAGCTATGCCACCTGTCCGCGGGGTCGCAGCGGCGTGAAGCTTCCGGTCGCCATCGGGCATATCCAGCCAAGAGCGCTGCTTCGCGTACCGGGTGATGGAGGGCATGAGCAGGTACGTGACACCGAAGGCTGTCAGACCTGCCAGGATAGCATTTCCGTCTGGAATGTTCATCACACTTTGCGGCTTAGCCGGCAAACGCCGCGGGGACGTTTGCCTCATTTGAACGAAGATCTTTCTGGTTGGCGTGGTCGATGACGACGCGCAACATGCCGGGCTCGAATCGAATGCCCGACAACAGATTCTCTATGACTCGCAGCGTTTGAACTGCCACGGTCTCTTCACTGAAGCGCTGTTCGACTATCTCTCGCCCTCTGCGGCCCATGGAGAATCGCAGCTCGCGACTCTCGACGAGCGGCCGAAGGGCTTCGGCAAGCGCGGGGGCGTTTCTTACCGGCACGAGGGTCCCGTTGACACCGTCCGTCACGATCTCACGGCATCCGGGCACGTCGGTGGCCACAACCGGTCTGGCACATGCCCCGGCCTCTGCAATGACCTTCCCAAGACCCTCGCGGTATGACGGCAGTGCCACCACATGCGAAGAGGCGTAGACCTGCGGCATATCGTGACAATAGCCCCACCATTCCACGATGCCCTCGGCGTTCCAGGCCTGAAGCTGCTCCCGGTCGATACTGGCAAGGTTGCCAGGATCCTCGTCGCCAACAAGGGCGAATCTGGAGGAGACACCCTCGGACTGCAAAATCCGAGCGGCCTCCACGAACTCGTGAACACCCTTGTGCCACAACAAACGAGCAGGGAGAATCACGACAGGATCCCCTTCGGGCTCAGGTGCCGGGCGAAACAGACTTACGTCGACTCCGGGACCATTGATGACGGCACTCCGGGACGGCAGGGCCATCGCCCGCTCAATGAAGAGTTCACGGTCGTCCTTATTCAGAAACAGGTCTACCCGATTTCCGTGACGGATTGCCCGGCGGTACACCGTTTCCAGCATTCCGCGGACGATTCTTGAGGTCAACGTGTCGTCTATGAAGGCGTATCCCAGACCAGTATTGGCGTTGACCACTCCGGGAACGCCGGCGATCCGGGCGGCCATCGTTCCATAAAGAATGGGCTTCAGAGTGATGTGGTACACCAAGTCAGGGGCCGTAACTCTGTACAGGCGCACCAACTCCCTGACCGATCGCATGTCTGCGGCGGGTCGAAGACCACCGCGGTCCATATGGATGGGGAGGAAGGGAAATCCGGAGCGCCGTATGCGTTCAGCACCTGGCCATTCGGGAGCAGCGATCAGCACCGTATGGCCAGAGGCGCGAGCCGCCTCAGCCAGATGCATATGCTGGTCCGCGAAGAAGGCGGGGTTGTTGCAGACGAAGAGTAGTTTCGCGGTCATGCGGAATCGATGGGGTGACTGTCCGACTCATTGTTGTCAAAGTCAGTGCCAGTCCCGATCCGATACGTTCACATTTCCTCAATCGGGCCTTATGCGTCAAAATAGGCGCTTTGCATCCCGGACCCGTCGTCTCACTTTCGGACACACTTCCTCTCGAAATCCCACATCTTAATCTGGATGAACCCCTGCCGTCACTTTGAGCGCCACGTTGAACGGGCGTACTGGCGAGCGCGGGGCCATACGGCCAAGAACGACTGCTTTATCTTTCCGCCAGCAAAAACCAGCGTCTCGACTTGCCGATTCTGGTCTGCCCACGCTGATTTGTAGGGCTCGTCGCCGACCAGAAAGTCGAAGGTCTTGAGCCCGCTTTCGGCCGCTTCCTTCATGATGTCCACCAACAGGTGCTCTCCCGGAGACCAGCGGGCGAACTCCGACTTCGGGTCGAAGCCCAGGCCGTAGAGATAGTAGTCCTCTGGATCCCTGATGCCGAAGGTGAAGGCAACCGGGAAAGCCCCCACCACCAGGATAGACAGGTCCAGCGTTCCTTCCCCGGCCAATGCCGTCATCCATTCCCGGAGAAACCGTTGCCCGTCTGGCCTGGTCCAGAGACCGGTCCGGCCCACAGCGCTGGCACGAGCCCGGTACAGGGCAAACACTGCGGGCAGCCATTTATGGAGAGACGCCTCGTCGCGAACGCGAACCACGCTGATCTCGCCCAACTCGGACAGTTTTTTGAACTTCCTCCGGTGTGACGACCAGGTCCTCGATGAGCGACGCGCCTGAATGGCGTTCCAGCCGGGAGTAAGGTCCAACCGGGGGGCAATGTCATAGACGATCCGGGCGGCCGCACGCTGGACACCCCAGGTGTGCAACGCAGAGCCAACCACTGTTCGGGGCAAGATCAGGCCCGTTTCGGCCTTCGCGAGTAGGGACTCCCTGAGCGCAGCGGTCCACTCAGGCGCGGCATAGTCGGCGGCTCCCCATCCTGCCGCCACGTGAATCCCCGCGTGACCTAGTGCACCCCCGTCACTCGTTCTGAGCCATCCAGGTGCAAGGTGCTTCCACCACGCCTTCAGGAACGAAGGCCGTCCAAAGGGTTCGACGCCGGCTGACGCCGGGGCCGGGTCCCGCTGATTCTCGCGCGCACTGGAGCCGGACCTGCTCCCCGTTGCACGGACTCTATGCGAAGTCCTGCCTACCAAGACGAGACGCGGTGTACGGCCTTCTTTACGGCACCCATCCAGTTATACCACCCCTCTATTTTCGCTGCGAGGGTTGCTCCGCTGTCCTGTTCGACCACCTCAAGACGTTTCCATCCGAACGGCGACTGACCGCGCTCCACAAGACCCAACTGGGTCGTGAGGGCGCAATGAAGCCCCTCCTGTTGGGCCGCTTCAAGCAGTTGGTCGTCAACCTGCCCCAGTTGGGGGTCTCCGTACGGAATCGCAAAGAGGCGCCGTTCGGCTCCAAGTTGCTCCTTCAGGATGGACTGGGCTACCCGAATGTCCTCGCGAAACGCCGTCGTCTTGCCGGCATAGTTGTCGTGGGCATGGGTGTGGCACCCAATCTCCACCAGGCCGGTTCTTTCGGCGGATCGACACTCCTCCCAGGTCATGGAGCGCCACGTGGTGTCCGGAGCCTCCAAGTGATGGGCCAGGCCCCACATATCGAAATGCATGGGAACGGTCTGGCCCGCGTATCGCGTCACCACAAAAACCGTCGCTGGGATTTGAAGGTCCACCAGTACCGGCAAGGCCCAACGATATACGCCGGCGAAGGCATCGTCGAAGGTCAAGACCGCGGTCTTTTCGCCGATTTGTTTGCCCGCTTCCGTGAGTTCGATGAGCGTGCGCAAGGAGATGAAGCTGAATCCGCGCTCTAGCAGACCCTCAATCTGAAGACGAAATCGATCCGGCGAGACATTCAGGCCGGGGTCCGGTAGTCCTCCGATCCTGGGCGCGATGCGGTGGTAAAACAGAATGCCAGCGCTGCCTGGCTTCCTGCTTCCCATCACGGCCGACATGCCCGCACCGACCATACCTCCCGCGGCCTTTGCACGGTCGGCGAATCTCTGTCGTACGGGTCGGACCGGTCGTCTCACGGCTTCGGGTGTCTGGATGGGTCACCCGGGGTATCGACCCCAATCAGATTACGATAAGGCGGCCAGGGTCGCCTCGTAGGCCAGGCGGTCTTCGTGTGCGACCTCACCTTCGCACCGATGCCCGGACACCAGGCGCGTCAGCCCGAACATCTCGGCTACTCGTTCTGCCGCACCCTTCGCCAACTCAGACCAAATGCCGTACAGCAACCGCGGGTCTCGCTGGACCCGCGCTTCTCGCCAAAGGGAGCGGATAAAGCTGCTTCTGGCCACCCATATTGCCCGCGCAGACGTGGGCCCCAGACGATAGGCGTACATCACCCGATCAAGTCTGTGAAACCGGCTCGTCTGGTAGGATCGGAGCATGAGATCGTCGTCCTCGGTCCGCGTGGCGTCTTCCCTGTAGCCGTGGCGGCGGAACCAACCCGCACGGCCCATCCAGGTCCCGTGGTTAAAATGGAATCCGGACCACGGACTCGCTGTGACCGATTCATGGGATGCCCCGCGCCACCGCTCTCTGCCTCTGGGCGATCCTTCCAGGTCGACCACCAGCATATCTGTCGCCACCACGTCGATGAGCGGATTGGCCAGGAGGTACGCTACCTGGGTCTGGAGGCGGGTGGCAAACGCGATGTCGTCTGCGTCCATGCGGGCAAATAACGCTCCGTTTGCGTGGCGGATGGCCTGGTTCAGACGGGCCGGGAGGCCTCGGTTGACTCGCTCCCCCATCAGCCTGATACGACGGTCGTTTATGGCGGCAACCACCTGATAGCTGGCGTCGGATGAACCATCGTCAATGGCGATCAACTCCCAGTTCGAATACGTTTGGGCCTGAAGAGAGGCGATGGTCTGACCGACATGCTCGGCGGCGTTGAACATCGGCATCAGGATGCTCACGAGCGGATTTGTGTTGCCTATGCTCATTGCAAGACCGCCTTGTTGAGGAGATCTGCAAGCTGCCTTGCGCCCTGCCTACGATCAAACGTCCGCACGATATCCGGTTCGGATGTGGCCATAAGACTTCCTGCGCGCTTCCGCGCCAGAAGTCCCTCCAGAGTCCCGGCCAGGCCGGCGGCGTCATCTGGATGGACAATGCTTTCGATTCCCGCTGACCTGGCCAGGATTCCGGCTGCTCCGTCGCCTGCGATGAGCAGGATGTGTCTTCTGGCGCGGAGGTACTCGAAGAGCTTCCCGGTCATGGCGGCCGGCAGACTGTCACCTGGTATCACGAGCAGAACGTCGGCGTCGTGCATCACGGCAACGGCCTCAGCGTGCGGTATTTGCGGCCTGACGCGCGTGGTACACGCACAAGCATTCAGGATGTCCTCCTGACCCGGATCGATGAGACCGTATTGCTCAACGCTGACCTCGGCCTGTGCGGCAGGACTCAACAGAGCGACTGCCCGGACGAGTGGGGCGATGGACCTGAAGTCTCCAAGCCATCCCAGGTGAACCAGCCGGAGCGGCCCGTTGGATTGGGCCGGAGCCGCCTCCCAGGGCACGATGGAAAAATGGTCTTCAACGTAGCCGTTCATTATGAGGGTAGCCTCGGTGCCTTCGGCGCGAAAGCGATCAACGGTTACTGGACTGACCACCGAGACTGCCGCGGCACGGCGGGTAAAGAAGCCTCCATAGCCGTTCAAGACGCCCTGATAGCTTCTGGTTATTGGCTCGACCCGGTGGCGATCCGCAAAGTCGTCTCTGAGATCAATGACATGAGGTACACCCAGTTTCCGGGCCAATGCGTGGCCGAGCGGCATCATCACATTCGGCGCGACGATGGTGAGCACCGCATCGACGTCCACACAGCGTCCCGGCACAGTCCTCCAGAAGGAGGGATACCAGGACAGTTGCCGTTCAAGTGGCAGAAGACGTTTCACGGCCGACATTCGGCGTAACCACCCTGGGTTCGTGCCCAGGCGGGAGTCATTGGCATCGGCCGAGATCCCGCCTCCAAATCTCCGTTCCGGGGAAGGGACGTGACACACCTCGACGCCAGGCATGGGCTCCGGCCACTCCTCGGGAGGTGAAGCCGTGAAAACGAGCACGCGCCACCCGTGTGCAGGAAGGGAACGCGCAAAAGAAAATGCGCGGATGGAACCTCCCATTAACCGCGTGGACCAGTCGTAAACCAACAGGGCGACGCGCCGATTATCGCCGACGATCTCAGACATGCCCGGGCCAACCCTGCGTTGGATCGTTCCAGGAACCGGGGTTCGCGGGGGGGGGCGGCAACGGAGAATCAGTGGCCCCGCGGACGGCCATCGGTCGTCTGTCAACCCGAGGCTCAGGTGCAAGGTGCGGGCCTCGCCGAGCCGGAAGGTCTCCGGCAATCCGACGGTCCATGGACCGAAGGACGGCCACCAGGACCAGCGGAATCAAGGCGTACCACAATATCGGACGGGATATACTGAGTGATTCCCCTCGCGTAAAGAAGATCAAAATGGGCAAAAAAGAACCGATGAAGGCGATTCTGGCCGGATCCGGCACCCTGTCTGCCCACTTCTGGACATAGACGATCGCAACCCCTATGAGGCCGACCATGAGGACTCCGCCGATCCATCCGAAGTTCAGATAGGCCTCGGCCATGAACGAGTAACCGAAGCCGAAGCCTCCAATCGCGTATTCCGGCGTGATGTGCCAGGCCAACCAACTACCGGCATAGCCGTAGGCGTCCGGTAATTCCCATATCGGAATGGCGTTGGTGAGTGCCCGGAGATACCCGTAGCCCATTTCGAACGGTCTCGCTTCGGGAACCAACTCCGTGGTGAACGTGATGGTAAGCAGACTTCCAGCCAGCTCAGCGATCAGTGAAAGCACCGGATTGTCTGCCCCGCTGTAGGCATCCCACAGGACGTCCAGGGAGAGGCGGTCCCCGCCCGAAAGGTCACGAATTCGACGCACAATTGGCGCCACGATCACGAAGAGGCCGATGCCGCTTGCCACTACCGGAAGAATCGGGAGCGGTCGAACGCAACGGTGCCAGACCCAGACGAACACCGCGATCGGGATCAGGGAGAATGCCCTGAATCCAAGAAAGAGGTAACCTCCCGAGTACAGGAGAAGGCCCAGGAACGCGACCACCTGGCCGCCTCTCCTGCCCTTGCTCCCTGCCAACAGAAACATGACGCCCGGCAGATAGAAGCCCGCGACCAGGGCCACTACCCCTCCGGCGCCGTCCGAGGGACCTCTGCCTCCTGCTTCGAAGAGCGAGGAGTACCCGCCGGACAGGACGGTCGACACACTGGACTGGAGGCGCAGAACCACGGGAATGAACGATATGGCCAGCAGAAGCGCACCCACTTGAAAGATGCGCGTCGAGTCAAATATCGGGATCTCGCCCTGGACCGCTGACTTATGGCTGGCTCGGGTTGATAGCGCGCCCAGATGGAGGATGGCGTAACAGGCCGTCACGAAGGCCATCGTTTTCAGAAGTTCTACCTCCGTTACCCCTCCGATCAGCCAGATCATGGAGTCTTGTCCCATCACACGTAACAGGGCATAACCCACATGAAAGGGCATGGAACCCACCAAAAAGAGCCCGTATGGATTCAGCAGACTCCCCTCCGCAATCCACCACGAGATCACCAACCAGACGGACAGGACCAGGACGATCCAACTCACCAGTAAGAGTCCTTGCTCGGCCCCGAGCGCCCTTGAATCCACAGCCATATAGGCTGCGGCCAGACAGAGCACCACGATCACGTGGGTCATCAAGGCCAGTACAGGCCCTGCCCCCTCGTGTTGACGCGAGATTGGGTTCATGCCGAGCGTCTGTCCAGGCCGTGTCCAAGGCGGCGGGCTGAACGTGCGTCCTGTTCGAGCAGGTTCGACGGCTGTCTCCTTTCGAGGCCAGTTCTCCTCTCGACCCGGCGGTGCCCTTGCGCGTCGGAGTCGGCATAGCCAGCACCGCTGTCAAAAGCGGTGAGGTGACCATAACCCGGCGACCACCAAGGGAGCGGCTCTACCAAAATGGGCTGACCATCGGTGGACAGATCGACCACTTCGACCCCGTCCGCCCTGAGCTCAAAGACCCTGAAAACGACTCCCTGCTCGGTCTCTCGGCACCCAGCCAAACCCGAGTCATCGAAGGCTAACAACGTGCTGGCGCCGTCGACGGCGGGTGTAAAGATGTTCTCCGACTCTTCGGAGGCAACCTGTCCGCGAAGCCGGGGGATTCCGTGCGCCGCATCAGACCGGAACTGCCGCCTCCGCCACGGCAGGGAAGTATAGACGTAGGACCCAGGGTCCACCCTGTAGGCCCGGCCGTCGATATGTAGTTCGAATGAGAGTGCGTCCGCATGGGAGTGACCGCCGTCCGCCAGGTGATGACCACCTACCCGGATGGCTAGCCACAATCGGGGCGACCTGAACAGGCAGACGCCGAAATCGGGGTAACTGACTCGCTCCAGACCGTCCAGAAGACTGGCGTTCTGACCCTCAGTGCATTCCAGCGAGACGAATTCCTGTGAGCAAGTCTTGACCCGTTTCCTGCCCAGAAGCTCTTTGCGTATGACGTTGACCGAGGGTCCGGCCGGATGCCGAGACACCGAATGGGGGTTCTGGGCAGTCCCGTTGGTCAGGAGGCTGTCCCCGAAACGGGTGCCTTGCTCTTCCCTTACGTACGCCCGGGCCGCAGTGTAACTGACACCGATCTCGAGATCGTCTCCCTCGCCGCTGACGGCCGCCAGCATGCCGTCCAAGTAGGAATAGTCCAGGAGGTCCTCCTGCCAGTAGGGAGCGTCATCTTCCTGCAGTTCGCGCAGGTTGAGATAGGTTCGCCGAATTGCACTCAACCGGGTCTCCCCGGCGATCACGTCCAGTTTCAGGAACCGGCCACTGTCGTTGTCGCCGATCTGGAGCAACCGGCCATCGGGCCTTGTCATGTCTGCGACGAAGGCCGCCATCGGTTTCACCGCTTCGCGGAGATGGGACAGGTCGCGTGTGTCGGAGCTCTTGAAGGCGCGGCTTCGAGCTTCCGACGGGACCATCCTCGGGTCGGCAGGATCGGAGGGAGCATCCGCAGCACAGAGAACGGCCACGGACCAGGCCATCATTTCGGCGGAAAAAGCGTGATAGGCGGTCGAGCCCTCGAAGTGGCTTCCTTCGGGCGTAAACTGGTGCGCAATCTCGGCATCCACTTCGCGACGGGCGAAGGCCAAGACCGTCTTGGAAAACGGAGATGTCGGGAGGTACGCCGCGGCAAAGGACAGTCCCGCGACATTGGCCAGGTAGTGGTTGTTCCGTGCGTTCAGATCCCACCAGTCCATGTACTGGAAAATGTGTTGAACGTGTGCCCGCGTTGCCCGCTCGATCAGGCTCTCGAACGGCTGATCAAATTTCGCCCCGGCCGCCTTGAACATGTCATGAGCTACCACGAGATTGGCCACTCGAATTCCGGCCAGCATGGCGGTGCTCCAGTTAACCCCGTAGCGTGGCGGATTGAGGGCCAGAAAGTCGCAGACCTGATTCCGGTACCCTCTCTTGTATTCGGAGGCAATCTGGAAGCCGGGCTCGCCGCGCAGGGCAAGGCCGTAGGCGAGTGCGAGTCTGGGGAGGTGCTGCAGTTTGCCTACCTCCCACGGGGCCTTGACATCGGCCCCCCGACGGCGGCCGATGGGCGTGTCCAACGAATGGACCGTGGCACTCCATCGCGCACCGGAGCGCGCGTCAAGCTGCCAATCGATGGGCTCGTAGGGCCCCTCAATGAGTCGCCACATATTCCGCGCGGTTGGAAGATTTTTCGGGCTAACCCTCCCCTCCAGCCAAGCACCATCGCGATCGGCGTCTACGGGAGGCCCGGAATCGTACCGGTGTCCCTCCCTCCCGGCGGGGATTGAACCGTATCGCGAGGAGAGCCAACCTGATCCCAGAATGTCGAAACGACCCAGCAGGTAATTGACCGTCACCCCGGCTAGGGCGGCGTACTGCTCCGGTGGCACATTAGCGCTCAGATCGGGCAAAATGGCCCTTAGACCAGTTTCATCGCCCCGCACCATGTTGGTGCCTGAAACACGATCCAGCACCCTTGCCGCCCGCTGTTTGAGTCGCCGGCGGATGGCTCTGGGGGCCTTGCGGGCAAACTGATGTAGTGAAAGGCTCATGATGCCGTTGTGCTTCGTAGAACCGCGCCCGTCCGGAGGCACGCTTTGTGTACAGGCAGGTGACAATCAAGAAACGCGCCATTACATGGCAGAAAGAGGCCATCGATATATCATGGGCACCCAGCCCCCGCCGGTCGGTGGGGTCACGACGTTCCTGCGCCGACATCTCAGCCAGTTGGAGGCGGCCGGCGTGCCGTTCACTGCGCGTGATTGGCTGAAAATGCGGACCATGGCGAGGCTGCGATGGCTGCTCCATATCGCTGCGACTCCAAAGCTGATTCGACTTGAGTTCAACAGCTACGAAACGTGGACCATGGCGGCCGTCGTCCTCCGCTTCTTTCCAGCCAACATTCTCTACCGCATTCACTCAGGAGGTCCCGAGGCCCGACTCAGTCCCTTGCGCCGGTGGATCCTTCGACGTTTCCTCAAGCGCGTGAACGAGGTTGTCCTGGTTGGCCCCCATGTCCGGCAGATAATGATCGATGCCGGCTTTCAACTCCCCTCCAACGAGCGCATTGAGCCGGCCTTTCTTCCTCCCCCCTTGGGCGATGAGGAACAGGTCATGGAGACGTACGGAGAGGACGGGCGCAAATTCCTGGCTGACCACTCGCCACTATTGGTGATCCAGGGTTCGACGTTTGGGGGCACAACAGATCTCTATGGCTCCGACATGGCTGTCGATGCCTTGCTGCAGCTTCGCGCCGATTATCCCCGGCTTGGACTTATAATCGGACGCCCAATCAAGGGAAGCGCGTTCTTTCAGGCCCATTGTGCCCGATTGGCAGATATGGTGGACGAAGCCGGCGCGGCGGCCAATATGTGGATCCTGGACGGTGAGCGAGAATTCTGGCCGCTCATAAAGGCTGCACACGTATTCCTCCGGCCCACTACGTCTGACGGAGACTCCATCGGCGTTCGCGAGGCCCTCTTTTTCGACATCCCCGTTGTGGCAAGCGACGTGGCCCCTCGCCCGCCTGGCGTTCGGCTCTTCCCTTCCCGCGATAATGACGCCTTTGCCCGGGCCATTCGGCGCGTCCTCGGAGAAACCTGGGAGGATCCGTGCTCCTGAAGCTTGCCCGAAAAGGACTCGTCGAGCTGATTTCGGCCAACTTCATGATGCAGTTCGTCGGATTCGGACTGCTGATTTTTCTGCCTCGTTTCGTCTCGGAGGCAGACATTGGCCGCATCAAGGTCCTCCAGACCTACACCGACCTTCTGGTTGTGATCGCCGGCCTCGGCATGAACACGGCCGTCCTGAAACTCTGTTCGGATCGACGTCCCCATGAGGACCGCATAGCCATCTTCAGACTGGCCGCGATGCGTACAGCCGTCGCGGGCGTTCTGGCCACACTGGTTGTGTTTCTCGCGGTGCGCAGTGGTCTCTGGCGAGGCGATCCCACCGTGCTGAATTGGCTCCCGGTGTACGCGGTGATCGTGCCCTTTGCGGCCGTTTCTTTTGTCGCGGCGGCGTATCTGCAGGCCCTGAAGCGGATCAAGGAAATGGCCCGCGCGCAGGTGCTTGTCCGCATTCAGTCGGTAGTGTTGATCCTGCTGTCAACCTGGCAATTCGGACTCCAGGGATTTGTCCTCTCCAGCGTGGCTGCCTTCGTACTGGGCCTGTGGCCGTTTGTCAGGATGCTCTGGAAGGATTTTACCGAAGCTGGTCGAACCAAGATGTCGGCGGCCTTCCGGTCCATCGCCAAGTTCAGCGTCCTGGGGAACGTCATGAACTCCATCGGGAAATACGCTGATATCTACGTGTTGGGTTTGTTCGCCCTCGACCCGGTCGAACTGGGCTACTACTCGCTGGCCACCATTTTCGTAATCCCTGCTTCGGTAGTCACTGCGTCCATTCAGACGATCGTCACGCCGTATCTGTCGGAGGGTTCGGCAGATCGCGCCTGGTTCGCCAAGACGCTGGTGCGGACCCAGCTTCAAACCGTCGGAGTGGCCGTTGTCGCCGCCTTGGTGGCCAGACTGGGCGCGACCGGCGTGGTGGCGCTCCTGTACGCCCCGGGATACGAGGCGGCTCTGGGTTATCTGGACGTTCTCCTGATCTTTTTTGTCGTCAGGTCCTCCTACGCGGTATTGGCGGCGGGACATATTGCGCTTGGGCTCACCAAGTACAACTTCATCGCCAGTGCAATCATGGCGGTTCTGGCGGTGACCTTCACGTTTGTGGCACTCGACATGTATGGATTCATGGGTGTGGCCTGGGCGAAGGTCATCACGGGAGCGATCATGATTGTGATTTATTCTCTGCTGGCGAAACGAGCCGTGCGGGTCGCTGTGAACGAGGTCTAGCCGATTGGGATGCCTGACGATCCATCGGACGCCTGAGAGAAATCCTCTCTGACGCACGTGCCAGTTGGTCTCGTCTCCGGGCACGCTCCTTCCACCAATCCAAGACATCGGCGGGCGTCGTGATCCATATATCATCACGTCCCCGGACGCTGTCCAGGGCCGTCTCAAGGACCGGCCCTGCGCCTGAGAGCCGTGCTCCATTTGACTGCTCAAGATGCCAATCCAGGACAGCTGCCCCACCCGCGGCAAAAACCGTTTGCAGATGATGACGGACCGACCTGAGGCCTTCCTGAGGACTTGGCGATGAATAGAACACACCGCCGTCCATCATGGTCGGCGGGATCTGCAGGAGCCCTCCGCCCTCCGGGGGAGTGAATGGCCAGGCCATGCCACGTCGGAAAGCTGGTGCGTCGTTGGTGCCGAGGGACGAATCGTACTCAAATCCCGCCTCACGCTGGGCCTTCCAGGTCGCGCCCGGGTTCTCAGGATCCAGGGCCCAATAGTGATGCCTCACACCGCGTACGGGAGCGCCACCAAGCAGGGCTTCCAGGAGAGCCTTCTCCTCCGCAAACCGGCCGGGTTCAGTTGCGCATTGAATGGAGGCATGGAGACCAACTTCCCATCCCGCCTCAGTTGCGTCGCGGAGGGCACGGATCATATCCGGAGAGTCTGCGACGTACGGCACGTCCAATGGGTGCCCGGTGGCGTCCGCACAAGAGCGCACGGCTACATAGAAACATCCTCGCCCACCCATCGACCTTTCCTGATTCATCCAGTAGCGGAAACCGAAATTGGGGTCCTCGGAGGTGGGCAGACTGCTCCCCCATCTGGCGCGGGCCTTCGCCCAACCGGCCAGGGCACGCGCGGCAGCCGCAGGCCGTGCAGTTGCAAGTTCACGGGCGATGCGCCTCCTGTAGAAAGAAGCGGGGGCACGCCGATGAGGCTGATCCACGTCGTGCGTCAGCAGAAGCGCAGCACGTTTCCCCGCCGGCCATCTAGGAATTCCATCCTCGAACCCCTGGTTCCGGGCAGATAACACCACCGCCAACGCGTCGATTATTTCCGAGACGATTGGCCGTCGGAGCATGCTAGCTTCCGTTTGGTCCCCCGCCATTTGGGGAATCCCAAACATGTTGGTCGGAAGCCTGCGTTCCGCGTGGCCCAAAACGACAAAACGTACGAGGGCCAAGAGGTCATGCTCCAGACGGACCGGGCCTGTTTCGAGTCTGGCAGATTTGGCCAAAGCCGCGTGAGCCAAGCCGAGCGCGCCCGCAGTCATCGTTGCACCATGGGTAGACCTCCGAATCCAAACTGCACTGTTCGAGAGGTTCTCCGGGCACTGCGCCGTGTACACCAGGGCGGCCTTCTCGGGAAGCGAAACCGGACGTCCCCAGACGCCCATGCCGTCCAGCAGGAGTTCAATGGTGTCCTCCGCCTCGCCTCTCAGATCCGGAGGGAGGTCCAGGTAATACCCTATAGTCATTTCGCCCGCCTGGCCAACACCCGATCCGCTTCACGGAGGGTCGCCATGCGGCCCGTGCGTGCCCGCCGTGCTGCCGGACGATCCTGCGCCCGTTCCCGGGGTTTTGTGTATCGGGCATCCTGCCATTTCTGGATCAACCTGGCCGGTGTGATCTCCGTCGCCATCCTGTCCAGGAGATAGGAACGTATCTCCTGCGGCAGAACCCTCACGCTGTATGCCCCCTCCCAGAAGCGCGCCGCGACAAGTTCTTCGACGTCGTCACGACTGAAAGACAACTCACCGACGTCGATAATGACGACGCTGCCTTGTTTGTTCAAACCGTGGTTGACCGTAAAGTTGAAACTGGTCTCGGCGAGGCCAGAGACCCAACCACGATGAATCGACGTGACATAGCGGTCCATTAGCCGGTAGGGGTCGCTACCGTCCGACAGGAGGCCTCCCAGCGGCTCAACACGGTCCTGCACGTAGCGTCCGCCTTGCTCCCGAAAATTGGCCAGTAGGTCCCGGTCCACTTCTCGCGACGCGAGTTCAGCGAGTACGTCTTCCCGCTCTGAAATCAGTTGTCTGATCTTGGCGATCAACTCAAACGGCCTTGCGACCAGCGCTGGATAACTGCGCACCACGCGGGCGGCCATGCGAAGTTCGGAGACCGGCACTTTATGAACCCTGCCGCCAGATGCGTATGCGTCGAACTGCCAACCGCTACCGATGTGCTCCATATGAGACTCGAAATAGGTACTAATGTGAGTCAGAATCGTGTCCAGAAGGCCAAAACGAGGTCTTGGCCATCCCGAGAACCTGTTCCCAACAATGGTGCCGGGCGTGGATGTCGATACGGGTATTTTCGATCGGACCTAGCGAGTAACTTCGCGGAATAACTCTCGCTTATTCCCACGCGGATGGTGACGACTCCCCAATCAACAAAGTCCTTCGGGCCACTGGTCTCGGCCCTCCTGTTGGCGGCGTTGCTCTTGAACAGCGGCTGCGAGACCTCTGTGGCTCCGCGGTCCGGTGCCGACCGGCACTTCAGCCTGTATGGCGTGGTAAACCCTACTGCGGACAGCCAGGGCGTCATCGTTTTTCCTATCGAGAACGAACTCCGGGCACTACCCTCCGAACCTCTGGACGCGTTTCTTACGTCCACTGACCTCCAGACCAACGAGTCTGTTGCATGGAAGGACTCGATCGTGGTCGGCGACGAAGGTGCGGTACACGTCTATTGGGCACCCTTCCGCGCCACGCATGATCACACGTATCGCCTGGAGGTGCAGTCTGCAGCGGGAGACCGCCATAGTGAGGTGCTGATCCACGTCCCGCCGCAGGCCGAAGTGATTCCGGGCCCGGTATACCGGGACGTCTGGTTGATGCAGGACGTACAGGTCACGGCCGCGGTCGAGCGCCTGAACTTCCTTCAGGTGCGATACGTGATCCGCGCCAAACTCCCCAAGAGATCCTCCGTCTACCCCGTGATTCTGGCAGGGGGACCTCTCCCGCCTATCGGTAACCAGCCGCCGCTGGTCGAAACCGAGCCCTTAGAGGACGACTCTCTCACCGTCCAGCGGCTGTTTGTGCCGATTGATTACGACGACAAGGCCAGTCTTCTACCTTCGTCCTGGGTCATTCCGGTGAACTTCAATGATGACTTCCGGGAGATCAGAAAACGCGTGGCGACGCGCGGTAATATTGACGCACAGTTCGGGATCCAGTTGGAAGCGGTCGAGATCACTTTCGTCGCCGCCAATGCTGAATGGACAGCTCCTGACGACCAGTTTGATGCCGAAATACTGATTCAGCCGGGGACCATGTCCAATGTCACGGGCGGCTTCGGCTTCGTGGGCGCCGGATACCGGATTACCCACCACTACACGCTTCCCGACGACGTCCTCGTTCAGATAGGGTTTCGGCCGCTAACACCATGATCCTGGTGTACCTCGCCCACCTGAGGAGAAGTGCCTTTGTCATCGCGATTGGGCTGGCTGCGCTGACTGCCGTTTCGGCAAGTGCCCAGTCCGGCTCACTCCGCGGCTTTGTCACGGACGCGGCCAACGGGGAGCCGCTTGAATTTGTCAACGTCGTAGCCCGTCAAAACGGGCGCTTGGTGCGAGGCACGGTAACGGACTACAACGGGTTTTTTATCATCCCGGATCTCGCGTCGAATCGGTACGAATTCTCGGCCACGTACATCGGATATGTGACCCACCTGGACACGCTGTTTGTGCCGACGGGTCAAGCCATAACTGTCAACATCAGTCTGACCGAAAATTCCGAGCTGCTGGACGAGATTCTGGTTGAGTCGGAACGGTCCACCGGGGCAGCCCGGGTGACCGCAGGACAACAGACCATTCGGCCTGAGGACATCGACCTGATTCCGGCCCCCGACGTATCGGGTGATCTGGCCACCCTGCTTCGAACACTTCCAGGCGTGGTCTCGTCCGGAGATCGCGGTGGGCAGCTCTTCATCCGCGGGGGAGAGCCGTCACAGAACCAGGCCCTTCTGGACGGAATCCTCCTGTATCAACCCTTCCACATTCTGGGTTTCTATTCGGCGTTTCCCTCCGAGATCATTAATCGCGCCGATATCTACGCGGGCGGTTTCAAGGCTCGTTTTGGCGAGAGGGTCTCTTCGGTGATGGACATCTCCACCCGAAACGGAAATAGCCGTCGATTTCAGGGTTCGGTGTCGCTATCACCCTTCGTGAGTGGTGTTCACCTGGAAGGCCCTCTGGTCAAAAACAAACTCACCCTGCTGGCATCGGCCCGCCAGTCTCTGGTCGAGCAGGTCGCGGCAGAAATTGTTGGCGAACCCCTTCCCTTCGATTTTGGAGACGCTTTCGTAAAGGTCAGCGCCGTCCTGGATTCCAATCAGCGCGCCTCGATTACCGCCCTGAGGACCCACGACAGGGGTACGTTGGGACGAGACCTGGGCAGCGAGGTTCAACCCGAAGAGGTACGCTGGAAGAACGAGGGCATTGGAGCCCGGTACGTGATCCTCCCGCGGCGATTCCCGGTGTTCTTCGAGATGTTGGCGTCCTACTCACGTCTGGAATCCGCGCTGGGTCCGGCCGACCTGCCGACGCGGAATACGTCGATTGAGAACACGCATCTCGGCATGGACCTCCAGTTCTATTCGAGCAAGGTCACTTGGAATGGTGGCGCATCGCTTCGCCTTGTTCGGCTGCAAAGCGACTTCGGCGGTCTCTTCCAGAACTTCGCGGAGCGCTCGGATGAACTCCAGCATTTTGGCCTGTATCTGGAGCCGGAGTACACGGTCTCGGAATATCTGAAGGTGCGTCCCGGCGTTCGTATTCAGTTCTTTGATACCCGCTTCCGGCCTTACGTCGAGCCGCGCCTTCGCGTGCTGTATGAGCGAGGTCGACACGCATTCAGTTTTGCAGGCGGGTACTACGAGCAGGCCGAGATCGGTATCTATGACCGAAGGGATGCCGCCAGCGTTTTCATGGCCTGGACCAATGCCATAGCCAACAGCGACCGGATGGAAGAGGTGACCGAGGGCCGCGTGCAGAGCGCCTGGCACGCACTCTTGGGGTACAGGACCTCCTTTCCGTCCGGAATCGAGCTTTCGGTGGAAGGCTACGGCAAGTACCTCGGGAATCTGTTTATCTCCGAATGGACCGCCTTCCCACGTTTCACAACCAACCTCCAACCTGCCACCGGCCGCTCCTTCGGCCTGGACCTTCGTGCCGAGATCAGACGCCCCCGATTCTACGGATACGTCACGTACGGTCTCTCCAACACGCTCTACAGCGCGGAGCAAGCCGAACTGGAACTCTGGTATGGAACGGAGACGCTCGAATTCCGGCCACCGCACGATCGGCGCCATCAGGTCAACGCGCTGGTCTCGTCGACCGTCCGAGGATTCGACGTAAGCGTCCGATGGGAGTTTGGTTCGGGCCTGCCCTTCAGCCGGGTGGTTGGCTTTGACGGATTCGCCCTCGTCGACGACGTGATCAACCCATTCGAGACCGACGTCAGCAGGCGAGTGATCTACGAACGGCCGTTCAGCGGAGAGCTTCCCGCATACCACCGGATGGATACATCTGTAGGGCGCAAGTTCTCTGTGGAACATGCCGACCTGACCGTTCAGGCATCCATCATAAACGTCTACAACAGAGCCAACCTGTTTTATCTGGACGTGTTTACCCTGAAGAGGGCCGACCAACTGCCGTTCGTCCCCAGCCTTGGACTGAAGGTGGAATTCCGGTAGGCCTGGGGCCGCGCACGCCAACCTGGACTTTCTGATCGTTCTCGTAGGTAGACCAGTGCCCGATCTACAGACTTGGAATGCCCAAACCGACCCTCAAACTAGGTTTTTCGGACTTTTGGCCGGCGTTTATCCCGACCGACAACTACATCTACCGGACGCTTTCCCGCCGGTACGATATTCAGTTGAGCGATCGGCCCGACGTCCTGATTTTCTCCTGCCACGGCGTCCAGCACCACGGCTTCGAAGGGGTGAAGGTTTTTTTCACTGCCGAGAACCTGGAGCCCGACTACCGGGTCTGCGATTTCGGTATCTCGTACGGCCACCGCGATCGGCCGGACCACTTCCGGATGCCATTCTGGATCTGGTATTCCCCCGAAGAACTCTGTCAGCCCGTCAACGCGCGCCAACAACTGGAGAGGAAGACCCGGTTCTGCAGCTTTTTGTATTCCAACCCGGGAGGTGCCCGCCGGGTGTCCTTCCTGCGCAAGTTGTCGGAGTATCGCCGAGTCGACTGCGGCGGCGCCATCCTGAACAACATTGGCGGCCGGGTGACGGACAAGCAGGCATTTCTGGCTGGGAGCAAGTTCACTATAGCCTTCGAGAACGAGTCTGGACCCGGGTACACCACCGAAAAAATTGCCGACGCCATGAAGGCATCGAGCATTCCCATCTATTGGGGGAATCCTGACATCGGCAGGGAATTCGATCCGCAGTCGTTCATCAACGTGCACGAATTCGCATCCGATCAAGCAGTGATCGAGAGGATCATGGAGCTGGATCAGGATGATGAGACCTACGTCTCGGTTCTTCAGCGTCCCTGGTTCCGAGACAACCGGATGCCACCCGAACTGTCGGACGAGCGCTTCCTGTCCTTTTTTGAGCGCGTAGTCAGCGCCGCCCCGGGCGTCCGATCAATGTACCCTCTGGCCCACGCTCAGCACGAGTTGAATCGTGTCGGGCTCAGATTCCAGCGCTCTTTTGCCCGCGCCCACGGGCGCCTCGAGATGGCACTTACTGACCGGGTGCTTCGCCGCGCATAGCGGAATCCGTGAGCGTTGGCATATTGGCGCCGACCTCTTCCCGCCAGGCCTTCAGCATCTCCAACAGGCGTTCGGCATCTTGCGGGCGCTCGGAAACCAGATCGTTTCGTTCACCGACGTCTACGGACAGATCGTAGAGTTCCGTGGACCCGTCCTCGAACCACTCCACCAGCTTCAGATCGCCGTCCCGGATGGCTCCTCCAGGCCTGTTGCCTGATCCGTGGTAGTGCGGGAAGTGCCAGTAGATCGGCAGACTTGCAAGCGATTGCGCGCCGTCGAGGGCGGGCGCCAGGCTGCGGCCGTCCCGATGTTGCCCGGGCTTTTGCGGCAAGCCTGCCAGTTCCAGCAACGTGGGGTAGATATCGACGGTCTGGGACGGGGTGGTGGCGACCCCGCCGGCTCCGCGGCCGTCCGGCGTCCGGATCAACAATGGAGACCGAATGCCACCATCGTAGAGCCACCCCTTGCCTGAGCGCAGGGGGCGATTGGAGGTGGCCTGGCTCGCGCTCCTTCGCACGAGAGTACTGAGACCCCCGTTGTCGGACAGGAAGACCACGATGGTATTCTCCTCGAGGCCAGTCTCCCGCAGCGCGGCCATGACGCGGCCTACGCTGGCGTCCACGCGCTCTATCATCGCGGCATAGGTTGGATGATCCTGGCGCAGCTTGGTGGTTGCGCCGTGCTCGTCCTCAAAGTCGGCCTCCGTTTCCGGCCCGAGGGCCAGCGCCCGTGCTCGATAGTCCTGAACCAGGCTGTCAGGCGCCTGCAGGGGCGTGTGCACGGCGTAGTGGGACAGAACCAGCAGAAACGGCTCCTGCGTGTGACTGCCAATGAACGAGGTCGCTGCATCCGTCAGACGATCCGTGAGGTAGGTGCCAGGCGCGTCATTGGCCAAATCCGGCACGTTCGTGAGTGGCCAGTTGGGGTTTTCGTAGGGCGAAAAATAGGCGCCGGGTTGCCCCGCCTCGTTCACCGCAAAGACGTCATCGAACCCCTGCGTGTCAGGCAGGAAGCCGGTCTGGCCCAGGTGCCATTTGCCGATATACCCGGTAGCGTATCCTGCGGCCGCAAAAGCCTCGCCAAGCGTCTCCTCGGACAGGGGTAGTTGCCTGACGTACTCAGCCTGCTGGAGCAGGCCGTTCTGCTCCCCTCCTATCCAGTTGGTCAGATCCAGACGGGCGGGGTGTTTGCCGGTCATGATGCTGGCCCGCGTGGGCGAGCACACCGAACTCGCCGCATAGAACTGGCTGAACCGCAGGGCCTCGGACGCCAGGCGGTCAATATGTGGCGTTTTGTAAAAGGTACTTCCGTAGACGCCCGTGTCCGCCCAGCCCAGATCGTCGATCAGGATCACGACTACGTTTGGAGGCGATGGAGCACATCCTGCTCCCACCAGCAACACCGTGAGGAAACAGACGCGGGCCGGTACTGTGGCAGCACGCCTCATGAACCTTCCGTCTGAAGCCTGCCGGGTTCTCTATTCGCGCTTCCCTCGATGCCGGTCAGCCTGTCGCCGAGTTGGCCACGCATGGAATCGGCGAGCGCGGTCATTCGGGCCACCACCAGCGGGTTTTCGGAGGCGACGTTGGTGGATTCCCCGATGTCCTGGACCAGGTCGAAGAGCTCGAGTCCCACTTCGGCCGAATAGTCGTACTTCCCTGGCATTCCGTCCGCGCCCGGCTCCCGGCCATTCATGGTGCGGTAGGTGTGGGGGAACTGGAGTTTCCATCGCCCGCTCCGCATGGCGTGCAACTCATTCGTACGGTACCAGAAGAAGTAGGCGTCCTGGGGAGAGTCCGTTGAGGCCCCGCTCAGAAGGGGCCAAATGGACTTGCCATCGATGGCTCTGGCCGGAAGCGGCGCCCCTATCAGCTCCGCCATGGCGGGAAAGATGTCGATGGTCATGGCGGGTGTGGAGACTTCTCTCCCCGCTTCGATCTGACCGGGCCAACGGGCCACGAAAGGCACCCGAACGCCGCCGTCCCAGGCCGTCCCCTTGCCTTCCCGCAGCGGCAGCGCCGAGCCCGCATGATTGCCATAACTCAGCCAGGGGCCGTTGTCCGAAATGAACATGACGAGCGTTTCATCCGCGACGCCCGCCGCGTCCAGCGCCTCCATGATCCGACCGACGGACCAGTCTATCTCGTGAATGACGTCCCCGAAAAGCCCGGCCCCGGAGGCTCCGGCCCGCTCCGCCGACACGGCTAAAGGGACATGAGGCATCGGGTGGGCCAGGTACAGGAAGAACGGCTCGTCTGCCTGGGCGGCGCGGGCAATGAAGTCGACTCCCTTTTCCGTAAAGTCCGTGGTGAATCGGGACTGGTCCGTATTCAGGCCGACAACCTCTTCGCCCTCAAAAGTCGGAAGGTCCGCCCACGCGTCCGGGTTTTCCGGATGGTAGGGCCACATGTCGTTGGAATAGGGAATGCCGTAGTACTCGTCAAAGCCGTTCCGCGTGGGCAGGAACTCGGGGTGATGGCCCAGATGCCACTTCCCAAAAATGGCCGTCCGGTAGGTTTGGGACTTGAAGAGCTCTCCGAGCGTCGTTTCCTCCGCGTGGATGCCGTGGGTGTTGCCTGGCCCGAGGGCTCCGTGGATCCCGATGCGATTGGAGTACGCCCCGGTCAGGAGGGCTGCGCGAGACGCAGAGCACACGGCCTGACTCGCATAGAAATCCGTAAAACGTACCCCCTCCGCCGCGAGCCTGTCCAGGTTGGGGGTTTGGTATGCAGTGGCCCCAAACGCCCCGATGTCCGCGTAGGCCAGGTCATCGGCAAAAACAAGAACCACGTTCGGATGGGGTGATCTGACCGCCACCTCCCGTTTCGAGGGGGTGCAGGCGCACAAGGCCGTAAGTCCAATGAGGAGCGTGTATTTCACTTGGATGCCAGCCCCTTGCTCAGGCGCCACATGAGAATTGCGGCGCGTTTCGTCTGCATTTCAAGCGTGGGAAGGTCGATCCATTCATCCACCGTGTGATCGTTTCCTCCCCCGGGCCCCAGGCCATCCAGCGCCATCTCAACCAGACCGGCGGTAAAGGACACGTCCGCCGCTCCTGCGTTCCGAGGATTGACCGCGGTGACCTCCCCGTACCCCAGGTCGCGGCTCACCTGATCAAAAAACGACAGCAACCTGTAGTTGCCTTCCGTTGGCGCCAAGGGCGGGTAGCCGTCGCTGAACTCTATCGTCGCACTGGTACCCGGAAGGTTGTGCTGCGTCACAAAGGCCATACGCTCGCGCGCCATCGCGACCTGCTCAGGCGATATGGCGCGCAGGTCGCCGGTCACCACAGCAGTCCCCGCGACGACGTTGTTTTTTCCAAAGGCAGAACCCGAGGCTGTGAACGCATCGTGCTCCACGTCCGTCCCCCCAAGGATCAGCCCCGGATTGAACGTCAGATTGGGTTCTCCGGCCAGCGAGTCGTAGAAACCTGACAGAATGCGCGCCGCCTCGTAGATGGCACCAGAGCCCACGTCCGGCTGAAACAACTGGCTTGAGTGTGATGGCGTGCCCTCCGTCCTGACCGTCCACCCGGTCGAGCCGCGCCGGGCAACAACCGCCGTCCGCGGATTGGAGTCACCGTTCTCGAAAGCCAGCGCGATGTCCGCCTCCTGCGCGGCCTCAATGAGTCCGGCCCGCGCCGCCGAGAGCGGTTTCCCGCTGCGCTCCTCGTCTCCCGTCATCACCACGGTAAGCGCAATCTGATCGAGAACGCCGGCCTCTTTCAGTGCGCGAATGGCGAAAATGATGATGGTATCACCACCCTTCATGTCCACCACGCCCGGCCCCGATCCACGGTCGCCGTCGCGCTCAAATTGCTGAAACGGACTCGACGGTTCGAAGACCGTGTCCAGGTGGCCAATCAGGAGCAGGTGCGGCCCCGTCCCCGCACCCGGACTTCGTGCTACGAGATGGCCGGCCCTTTCGAAGGACTCGCCGGGAAGCCATTCGGTCTCCAGTCCCATCGACTCAAATTCCGCCATATAGAGGTCCCCGACCTCACGAACCCCCGGCAGGTTCATCGTGCCGGAGTTGATGTTTACCGACCGCTCCAAGAGCCCGATGGCGGCGTCTGCATTCGCGGATACACGCCCCGCGATCCGGGTCTCAACTTCGGTCAGACTCTGGGCGCCGGCGGCTGGTAGCGACAAGCCAGCGACCAGCGTCGCGAGAGAGAAGAGCGTTCGGGCGGGGAATTTCATGAGCGAGCCGGGTGGGCCTTGGATTTGTGCGTCGGGACGGGACTCGAAGAATAATCAGCGACGCGCCGCGATACCCATTACTTCGAAGCGCGCGCCGAACAGGAGCGCGCCTGACCCGATGAACGCGCGGGCCGGGAAGTCAGCGGTGAAGTACGTCCGGTAGACCTTGTTGAACGCAGCGTAGTGAGCCACGTCCGAGCAGAATATCTGGACGCTTACCAGGTCGTCCATGGTCATCTCGGCGGCTTCCAGCGTCTCTCGCATGTTGTCGAGAACCAGCTTGGCCTCCTCTTCCGCTGTCTCGGGGACTGTCTGGTTCGGACCGAGTCCAAGGGTGCCCGAAAGGTAAAACGTGTCGCCAACCATGACGCCACCACTGAAGGGCAACGCCGTGCTATCCGCGGCCGAGCGGCCATTCACGTAGCTCCGCGTCTGGGCTGCGGCCTCTGGTGCCAGCGCCGCTGCAGAAAGGAAAACGGTCAGAACAAGAGTGGTGTGCAAGCGCATGTCAGTCTTTGGTTGGTGTGCCCCAAGAATACACAGCCTCAGCATAACGACGCGCACCACGCCACAATTCAGGCCCTGATTCGGACAATTCGTGCACTCCTGGCCTTGCAGGAGGGATTTCCCTACAACCTATTTGAGGGGAGGTCCTATTATTTCGGTGATTCCGCTCTCTACCCCCGATAGAAATGATCCGCCTCTCAAGTGCTGCATTGGCCTTTCTGCTCGTCGCGCCGGCCATTGCCCAGACAAGCGACCGAACGGTTGGCTTGTTTCTGAACACCGAAAACGCCTACGAGGGATATACACTCCTGGCACCGCTTTTCCATTCGTCCACGTATCTGATCAACAACGACGGGGAGAAAGTCCACGAATGGACCCACGATAGAGGGCCCTCCGGTACCACGTACCTGCTTGAGAACGGGCAACTGTTCCGGGGCGATCTCACCATCAACAGCGCTATCAACTTCGCGGGCCTGGGTGGTCGCGTGCAACTGGTGAACTGGGACGGCACCCTGGAGTGGGAATTCATCTTCTCGGACGACAAACACGCCCTTCACCACGACTCGGCCCCGTTGGCCAATGGCAACGTATTGCTCTTGGCGTGGGAGTATCATTCCGCGGAGGAGGCCATCGCAGCCGGACGCGACCCCGATACGTTGCCCGATGGCGCGTTGTGGGGCGAGCGCATCATTGAGGTGCGACCTACTCTCCCCGTGGGTGGCGAAATCGTCTGGTCCTGGAGCGTCTGGGACCACCTTGTTCAGGACTTCGACCCCACCAAGGCGAATTACGGCGTCGTAGGTGACAGCCCCGGGCGGATCGACATCAATGCAGCGGGTGTACCCCTGGACGCCGATTGGATTCATGCCAACGCCATTGACTACAACCCGGAACTGGACCAAATCGCCATTAGCGCCCCGGACTTCAACGAGATGTGGGTGATCGACCACGGTACCACCACCGAAGAAGCGTCGGCGACCGTCGGCGGCCGCCAGGATAAGGGAGGAGATCTCCTCTACAGATGGGGCAATCCCCAGGTCTATGACAAGGGCAGTGCCTCAGACCGGAAACTGGGCTTCCAGCACGATACTCAGTGGATTTCGGAGGGGCTTCCCGGAGCCGGCAATTTCATGATCTTCAACAATGGGGTGGGACGGGGCTACTCCACGTCTTTGGAGATTGTCTCACCGGCAGACGCCTCGGGAGCGTATCCGATGACTGCCGAAGGCGCCTTTGTCTAACCCGAGCCGACGTGGTTGTTCGAGGACACCGACAATTTTTACGGATCTTTTGCCTCCAGCACCAAGCGCTTGCCCAACGGCAACACCTTGATCAATGAGGCAAACACCGGCCGCCTCTTCGAGGTTACTACTGCCGGGGAGAAGGTCTGGGAGTACGTGAACCCTGTCACGGCCGACGGACCGATTAATGAAGACGGCGAAATTCCGGTGTTTTTTGCCCCGATCGGCATTTTGTCAAATAGTGTTTTCCGGGCGCACCGGTATGGATTTGACTACCCTGCCTTCGCAGGCCGCGATCTAACGCCGATGGGCCCGATCGAACTCCCGTCAGGTACAGCGGTGGAAGACTCGGACTTGCCTGCCCGTTTTGTCCTGGGGCAGAACTATCCCAATCCGTTCAACCCGGTCACTTCCATCCCGGTCACCCTCAATACCGCTGGCCGCGTGCAGATCGAGGTGTTCGATGTGCTGGGACGTCGGTTGAAATGGTAGCAGACGGATTCTTCGGTATTGGCACCCAAACGTTTTCCTTCGATGCTCGCGACCTGCCCAGCGGGATCTACCTGTACCGTATGAGCACGGCTGGCTTTACCACGTCGCGGAGAATGTCCCTCTTGAGGTAAATCGTCCGCAGGATGCGCTCACCTTCCTGTGGGCGCTGGCGGCTTCCGGTCCCCGGGTCCGCGAAGCCCCGTTCGGCGGTGCGCCATCCTCCCGGCCCGGCTCATCTCAAATGTGCGAGCTGGCAAGGAGGCCTATGTAGGCTGCGTACCCCGCGAGAACGACCGCTCCCTCCCATCGCCCGAGGCGCGAGCCAGTCCACATCATCGGCAAGAGCACAGCAGCAAAGACAAGCATCACCGTCATGTCCTCCCACCGCATTCCGGGGGCTGCTACCGGATTTGCGAGTGCCGCGGCCCCGAGTACGCCGACCACATCGGCCCCAGGAATTCTGCCTTGGTTCTTCCAAACCTTAGCCCTTGCTTCTGCGCGAACGCGTTACTGCTTCTTCCAGGGGGTCGGGAATCCAGATCCCGGGATGAGCGTGGGGTACGCCGGCGGCTCCGGTGGAATCCGGGGGTCCTGCTGGATCAGCGCCTTCAGATGGGCAATGGCCGCCTCCAGCTGCGCATCGTGCCCGCCGTAGGTCGCATGCGGGAGGTTGTCCACCACGATGTCAGGCTCAAATCCCCAGCCCTCGATCAGCCATTCGCCTTCCGGCCCGTAGACTCCGGTCTCGGAGGCCCGCGCAACGCCGCCGTCTACCTGGCGATTGCTGCCGGACAGCCAAACCTCTCCGCCCCAGGTGCGGGTGCCGATTGCCTGACCAAGGCCGAGCCGCCTGAAACCGTCGGCAAAGGCCTCGCCGTCAGAAGCGGTGCGCTCATCTACCAAGACCACCAGGTGCCCGTTGAATGAGTACTGCATGTTCGGATAGACTACGTTCGGGCGCGGCTTGAAATAGGACCAGGCGCGTCTGAGAAGCTGACTCAAGACCCAAGAATCGATGTTGCCGCCGTTGTTGTGGCGGACATCAATAATGAGCCCCTGCTTGTTCGTTTGCGAGTAGAATTCGCGTGTCCATTGGCCGATGTCTCCGCCTCCCATCGCCCGGAGGTGGACATACCCGATCGCCCCCTCGCTTGACGCATCAGCCTGAAGGCGGCGTGTGTATTCCCACTCGTGATATTTCAGATCGAACTCGCTTCTTCCCGAAATTGGCGTCACGAGCACCTCTCGGGCCTGCCCATCGGGATCCAGGATTGAGAGTCGGACCTGCTTCCCGGCCTGATCCATCAGAAGTTGTCCGATGTCAGCCGCAGCACTGGTGGACCGTCCGTTGATGGACAAGATGATACTCCCCTCTTCGACCCGAGCATCCGGATGGGCAAGCGGCGACCATTCTCCTGGCAAGTCCGGATCCGCCTTGTAGCGGTGAGCCAGCAGGAACCCGCCCGTTTTGGCATCGCGCTCGAAGATGCCTCCGAGTGCGGCCGGGGAAACCTGATCCGTGCCGCGGCGCACGTCACCTCCTCCCGCGTTGGAATGAAGCAGCGACAACTCGGAAACGAGCATCCCTTGCAAATCCGCCAGAGCCTCCCGAGAGCCTACCCGCTCGACCAGGGGCGCGTACTTGGCCCGCATTGCATCCCAGTCCACCCCAAGCATGTTCGGGTCCCAGAAATAGTCCCTGTGAAGGCGCCATGCGTCGTTGTAAATCTGGGTCCACTCGTCGCGTTTGTTTACGGCAAACTTCCAGTCATCAAGCACGACCTGATCCTTTTCAGCGGGTTTCACATCGGCTCCCGACGACGCCGCGATCACATAATACTTGGAATCCTTTCTGACCAAAAGACGCTTGCCATCGCCCGAGAGCTGCCCGCACCGGCAGGATGCCAGGATCTTGATCGGCTTCGCTTTTGGCTCAAGGTCCAGCGCCATGAGGTCTCCCTCCGAGCGGTAGAAAAGGCGTTTATCGTTTGCCATGAGGCCCGAGTACGTCCCGGCCGGTATCGGTAGCTCGCGAATCATGTGACCCAGGTCGAACCGGACTGCCCCAGCAACCGCGGCGGCCGGGGGAGCGGAGGACAGTTCGTTCACCTCGGTCAGTGGAAAGGTCAAGCCCTCCCGAAGTGGTAGCGCGTAGATCTTGTCCATGTCTTCGAAGTGCGGCTGCGGCGCCCGCTCTCCCCACGGACCTCCGACGCTCGAATTCCAGGTTCGCGACGAGACGAAGAAAAGCCAGTTTCCATCCGCCGACCAGACCGGATTGTTCTCCATGAACCGGTCGCTGGTTATGCCGGTCGTCGTCTTCGCCACCGTGTCGTACGCCGCCAAGGCCGTCATTTGGTTGGGCGTCTGGACCGCAAAAACGACGTACCGACTGTCTGGGGACCACACAGCCTGAGCCCCCACGGGCTCCTCGGCGATCCGGGTCGAGGCCCCGCTCGAAAGGTCCACCAACCACATCCCGTTCTGCCTGCTATAGTGAACGAGGGATTTGCCATCGGGCGAAGGCACTCCGTCCTGTCTGAGCATCCCGGGTCCTTTGGATACCTGCACCGGGTCTCCTATCCCATCGATCGAAACCCGCCACCATTCCAGTTCGCCGCTCTTGTCGGAGAGGGCCATCACCGTCGTGCTGTCTGGCGTGAAGGTCACATTGCGGTAGCGAACGCCCGAGTCCCGTGACGCGTGCACCAGCCTAGCCCCGCCAACAGGCGCAACAAACAGTTCTCCGCGCGAGACCAGCGCCACCCGTTTCCCGTCCCAGGACACATCTGCGTCGGACACATTGTCCATCGGTTTCGTCTCCCAGTCCACCAAAGACTGCTCCTGATCGGAGGCCAGCGTGATGTCCAGCTTGGTCGAGGTGTTGGAGGCCGGACTAAAGGTCCACAAGTCTGCGCCAAGGCGGAAGACCAGGCTCTCGCCATCGCCGGCAAGCTCCTGGGTGTCCCAATCTTCCAACACAGTGTGCCGCGTCAAGCTTGAGCCCTCTTGGTCCATCGACCAGATGTTCATGCCTCCCTCCCGGTCCGAGAGGAAGTACAAGCGGCCGTTGCTCAGCAGGTTGGGCTGCCGTGAGGACCCCGGATAGTCTGAGGTGAGTGGCTCCGCCTCAGGCGCTGCCGGTGCATACTTCCAGAGGTATTGCGCCGTGCCTCCTTTGTACCACCTGGAGTTGCTGTTTTGCCGGGGCATCCTGGCGAAGAAGACAGTGCCGTCGGCGCTAACCGAGGCCTCTGCCGCCTGGGAAAGTGGCACACCCTCGCTCCCACCAGATACGGGGTCGATGAAGACCAGCCGAAAGTCCGGCACGCCTGTTTTTTGAGGGACTCTTACGATGACGCGGCCGTCGGGCGTCCAGCCAACGGGCTGGCTCGCGCCCCGAGGCTCCCAGTCGATACGCCGGGGCGTTCCGCCCGCTGCGGCCATGACGTAGACGCCGGCTGACCCGTCATACGAGGCTCGGAAAGCCAACTGACTGCCATCTGGCGAGAAGTACGGCCACGACTCTTCTCCAGCGTGGGTGGTGAGCCGATGAGCCGTCCCGCCGGTCGCGCTCACTGACCAGATATCCCCCTCGGCCGAAAAGACAATCAGGTCGCCGTGAAGGTCGGGCTGTCGGTAGTAGCCGGTTACCTGGGCGGTAGACAACGGCGCCATAAAGGTTGTCAGAACAAGGACAAGCAGGGGTTTGCGCATGGCTTTGGGCATTTGTTCGGTCGCATAATACCCTCCAAGAACAAACCCATCCACAGTGTGGATCATGACGAATATTTCTACACATTCCAACATGCGCACGAACATCGTAACGGACTGCGCACAGAATTACCGGTTGTTACGGCAAAGAGGCGTCACCGTCAGGAGCACGATAGATGTCATCATCGCCACCTCCTGCATCGCCGGTGGCCATTCGCTGCTCTATGCCGACCGGGATTTTGATCGTTTCGTCGAACACCTGGGACTGGAGTCGGCACTCCTACCGGAATAGCTTGGTGCGCGCTACCCCTGAGCCTCGAGTAGTATGCGCTCATTCAGCAGCTTCATCCCTGATGCACCGTCGTCCAGGAACGTGTTCGCAAACACAATCGCCCCGATCCCCTGTTCAGGATCAAGGTCGATACGCGTATTGACTCCCGGATCCGCTCCGCCATGCCCCCAGAGAACCCCGGATTCGACCCGTCGCGTGTCCCAGCCCAGCCCCCGAATGTTGTCGGAGCGGAGGGAGAGCATAGTCTTGATCGTCTTGGGTTCCAGGATCGGCGACCCTCCCCGTAGGTAACACGCCCCGAACGAAGCGAGTTGGCGCACGCTTGTCCGCAGAAATCCGTCCGGGTAGTTCGGATGATTGTAAAGGCAGTTGCTGGTGTAGCCTTGCCCCTCTATTCGAGTGCCGGAGGGTCCGTCCACTCCTATCGCTCCCTGCGCTTCCCCACCCCAGGTCGGCCCGCGGGCCACTCCATCTTCGACCCACGTGTACGGGACGGCGTGACGACTCGTATCGATCTCGCTCAGATACCACGCGGTTTCATTCATTCCCAGCGGTTGGAAGATCCGATTCCGGCAATACTCGTCAAACGGTACTCCGGAGATTCGCTCAACAATGAACGCAAGCAGGCCAAATGCCACGTTGTTGTAGGCGAAGCGCCCGCCCGGAGCCCACACATGATAATTTTCCGTGGCGTCGAAGGAGCGTCCACCGGGAATGAAGTATTCCTCCATCCAGCTCGTTAGATCTATCGCCGGATCGCCGCAGGCATAACTCCGGGAATAGGAGGTTCCGTCCGAAATTGAAGACGTGTGAGTCAGCAGTTGTGCGAACGTGATTGGGGTCTGCGGATAGAGGGGGTTGCGCACGGAGAACGGGAGGTGATCGTTGACGTCACCATCCAGCTGAAAGGCGCCCTGCTCCCACAGTTGCATCAAAGCCGTGGAAGTCACCGACTTCGAGATGGATGCAATGTTCTGGATCGTGTCCAGACCCATCGGAATTCTTCGCTCCAGATCAGCAAATCCGTAGCCGCCGCTCCAGACGATGTCGCCGCCACGCATCGCGCAAGCTGCCAGTCCAGGGATGTGGAGTGTGGCCATGCGCTCCGTCAGGAAATCGTCAATGTCAGCAGAACCGGTTCCGGTTGCAGTAGAGCCCACCCAGAGGCCTCCGGTTGCAAGCGCGCTAGACTTCAAAAACTCTCGACGTTCCATATCAGGTTTCCTTGTTCATTGTGACTGAAGCTCATCTCAACGACCTCTCGATTCGAGAACGAACATTTTGTGCCTGAATCAGCATGACGGTGCCTATATAAATCTGATCCTGCCGAGAAATAGCCGTCACGGTGAGCACGTTCGAAAATTCTCGCGTCCAGTACACATCCGTGTTTTCAGGGTTTTTTGGCGGCGGAAGCGTCATCCCTGCATACCCGCCTTCGTACTGACTTAAGACGTTCATATTTGCAATCGAAAAAGGCACCTGGACCAGGTTGTATTGCTCCCACCCCTCATCCCAGGTGGATTCAAGTGCCCGTAGCCCGGCCTCAAAACCAACCAGAGCAATGCGGAGGGAGTCATCAGATATTAGTTCAAGCTTTCCTTCGCTAATGAGTTCTTGGTAGGTCCCGAGAACGGGTTCAAAAGGCTGCATAAGGAACGCGGTTGAGAACCTGACTCTGAGCGAGTCAATTATCTCAGGACTCGGGACCTTGTTTGCCAGCCACAACATTTCGACGACGTTGTCTCGATAGGCGGTCGTCAACCGGACTGCCTGTTCAAACGACAAAACAGTCTGGTCAAAGTCATCCGCCAGTCGATTCAGATAGGTTTGTTCTTGTCGCCGATCTGAATAATCTGAGTACAACGCATTCAGCCATATGGCGATAAGGACACCGACGACGATGACGGCGATCTCACTTAGAAACCATCTCGCCTTTGATCGGAGTTTCTCTGTTTTCATTGGTTGATCTCCAGCTCACTTCTCCATGTCGCGGCGCAGCGGCCCCGGGGTCCGGTTGAACTCTGAATTCTACCCAGGCAACGTCACGACAAACCTGGCCCCATGAACAACCGGGGATTTGCTTTCACAAATGAGGCGATCCACTTCTCAAGAAACGACGTGTTGCCAGCGGTCATCAAGTACCGGTATCCCATAACTGCGATTGCGCCCGCACCGATTGCGTCAACAATCAGGTCCCACATGGTATCGACGAGACCACTCTTCTGCATGTTCATTTCGAACGTCGCGTCCATTCCGAACTCAAAAATTTCCCACAACGCTCCACATCCCACGGAGAACATGAACGCGAACAACGCGACGAACTCCGGTGACAAGAGCGAACACGAGAATCGCCTGCAGGAGCAGAGTGATGCGTCGATGGAGCGACTGTCTTAACTCGGGAACCTGGTTTTCCATGGCTTCGGTGCTTTCCGTGAGAGTTGGCTTGGCCAATACAAGATATTGGCGCTACTCGACGGGAGCTTCCGCGCGCCTCACTTGACGAGCATCAACGGCACCCGCTTCGATCTTGGCCAGGCTGGGCTGCTTCTTCAGGTGCCTCACTTCATGCCGACCTTTGCCCGGCTACGCTAGGCCTCATCGATCTCCCCCTGGACCGGAACGCCATTTAGCCACAACTCCGACTCGGCCAAGTCGATTGCGTCGTTCCAGATCACGGCATATCCGTGCGGATCGGCATGGACCATTCGAAAGAGCGGCTCCTGGGCTAGCGGCGCAAAGACCTCTTTTTCCAGTAGCGGCGTGCAGTCATAGACCCTTCGGTCATGATTGCGAAATTCGACCAGGAGCCGCTTACGGGGCAGCGGCCGAACGGAGGCGACTCTTGGGTATGCGGTTGTCGTGGTCATGGATCAAGCCCGGGTAGTTTCTTGAATTCCTGGGTCTCCCACATCCTGAGCATCTCAGATTGATAGAGTCGCGCCCACTCATCGATGAGCCTTAGAGCGCGTCGTGGCAGATCGCCCTCAATCAACTCGAGCGTATCGATATCGAATACCCCGTTGAACTCAGCGTACGTCGCGTGGAAATGTGGCGTTCCGTGGTCCTGATAATACATCTTGATCAGGATTCCGTAGAAGCGGGCAATCGTTGGCATGGTCGCGTGGGTTTCCCACATGACACGCTGGGTGGCGAGACGTAACCAGCTATGCTGCCGACTCCCGAGCGACTTCCCAACCAGGGAACACCAGAACGCCTGGATGAAGTCGCGACGCTGATCACTTGGGCGGCCTAATCCCCGTCGGCTGGTAGAGGACGGACATCTCAAGGTTCGAGGTATCGCGTGGCTTTTGGGTCCCAAGAAAGACGGCCTTCTTTCCGTCGGGATGTAGCTCAAAGTAGCCCCTCACTGTGTTCGACAGGGCTCCTGTGGTCCACGCGGTTGGTGTGTCGGTCTGCGTATCGTACGTCGTTCCGCCCGACCCGTCGGGATAGCTGAAGAAGAGATGGCGGCCATCGGAAGACCACAGTGGGTCAGGACTCGACCCCTTCGGCACGGGCAACGCCGATGTCACATCGGTGAGGCGCCCAGTCGACAGGTCCAGTCGATAGGCAACGACGGTCGAATCCCGCGTGCCTGTGAAGGCCAGATCGTTGCCATCTGCCGACTGCGCCC
This sequence comes from Rhodothermales bacterium, assembly GCA_047619685.1. Classification (GTDB taxonomy): domain Bacteria; phylum Bacteroidota; class Rhodothermia; order Rhodothermales; family UBA10348; genus JABDJZ01. The sequence continues at coordinate 96,475 of JBLHLC010000014.1, forward strand.
ACGAGTGAGGATGTCGGGTCAACCTGACCTCGTCAGTGCAGACCGCGTCCGTCCACGTTCCTGAGTCGAAAACGAACGAGCGCAGGCAGCGACCGTTATCGGAGACGTAGAGGAATCCGCTCTCGTCGGCCAGCCACGCCACGGCGCCCAGATCCGGAATCTCGTGCAGCAGGTTGCCGTTGCTAATGTCGAAGACCCGCGTACCGAGGAACCAGGTCGGATACCATTGTGGCCGTTCGGCATACGATGCGATGATCCGGTTGCCGGAAGGAGACCAGACCCCCACCCGGGACCGGCTCGAAAAAGGCCCGTCCGCCGTGCCCAGCCGCGACGTGCTGAACGATGGACAGCCCGAGATCTGACAATGGGGGCAAACAGGCACAGAAGTGGAATACTGGCAATTTTTCTACCTCGATTGTCCGCGGGCACCGCGGAAGCAGCGTGATCAACCCCCAGACGTAGCAGTAATCGGCAGACTGGTCGTTCGTGGTGGTGCGAGGGTGTCCCGCGCGAACTGATCCGCGGCATTTCGCGTCCGTCCGTTTCATTGGAGGCCGATGTCGGGTCTTTCGCAACACCGCGGGGACGAACCTGTCGCTACCCGCACTCCTGACATATCCCTCAGACTTGATCGCGCGGCGCCGTGAACCACGAGTCCGCGGGGTATGGCGCCACTCGATCGACTTACGGGGCGAGGCACGTGGACTTCTTTCTGCAGCCGTCTTCGATCGGTTGAGGGCCGACCTGCAACGGCCCCCATCCCCAGCATGGTCTCGCCCGATTCAGAAAATTACTGGGCTGGGGCGCATCCATAGCAAGCCCCGGTTCAGGGAGTTGATGAACCGGGGCTCTTCCGACGGGACGCGAATGATCGGGGGTACGGGATTTACTCCGGGGCCTGCGGCCCCTCCGTGCGTCGCATGCGCTCGCTTCGCGAGCTTATTGCTCGGCTGAACCGCTACGGGTTCCAATCCCCCCATTCCTGGACATGGCGCGCCCCGATCCAGCTTGTGCTGAATCGGGGCGCTCAGTGTACCCTGTTGGGAACAGTTGTTCGAACCCCGCGCCCTGCAGACCTTGGTCACTTTGGCGTATTTCGCCCGGCAATACGGGGTGGCCATTGCCGAGGGTTGAGCGAAAGTAGCGGAGCGCCCTGGAAGACTCCAGTCTTCACGCATTCACGCAGTCCGAAGTAGTTGTTTGATGGACCGGCCCTCCCTACCCCAGTCTTAGGTCACAAACCGTGGAGGCTCTTTTGAAGCCCAATTGCTCGGAAGTAGAGGGGAGGCGCCTTAAGGACGTGGCGCAGCAGTGGCATTACCCTGGTTGACAGTGCTGGGATCCGTATCGGGCTAGCGCGGCCGGAGTATGATCCGTAGGCCTCCACGTTCGGGAGAGGGTCACAAATCCATGGTAACTCTCCCTCACATTCCCGACTGACTTTGTCGTCGACTGACCCCTTGCCGTCACACTTTCAAGCCTCAAACTTTAACGAACGGAAGCAGGATGCAAAATGAGCTCTTCGGGAGGCGAGGCTGGAGCGTCGCTTTTCGTGAAGGCGGCACCCGTATGCCCATAGGGCGTCCTGAAAGTGATTGATTTGTTGAAGAAGTGCCACCGTTCGACCTATTATCCCAACCACTTCTCCACTTTTGAGTGGGCCTGATTTTGGGGAAGCTTACAGCCGCATCCGGCGCGGAATGCGCCATCTCTCCTAAAGTAATCCTTCTCCGCAATGGAATTTTCGGCAACTCTGGCACTGGCTGTCAATCTAGTGGACCTCCTCCAAGAAGCAGCGCAAGAATTTGACGCGGTGAATACGCTCTGGGTGCTCATGGCAGCTTTCCTGGTGTTCTTCATGCAGGCTGGTTTTGGAATGGTCGAGGCCGGCATGATTCGAACGAAGAACGTCGCCAATGTTCTGATGAAAAACCTTCTCGACTTCTGCTTTGCCGCGCTTGGGTTTTTCTTTTTCGGGTACGCGCTCATGTACGGTTCTGATGGACCGATTATCGGAACCAGTGGCTGGTTACTCTCTGGTGTGGAATCGCCCGTCGACGGCTTACCCCTCGATGCGTTCTGGCTCTTCCAGATGGTTTTCGCCGGGGCGGCGGCCACGATTGTAGCGGGAGCGGTTGCTGAGCGTATGAAGTTCGTCGCCTATCTGTCATATTCTTTCTTAATTACGGCCTTCGTCTATCCCATCGCCGGCCATTGGGTGTGGGGAGGAGGATGGCTCGCTGTCCTCAACTTCCACGACTTCGCGGGTTCAACAGTCGTGCACGGCGTTGGCGGTGTTAGCGCTCTCGTCGGCGCTTGGATGCTTGGTCCTAGATTCGGCCGATTTAACAAGGACGGTTCATCCAACGTGATTGGCGGTCATAGCATGCCGCTTGTAACAATCGGAGTGTTCATTCTCTGGTTCGGCTGGTTTGGCTTCAATGGTGGCTCAACCCTGGGCATGGATCAGCCCGACGTGGTTGCACGAATTGTAGTCAACACAACCCTGGCACCAAGCATTGCCGCGATTGCAGCAATGATCGTGGCTTGGCTTCGATATGGCAAACCTGACCTGACTTTGGCCTTGAACGGGGCCCTCGCAGGCCTCGTCGGTATTACGGCGGGATGCGCGGTCGTAAGCCCTGGTGCGTCCCTCTGGATCGGGCTCGCTGCTGGAATATTGGTGATCTTCGGAATCGAGTGGCTGAACAAGCTTCAGATCGACGACCCGGTTGGAGCGTTCCCTGTGCACGGCCTGTGTGGTATCTGGGGAACACTTGCGGTAGGCCTTTTCGGGCAGGCCAGCCTGGGATCACCGGCTAGCGGTCTCTTCTACGGTGGAGGTTTTGGCCAGCTTGGAATTCAACTCCTTGGCGTTGTCGCCTGCCTTGGATTTGTGGTCGTCGCGATGTGGATTGTCTTTAAAGCCATCGATGCGCTAGTCGGTCTGAGGGTGTCGCATGAAACAGAACTTCGAGGCCTTGACATTGACGAACACGGCATGGAGTCCTATGGCGGTTTCTCTATCTTTTTAACCGAGTAGCCGAACCCCCATCTACCTATGAAGCAAGTCGTTGCCTACATACGATCCGAGCAGCTGCCGGCGGTCAAACGAGCACTGGCAGATGCTGAGATACATCAATTTACTGCCGTCTCCGCTTTGGGAACCGCTCCGAACACTGAGCGGCAAATGTTTAGAGGCGTCGAGCGCGAAATCAGTCTGACGCGGAGAGTAAGGGTAATGGTCGCCGTTCCAGACACCTTACTTGAGACGTGTATCGCTGCCATAACGCAGGGAGCTAAAGAGAGCGGCGGATGGGGTATTATTTTCGTCACCGAACTCCTTGACGTAATTAATATTACCACGGGCGAACGCGGATCTGCAGCCCTTCACTGACTTCTTATGGATTCACAGCGGCATCTCAGCACTCAGGACATTGCCCTCCCAATTTAGGAGGATGGGATCGAGTCTTCCCGATCTGCGTCGTTCTAACAGCAACCTCGGCCGCCGGTACGGTCTGAATTCTGCCTTCATCCCATCGCCTCACTTAGACTTCAAACGACCTTCATGCCTATTAACAGAGACAACCAGCATCATCAGGCTATTTCTGACGTGTTTGGTGAGAACACCTTTTCTCTATACTCTTTGAAAGAGCATGTGTCAGAAACCACGTACAACGAAATAAGTGGTGTGATTCTGAAGCAGCAGAAAATGGACACGAATACTGCCCATGAGATAGCCCAGGTACTGATCAAGTGGGCGATGGCTAAAGGGGTTACGCACTATACACACTGGTTTCATCCGCTGACTGAATCTTCTGCTGAAAAGCATGATGCCTTTTTCAAACCGACCATCAACCTGGAAGCTAGAGGCATCGAAAGTCTTTCGGCTTCAGAGCTCGTGCAGCGAGAGCCGGATGGATCCAGCTTCCCATCTGGTGGTCTTCGGACTACCCATGCCGCAAGAAGCTATACCATCTGGGATCCGTCTTCACCCGCCTTTATTATGGAAACGGAGAACGGAAAAACACTCTACGTTCCGGCTGTTTTTATTTCCTACACCGGTGAGTCGCTGGATTACAAGACACCCCTGCTCAAGGCCAATCACGCGCTAAATATAGCTGCTACAGCAGTTTGCCATTATTTCGACCAGGAGGTGACCCACGTTTTTTCCACACTGGGCTGCGAGCAAGAATATTTCCTTGTGGATGAGAAATTCTTCAACGCACGTCCCGATTTATTGCTTAGCGGACGGACCATCATCGGGGGGAAACCGGCCAAAGGGCAGCAAATGGACGATCATTATTTCGGGTCTATACCTGAGCGCGTTCAGAATTTTATGAAAGATTTTGAACTGGAGTCCCTGAAGCTTGGCATTCCCATTGTGACCCGCCACAATGAAGTAGCTCCCGGCCAGTACGAGGCCGCTCCCATGTTCGAAGAAATGAACGTGGCCGTTGATCACAATCTGCTGATAATGGACGTGATGCAGAAGATCGCAATTAGGCATCGATTAAGAATTCTGTTTTCTGAGAAACCATTCGCCGGACTCAATGGAAGTGGGAAGCACAACAACTGGTCTATCGCTACTGGCCAGGGTAAGAACTTGCTCTCGCCCGGGAATAATCCCGGTTCGAACTTGCAATTCCTGACGTTCTTCGTCAATGTGGTCAAGGCAATCCATGACAATGGTGATCTACTGCGGGCCTCCATCGCCAGTGCCGGCAATGATCACCGACTAGGGGCCAATGAAGCCCCGCCTGCAATTATCTCCGTTTTCATTGGATCATTGCTGGAAAAGGTGCTGTCCACGTTTAAAACTCAGGGATTGAACGCGGAGCCTGTTGAGGAAGACGAGGTGATTGACCTGCATCTGTCGAAAATTCTGGCCATTAAGAAGGATCAAACTGACAGAAACCGCACCTCTCCTTTTCCCTTTGTGGATAACCGCTTTGAATTTCGTGCTGTGGGCGCCTCGGCAAATTGCGCGGCTCCGATGACCGTTCTAAACACGATCGTCGCTGACCAATTAGAGGCTTTTAAGAAAGAAGTGGATAGTAGGAGCGAAGACAGCTCGAACCGTGAGGATTCTATTGTTGCTGTTCTTCAAGGGTACATGGAAGACGTGGATCGGATCGTCTTCAACGGCGATGGCTACTCCGCGGCCTGGGAAACGGAGGCGGCTTCCAGAGGACTACCCAATAATAAAACCACCCCGGATGCTATCAAGGCGCTGATTTCGGATCGATCAAAAGAAGTATTTGGCAGGCAGCGTGTTTTTAACGAGAGGGAATTGGAAAGCCGCTATGAAGTGCAGCTCGAAAATTACATTAACACTATTGCTATCGAGGCCGATTTGCTTCAGGAAATGAGCCGAACCTATGTCTTACCTGCTGCGAATGAATCGATCAATAATCTTGGAGAGACCTATCGCAACCTTAACAACATGGGACTGAAGGATCAAGCTGAGAGCTTTGTCGCCCAAGTAAGGCCACTAACGGATTTGACTATCGAGTTGCACAACAGCCTGTCGCGTTTAAAAGAGACCAAAGATGCAGCCGACCGTTTGGGCGGCGCTTCAGAGGTTGCCAAGGCTTATGCGGATCGAGTGAAACCGCATTTCGACGAGATCCGAGCAAGCATTGATAAATTGGAAGTGCAGGTAGACAACAAGATCTGGCAATTGCCCAAGTATCGAGAGCTACTTTTTATTCGATAACAGCCTGCTCTTTTTAGGCATATTGCTAGCGTCAGATCTTGCCACCAAAACCGACGATGATGGAATAGCGGCTTCGACGAGACCTGAGAAGTCTCTCGATGTAATCATACGATTTATGTCCAATCACATCGAAGGAAACATATCTGGTATGGACCGAAACCGGGCGGTGGCGAAATCTAATCTTGAGGCCAAGATTGCACGCGAAGCGTTCATCGCAACAAAGCGGCACGATCTCCGAACGCCGATTAACGCCATTATCGGTTACGGTGAGATGATCCTCGAAGACATGGAGGATGAAGGCGATGAGCATGCATCAGACATGAAACGTATTGTCCTGTCGGGGCACTCGCTGCTTGGAAAAATAAACGCGTTGCTGGACCCCGCGCTGATCGATTCTGGTGAGATCGATTTATCCGATATGCGAGCGTTAGGCGAGAAAATCCACCTTGATCTACGGTCGGATATTAACGCTGTAGTTGGACATAGCGAGTTGCTCCTCGAGGAGTTGGAGGAGGAGAATGCCGACGAGGACGTCAGATCGGACCTGATCAAGATCGGAGAATCCGGCCGCCGACTTGTCGAGTTCATTGAAGAGATCGTAGAATTCGTTGAAGTCATGAGCGGTCAGGCCGGGATGAAAATGGGCCTGATTGAAACTTCAGAAGAAATGTCGGATCTAGTTTCTTCACTTCGCGGCCTTGCCGCGCTGAAGCTGGAAGAACAGCATGCCCCCGGACGCATCCTCGTCGTTGATGACAACGAAATGAACCGCGACGTGTTGGGCAAGCGGTTGGAACGCTCGGGGCATGAGATTCTCACCGCGTGCGACGGTCGCGAGGCGCTCGACGTTCTAGAGAAGGAATCGGTCGATTTAGTCCTGCTGGATATCATGATGCCGGTAATGGATGGGTACCAAGTGTTGGTACACATGAAGAAGAGCGATGACCTTCGATTGCTGCCCGTCATTGTACTATCCGCGGCCGACCAGTTGGAAAGCGTTGTCCGGTGTATCGAAATGGGAGCTGATGACTTCCTGCCCAAACCCTTCAATTCCGCCCTCCTGATGGCCAGGGTCGGAGCATGTATCGAGAAAAAGCGACTTCGTGACCGTGAGCAGGAGATTCTCGAAGATTTGCGTGTTGAGCGCGAGAATTCCGAGCGCCTCCTTCTGAACATTCTCCCGGCCTCAATTGCCGCACGTCTTAAAGCGGGCGAGGAAACGATTGCGGATTCATATCAGGAAGTGACGGTGCTATTCAGTGACGTGGTTGGATTCACAGCGATGTCGGCCCAGGTATCGCCGACAGAACTCGTCATAGAATTGAACAAGCTCTTCCGACGATTTGATGCGCTGACAATCAAATACGGGGTCGAAAAAATCAAAACTATCGGCGACGCCTATATGGCTGTGGGAGGTGTGCCGGAGGTGGTCAGCGACCATGCTGAGCGGGTCGCTGACATGGCTCTCGCGATGCAGTTGGAGATGGACGAGTATAACAAGGATTCTCCTACTCCATTGCAGATCAGGATCGGGCTAAATACGGGGACCGTTGTGGCGGGAGTAGCGGGGACGGCGAAATTCGCCTATGATCTTTGGGGCGATGCGGTAAATATCGCTAGTCGAATGGAATCAACTGGAATCGCGGGTCAGATCCAGGTGTCTGAGTCGACCGCCAGTCAGCTTCGTGAGCTGGGCTTTGTCCTTGAAAAGAGGGGTGAGGTCGAAGTAAAGGGAAAAGGAATAATGAACACCTGGATGCTTAGGAGAAGGCAGTAGTGATACTGACGTGATTGGCATAACAAAAGCATCCTTTGACGACTGGGGTTTTCTCGATTGGGGCCCAACTTGCAGCGCCCTCCCTTGACGGAAGATTGAATAATCCATTCCAAGACGACTCAGGTTTATGTGTAAAAGCACC
>JBLHLC010000015.1:0-103646 GCA_047619685.1 Rhodothermales bacterium
ACCAGTCAGATAAGGAGGTTCGCTGTGGAGGATCCACGGACCACGTTCATTGTCGCGACGGAGGACGGCATTCTGCATCAGATGCGGAAGGACAACCCGGGCAAGGAGTTCATCGGCGCACCGCCGGAGAGCGGGTGCGCGTGCAACCAGTGCCCGCATATGCGACTCAACACCATCGAGAAGCTCTACCTCTGCCTGGAACATGAAGGACCAGAAATTCACATGGGAGAGGAGACGCGGCTTCGCGCACTCAAGCCCATTGAGCGGATGCTTGAGATGAGCAAGGCCGTTCGCTAGAAGGTAGCCCTCAGTCCCAGAAAAGGCTCGAACTGGCGCTGGACAGCGTATCGAATACCATCGCCCAGTTCAGGAAGTGGGGCGTACCCGTATCTGGCGTCTACGTGGAGCCAAAGCGGGCCCGCCAGGCGATAATCGACCCGGAAAGACATAACCGACTCGTCTCCCACGGCACTGAGCAGGGAGAGGAAACCAGTCAGTCCCCGCCGGTCCTCACTGAAGGCAAATTTCAGCGGGCCGGCCCTGAGGAACAGGCGCAAATGGTACGTGGACAGCGCCTGTAACCCGAAATGGCGACGGAAGGCATACCATAACTCGAAGCTCTCAAAGAACATGAGCCTGAATTCCGTCAGGAGGTAGGTGCTCTGGGAAGTCTCAAGAATCGGGACTCCCAGTTCCAGTCCTGCGGTGCCCAGAATCCGGTCGGACGGGTTGTGGACTTCATAAAATGAACCGTAGTAGCCGGGCAGGAACCGCGCTTCCGCGTACTGCAAAGCAACGCGAAAGTGGACGCGGGCAAGATCTATGAAGTTGTCCGTCTGCAGGTCCGCGCCCAACATCATTCCGCGCCCGTAGCGGAGAAGCTCGGCAGCACCTGCGAAAGGCTCCAGGCGGAAGCCTCCGGAGCGTGCGGCGGTAAACCGGACATCGATCTCCCGGCCGGTAGGGGTTCGCTCAGAATCTGAATCATATCGGAGATCTGTGACCAGGCCCACCCCAATGCGTAATCCCCCCTCCGTCCGGGACCTTCCGCGTGGGAAGAACTCAAGCCTGGCGGCCACAACTCTGTTCAAGCGGATGTCGGAGGTCATTCCCGAGAAGCGGAACATGCGCCCCTGGGCCGCGAACTCGATGCCGATGCCTCGCTCGTCCCACGCCACGCCGCCGTTATAAAAGTCCATGAGAAGGCCATGACCCATTCGGGTGCGGGTCAGGGACCCCAGCCGCAGGTACAGATCCTGGGTGTTCAGCCGCGCAAAACGAACGACCCGAAGAAGGTCATATGCATCGTTTGCGCCCGGTCGGTAGCGGCCATAAATCCCGGCCCGAAGGCTGCCGTCCAATTCAACCAACGTCCGCCGTGTCTCGAACCGCGCCCGGCCCCGGAACGCCGTGCGCCACTGGGCACCGATCAGCGAGAGCCCCGCAGAGGGTTCCAAAAAGGACTCTCTGAGCCACCAAGCTGGCCTGGACGTCTCCAGCGGATCATCGGCGCTTCCAAACAGAAACGGCTGTGCCTCCGCGGCGAGGGGCGTCCCCAGAAACAGGACTAGCAGGAATGGAGCAAAAACTCGCAGATTCACCTGTGGGAAGGTCGGGTCAAAGATACACGAAAGGTCTGCCCGCCGGAACCTTCGGCTTGGTCTGATTCGTTCCCCGCTGGTGTCCAACTCCCCATTGATACCGCTTTTCCCGCTTGGCCTGGTGCTCTATCCCGACGAACTCCTGCCGTTGCACATCTTCGAGCCACGCTACCGCGACCTTGTGGCGGATTGCCTCGAGCACGAGAAGACCTTCGGGGTCGTCCTATTTCAGGAAGGGCGCATGTCCCAGGTGGGATGTACAGCCAGAATACAAGAAGTTGTCCGCCGATACGAAGATGGTCGTATGGACATTATTGTATCAGGGGAGAGTCGGTTCCGTGTCCTGGATGTAATCCGGCAGCGCTCCTATATGCAGGCAGACGCGGAGGCGATTCCGGATGCCAAGGTTCCGGCAGAAGTTGGAGCGCGCGAGCGCCTGATCACCCAGCACATCAAGCTTCTTGAACTGGCTGGCCGGACTCCTTCGCCAACCGTGTACCAGGACAGAGACTTCCTATCTTTCTTCATTGCGCTGAACGCGGGCCTGTCTATCCAACAGAAGCAGGACATGTTGGAGATGCCCGATGAGGCCGGACGCATCGATTTCCTGATCGAGCACATGTCTGAATTCCTTCCCCGGGTTGAGGAGGCAGACAGTCTGCGCAGAAAGATTACCTCCAACGGTCACTTCCCGGACTTTCCCCTCGAAAAATGAGTAAGCCATGTTATCAGACCCACGCTATCGACGCGGGGCGCTTCGGATTGGATGGCGGTGCCATGTTCGGGATTGTCCCCAGGGTATTGTGGAGCAAGAAGACGCAGCCCGATGACGCGGGCCGCATCCCGCTTTCCACGCGGTGCCTGGTCCTGGAAGGAGAAGGGCGGCTGATCCTCATCGACGCGGGAATCGGGGATAAATTTGGCCAGAAGCACCGCGGTATTTACGCGATGGAGGACGGGCCCTCACTGGTGGACGGACTTCGAGCGGCAGGCTTCGATACCGGCGATGTCACCGACGTGATTCTCACGCACCTGCACTTTGACCACTGTGGTGGAGCAACCGAAATGCGAGGTGGCCGCTCCAGGACGGTCTTCTCCAACGCCGTCCACCACGTCCAGGCCGCGCACTGGGATTGGGCAATGGCTGGCAACAGCCGCGAGCAGGCCTCGTTTCTGGCCGAAAACCTGGAGCCCTTGGCGGAGGAGGGCAACCTGAATCTGATTTCTGGAGAGGTCGACCTACTTCCCGGGATCAGGGTGGAGCCGGTAAACGGGCACACAGAAGCCCAGCAGATCGTACACATTGACGGCGCAGGTCCGGAGCATCTGGTCTTTGTGGCTGACCTGATTCCCACCGCCCATCACCTGCCGCCGGTTTGGGGGATGGCGTACGATATTAGGCCCCTGGTAACCATAAATGAGAAGACCGATTTTCTCAAACGGGCCGTAGCTGGCGAGTGGCGGCTGTTTTTCGAACACGACTCCGGCCTTGAGAGCGGAGTCCTGGTCTCCGGGGAGCGAAGGCCTGAATTGCGCGGGCTTATACCGGCATAGAGTTTGATTCTCTGGAGGCTGGCCCATCCACGTGTACCGAGCCCCCAGTGTCCCGATTCCGTCGCCTGCTTAGCCGCCCCTCGTCCCGACTCGTTCGGTCCATCCTCGTTCCCCTGACAGTCATTCAGGTTGTCGTGACGATCTACGTGCTCGTCCTGACAGAGCAAACGGCCAAGAACCTCTCGTATGATCGGATTGAGGGCATGGTCCAGACGTTCGCAATGTCCGAGGCCCCGACCAGCGAAGTACTGGGCCGCACGGCCGACTGGATTGAGGCAGACAGAATCTGGCTGGTCTCTGCCACCGGGCGCATCATTTCCTCCAACAGGGCCGCGGAAACTGACGCGTTGGTAGACGAAATCTGGTGGCAAGATTTGCCCACCAACCAACGGAGAGTTCGCCGCAGCCGGGAGTGGGGTGATCGGGACTACGTGCAGGTGGCCTATCACGATATCGAGCGGGGCGTGTGGGCGATGATCATCGCAGACACCCAGAGCAAGGTGCTCCTGGCGCCGGCGCGGACGGCCGCTCTCGTTCTCCTGAGTCTCGTGATCTGGCTGCTCATCGCGGGCGCCGTCATCACTGTCGTGCGGCGCACCCTTGGTCGGTCACTGGATATATCCGATCTCGTTGCAAGACGTGCCCTCCAGGGTGATGCGGCTTCGACGGCATCCCTTGCCCGACTTCGTGCCGCTGCGTCCGGTTACGGTCCAGCGCGGCTCCTGCTCCAACTTGTCGAGCGCATGCAGGAGCGGGCCGGTCGCGCCAACGAAGCGGAAAGCAGGTTCGGTTTGGCCGTAGAGTTACTGCCCGGTTTGGCCTATCTGGCCTCATACGACGGCACACTTCTGTACGCGGGCGCCGTGCTTCGACAGCGCTTGGGCCCCGACTCACAGGCGGGCCAGACGTTGAGCGCTCTCAGCACACTGGCTGCAGGAATTCCATTTGACCGGGTACATGCCGCCGCGGAAAAGTCCCGGGGTCGAGGCGTCACATTCGACAACCTGCCGGTATGCGAAGCAGACGGCGAGCACCCTGCCCTTCGGGCCTCTATCCGGTCCGTCCTCTTCCGCGGGGTTCCGGCGTACCTCGCCCACCTCGAAGCGGTGGACGATGCAGGAGACCGCGCCGATCTGGGTGGTGGGTCCTGCGCCATCGAACCCCAGCTGGTTGAGAGCGCCCAGGAAATCATCATCGCCTTCGATGCGGGGACACGAACCCTGGTTTGGAATGGGGCAGCAGAGTCGTTCAGTGGACAGAAGAAGGCCGCTGTTCCCAATCTCCGGGGTGCCATAGAGAGGCTGTTTTCAAGCGAAGAGGCCATGGCCGCATTCGCCGGTTGGATGGACGGCAGCCCGGAGTCTGAGCCGCTGGAATTGGAGTGCAGGGCGCACAGCGGGGACAGTTTCAAGATGCGGTGGACCGCGACAGAATTGACGGGGGATGGGCGGACGCTCGGAGGCGCATTCTTCGGGACGATCATGGAAAAGCTGAAGGACAGGCCGCCGGCGAGAGGCGGGAGAAGCCTGCTGAACAGGCGCCGCCGGAGATCCAGCCCCGAGGCCGCCGCGCCTGCGGACCGGGTGGATACTTCCGACGAGACTGCGGGAGCCTAGCGGCTCGCCGCCGGTTCACCCCCACCGACCACAACGCCGTCTGAATTCAGCAGGAGAGGAGATGGGACCCGAACGATTGACAGAGACAGACTTCTTAAGACGTCTCCGCGCCGAACTCGGCCGCGTGTATCACGATCTCAGCAATCCATTGGCCATCGTGTCGGGAAATCTGGAACTGGTGGAGGAGTTACGCAACGCGGGCGCCCCACCCGAGGAGTTGATGGAGTCCATCTCGGACGCCCATTCCGCGGTCGCCGGATTTACCGCACCATTAAAAAACCTGCTTTTGGTACGAACCCTGGTCGAGGAGCGACTTCGTGCAACGGATACAGGGGATTTGAAGGTCTGAGCCATTCGCTCTACCAACGGAACCAACCGGAATGCCTCAGCTAGAATCGGGCGATGTCTACGCGGACAAAGTCGTCTTCCGCAGTATTATGGTGATGAGCCGGTCCAGAAGAATCGGGTTTCACACGTACTCTATCGTGATCGGCAATCTCGTCGCAACAAACAACAGGCCTATAGTACCAACGGATACGACGTTCCAGACCGGGCTCCACCTTTTGAAGAAGTGGGTCCGTCTGGTCTTTCAAGAGCAATCTCGACGCATCGTGTCCGTTAGACCTGCCTGGATATTCGCAGCGCTGCTGCTGTTCTCCGTGCCCGCCTCCGCCCAATCGGTGGAGTCCAGGCTCGTTTGGAGAAGCCAGACGTCGGCAGACATTCAGTTTGACATAACCTGGGCGCGCCCCCTCCGCGAGACGGTGGATTCCCTGGGTCTTGTCGTTCTCGGCCCACGGGACCTGGATCGGATCGGCGGTGGCCTTGATGCGGTAACCCAATTGGTTCACCTGGCCGGGCTTGGCGAGCCGTCGGTACGGATTACAGGCTCGAACTACGACGAACTGCGGCTCTCCCCGGGTCCGGCATACAAATCCAGGATGGAAGCCCTGCCGGGTGCGGAAGCGGTCGGGATCGGGATGTACCGGAAGCAGTCGGTCGCGTCCATTACGGCTCCGGCGGTCACGTACGATGAGGGTGCGGAGATAGTCCGGAGATACAGGCAGATTACTGTCCGCGTAGACGGCATCACAGAACCGCTGGCGCGGGTCGAAGCGCGTGGGATCATGAACCCCCACGTGGCGGTGACCCGCAGCAAATTGGCTGACGGCTCGATCTTCCGCGTTCCGATCACGGAAGAGGGCATCTATCGGGTGGATCGAGACCTGTTGAGCGCCATCGGTCTGAATCCCGATACCATTGAGCCCAACAACCTGCAGATCCTGGGAAATGGCGGACGGCCTGTTGCGGCGCTGAACGGCGCCGACAGAATAGCTGATCTGGCGGAGAATGCCTCTTTTGTGCGTGGCGGCGGGGACGGCCGCTTTGACAGTGGCGACGTGCTTCTGTTTTACGCGTCGGGTCCGGTCACCTGGAGTTGGGGCCAGACGGGCTGGGAGCATACCGTCCATCCCTACAGCACCGAAAACGCCTACTTCCTCAAGGTGGGGAGTGAGGCAGGCGCAAGAATCACCACGAACCCTTTCGTGGATGAACTTGGCGTGCCCGTCCTTACTTCTGTCACCGGTCGGTATGTCGTCGACTTTGAGGAGCAGGTCTGGAGTCGGGAGCACGGATCGGGAACCGACTGGATGAGCAATACCATCCGGGGCGGGACTTCCCGGGAGCTCCTTTCCGGGACGACGCCGCCCAACCTGCTCAGTGGTCAGGTCACGCTCCGGGCCCGCGCTGCCATCGCATCCAATCCCCGGGCGGCTCTCAGTTTTGAATCAGGCGGACAGGTTGTGGCCCAAAGGGTGGCGCCCTCGATAATTGTGAACCGGTCGGAGTCGCCTTCGGCGTCGCCATTTGTGGTATCGTTTCAAGTGCCGTCCACGGCCGGGCAGCCGTTGGCGCTCAGCATGCGCCTTGTGGATCAGATCAATGAACCGCAGGCTGCGGTAGACTACGTGCAGGCCTTCTATCCGCAGAGCCTGGTGGGATCGACGGGGTACGTCAGGACGAGCGGTCCCGACGACGTAACCGGCCCCCACGTGCTGGAGTTTTCGGGCTTTGCCCAGGTGCCGCAGATCTGGGATGTCACCGATCCCCGCGCGATTCATGTGTTGGGTCAGGATGACTTTGTGGGGGTCTCCAGAGTCCGTTTGGATCGTGCAGCGTCCGAGAGTCCCAGAGAACTAGTTGCCTTCGTGGAGTCCGCGGCCAAGTCTCTTGTCGCCGATGCCGTAGCGCCGGTCGCAAATCAAAACCTGCACGGAATCGCCAGCTTTCCTGACCTGGCCATCATCACCCCTGCCGAATTCGAAGAGGCTGCCGAGGAATTGGCAGAGATGCGCCGCGCCCAGGGCCTCGATGTGGTCGTTGCACTTACGTCTGACATCTACAACGAATTTTCAGGCGGCATCCCTGACATGCGCGCCGTGCGCGACTACTTCCGCTTCCTGTATGATCGGGGCGTGACGGACGACCAGACGTTGCGGTACGGCCTCCTTTTCGGGGACGGTCATTACGACTTCAGGGAGTTGGCGGCCCGCGAGGGGACCCTGTCCAATTGGGTGTTCCCTTTCGAGACGGGGGAGTCACTCATCACCGACGCCACCTTTACCAGTGATGATTACTTCGGGCTTCTGGACGAGAACGAAGGCGCGTGGGACTATACAACCTACTATGCGACGTCATTCGAGCGGGTGGACATCGGCATTGGGAGGCTACCCGTCCAGTCGCTGGCTGAAGCCCGGATGGTGGTTGACAAGATTCGTCGGTATGAATCGGTCGAAACATTTGGGGACTGGAGGACGGACTACACCTTTGTAGCGGACGACGGACCGACCGGATTGGCGGGCCTGCAGGACGACGCGGACCTTCACGTCCAGAATGTGGACCAGGTGGCCGAGTTGATACGCGGGAGTCTCTTTCCCCAAATCAACGTCAAGAAGATCTATGCCGAGTCGTTTGACCGCGTGTTCTTGAATGGATTCCGGATTCCCGATGCCAAGCGGGAAATCAACGCGGCGCTGAATCGTGGGACGTTGGTGTTCAACTACAGCGGTCACGGTGGGCCGGATGGGCTGGCCCAGGAGGAGATCTTTACCAAGGAAGACGCCGTTGCGCTGACCAACAGAAACAAGCTGGCCATCTTCGTGACGGCCACGTGCTCATTTGGGTGGTGGGACCTCCAGGAGAGCCAAAGTGGTGCGGAGTTGCTCCTGTTGAACCCCAACGGCGGGGCCGTCGCTCTCCTCACCACCGTTCGGTTGGTATACACGTCTGGCGATACCACGTCTCTGAATGCGGGGCTCAACAGGGCCATGAATATCGAACTTTTCCGACCCGACCCGGACGGCGGCGCCAGGAGGCTGGGCGATGCCCTGCGTTCCACAAAGAATACCCCGGTCGGCCTGCAGGGGAATAGTCGCAAGTTCAATTTGCTTGGAGATCCCTCCATGCGAATCGGCATTCCCTCCCGTCATGTCGCAGTCGAGACGCTGAATGGCGTGGACGTGACCCAGGTCTCCGGACAGATGAAGGCCCTTGATCGGGTCACTATCCGCGGATCGGTTCAGAATGGGTCCGGGCAGCGTGACACAGGGTTCGACGGGGTGGTCAGCGTCAAAGTGTTCGATGCGGTCAGAAACGTGCCGCTCGTCAAGCAGCGCAGGATGCCGAATCCATTCTACCGGATCAGGGAAGACCTGATTTGGAGAGGCGAGGCCCGTGCCGCGTCCGGCGAATGGTCGGCGACTTTTGTAGTCCCCAAAGACATTTCATACAGCGATCGGCCTGGGCGCATTTCCGCCTACGCCATCTCCAGCACAGATCAGGGACTGGGGTATACCGAGTCGTTTCTGGTGGGCGGCACCTCCGATACGCCGCCGGACGATGCTTCCGGTCCGCAAATACGTCTTTTTCTAAACGACACCACCTTTACCGCGGGATCGAGCACACCCCCTGACGCCGAGTTGATTGTCAGACTGTTCGATGAGAGTGGCATCAACACCGTCGGGGCCGGGGTTGGGCACGACATGCTCCTGGTGGTTGACGGCGATGAATCAGGGGCGGAGGATATCAGTAGTGGATTTTCCAGCGATGCCGATTCCTACCAACGTGGGGAAGTTCGCTGGCCGCTGACCCTGCAGGAGGGAGGCGCCGGATCACTATCTGTCCGGGCATGGGACGTGTTGAACAACTCGGCCACCCAGGATCTGGACTTTGTTGTGGCCGACGATGAGGTACTGCGGCTGACCAACGTGTATAACTATCCCAACCCCATGAACCGGCTAACCCGGTTCGTTTTTGACCATAATCAGGCGCCAGGAACGCCAGCAAGGATCAGGGTCAGATTATTTACCCTGAATGGGACGCCGATAAAGACGATAACATCAGACGAGGCCCTTCCGGGTGGTGTTCTCACATCGGGACCGGTACAGATATTGTGGGAAGGATTGGACGATGACTTTGATCGAATCGCTACAGGGATCTACCTCTACCAGTTACGCGTGGAAGTGGATCAGGCTGACGGAACGACGCAGGCATCGGAAGTCATAGAGAAACTGGCCGTAATTCGGTAAAAGAGGATGACGAATCGAGATTGATACAAATGGTGACAGGGCACTCTCTCTGCACCACGGCCCAGTTGAACAACCAGTCGATCCGAACGACATGTACTTTTCGCAGCACGCAGCACGAAACAGGTCCGCAGTGGCCCGTATTTCGATGCTTGCCTCCATTCTTTTCCTCTCCGCGGGAATTCTAGCCGGCGCCGCCACAGCTCAAGTGGGCGGCTCTGCAGTTGTTTTCCTCAAGATTGAGCCCGATTCCCGCGCTGCAGGCATGGGGAACGCCGGTGTGGCGCTGGCTGACAATGCCAGCGCACTGTTCTGGAACCCGGCAGGTCTGGCGTTTCAGACCGGCACCGAGGCCTCCATTACACACTCCAATTGGCTTCCGGAGTTTAACGCCGGACTCTTCTACGAGTACCTGACCGCCAAGCACCATGTGCCGGGTTGGGGCACGTTCGGGGCGCATCTGACCTACCTCTTCCTTGGGCAGCATGAAGGACGCGACGCGCAGAACAATCCCACAGGGACGTTCAAGTCCTACGACATGGCGCTGGGCACCTCGTATGGCTTTAAGGTATCGAAGACCTTCGCCCTCGGAACCAGTCTGCGGTTCATCTACTCAAATTTGGCTCCCGGTCAAATTGTCGGTGCTCAGGAAACAAAGGCCGGTATTTCGACGGCATTCGATATCTCCGGACTCTACCGCTCGAATAAATTTGACATGGGCAGCATGAAGGGCCAACTTTCGTTGGGCTTCAACCTTGCCAACATGGGGCCGAAGATCCAGTATTCGGACAGCGATCAGGCGGATCCCATTCCGACCAACCTGCGCCTGGGCTGGGCCTTCACGATGGACTTCGACGAGTACAACTCGTTGACTTTCGTGACGGACTTCAACAAGGACATGATCCACTATTCGGATTCGGACTCTACCGGACGCACCGCGGACCCCTTCTACAAGGCCATCTTCAGCTCATGGTCGCCGATCGAGGTGCAGACCAACGCCTTGAACGAGGACGATCCCACGCTGGAGACGCTGGGCGTGCTTGACCTGATGACCATCGGAGCGGGCATGGAGTACTGGTACAACAGACTCTTTGCCATTCGGGCAGGCTATTTTTACGAGAACCCCTATAACGGGAATCGGAAGTTCATGACGATTGGATCGGGCGTCCGATACAACATCATCGGTATCGACTTCTCGTATATCTACGCGCTCGAAGAGAACTCCCCCCTGGCCAACACCATGCGGTTCTCGTTGCTTCTCAACTTCGGCCGCTAAAGGCCATTGCGTTTACACAGAGCGCGTCGTTCGATTTACACATTCTCGGTGCTGCTCGCCCTAACGAGCAGCACCTTGTTTGTGTCGGGCGCCTCCGGACAGGAGGGGCGCCTGCAAACGGGAACAGCTACCCTGCGTGCCTCCACGGCCTTGGCAACCGGTGTGGCATCCTCCGTCGGCACGAATGCGGACGGCGTCAGGAGGCCCGCGGCAGCCCGGTACGACGTGGTCGTATTGATGGTGGAGTTCCAGCCGGATACCACCAGATTCACCACGGGCGACGGCACGTTTGGCGGGACGCTCTATTCCTCCGGTCTCGAGCCGCGGATCGATCCATTGCCCCACGATCGTGGGTATGTGTCGGCCCACATGGATTTCCTGGCCGACTACGTTTCTCGCGTGTCCGACGGCAAGACGGAGCTTGTCACGCACGTCCTCGTCAACCCGGTCCGCGTTTCGGGTAAGATGGGGGACTACAGTCCAACCGGGCTGGACGCAAATTCAGATGCGGAACTCGGCAAACTGGCTGGACTGGTGTCCGAAGCCTGGGCGCTTGCCGCGCCTGCATGGCCCTTGGGTCAGCCTCTGCTGAATCCCGAAACCACGGCGTTTGTCATCGTCCATGCCGGCATAGGGCGTGACGTCGAACTGGTCGGAACGATCTTGGACAAAACGCCCGAGGACCTTCCTTCTCTCTATTTCTCTCCGGAGGCGTTGGACAGGCTGGACCCTGGTGTCAGGCCGACCATCGCCTCTCTTCCGGTGAACCACGGCATCATCGTTCCCAGAACCGAGACCCGGCAGGGCTATAACAGCCTGGCCGATGAGGACTTTCTGGCGGAGTTCTCTGTAAACGGACTCCTGGCGGCGAGTTTTTTCAATTTCCTGGGTGTCCCGGACCTCTTTGATACCGCGACCGGGCAGAGCGCCATCGGGCCCTTCGGGCTCATGGATGGCTTGGGTATTTTTGCCTACGCAGGGCTCTTTCCGCCGGAGCCCACTGGATGGACCAAGTACTTTCTCGGGTGGTCGGATCCGGTTGAGTTTATCTCCGGGCAAAGCGTAGACCTCGAATACGCCGGAGGGGCCGGTGGGGCTGGGACTTCTGCCTTGGCTCGGGCGTCGATCTCCGAAGCCGAGTACTTCCTTGTGGAGAATCGGCACCGCGACCCGGAGATGGATGGCGCCGTCCTTCAGGTGTGGGACAACGGCGTTATCACGGAGATGCGCTTCGAAAACGGTGCCGCAGGTTTCAATTCATCCAGCGTCTCCGATTTCCCCGGAGGGGTGGTGGTGTCCATAGACAACTATGACTTCGCACTTCCCGGTGGAAAGGACGAAATAGACACGGACCTGATTGGAGGCGTCCTCATCTGGCATGTGGACGAGCGCATCATAGCGGCCAACATGGCCTCCAACACGGTCAATGCGGACAAGAATCGTCGCGGCCTGGATCTGGAGGAAGCAGACAGTGCCCAGGACATCGGAAACCCTATAGGCGGCTTCTTCGGGCCGAGTTTCGATCTTGGATCACCCTTTGATTTCTTCTATCTGGGTAACCCGGTCGTGACGGTTACGGTCTCCGGCAACGAAATAGGCCTTTACCAGAACCGGTTCGGACCGGACACCCACCCCTCGTCCGATGCAAACGACGGTGGACCCGGGTTTCTGGAGATCGGCAATTTCTCGGCTCCCGGAATCGCGATGTCCGTGACGCTTACCAGACTTTCCTCGGCCGGAATCGAGGTCGTCCGCGAAGAGCAGCTAAACGTCCCTCAAGGCGCATTGTCCGGACACGGACTGTTGCGCTTTGTGGGTGCCAACGGGGTCATGGCCTATTCAGCAGATTCAGGGCTACTCCGTCTGACTGCTGATGGTCAGGAGATTGCGTCAGTCGGCGATCTGGGCGAGGCAGAACCTGCGATAGCGGGGAATGCCATCTGGGCCGCCTCCAATCAGGGGTTTCTGACCATCTCAGGAAGCGGGGCAGTCTCGTCCCTGAGCGCTTTCCCGATGGGATCTGTCTCCCGACTGACCACGCCGATTATCACGGTGGGCGGGCCTCGGGGGCTCTTGCCGATGGTGGGTGCCATGGGGAATCAGGGCCCGATTGTGCTGGTAGGCGGAGGGGCCGGAGCCACGGTGATTCCGCAGGAGTCTCCTGTGATAAGCCTGGCCCGCCCGGATGCCAATTCCGTCATCGTGGTTCTTTCGGACCGTGCAGACAACGACGCGGCTGGCCGCTCGTGGTCCTATCCGACCGTTGATCACACCCGGACAATCAGGCCCCAGTTTGGGCGCGACCGTCGCGGCGTAATGGGCGTCGTTCCTGATCCTGGCAACGCATCCTTGCGCATTCTCCTGCCCGATTACACGGCGGTTCTGGTATCGATGGCCGACTATCAAGGCTTCGACGGAATGCTTTCGGGCAAGGCCACCCTGGCTGATCTGGACAATGATGGTTTGCTCGATGTCCTCATAGCCGATGGGTCACACCTGTGGGGGATTGCCCGGTCTGGCGCTGTCACCAACGGTTTCCCAATTCCAACACGCGCTGCGGTGACGGGCGCGGCGCTGGTAGTGGAGTCCGCCGTGGACGCCGATGACATCACCGTCATCGCCATGGCCTCGGACGGCCAGCTGGACGCATACCGGTCCGACACCCGGCTCCGCATACCGGGCTTCCCGCTTTCAGTCGGAAGGTCCGCCGGATTGGCGCCGACCTTCAACGTGAACAGCTTCGAGAGCCCACCAGTCCAATTTATGGCGGTGTCAGAAGACGGGTACACCATCACCTGGGGCATGGAGAATTTTGGCGCACTGCGGGGCGCGGACATACTCGGCGATGTTTCCAACAGCTCTTTTGTCGACACCGAGCCGCTTACCACCACGTTATTGGACACGCCACGGGTGCTGGTGCCCGGCCAGGTCTACAACTGGCCTAATCCGGTGCGCGACGGTGTGACGCGGTTCCGGTTTCTTCCGACGGTGACCTGTTCCATCTCCATCATCATCCTGGATGCCGCGGGAAGTCTCGTGGACACGCTGGAATTGGAGACGGCCCCGGCGGAAGTGCCCTCCGAAGTGGTCTGGACTACAGACGCCGAGAGCGGCCTCTATTTTGCGCGCATCCGTGCGCGGGCCGTTGACGGAAGGACCGAAGATACCCTCGTGAAAGTGGCGATTATCCGATGAGGATGCCTCGAAAATTCTTTCTTTTGGGGGCGGCATTGGTGCTCGTTCTGGCCGGATCGGCCTCCGGGCAGGTGTCTCCATCCCTCTACGAGTATGTCCGTTCGGACCTGTCGTGGTACACCATTGAGACCGAGCACTTCCTGGTCCACTTTCACGCGGATGAAGAGGGCGGAGGGTCATCGCGCACCGCATCCGTCACCGCGCGAATCGCCGAGGAGGTCTACGGACCGCTGACAGAACTCTACTCGCTGGAGCCTGACACCAAGGTTTCGATCATCCTGAAGGACTTCGAGGACTACTCCAACGGAGCGGCCTATTTCTTCGACAACATGATCGAGATATGGGCTCCGGCGCTGAATACGCCCCTTAGAGGTGCGCACGCCTGGCTCAGAAACGTGATCTCACACGAGTTCACGCACATAATCCAGGTCCAGGCCAGCATGAAGTCGGGGCGGAAGGTCCCGTTCGTCTATTTCCAGTACCTGGACTACGAAGATGTCCGACGGCCCGATGTCCTGTACGGATATCCCAATATTATCGCCTCCTACCCTGTTCCGGTGCTGAACAACCCCGCCTGGCTGGCGGAGGGAACGGCTCAGTATCAGCGCACGGCGATGGACTATGATCGTTGGGACACGCACCGGGATATGGTCCTTCGAACGCGGGTTCTGGCAGGCGAGACCCTGTCGCTCGTCGAGATGGGTGGGTTTCATTCGCAGAACTCGCTGGGCCGGGAGACCGTCTACAACCAGGGGTTTGCACTGTCCCAGTACATGGCCGCGACCTATGGGGAAGACGCACTGGCCAAAATCACGCGGGCGCTGGGCCAGTGGACCAATTTCACATTTGAGCAGGCTACCCAGGACGCTGTCGGCGTCGGCGGGGCCGAGATCTACGACGACTGGCTCCAGACGCTGGAGGCAGACTACGGGGCTACGATGGCGCCTCGAATGGCCGATATTCAGGACGGCCGAACCGTGGAGGGCGAGGGTTTCTACAATCAGTTCGGTCGCTGGTCGCCAGACGGGTCTCGCGTGGCTTTTCTAAGCAACAAGGGCCAGGACTTTTCCAGACAGTTCTTGTACGTCCTGGACGTCGCCACCGGTGAGTCCATGGCGGTGGCAGAACTTCCGGAGTCCGGGGGCTATATCTGCAGTCTGGGGCACCGACTGGCCGGCCCGACCACTGGAGCGGTCTCATGGCACCCCGATGGCGACCGAATTCTATTTGCCAGAAACCTCGAGACGCCCACCGGTCACCTGTACAACGACCTCTTTGAGCATAGTCTGTCCACAGGAAAGAACCAGCGGCTTACCCGGGAGCGCCGATTCACAGATGCGGCATGGTCCCCGGACGGCAACCGGATTGCGGCGATCAAACAAAAGGACGGTACGACCAACGTTGTTCTCTATGACCCGGCACTGGAGTCCGAATCAGCGCTCACCACGTATGCCTCCGGCCAGCAGGTAATCGAGCCTCGCTGGTCACCGGACGGAGAGTGGGTCTACTATTCGGTGTCCGAGAAACACGGGTACGACATTCGGCGCGTGCGCGCAGCAGGGGGTAAGTCCGAAGAGGTCGTGGTCACCCCGCACGACGAGCGCTCCGCCGTGCTGGATGCTCAGGGGACCGTCTGGTTTTCCTCGGACATGGATGGGATCTACAACCTCTATCGACTCGAACCAGGCAAGAGCCCCGAGCGGGTGACCAACGTCGTCGGGGGCGCTTTCATGCCCGATATCAATGCCGACGGCAGCGTGGTCTTTTCGAGATACGATTGGAACGGATACCACCTGGCCGTGCTGGATACGCCCATGCCTACCGGCAACGGCCCGGCCTATCAGCCGCCCGCGGTGCTGGACAAGGGCCACGCTCGGGATATGAGTTCGCTCTCCGGACTGGCGGAATACTCGGACGATGATCTCGGTGCCATTCCGGTCTCGCTTCTCCAGATGGCCGCCGACAGCGGCTCGGTCTCGCTGCCGGGGGTCCGGTACTCTGCCACCGGGCAGGATTGGGCCACGCTCGACGAGTACTCGAATACATTTACGACTTTCAATTTTCTGCCCGTTTTGAGGTTGGACCGGTACGTATCCCGGAAGCGCACCCGCTCGGACGTGCGGGTTCGGGACCGAACCAGAGCCGAGACCCTCCTCCGTAACACCAAGGTGGGAGTCTATGCCGGCTCCAGGGAGATCCTGAACGGACTGACCATGTTTGGTGGCCTCCTGATTGCACCGGCCTCGGGCAGAACCGAGTCACCGGGAGACTTCTTTTCGCCCAACAATCTGCTGAAACTGGAGCGGGACCTCTTCATCCAGTTCGAGTTGAGGCGGGGACTGGGTCTGTTCAAGAAGCGATGGGCGCCCCAGTGGTCTCTGGAACTCTTCAATATCAGGCGGAACGTGGAAAACGGCCTTAGCATCGAGGAATTCCCGTGCACCGCCTGTTATCCCGACACGTCCCTGGTGGACCTGGCCTACAACCTGTGGGAAGTAGACCTGGCCGCCCGGAGCAAGATCAATCGCTCGCTTCTGCTCGAGGCAGGCGTGCGCTACAGTCCATATCGGGTCACGACCGAGCAGTTCTTCTCCAAGGAACTCTCCCAGACCATCCCGGAGAGCGGGTCGCGCTATTACATCGGTCGATCCATGCGACTGAAGGCGTATTTCGAGGCTTTCGAGTCTCACAGGCACATGGACGTGGTGCCGGAAGGCCTGAAGATAGAAGCCTCCCTGGAGCGGGAGACGGGACGATTACTGAACGAGTTCGACGTCGAGGACGGGATTCTGACGCCGGTGTACAGCAAGGATACCATCGTTCGGTTCACCCTGGACGCGCGCGCCACCTGGCGGGTGATCAAGGCACCGGTGCCGCACGGGTTATCCGCCCGGCTCAGGATCAGTACCATCTTTGGCAGTGAAAAGAACGACTTCTACGACGACTATGTCGGCGGCCTGACGGGCGCGCGCGGCTACCCGTTTTATGCGCTCGGCGGCAACAAGACCGCGTGGACGCAGATCGGATATACCTTCCCGCTGGTACCCGGCGTCGACAAGCAGTTGGGTTTTATCTACGTGGACAAGCTGTTCGCGCGCGTCTATGCGGATGCCGTGAGTAACTGGCGGGGAGACTGGCCGGGCTTCAGCGAGGTCCGAAAGGACGTGGGGGCGGAACTCAGGCTGGGCTTGGGCTCGTTCTACCTGCTACCGACTGCCGTTTTCGTCAGTGGGACATACGGTTTGGACACGTTTGATTTCGAGCTTGACGACGGGTTTGTGACCCCGGACGGACGCAGCAGTGTCCAGTATGGCGGCGGTGTGCAATGGCATGCGGGCGTCTTGTTCGGCTTCGACCTCTTCTGAGACACCAGCTATGGACATTACGATCATTCTCGCCATGGCCGTCCTCATGATGGCGATTGGGCTGACCTTCCTCTACATGCTCCTCGGGCACCGTGAGGGATGGAAGCCGGCTGATCCCACGGAATGGGCCGGGAGCATCCTGTCTGTGGCACTGGTGATATCGTCGGTGGCCTTGATTGTGGTGACGCTTCGGTCCGCCGATGCGACTCCCGCCATGTATGTCGCTGCGGGAACCGCGCAGCCGGAAATTGTGGATATGGCGTTGGCCACGGAGGCGGGAAATTTCGAGTTCACCGCTGTCCATGGCGGAGAAAAGGCAGACCTGGCCTCACTGAGGGGTAAGGTGGTTCTACTGAATTTCTGGGCTACATGGTGCGCTCCCTGTCTCCAGGAGATTCCCGAACTGAACAGACTGGCCAGGCAATATCCTAACGATCTGGTGGTCCTCTCGCTGTCGGACGAAGACGCGGAGACGCTCACCGGCTTCGAGGACTACGTGTCTCTGGACACCTTCTCCGCTCGCGTCCCACTGGGGTCCGAAATCCCCGCACCGTTCTCGGACGCGTTCGAGATCAGGCCCACTTCTTTTGTGATTGATCGGGAGGGGATTGTCCGCAGGTACCTCCTGGGGCAGAGGAGTTACGATATTTTTGAGCGGTTCATCACCCCCTACCTATGACATCAAGAGCCAACCTGCACATGAGGTCTCTCCTTTTGGTTCTGATGTTGGCTCTCCCTGTCGCGGCGAATGCACAGATTGCCGGCGGGTCCTTGCATGCGCGCCGGGATGCTGTGCCGATAACGCCCGCTGGCCTGACCCGCGCGCAAATACAGGCCGAGTTGACCGGACGCGTCTCGCACGCGGGCGCTCGGACGCGTGGTAATGATGAGAGCGTGACCGCGACCGGGCTCCCGGTCGGATGGGCTGTTTCGACGGCCGAGGACGTGGGCCGGAGCATACCCCTGGCCTTTGGATTGTCGGCATTGGTCCCGGGTTTGGGGCAGGCCTACAACCGGACCTGGGTCAAGGCCGCCGCGGCACTGGGTCTGGAGGCGGCCGTTTTGACTCTATGGTCCCTGAAGCGGACAAAGGGCCTCTCTGCCGAGGATGATTTTCGGGCATTTGCCCATGCTGGCTGGGATCCGGGCCGGTACGCAACCTGGCTGAATGACTATGTGGTTTGGGTCGAGGAGGTGCAGGGACACGCGGTTACCGCGCCCGCCGCGGTCGTGCCAAGCGGGATTGACTTCAGTGTTCCGGGAAGTTGGACGGCCGCACAGCAGGCGTCGGTGGCTAGTTTCTTCAGCCAGATAAACGCCATAGAACGGCAGTCCATTCACGAAGAAACGCTGGCGACTTTTTCTCACCAACTCCCGGGATTCAGCGAGCAGCAGTACTACGAACTCATCGGTAAGTACTTCCAATTCGCTCCCGGATGGGGTGATTATCCGGCATGGCGGGATGGGGAGGGCAACTTTACAGACGCCATTGATCCTGAGCGCACGGGCCCGGGCAACTCCAAGCCAAACGTCTCAGCAACGTTCTATCGCTACGCAGGCGATCACGCCGACGCGCAGGACCTGCTGCGGTCGGCGTCCAGGATGTCCACGCTCTTTGTTGTCAATCATCTGATTGCCGGGATAGACGCTGCGGTGACCGCAAAACTCCGGAACGATCGGATAGACGCCAGGATGGGCCTGAGCTACGGACCCAACGGAGAGGCCGTCCCCGTGGCCGTGGTCTCGCTCACCTTCTAGGGACCGGATCGGACTTGCATTGTCGGCCTGCGCGGACGTTCTTTCGACGCCCCTGCCGGGCAGAGAGCCCTTGCTTTGAGCGAGGAAAGCACCCACTCCACTAACGTCACTGACTACGATGCCTTGGTACAAGAAGCTGCACTGGCAGATCATGATCGGATTGGCCCTGGGCGTCGTCTACGGCATCTGGGCTGCGGCTTCGGGCTTTAGCGGGTTTACCAGCGACTGGATCGCCCCCTTCGGAGACATTTTCCTCAATCTGCTCAAGCTGATTGCGGTTCCGCTGATCATTGTTTCCCTGGTGACCGGCGTCGCGTCGCTCTCAGATCTGAAGAAACTATCCCGGATAGGCGGGAAAACGATCGCGATCTACATGGGCACGACGGTGATTGCGCTCATTATCGGACTGGCCGTGGTAAACATCATGCGGCCAGGCGACACCGTGCCGCCCGAGATGAGAGACAGGCTGCAGGAAACCTACGCGGCGGAAGCCGAATCCCGCACAGGTGCGGCCATGGAAGCGAAGGAGCGTGGCCCGCTTCAGCCGATTGTAGACATGGTGCCGGACAATTTGATCGGAGCGGCAGGGGACAACCGCAACATGCTTCAGATCGTGTTTGTCGCGCTTTTCATGGGCGTCGGGATGTTGATGATTCCGGCCGCGCAGGCCAAAACCCTGTACGTTGTCTTTGAGGCTGCCAATGATCTTGTGATCAAGTTGGTGGAAATCATCATGATCATGGCCCCTGTCGGCGTGTTCGCGTTGATGGCCGACACAATAACCTCCATTGCGGGCGACGATCTTGGCCAGATCATGGAGTTGATGGCTGCACTCGGCTACTACTGCATCGCGGTTTTACTTGGGCTGGCCATCCACATGGGACTGACCTATACCACGATGCTGCGCTTCATGACGCCCCTGAAGCTTTCGGAATTTGCCCGCAAGGTCACGCCGGTGCAGTTGGTGGCGTTTTCCACCTCGTCGAGCGGCGCCACACTTCCGGTAACCATGGAGACCGCTGAGAACGAGTTGGGAGTCTCCGAGGAGATCTCGTCATTCGTCCTGCCCCTTGGGGCCACCATAAACATGGACGGGACAGCGCTTTATCAGGCCGTGGCTGCCGTTTTCATCGCCCAGACCATTGGAATGGATCTCGGACTGGCAGCTCAAGCCACAATCGTGCTTACTGCGGTGCTGGCCTCCATTGGCACGGCCGCCGTGCCGAGTGCCGGTATCGTGATGCTCGTGATCATTCTGGAGTCCGTAAACGTCCCAAGTGCAGGAATCGCGCTGATTCTAGGGGTCGATCGGATTCTGGATATGTGTCGCACCGTCACCAACGTCACGGGAGACCTGACCGTGGCTACCGTCGTCGCCGCGAGCGAAGGCGAGCTGCGGGCTGCATAGCGCCAGTTCCAGGCAGAATCCCGTGTGGCGGTCGTGCGCGCAGCCGCTCGGTCCTTTCGGTGAGCCGTCCAGCGAGTTGCCCGTGTAAACCTGGACTCCGGGTTCCGTGGTGTGGACCGTCATGACCGGCCGGGCCCGCCGTAAAGGTGGCGCGGGCCGTTGTTGCAGGCCAATTGGTACTCCCGTCTGCCCAGGCGGCCAGTCAGTGTAAGCCACCGGTTGCCTCGATCTGATACATCCAGCACCGGGAGTCGCAAATCGGTGTACCTCTCTGAGATTTGGCGCGTCCGGCTGGATTCGCGCGGAATGACACTCTGTCTCAAAATGAGTCTCAATTGGAGACTGTTTTCCCGGTCGGGTCGGGCGTCGAAACGGGCGCGTCATCAGAGGGAAACAAATCGGACATGCTGTGCCAGAGTGCGGTCCTGGCACTAGGAGCGGGCCGTGTTGGCACCAACTTCGAGATGGGATCGATCAGTTCCTTGACATCCTCTGTGGATTCCTCCCTCTCCAGGGCGCTTCGGCGCAGCGTGGTAGAGTCGCTTCGGCGCCTCAATCGCAGCCTCGAGATTTCAGACCCCTCCTGTCAAAATGCAAATCCCCGCCCACCATGTGGTGGACAGGGATTTGCAGTGCGCTTGGAGGGATTCGAACCCCCGGCCTTTGGAACCGGAATCCAACGCTCTATCCAACTGAGCTACAAGCGCGACTTCCATAAGGTAGCGCCTGTTCGAGAGGATGGTCAAGGAGTGCTTTGTGAGCATAACCCGAAACCGATCCCGCCCTTGCGAAACAATCTACCGATGTACAACCGGAACCCAAGCGCAGCTAAACCCGGAGCCGATCGCCCAGCGGCGAACGATATCCTGCTTATCCAGCGCTTCAAGACAGATCCGGAAGGCGGATACCAGGAACTCCTGGCCCGCTATACCCCTGTCCTCCTACGCATGATTCGTCGTTTCCTCAAGGATCCGGACGACATCATGGAAACCTACACGGCCATCTGCGAGCGGCTACGAAGCAGCGATTTTCAGGCGCTTAGAAACTTCAGGATTAACAGTGAGTTGACCCCCTGGCTCAGTGTTGTGGCGGCCAACGCATGCCGGGATCGCTTCCGTAAGCAGCGTATGGTCTCGGCCCCGCAGTCCGTGATCTCCAAGCTGACCGACCGGCAGAAGCACGTATTCAAGTACTACTACCAGGAGCAGCTTCCGCACGACGACATCGCGGAGCTTCTGAAGAGCAAGCACCGGATCCCCTGTACACCGAGCCAAGTGAGCAGCGATATCCAGCAGATCAACGAACTGCTTTCGGTCAACAAGCGCTGGCATCTTCTGGCAGCGCTGCGAGCCAATCGCCCCATGGTGTCCTTCGACGACCTTGCGGAAATGGGCATCCAGCCCGTGGACAAGTCCACACTCCTGGAGAACCACGGCGACGGCGTCGACGAGGATAATGTCGCCCATCTTCAGCGGGCCATTGGGAGTTTGGATGCCGAGGACCAATTGCTCATCCAACTCCGGTACGAGCAGGGCATGCGGGCCAATCAGATTGCGACGGTGATGAAATTCGACAATCAGAAGTACGTCTATACCCGTCTTCGGACCATCATGAACCGTCTGCGCCGCCAGATGGACCACGGACGAGTAGATAGCGAGGTGGCATAGGGGGGGAAGAACCCCTCCAGGGCTTGTCCGTATCCGGTGCGCACAGCACTACCGTACGAATGGAACGACCCTCATCCGCGGGCGCGGACACACCCTCAGGGACGGCAGCAATTAGATTCCCCTCGGATGGATGGCTGGAGCGAAATCATTTCACTCCAGCCGTCACCATTTTGGCCGGCCTGGTAATTGGGTTCGCCGCATTCCAGGGCATATCCCTGTTGGTGTTCCTGGGTTCGGTGGCGGCGTCAGGAGGCCTGGCGGCCCTCACCCAACTGGACCCGGGGGATCTGGTCGAGACGTACGCCCGCGAGCTGCTGATTGGAAACACGGTCGGTCAGTTCCTGGGGCTGGCGCTTCTGGCGTGGTTTCTTGCCAGGCTGCACACTTCCCGGCCGGCAGAAATGCTTCGGCTGCGGAAAAGCGAAGTCGGACTGACGGCGTTGTCGCTTCTGGGCTGGGTGGCCCTTTTTCCGATCGTCCAGTGGGCCGGTGTGGCCATGGATGCTCTTCCCTGGCCGGACGCCATCAGAGAATTTGAGCAACTCCAGATAGACCTCATAGAACGCGTCCTGGACAAGGATCTCGGACTCGTCTTTACGCTTATCGCCATGGCGGCCACGCCGGCGATCTGCGAAGAAATTTTCTTCCGTGGGTACATCCAGCGTCAGTCTGAACGCTTGTTTCGTACCTGGCTGCCGGCAGTCCTGTTTACGGGCGTTGTGTTCGGACTGTACCACATGAGGTTGACCCAGGCGGTTCCGTTGTCGATGCTCGGCGTGTACATGGCCTACGTAGTATGGCGATCAGACAGCCTGCTGCCCGGAATGTTGGTTCACCTGGCGAACAACGGCTTCGCCGTGGCATTGGGAGCCTACGTCGCAGGCAGCGACACCATCTCTCTGCAGGACCTCGAATCCATGGAGATACCCGGCTATATTGTCTTGGTATCAGTTGCTGTTTTTGGTATTGTCCTGCGCGCCATCCACCAGCGAGGTCATGCGGCCTCCAAGTCACTGTGAGTAATACTCGAACATTTGAGGGCTGGGTCTCCGCTTTTCGGTCGGGGACGGACTACGAGGCGAATCTGGTTCGAGACCGACTGGACGATTCAGGCGTCTCGGCCGTGGTTCTGACGCAACGCGACCACGCGTTCAATCTCACCCACGGAGATCTGGCGCTGGTCCACGTGATGGTGCCCGAGACTGAACTCAAAGCGGCGATGGCGATTCTGACCGCCGAACCGCTGACCGATTCTGAACTGGCCGAAGTAGCACTTCGGTCGGATCCGAACTCACCGCCCGGTGAGCAGGAAACGGAGGCATGATGAGGATATTGACTTCAGTGGTCGGCGGAGGCGTGTTTATCGCCATGACGTGGTTTGGCGGCTGGGCTTTCGTCGGATTGATGGCAGTGATCGCGCTGGCCGGGCAAAAGGAGGCGTTCAACCTCTTCTCGACGCCAGAGCAGCAGACCGGGAATCTGATGGCTTTTCTGGCGGGCATGGCAATAATTTTTACGCCAGCCTGGCCACCTGCCGTCTGGTTTTTGGCACCGCTGGCCATAGGCTCGCTGGCCTGGTTTCTGTTGCGCGCACCCGGAGGCCAGCCGCTCGCAACGCTTGGCGGATCCCTTTTCGGGCTGTTTTATCCTTGCCTTTTTTTGGCGTCGCTGGTCGCCATCCGGCTCCCCCACCGAGAAGTCTTGTGGGATCCCTTTGTCGTCACGATGGGCCTGGTTCTGCTGATGTGGACCGCGGATTCGGCGGCGTACTACTCAGGGAGGACATTCGGCAGGCGCAAGCTGGCTCCAACATTGTCCCCGGGAAAGACCTGGGAGGGGGCCATCAGCGGCGGAATTGCCGCGCTGGTTGCTGCGGCCGTGTTTTCCGAGATCTGGAGTGGGGGGCTGCCTTTGATTCACTGGCTTGCCCTGGCCGGACTGGTGGGCGTTCTCGGTCCCCTCGGCGACTTGTTCGAAAGTGCGCTCAAGCGTGCCGCAGGCACAAAAGACTCTGCCTCAATTCTGCCCGGTCATGGCGGGCTATTGGATCGGTTTGATGCGCTCATTTTTGTAGCACCGGTGGCTGCGGCGTATTTGTTTGGCCTGGTCTGACGGCTGTCAGGGCGCCAAACTTACCCCCGATTTACCCACATCGGGGGAGATAGCTGGAACGATCTCGGATTGCCTAACTACAACGCGCCTCCGAACGCACAGTAGAGATGGGAATTTTCACAGCCGGCAGGAAGGCCAGTTTCAAACGTTTCTCCTACGAGCCCCGTTTCTGGGACCCCTCAAAGGAAGAATCGTTGAAGCGCCGGATGCGCATGAAGTCCAATGTCAGGCGAGGGAAGCCTGCCCGCTTTGTGTATGTAATCATGGCGCTGGTCTTGGCGTTCTGGATCTATCTGACCCTCTGAAGGGTCCCCGAGTCCTAAACTGGATGTGAATGACTGAGGAGACGGGAGAAGTATCTAGCGCAGAAGCGGGCATCATTCGGGTAATGCCGGATGTGCTCGCCAACAAGATCGCCGCTGGAGAAGTGGTCGGGCGTCCTTCCTCCGTGGTCAAGGAACTGGTCGAGAACGCCCTCGACGCGGGTGCCTCCTTGATTGAGGTCATTATCGCGGACAGCGGACGGTCATTGGTCCAGGTGGTGGACAATGGAAGCGGCATGACCCCGCATGATGCCGAGCTTTGTTTTCAGCGACACGCGACCAGCAAGATCCGGGAGTTCACCGATCTGGAGAAGATTCATACGCTCGGATTCCGCGGCGAGGCCTTGGCGTCCATCGGATCTGTGGCGAGGGTCGAGTTAAAGACCCGCCGCAAGGAGGACCCCTCCGGTACGCGCGTCGTGGTGGACGGCGGGGAGACGATGGTTGTGGAGCCGTGTGCACAACCCGGCGGGACGTCTATCGCAGTCCGGCAACTCTTCTACAACGTGCCTGCGCGCCGGGCATTCCTGAAGGCCGAAGCTACGGAACTGGCCCATGCGGTGGAGACCGTCCAGTCATTGGCGTTGGCTCACCCGGCGGTCGGTTTTCACGTTGTGGTGGATGGAAAGGAGTTGTTCAAGGTGGTTCCGCGGGTGGGCCCGGCCGGCGAGTCTGCAGCCAGACGCATCAAGGACCTCTTCGGCCACAAGGCGGAAGACCTCCTCTGGGTCGAAGAGCAGACCAGTTACCTCTCGATCCGGGGATGGATCGGACAACCCGAAATTCGGAAGCGCACTCGGGGTGAGCAGTACCTGTTGGTCAACGGCCGCTGCATTAGGAGCAGGTATCTGGAACACGCTGTTTATGCGTCGTACCGCGGGCTGATTCCTGACGGAGCGTTTCCGTTCTTTGCGCTTCATCTGGACGTGGACACCCGCCACGTGGATGTGAATGTCCACCCCACCAAGGCAGAAGTGAAATTTGACGACGAGCGGGGCATCTATGGTATGCTCCGGGCAGTAGTAGGGCGCGCGTTGTCCCAAGGGGCGGGCGTCCTCCGGTTCGACGACGCTGCCGTTGATCTCCTCGCGGGTCCCGCGGGTGCAGACTCCTCGGTTGCAGACTCCTCTGGTCAGCCGGGCGGCGACGGTTTTGGGACGAACTACCAGAGCGTGGGCTCGGGGGCAGATCTTGGTCAAGTCTCGCGAGATTTGTACGGTCCTGTGCCATCTGAGCCTGGACCCGGGCAGCCTGCCAGGGGGAGCGTTGGCGAGCCCACCGATGATCCCGAGCCCGAAAACATGGTCTGGCAGGTGTTGGGGACCTACATCGTAGCGCCAATTCGATCCGGTCTGTTGATTGTGGATCAGCACGCCGCGCATGAACGCGTCATTTTTGAGCGGGCGCTCAAAGCCCTCGAGGATGGGTTCGGCCTCTCCCAACAGTTGCTCTTTCCGACCGTCGTGGAATTCACCGCGGGTGACTTTGCGCTGCTGGAGGGACTCCTTCCGGATCTTCGCGCCATTGGTTTCGATCTGGCGGCGATGAGCGGCCGGAGCGTGATGGTGCGAGGACTACCGGCAGATATTCGTCCTGGAGACGAAAAAGCGGTGCTTGGCGAGGTACTGGATCAGTACAAGACCTTTGCGCAGCGTCTTCGTCTGTCGCGCCGGGAGATGCTTGCCCGGGCGATGGCGCGTCGCAGCGCCGTACCCCGCGAGTCCGCCATGGCACCTCTGGAAATGCGGTCACTCATCGACCAACTCTTCCAGTGCACGGAGCCGTATACGAGCCCGGGCGGACAACCGACCATTATTCGTATCACGGCCGATGAGTTCGCGCGCCGCTTCGGGATGAATCGATGAGGACCAGTGTGCTGGATGCGACGCATCTCCCCAAGGAGACTCCCATTCTGGTGGCCGTTTCCGGAGGCATGGACTCCGTGGTTCTGACCCACGCACTCAAGCAGTTCGGCGCTCAGATCATCGTCTGCCACGTCCATCACGGGATGCGGGGAGAATCTGCTGAAGCAGACCTGGAGTCTGTCAGGTCGCTGGCACTGCGTCTGGATGTGACGTTTGTTGAGTCTCGGATTTCCGTGTCGGCTGGCAAGGGGGAGTCGCTGCAGGAGGCGGCACGAAAGGCACGGTACGCTGCCCTGGCGAAAGTGGCCCAGGAGCAGGGAATCGGCTGGTTGGCCACCGGCCATCACGCGGACGACCAGGCCGAGACCGTCCTGCTCAACCTGGCGCGGGGTGCCGGACCCGCGGGGCTGGCCGGAATGGCGCCTTCGGCCACGGTGCCCGGGTACCCGTCCCTGACGCTTGTGCGTCCCATGCTGGAGAGCACGCGCGACGAAATCCTGGCGTACGCAACCGCGCACAAGCTGCAATGGAGGGAGGACCCCAGCAATCAAGACGATTCGTACAGGCGAAATGCGGTGAGGCATGGCCTGATCCCGGTACTTAGAGACGTGTTTGGTCCGGGCGTCAGCCGGTCCATCAGCAGGTCGGCCGGCCTCTTGCGGGCGTATCAGGACGCGGAAGTGGCCCCCGTCGCGAGCGCTCTTCTGGGCGTTGCCTCCCGGCCGCTGCCCCAAACCCACGCGCGCGTCAGGGGTCTCCTTCTGGACGAAGCCGCACTTGGAGCCCTTCCTGCCATCTGGAGGAGGCGCATTCTGCTCGACGTCGTGGAGCAGGTCATTGGCGATGGCCCCCGCGATGAAAAGTTGGCCATCGCGCTGGACGGGCTCCTTGAGAGCCAGCCTGGCAAACACATCAATGTGGGCTCTGGAGCCGTCTGGAGAGAGAGAGACGGCCTGGCAGTGGTTCATCCCGCATCAGCGGACTGGGAAGAGCAGATCCTGGCTCCCGGGCATGGCGTGGTCTACGGGCGGTTGACTCTCAGGGCGCAGTCTGCGGCGTATTTTTTTGAGCCGGAGAATTGGTGTGCGGCGGCAGCCGGCGGCGGCCCCTTTCAGGTCAGGCCGTGGCGGGCCGGCGACCGAATCGCGGTGCGTGAAGGCAGCGCCAAAGTGAAGGATGTCCTCACAAACGCCCAGTTGCCCTGTTACAGCCGGTCGAGCATTCCGGTGGTAGCGTCGGGTGAGACAATCGTGTGGATCCCTGGCGTCCGGGCTGCCTGGGTCTCGGAGGCCGCACAAGGCGATTCTTCGTGGGTTCGCCTATCGGTGTTCATGGACTGAGCGGGCCCTGTTCGCTATTATTCAACAGCCTTTCAGACGCCCCAAATGCAGCCAGCCCTCGTGACAAAGACCGATAACATCGTCGTCAATGGCGAAGAATTTCGCCTGTATCTGAGCCGGGACGTCATTGCCGAGCGGGTGCGCGCCCTAGCGGCAGAGATTGACAGGGACCTGGCTGGCAAGGTGCCGATCCTCATCGGTGTTCTCAACGGGGCGTTTATTTTCCTGGCTGACCTGATGAGGGCCCTGGAAATTGAATGCGAGGTCGATTTTTTGAAGTTGTCGTCCTACGGCGCCGAAAAAATATCGAGCGGCAGGGTCCACGAATTGAAATCCCTGGATGCCGATATCGAAGGCCGGCACGTGATTCTGGTTGAGGACATCGTGGACACCGGCTTGTCGATGAATTTCCTCCTCGACAAGTTGGGTGAAATGAACCCGGCCTCCCTTCGTACGGCCGTGTTGCTGCACAAGACGGCGGCCACCCGGGTTCCGCTTGAGCTGGACTACGTGGGTTTCGAGATCGACAATCTGTTCGTGGTTGGCTACGGCCTTGACTACGCTCAGGTCGGCCGCCAGTTGGCGGACATCCACATACTCGACAGTTAGCCCAGCAGGCCCACCTTACAAGCGCTAGGCCGCCTCGCGAATGGCCTCCTGGAGGCGGTCCGCGAATTGAATCAGGTCGCCGAAGCTGTTGTAGAAGGGAGCGGGAGCCACCCGAATGATGTCCGGCTCTCTCCAGTCGCAGATGACGCCCAGAGTCTGGAGATTCTCGAAGACGCGCCGCCCGCCCGATACCCGCAGGGATAGTTGGGCTCCCCGTGAGGCAGGAGTCACTATTTCAACATCGCCGGGAAGCCTGAGCCTCACGAGCGCGTCCAGGTATGCTGTGAGCCGCGTACTCTTTTCGGTGAGTCGCTCCATGCCGACTTCCTCGAACAGGGCTGTGGATGCCTCCAGGGGCGCCAGACCAAGCACGGGAGGGGTGCTGGTCAGCCAGCCGGCCGCACCCTTGGAGGGGGCAAATTCCGGGGGCATCTGAAACCTGCTCTCCAGATTGTGGCCCCACCAGCCAGCCAATCGGTCCAGGTCGTCGTGGTGGTGGTCTTCGTGCACAAAAAACGCCCCCGGGGCCCCCGGGCCGCCGTTGAGGTACTTGTACCCACACCACGCCGCAAAGTCCACTTCCCAGTCGTGGAGCTGCATCGGCACATTTCCGGCGGCATGCGCCAGATCAAGGCCGACCTTGCATCCGGCATCCCGGGCCGCACCCGTAATCGCAGCCATATCCAGGACTTCCCCGGACAGGTAATTCAGCCCGGCCACCAGGACGAGAGCCACGCGGTCACCCTCGCGCTCGATGGTGTAAAGAATGTCCTCCGTAGAGGTGGTCGATTCCGGCGAAATCAGGTGCTCCTGGGGATCCAACCCGTGCCAGGCAATCTGGGAACTGGCTGCATAACGATCACTCGGGAAACAGGTACCCTCCATCAGGATCTTCGTCCTCGCACCCGCAGGTTTGTAGAACGATGCCATGAGCATGTGGAGGTTGCCGGTGAGCGTCCCCGAAACGGCAACTTCGTGGTCCCTTGCTCCCACGATCCTGGCCATGCGACGTGCAATCAGCCCATCGGCACGCATCCAGTCCGCGTGATGCCAGCCGTTCACTGCCATCTCCTCCCATTCCACGAGCCTCGCCTCCATCCTGCGCCTTACCCCGCGAGGTTGGAGCCCAAGGGAGTTGCCCGCCAGGTACACCGCCTGCCCTGACGCATCGTGGGGGAAATGGAATTGACCCCTGTAGGCGCGAAGAGGATCTGCCAGATCCAGATGTTCAGCCCCTTCGAGAGAGAGTTGGGATAGCGTAAAAACGTCAGGCACGTGGCAATTTGGGGATGGCCGGCCGGACGCGCCAGCGAGGATCGCAATGTTCAGTCGGTCGGGACGAGGGGGTAGAGCACGGGTCTGCTGGGAACGGCGTCGGTTGTCAAGTTCGGGACCTGGAGGTCCAGCAGGTAGGGGCCGTCGGAGGCCTCTGGCGGAATCTGGATCAACTCGGTGATGGTCCTCGCCGACTTTCCGGCATTGGACCCGGTTTTGATCCCCCAGAATGCTCTGTGTGCCGCAAGACGGCCACCATCATCTTCCGGGTCCACCGACGCTTCCTGGACCAGCAAATGCATAACGCCACGTGCGGCGGCATGACGAAGGGCCTCGGCCGGGTATCCAGACAAGGCTGGCTGGACACTGCGGACTACCAGTGCCTCAAGGAAACCATTTTCACAGCTTGAGATGGCATCCAGGAGGGCATCCTGCGTGACTGAATCGACGGTCACCAGGCTCGCTGGAATCAGACCTGGGGCCGCGACGCTGTTGACCGGGAGCGGATCGCGCGTGATGTGTCCGGAACTCTCGGTATGCGTCCCGGCGCCGTGGGGGGTAATCGTGAGCACGGACACGTTGACCGCCCCCCCCTTTGCCACGGATCCAACGAAGCTTCCGGTCGCAAAGGTTTGCAAAGTCGGGCGTTCGGCGCCAAACCAGGTCTGCGCCCCTTCGCCAAAAGTCACAGCCCGCGCCAGGCACACAGGCCGCGAGAGGTCGGCAAGCCACGCGCGGTTCGCCACATAGAAGCGTATGGAAGTGAGCGGCATCTCGATTATGAACCGGTGGCGTGCGGGAACGCTACTTCTTTTGGTCCGCAGACGAACGGTTTTGACTCTTCGCGCGCGAGCGACGCGATGACTTCCGAGTCGGCGGCTTCGGTGAGTTCGGCCAGGGGCCCGTCGGCCGTGCGGACCTGAATAGGGGAATGTTCTTGCGAATAGGGAAGGTGCCTCAGCCAGGATGCGCCGCAGTAGTAATCGTGCTCCATGTCACTGCCATCCGAAAGGCCGGCGTCGCGCTGCCAGGTACGCACCGCCGTTTTCCAGTCTTCAAGGGCGGCCTCTTCGGGCATCTGGCGAAAGACCCGGGTGCCCAGGAACCGGCGGTTCAGGAATCGCGATGCCAGGTCCGCCAGAATGGGATCAGAAACAGTGGCCCAGCGCTTTAGGGAATATAGAATATCTGCGTCATCGAGGGCCGTGTAGGAACGGATGACATCCGGATGTCGGAGATGGTCGGCCGTGACATCGTCCTCCAGAAACAGGCGCAGCGGTGGGGCACAGGCATCCAATACTCCCGGGTCGCCGGCCTCAATGAGTTGGCGGGCACGCCGGAGGGACGAGCGCAGCACGTGGTCGCCGGCAACGACCGTCTTGTGCAGGTAGACCTGCCAGTACATGAGCCGCCGGGCGATCAGAAAAGACTCCACGGCATACAACCCCTTGTGGTCCACGCTCAGATGTTGGTCGGAGGTCACACGAAGGGACTTCACAATACGGCCCACACCAACGCGCCCTTCGACGACTCCGGTGTAATACGAGTCGCGCCGAAGGTAGTCCAGACGATCCATGTCCAGTTGGCCGGAAACCAGCTGATGGAGAAACGGGCGGTGATAATCCCCGTCGAAAATCTGGAGGGCCAGCCCCAACCTCCCCCCAAAGCGCTTATTGAGGGCCAAAATCATCTCTCGGCTCATCGCCTCATGCTCGAAGCCCTGAATCAGGACGTCCTCCAGCGTGTGCGAAAACGGCCCGTGACCGATGTCATGCAGGAGTGCGGCCGCAGAGGCAGCCAGTATCTCCTCGGGCGAAATGTCCGTCCCTTTGTCTCGGAGGGTCTTCAGCGCTTCCTGCATGAGGGCCATCGCTCCCAGGGCGTGGCCAAAACGGGAGTGCTCGGCGCCCGGGAACACCATATAACCCACACCCAGATGCCTGATTCGGCGCAGGCGCTGCATCTCCGGCGTCTGAATCAGGTCGAAAAGGTCTCCGCGAGGCACGGACACGAAACCGTGTACCGGATCGGAGAACACCGTGATTCTGCTAGTCAAAATTTGGTCGGTCGATTGGTTTGCCGGATTATCACTGTTCCGACGGCAAGTGGCCGGATTCCCAAGTCCCGAAGTATACCCTTCATTTCTGAAAGACACGCTGAAAGACACGCTGAATAACGCTCCGGAGCCAGCTACTCCGATGGGACCCAGGGCCGCCGAGTCCGCGATCGGATGCCGGATTGTCGCGCCGGAATCCTACGCGCTGAAGGCTGCCTATGCTCTGGAGACCCTGCTCAGGCCGTTGGGACTTGGGTTGGATCAGGGCGGGACCTCCGGAATTTGGTATGGACCTGTCGCCCCAACAGGCGGTAATTGGCTCTTTGTACGGATGGACCCGGAAACCCCGCTTCGCATAACCTCGTCGCTGCGGGATTCGGCACTTCCAGGCATCGCGGGAGATCTTGCCCCGTCGTTGTTTCCGGGAGGACTCACGTTGCCAGGCGGCTCAGGCCAGGAGAGCGGCGACATCATTGCATCGGCGTTCTACTGGCTCGCCGGATGTGACGAGACCTACAACGAACCCCGGGACAGGCACGGAAGACCGGTTGGCCGGGACTCGTTACTCCACACCATGGGCCTTGCCGAAACGGCGCCGGTAGACGCCTACCGGGAAATGCTGGCCAACGCCCTGGAAGCAGGTGGGCAGAGCCTGCCGCGCCGGTCATGGAAAGGGGCCTCGTGGTGCTTCTGCCCCACGTTCGACATCGACTACTTGCGCAAGTGGAGGCCCGGTATCATCTACCGGGAGCTGATTCAGAACTTCCTACTGGGGCGCGGTCCTAAACCACGCGGAGCGCGCCTTCGGTCGGGATTGCGCCAGTGGCTGTTCAGGCGTGATCCGTACAGGACGGCCATCTCTCGAATGGCCCTCGAAGTTGAGAAGGTTCAGGGTGCCGGGACGTTCTTTTTCAAGGGCGGGGCCTCGGGCCCGCACGATGTGCGCTACTCGCTCCAGGGAGGTTTTATTCAGCGGACATTCCGCGCCTTGCGCGCAGCGGGCCACGACATCGGCTTGCATCCCAGCTATCATGCCTTCAACCACGGCGGGTATTTGGCTTCGGAACACCAGCGGCTGACCACCGCCTCGGGCGGCGCCATACATACGGTCCGAACGCACTACCTGCGGTGGGATCCGCCGGCGACTCCCCGGAATTTTGCCGCAAACGGGCTGGTCCTGGATTCATCGCTGGGATTCGCCGACACTCCGGGATTCAGGAACGGCACCTGCCTCCCGTTTCAGACGTGGGATCACGACCTGAATGCGACATCCGGGATCTGGGAAATGCCGCTGGCGATGATGGAATCGGCCATGTTCAACCGCGAGGGACTTACGAGCGCACAGGCCATCGAGCAGGGCGGGCAACTTCTCAGGACGGTTCAGCAGTATGGAGGAGTGCTCGTGGCCCTCTGGCATAACGTGCTCTGGGATGAACCAGACTTTGCCGGCTGGGGCGACCACTTTCTGGCGATGCTCCGGACGGCCTCAGCCGGGGGAGGTGCCATTTTGCCCCTGGCAGAAGCCCTCCGGGGTTGGGGGTCTGAACAATAACGCTGGGCCCCGCAATTTCCCCGGCCAAGGTTCGTCAATTTGGAGAAACCCGCGACCTGTTGTACCTCGGGGTAGTTCGAATCCGTCTCCAGCAGCCCGACGATATGAACATTCCAATCGATCCATGTCGTCCTAACCGGGATGTGAGCGTCTGGGCACGCTGGAGGAGAGGCGCCATTGTGGCGGTCCTGGTCGGCTCTCCGGCGACCGCTTTCGCGCAGTCGTCCATCTCGGGCACCATAACCGACTCCGCTGACAGGCCGCTCCAGGGAGCGACAGTGTTGATTGTCGAAGCGAGTCTCGGCGCGGTCGCGGATTTCGACGGCAAATACACCATTACGATTCCCGCGAACAGGTCGCTTGACTCAGAGGGCACCCTACGAGCACAGTTCATTGGCTTTCGAACCCAAGAAAGAACGATTGCGATAGGCCCCGGCACCCAGACTCAGGACTTCGAGTTGGTGCTTGATCCTCTGAATCTGGACGGGGTGGTCGTGACGGGACTCGCCTCTGAACGGTCCAAAGCCACCTCGGAGGTGTCTGTATCCCACGTGGACACGAAGCTCCTGCTCGAGCAGAACTCCTACCAGAATCTGTCTCAGCTCATGTCAGGCAAGATTGCTGGCGTTGCCGTACAACCCTCATCCGGTAATATCGG
Source organism: Rhodothermales bacterium (assembly GCA_047619685.1). GTDB lineage: Bacteria > Bacteroidota > Rhodothermia > Rhodothermales > UBA10348 > JABDJZ01. The sequence continues at coordinate 33,817 of JBLHLC010000015.1, forward strand.
GGCAGGTATCCGCTTAAACGCCTGCTCAAAATCGTTGGCTCCGGCAGACGCCAAGACTCGGTCGCTCATCTTCCAAAGGGAGTCGGGCGTCTGTTCAATAAGAGCCCGAACGGCGCTAGAGTCGCGCGCCATTATCAGCAGCTGCAGCTTGGACTCTCGAGCTTCGGTCCGGGACTCCGAGGTGACGAACGTGGCGTCCCACTCTCGAAAGGTGTCTCGGAGCTGTTCCCGCTCGCCGGAAGCCACCAACACCAAGGCATCAGTCCAGGCATCCATGTCTTCAAAATGGGGTTCGATCAGTGAAAGCTCTTCAAGGGCCGCCAAGGCATCATCCCACCTTCCGAGATTTAGGTAGTTATAAGCGAGATTGAGCCAATTCAGCTTGTCCTTTGGATTGTTCGCTAGGCCCTGAATCATCGCTCCGGTAGCCTGCTCCGCATCAACGTATCGGCTCAGGGACCCTCCAAGCCAGTACTGGGCTACCCACGACTCCGGATCCAATTCCAGGGCTCGCTTCAATGCGGAGATCGAGCCCGCGTAATTCCCACTCACCGTCTCCCTGACCGACCTGGCGACCCAGGACTCTGCCAAAAGCGAATCAAGTTCCATCGCCCGTTCGGCGTATTTGAGTCCAAGCGCCAGCTCTTCAGGCGTCGTCAGACCACTATTCCAAAGTATTTGAGTGATGCGCGCAGTACCGGTGTATGGAGCTGCCCATAGCGGTTCCGCTTCTACAGCGTTTTCAAAGTGGCGTAACGCCAGACGCAGGTCGGTCTGGGTCTGCCTATCCATGTAATGGATGCCGAGCTGGTATTCGCTATATGCCTCGCCCGACGGTTCAAAGGCGATTCTGGCGGCCGTCATTGCTAACCCAAGCCAGCCCGAGATATCACCGAGGATGGCGCTGCTGGCCTGAAAGGTGGTCGACGCGGATGGCTCGTAGGTCTCAGCCAGTTCTTCCAGCCCGGTTTCTGCGTCCGTCACCTGTACGGCAATCGAGACTTGATCTCCGTCCCGCGAGACCTGGCCTTCAACAACCCAATCGATCCCATCATCGTGCATCCCGCGGTTTGATGTCCGATTGTCACGAAAATATTGGGACTCTCTCCGACTCTTGACGGCGACGGCAACCGAGTTCTTGAGCTGGGTGCCCAGGCCCATTGACCATTCTTGCGTCACGATGGACTGTTCTTCGGATGCACCCAGGTCTTCGAAAGGCAGGAAGACGAAAACCGGCTTGTCCTGCTCTCTCAACTGATAGGCAGTAGTGGCAGCGATCACGACCGCCAGAAGCGCGGCAACGGCAATATGAACCCGCGAGAAGCGAAAGGGCGTAGCCACCGCAACCGGCAAGGCCACAACGGACTCCCCGAGCGCGGTGGCAATATCCGCGCTGCTCGCGAATCGATCGTCCCGGTTCTTTTGAAGACACCTCTGCACAATCTCTAGAAGATCCTCAGGGACATCGTCTGGCAGCGGCGCGGTGTCCGCATTGAGAATCGAGTAGATCGTCGCTTGCGGGTAGGCGGAGTCAAACGGACGCCGGCCGGCCAACATCTCGTAGAGAATCACGCCCAGAGACCAGGTGTCCGTGCGCTGATCGATGTCGGCGCCCTCGGCCTGCTCCGGGCTCATGTAGGAGATCGTGCCCACGGTCGTGCCGACGGCCGTGAGCGTTTCCTGGGTAGACACCTTGGCCAGGCCGAAGTCCAGGATCTTCACCAGACCATCGTTGGTGAGGAAGAGGTTCTGCGGCTTGATGTCTCGGTGGACGATGCCAGCCTGGTGCGCGGCCTCAAGGCCCATGGCCACCTGTCCGACAATGTCGCGTGCCTCAGCGTGAGAGACTGGCTCGCGAGCCAGCCGGTCTGCCAATTCCTCGCCCTCGTAGTACGCCATCGCAATGAACGGCTGCCCCTCTTCCGACCGGCCTACCTCGTAGATATTGCAGATGTTGGGGTGGTCCAGCTTGGCGGCTGAGCGCGCTTCCACCATAAATCGCTCTGCCGCTGATTCGACCCGCGCGACCCCGGGAGGCAAGAATTTCATCGCGACCACGCGGTCCAACTCTATATCCCGGGCGCGGTAGACCACGCCCATTCCGCCCCGACCGAGTTCGGAGAGGATTTCGTAGTGGGATATGGTTTGGCCGATCACGTTGGCGGTCAGTCGAGAATCGAAATGCCGAGTTTTCCCAGAAGGAAGTTGTCAGAACTCAGCGACCGGGCTGCCTGAGGTGGGAGCGAATATACCCCCTCCAGAAGCTACGGCCGAAAGTGAATAGGCCAAAAGCCTTGTCCAGACACAAGAATGCGGTTTCTCGAGCACAATTTCGGGAAGTGTAACACGAGCGGATAGAGAGCCGTAGGTGGAGTGCCTCTCAGAGCCAACAATGAGTCTCCCCGATATGCGCCGCACTACGTCGTACTTGCTTCTGTTTCTCCTCCTTGGAAGCACCACATTTCTAGCTGCCTGCAACGGAAATGCGGAGGGGGCAGTCTCCGAGGAGGAAGAGGAAACCCCGGCGCTCCCAGTAGAGACTGGCTCCGTGCAATTGGGCACCATCTCCGCGTACTTCTCGGGCACGGCCACGCTGGTGGCTGACGAGGAGACCCAGGTGGCCGCAAAGGCCGGCGGCATTGTCACCGAGATCCACGTCGAGGAAGGAGACTATGTCCGGGTAGGGCAGGCCCTGGCACAATTGGACGATGAACGTCTGGCGCTCGAGGTTGCCAGAGCCGAGGCTGAGCTCAAAAGACTCGCCAGCGAACTGGAGCGTAACGAGTCGTTGTTCAAGAGTCAGCTCATCGCGAGTGACGAGATGGAGCAGACAAGGTCCAGCTACGACACCCAAAAGGCGGCGTACGACTTGGCGCAACTTTCTCTGGCGCACACGACCGTAAGAGCACCCATTTCTGGCGTTGTATCCGCCCGCCTGATCAAGGTCGGCAACACGGTGCAGACGTTCTCTCCGACGTTCCAGGTGACGTCGTTCTCTCCGCTTCTGGCGGAGATGCATGTGCCGGAGCGTGAGCTCAACAAGCTCCAAAAGGGGCAGGAAGCGTCCGTTCGGGTCGATGCCTTGCCCGGTGAGGAGTTCACCGGCCGCATCCTTCGAGTCAGTCCCGTCGTGGACCCCACGACCGGGACGTTCAAAGTGACAGTTGAAGTCAGGGACGCGACGCGGCGGTTGAAGCCGGGCATGTTCGGCAGGCTCGGCATTATATATGACACCCATGACGATGCCATTCTGGTGTCCAAACAGGCCGTCTTGTCGCAGGACGACGAGTCTGCTGTGTTCATAGTCCGCGGAGATACGGCCTACCGGCAGGTGGTCACACGTGGGTTCGAAAATGAACGTTTCGTCGAGATACTGACCGGACTGGAGCCTGGCAATCAGGTGATCACGACGGGCCAGGCCAATCTGCGGGACTCCTCGCGGGTCGAAGTCGTCCAGTAGCCTCCGCCCAGAGTTAGTGCCATGAAAATTATCGAGCTCGCCACGCGGCGCCGGGTCACTATTGCCATGTTTACCGTGGCAGTGGCCCTCTTCGGGTCCGTCTCTCTTTCGAGGCTGAACCTGAATCTCCTCCCCGATCTGTCGTACCCGACACTGACGGTGCGGTCAGAGTATGAGGGAGCAGCCCCCATTGAGATAGAAAATCTCCTCACCAAGCCCGTCGAAGAGGCGCTTGGCGTGGTCAAGAACGTCAAGGAGATGCGCAGCGTCTCGCGCGCCGGACAGTCGGACGTGGTCCTCGAGTTCGATTGGGGTACCAACATGGACCTCGCCAGTATCGACGTCCGCGAAAAGCTGGACGCGCTGCTGTTGCCACTCGAGGCCACGCGCCCGGTCCTGCTGCGTTTCGATCCTTCATTTGATCCGGTGATGCGCTACGCGCTCTTCATGGCGCCGGTGGAGCCCGGTGTGCTCCGGGCCGAGGGCTCAACCTCGGATGGCGGGCCCGGGGTCCAACCGGCTTCTCTGTCCGTGCCGCCCCTTGTGGCGAAGACGGATCCGGAAGCCCTCAAAGTGCTTCGCCGATTTGCCGACGAGCAGATGAAGAAGGAGTTGGAGTCCGCCCTCGGAGTGGCGGCCGTCAAGGTGAGCGGTGGGCTTGAGGATCAGGTCCAAATTCTGGTGGACCAGGAAAAATTGGCGCAATTGGGGATCCCGATTGAGCGCGTTGTCCAGATTATCCGCGATGAAAACGTCAACCTCTCCGGCGGGAGGCTGGAAGAGGGTGTCCAGCAGTTCCTGGTTCGGACCGTCAATCAGTTTGAGAGTGTCGGTCAAATCGGAGATGTGGTGCTGCAGTCCGATGCCGGCCGATCCATCTATCTACGGGACGTCGCCACTGTAGAGATGGGGTACAAGGAGCGGGAGGCCATCACCCGTATCAATGGCGTGGAAGCAGTCGAATTGGCCATCTACAAGGAGGGAGACGGCAATACCGTCGCGGTGGCCGAGGCCGTCAAGGCACGCCTGGAGCGGTCACGCAGTCTTTTCCCGGGTGGGGTCCGCATAGAGAATGTTTACGATCAGTCCATCTTCATTGAGAGCGCAGTCGATCAGGTGATCAGTGCAGGTCTGATTGGTGGCATTCTGGCTGTTCTGGTCCTGTACCTGTTCCTGCGCAATTTCATCGCGACGCTGATCATTTCCGTATCGATTCCGGTATCGGTCATTGCCACCTTCAACATGATGTACGGCTATGATCTGACGCTGAACATCATGTCGCTCGGCGGTCTGGCCCTGGGCATCGGGCTGCTGGTTGACAACTCCATTGTGGTGCTGGAGAACATATCAAGGCACCGGGAGCGAGGGGCGAGCCCCCTTGAAGCGGCCCAAAAGGGAGCCTCAGAAGTCGGCCGGGCGGTGATCGCGTCGACGCTCACGACGGTCGCGGTGTTCTTCCCGCTGGTTTTTGTGCAGGGCATCGCCGGCCAGTTGTTCAGGGATCAGGCACTGACTGTGACCTTTTCGCTTTTGGCTTCGCTTGTTGTGGCCCTCACGCTGATTCCCATGCTGGCCTCAATCGGCGGCGGATCCAAGAAGGCCTTCGAGACTAAAGTCGCGGCACGCATTCCGGCCAAAACGCGCCTCGGAAGAATCCGGCAGGCCGTTGGATACGTCCTCTTCAACCGAATCCCGTACTTCCTGGCCCGCGGGGCCTACCTGCTGGTACGAGGTCTTGCCGCCGCAGTTGGGTTTGTGATGCGTCCCATAGCCTGGGCGTTCAACCGCGGCTTTGACGTTGTCGCCGCAACCTATCGTCCCATGTTGGCCTGGTCGCTGGACCACCGGGGAACCGTGCTGGCGGGGGCAGTCCTCATGTTTGCGCTGTCCCTGACACTGGTCCCCAGCCTTGGCCTGGAGTTGATTCCGCAATTGGCTCAGGATGAGTTCAATGTGGAGATGACACTGCCGCCAGGGACGCCCCTGGAGGAGATGGACGGGGCCATGGCCCGGGTACAGATGGCATCCAACAGCGCACCAAATGTAAAGGCGACGTTCGCGGTTGCGGGAAGTGGTAATCGACTGGACTCGAACCCGGACGAAGGGGGAGAGAACTGGGGAGAACTCCACGTAGCGCTAGAGACAGGTTCAGGAGATGCGGGTGAAGCCGCCGCGGTGGACAAGATTCGCAGCGAACTGGGACGCATAGCCGGCCTGCAGTACAAGATTTCTCGGCCGACCCTCTTCTCCTTCAACACCCCCGTAGAGTTGGAGGTGAGTGGCTACGATCTGGACGCACTGAAGCTGGTTTCTCAGGCTCTTGCGTCCCGGCTGCGCAATTCGACCCGTTTCGCGGACGTCAAATCCAGCATGGAAGTCGGACACCCGGAGGTTCAGATCAGGTTTGATCGCGAACTGGCAGCCGCCCTGGGGCTCTCTGTGAGTGGCATTGCCGATCGGGTCGTTTCCAACATTCGGGGCTCGGTGGCGACGCGGTATTCCTGGAACGATCGTAAGATTGACGTGCTGGTACGGACGCGCGATGAGGACCGCGCCTCCGTGGACAAACTCCGGCAACTGATCGTCAATCCCGAAAGCAATCGGCCGGTAACCCTTGAGGCGGTCGCATCGCTTGAGGTGGGCATCGGCCCGAGCGAGATTCGCAGAGTGGCCCAGCAGCGCGTGGCCAAAGTGACCGCTAATCTTGAGTATGGAGACCTTGGCGCCGCGGAAGAGGAACTCGCCGCGGCGGTCGCATCGGTCAGGACGCCGCAGGGCACGTCTGTCCGCATTGCCGGCCAGAACCAGGAGATGTCGGATAGCTTCCGCTCATTGATGCTTGCGCTGCTTCTGGCCGTGTTTCTGGTCTACCTGGTGATGGCATCGCAGTTCGAATCCCTGCTTCATCCCTTCGTGATCTTCTTCTCCATCCCGCTTGCGGCGGTAGGTGCGATTCTGGCGCTCTGGATCACCGGATCCACCATCAGCGTGGTGGTATTCATTGGCCTGATTCTTCTGGCGGGCATCGTGGTGAACAACGCCATCGTACTGGTGGACCTGATCAATCAGCTCCGCGCCGAGGGCATGGAAAAGATTGCAGCCATCGCAGAGGCTGGCTCCCAGAGGCTGCGGCCCATTCTGATGACGACGCTCACCACAGTCCTTGGTCTCATACCGATGGCTATTGGCTTCGGGGATGGGGCGGAAATCCGGGCTCCGATGGCCATTACGGTGATAGGCGGCCTCGCGGTTTCAACGCTCCTTACGCTGCTGGTTATTCCGACGGTCTACGCCGTGCTCGATCGATCCTGACCCTCACCCCTGCCGCTTCCACAACCAATCCCACCCAGGTCGATGAATCTCCCGCAGTTCGCCATGAAGCGGCCGGTCACCACGATGATGGTGTTCATCTGTTTGGTTGTTATTGGGCTTATTTCCATCCGTTTCATACCCCTGGAGTTATTCCCGGAGGTTTCCCAGCCATTCCTCCAGGTCAACATCCCTTATCCGGGGTCTACGCCGGAGGAAGTCGAGCGTGAGATCACCAGGCCTGCGGAGGAGGTCCTGGCTACGGTACCTGGTCTGAAGAGCCTTAGCTCCAACTCCAATGAGGGAGGGGCGAACCTGAATCTCGAATTTGATTGGGGCTCCGATACAGACCTGAAGGCCATTCAGGTTCGTGAGCGCATGGACGCGGTCCGGGATCAGTTTCCCGCTGATGTCGAGCGCATTTTTGTCAACCGCTTCAATATGGCCGACCAGCCCATTCTGCAGTTGCGGTTGTCGTCGGATCAGAATCTCTCAGGGTCCTACGAACTCCTGGATCGAAAGCTGAAGCAGGTCCTTGAGCGGGTCGATGGCGTTTCGCAGGTCGACCTGTACGGCGTCAACCGCCGCGAGGTAAAGATCGAACTGTTGGCGGATCGCGTGGCAGCGCACCGTATCGATTTGGGTGCGCTGGTCACGCAACTCCAGAGTGCCAATTTTTCCGTGACGGCCGGCCGGATTTCGGACGGCGGGCGGAGATATCTGGTCCGGCCGTTGGGAGAAATCAGGACCGCCGAGGAGGTCCAAAATCTGGTCATCAGAAAGGACGGGCTTAAGCTGAGCGATATCGCCACCATCAGCCTGGACGACCCGGAACTGGATCACGGGCGACATTTGAACCGGAACTACGCCGTCGGCCTGGACATCCGAAAGGAGGCGGGCGCCAACACGGTGGAGGTCTCCAAGAGGATCGAGGCAGAGCTAGAGGAGGTAGGTGATGATCCCGACATGGCCGGGATCAACATCTACTATATGGGGAATGCGGCCGAAGGCATCGTGAGTTCACTGCGTGACCTGCTCCAATCCGGTGCCTGGGGTGGGCTTTTTGCCCTGATCGTGCTGTTCTTCTTCCTGCGACGGCTGTCTTCGACCCTCGTGGTCACCCTGGCCGTTCCGGTCTCGATTCTGGTAACGGTCGGGGCCCTCTACTTCCTTGGTTTCTCCTTGAACATCCTCAGCATGATGGGGCTCATGCTTGCGGTCGGCATGCTCGTGGACAATGCGGTGGTGGTGACCGAGAACATCCATCGCCATCAGCGCATGGATCCTGACAATCCGTTTGATGCGACGCTCCGCGGCGTGAAGGAGGTGGCGTTGGCGGTGACCGCAGGTACCCTGACCACCGCCATCGTTTTCCTGCCGATGATCGTGAGTCAGGCCGATGAGGTCACGTTGTTTCTCAAGCATGTGGCCGTGGCGATCAATATTTCGCTCGTCATTTCGCTCCTGATTTCGCTGACGATCGTGCCGCTCCTGGCCCTGCGGCTCAAGCCGCCGCCACTGAATGCGAAGTCCAATTCCGTGGATTGGTTGACCGAGCGGTACGCCACCATGCTGGACGGCATTTTGCGCCGGCCCCTGATAGCCACGGCCATCGTGATCGGCACGCTCGTGAGTGTGGCCATTCCGATCTCCTTCGTCAACATGGATTTTTTCCCGGACAACGAAGGCGAGCGCGAAATACAGATCCTTTACAACATCCAGGGACAGTACACCGTCGAACGCGTCGAGAAGACGGTAGACCGGATGGAGGAGTATCTCTTTGCAAACAAAGAGCGCTTCGAAATCGAGAACGTGTACTCCTACTACCAGGGTTTTTCGGCACAGTCCACGCTGCTCCTGGACAAGGACGGCGACACCGACATTGGGGTGCTGGAGGACATGATTCGGGAGGGTTTCCCCAAACTCGCCATTGCCCGCCCCGCCTTTGACTGGAGTAGTGGCCTTTCGGGCGAAAACCTTCGGATCAGCCTGCAGGGGGAGTCCAGCGAACGGCTGGTCCAACTCTCACGCGAGGTCGCCGAGGTGCTTGGCCGCGTGGAGGGATTCAAGGATGTGCGGTCAGAATCTGAAACAGACGATCAGGAAATCCAGATCGTGGTGGATCGCGACCGCGCGCGTCAGTACGGCCTGTCCGCCCAGGACGTGGCACGGACGGTTTCGACAGCCATGCGCGGCCAGAATCTGCGCCGGATTCGGACTCCTGAGGGAGAATTGGATCTACGCATCGAATTTCAGAACCGGGACCGCAGGTCCATCGATGACCTGCGCAACTTGCCGGTCCAGAGCGCCACGGGCGAGCAAGTCAGGTTGGCCGCACTCGTTGACCTGACATCCAAACGGGCTCGACGCGGCATCAACCGGGAAAATCGCGTGACCATGATGGGAGTGACGCTGTTCCTGGATGGTATCACGCAGGACCAGGGGAAGGAGCGCATCGCACAAACCATGGCCAACTACGAGTTGCCCGCAGGCTACACGTGGGGGTATGGTCGCCGGTTTGACGACGAGGCGACGTCTCAGCAGATCATGCTGATGAACCTGCTTCTGGCGCTGGTACTGATCTATCTGGTTATGGCGTCTCTGTTCGAGTCGCTGATTCATCCAGCGGCCATCTGGACATCGATCCTGTTTGCCATCGTCGGCGTCTTCTGGTTCTTCATGATCACGGACACCACCTTCCAGATCATGGCATGGATAGGGGTCCTGGTGTTGATAGGGGTTGTCGTGAACAACGGGATCGTGCTGATTGATCATATCAATCACCTCCGATCCGAGGGGCTGGAGAGGCACGCGGCTATTGTGCAGGCCGCGCGTGACCGCATGCGCCCCATCATCATGACGGCGTCCACGACGGTTCTTGGACTGGTTCCGCTCTGCATCGGGACGACCCAGATTGGCGGCGATGGGCCTCCATATTATCCCATGGCGCGCGCGATTGTTGGCGGACTCTCGTTCTCAACGCTCGTCACCCTCCTGATCTTGCCGGTCATCTACGTCTTTCTGGACAACGTTCGCACGTGGGGACTTCGCACGGCAAGGGCGGCCTCGGCAGGATAGTCGCATTATCTTGGAGCGTGGATACGCTCATTACAGATGACCCGGCCGAAGCGGCGCTGATTCTCCAGCGAGGAGGCCTCGTGGCGTTTCCCACGGAAACGGTCTACGGGCTGGGGGGCGATGCCACACGTACCGATGTGATCGCGGACATATTCCGGGCCAAGGGCAGGCCTTCGGATAACCCGCTCATCGTGCATATTTCATCCGTTGAGGATCTCTGGCAGGTCTGCGCCAAGGTGCCTGAGTCCGCGCTGCGGCTGTTGGATGCCTTTGCGCCCGGACCCATGACCGTCGTGATTCCTCGCGCGGGTCGTGTGGCGCCGGAGGTTTCGGCTGGACTGGATACCGTTGCTGTGCGGATTCCGTCCCATCCCTTGGCACTGGCCTTGATCGAGGCGGCAGGCCTTCCGGTGGCTGCTCCATCTGCAAACAGGTCGGGCCGCCCAAGTGCAACGACGTGGACGGCGGTGCGAGATGATCTTGGTGGTTCAATCGATGCGATTCTGACCGGGGAAAGGTCTGAAGTGGGCATCGAGTCTACGGTCGTGGACTGTACGGTAGATCCGCCGGCGGTCTTGCGGGCCGGGGGGGTCTCTCTGGAAGAACTTCGACGGGTTTGCCCAACACTGGTGGGGCAGGGTGAGCGTCTATCTGCAAGTCCCGGGACGCGGCATCCCCATTACGCCCCGCACGCAAGTGTGGAGATCGTCGAAGGGCCTCGTCATGCTGCGGGGGCGGCGTACATCGGATTTGAGACGGGCCACCGGGCCGGGGCCGAGGGGACGGCAGCGGTAGAATCGGATGGCGAGTACGCCCTGGTCTGCCTGGTAAAGGACACCCGGGAGTATGCGCACCACCTGTATAATTTCTTTCGAGAATGCGACGCCGCCGGGGTCAGGACCATCCACTGTCAACGCGCGCCAGAGGACGGATTGGGACGCGCATTGTCCGACCGGATCACCCGCGCGGCTGCAGCCAGTTCCTGAGGCTCACGACGGTCGATTGCGGCCCGCGTTTAAAGCCGATAGTGGCCCATTATGGCGAGGGGGTGAAGCCAATATGCATTCGACGCAAACATGCACAAATGGCGGTCACCAACCTGGAAACCCGACGTATAAGCAGCTGAAACAAGAGATAAATCGGTGCTTGCCCAGATCGAGTAAGGGCCGACAATCATAGACAAGGTTAAAGTCATGCACGCCGCATCTCAGCGCGAGCGTATGCAGGCCGGCCCCGAGCAGTTCACGTATGTCGCTACCGCTATCGCGGTCTTGACAGCCTTTGCTGCCCTGGTGGCTTAAGCCTCCGCTTGAAAAGAACGGCCGCTGGTCCCGCTTTCGCGGGGCCAGCGGCTTTTCTTTTCAAGCAAGTTCCGCTTGCGGCGCGGCGGCCGTCGGGCGGGGAGGTCAGAACGCCACCCTGATGGCGGCGGAGCCGCCCTCAGGGTGGGGGGTGGCCTGGAACTGGACGTTCTGATGCCGTCGGCTCAGCGCCCAGCCGGTAAAAAACCCGATAGCGCTGCCTCCCAGCACATCGGTGAACCAGTGGACGTCGGTAACAAGGCGGGAGAACGCCGCAGCAGTCGCCAGAGAGTAGATGAGGACGCCCCGCACGCCACCATAATATTGGGCGAAAGGCGTGAGCGCGGCGAACGCAGTCGTGGCGTGTCCAGAGGGGAACGAGGTGTTTCCGGAAAATGGCTCGATCGATCCAGGCCCCTCTTCTTGCCAGGGCCGTGCGCGACCAGAGAGCGTCTTTATGCTGTTTGTCGCCAGATTCGCAAGTATCACCGACTCCAGCGACGTAAAAGCGGCGTCCTGCAGGCGTTCGTTTCCGGTCATCAGTGAGCCCAGAAGCACCACGGCGAGCGCGGGTCGAACGGCGCTCGCATTTCCAAATTCTTCGGAGACCCGGATGGGCCAACTCTCGTGAACGTCCGCCGCAGCCTGGGTCACCGGCCGGTCATATCGGGAGAGAAGGAAGAGACCGGCCCCAAGACCCGCTACACCCAACAGTGCCTTTGGGTGGAGGGAGCCGATAGCGCGGACGTCATTTACAGGCCAGAGCACAAACCTGAACGGATCCGCGCCAGCTTGCGCCCGTGCAGCGGGCCCGGCCAGTCCGGACATACCGGTGAGTGCAAGTGTCAGGAGACAGGCAAGGCGCATGCCGGTATATTACGATCATGAACGCTCAAAACATCCGTACGGGCACGTTTCAAGCAGGCCATGGACCGGCGCTCATGGTTCATGGCGGCGCCTGGGATATTCCGGAATCAGAGACCGCGCGGCATCTGGCAGGTATGGAAGCCGGACTGTCGCTGGGCCAAGAAATGCTGGAGTCGGGTTTCGCGGCCCTAGATGTGGTGGCTGCGGTTGTTGTCTCCTTCGAGGCTTCAGGCGTTTTCGATGCCGGGGTGGGTTCCGTTCTTACCCGGGGAGGCTTTGTCGAAATGGACGCCGGCATCATGCGCGGAAAGGACCTGGCTTTCGGAGCCGTCGCCTGCCTGCGGACCTGCGCCAACCCTATAGCCGCCGCCCAACTGGTGATGAAGCGCGGAAACGGCCAGGTCTGCCTGCTGGTCGGCAGGGAGGCCGAGGCCTGGCTTGCAGCACAGGGTCCGAAACCGGTGACGCAGGAATCATTGATCCACCCCAGAGAGCGGGCTCGCTGGGAGGACCTGGTCATCGCATCCGGATTCCACCCGAGCGACACGTTCATCCCGGCCCACGGAAAAACGCCCGCCGGGCCCGCCGCGCCGTCCGGAACCGTGGGCTGCGTGGCAAGAGACAGCTTCGGGCATGTGGCGGCGGGGACATCCACCGGCGGCACACCCTTCAGGCCAGAGGGCCGGGTGGGAGATTCGCCGCTTCCTGGTTGTGGGTACTACGCGGATCTGCGAGCGGGGGCCAGCGCGACCGGATGGGGAGAGGCCATTGCGTCGGCGGGTCTCAGCGGAAGAGCAGTGGAGGCGGTATCCCAGGGCGCGCGGCCCCAGGAGGTCGTCGCCCACCAACTGGAACGCATGCGGTCCCGCATTTCGAATCACCGCGGAGAACCAGCCGCCGCCGGACTCATCCTGCTTGGGGCCGAAGGAGACGGAGCCTGGGGCTACAACACGCCGCGGATGGCGCGTGGCGGATGGTCAGCTTCTGCGGGGGCGTGGGTCCTGCTGGACTCGGCCGGGTAATCAGGCAAACACCGAAAGCGCGATGAGCAACTGGGCGGCAAAATAGGTTGTCAGGATGAAATACCGGGCGGATCCGAACGCTCCCACGAACCGGTCGAATGCCAGTGCCGTGTCCGAAAGGACGAAAAGAACGGCCCCGACGGCACAAGCCACGGCCGACAACGAGCCTTCGGAAACCGCTACTCCGGTCGCAAGGGCTGCCATCACCGTCAGGGCGGCGCTGTAGATCAAGACTGGATAGCGCTCTGAGCGAAGGTCGGGCCACAGGAGTCTGGCGACAAAAACGAACGCAAGCGTGAAGGGCAGGAAAGGCAGGATGGGCACGTCTTCCAGCCGGCCGGCAAAGGCCGCGATGTACGCGATGTGCGCCAGCAGAAATGCACCGAGACCCGCCATGAACCGGTCCTTTGGAAGCATGAGGAAGACGTCCCCTACCATCGAAAGGATCATGCCGGCCACGATGAGTTGCCGATAGGTCTCCGAGACTACCGGCCAGGCCAGCACAGCAATCAGCCCAATCGACACCATGGCGAGCGGCTTCGCCGCGTATGTCAGGCGTGTATATCCGGCGCTTTCAGCCCGCAGGAGCACAAATACGCTCGCCAGAGCGAATACGGTCAGGAGGATCGGAGTGGTAGGAGGCATGCTGTTCTCAACAGTCGTGACTTAGGCGGTGCCATTCCACCTGCGCGGGTTGTAGGCCGCACGGGCCCGGGATAGATTAAGGACAAGCAGATGGACGTCACCCACTTTCCCGGCCGCTGGATTCTCAATGCTTCGCAGTCTGGTAACCGTCGGCCTCGTCATCATTGCTCTGGCCTCCGGTTGTACCGGCGTCTCTGAGGTCAGTATCCCGCCGGATAGGCCCGAAACCACGCCTCCTCTGCCGCTGGAGCCTCCTCCGTCCGCCATGCGAGAGTTCAGGGCCGCCTGGATAGCTACTGTGGCAAACATAGACTGGCCCACGGCGCGTGGCCTTTCGCCAGACAGTCAGCGCGCAGAACTGCGCGGACTGTTGGACCAGGCCAGCAGACTAGGATTGAACGCCGTGGTTTTCCAGGTCCGGCCGATGGCGGACGCTCTCTTTGAATCTGAACTGGAGCCGTGGTCCATTTACCTCAGCGGTGAGCAGGGGCGGGGCCCGGGGTACGATCCCCTGGAATACGCCATCCAGGAAGCCCACAAACGCGGGATCGAACTGCATGCGTGGTTCAACCCCTTCAGGGCGGGGCACCCGACCAACGAGGGAGCCTACGATTCCCTCCACGTCAGCGTGCGCCGACCGGACTGGGTAAAACCGTACGGAGCCCTGCTGTGGCTGGATCCGGGGATCCCGGAAGCCAGGGCCCACAGCATTGCCGTCATCCTGGACCTGGTGCGCCGATACGATGTGGATGGCGTGCACCTGGACGATTACTTCTATCCATACCCGGCTCTTGATGCCGATGGAGGAGAGTTGCCGTTCCCTGATTCCGCGTCATGGGAGGCCAGCAGGTTCGGGGGGAGTCGCTCCGACTGGCGACGCGCGAATGTCAACCAGTTCGTGGAGGCGCTCTACGATTCCGTCAAGACGGTCCGACCGTCGGTCAAGGTTGGCATCAGTCCGTTTGGCATCTGGCGACCGGGTTATCCGGAGGGCATCGTCGGGTTTGATCAGTACGAGGGTTTGTTTGCGGATGCCAGGGAATGGCTTCGCCAGGGCTGGGTGGACTACCTCACGCCACAATTGTACTGGGCCGTGCAGAGCCCCGGTCAGCCATATGGGCCGCTTCTGGACTGGTGGATCGCCGAAAACAGGCTGCACAGACACATGTGGCCGGGCAACTATGCGAGCCGGTTGATCCTGGAGGGGAGCGCTCACTGGGAGGCCGATGAGTTGGTGCGGCAAGTCAGACACACGCGCCAGATCCCGGGCGCGACGGGAAATGTCCACTTCAGTATGAAGGCGTTGATGCCCGGAGTTGGGGCAGATGCAATGCTACTGGACTCTGTCTACACGGCACCCGCCCTTGTGCCTGCCACCACCTGGCTGGGTGGCGCGACGCCGGGCGTTCCGTCTGCGCATTGGGACGGCGATTCTTTGGTTATCGTCGCCGGCGCGGCGGCCGCGGAGCCAGCCGGGGCGGCGCTGGCGCCTGGAATGCGGGCCGGACTGCCGTACAGCACAGCATCCGGAGCGGCGTTCGTGTGGCACGTGCGGACATGGACGGAGGCCGGTTGGGCGGTACGGATCGTCCCTGGCTCACAGTCCCGGATTGTCTTTCCGAACTCAATGCCGTCATTCGTTGTGGTGTCCGCGGTGAGTCGACTGGGACTCGAGGGCCCACCGGCCTGGGTTATCGGCTCGGGGACCACCGTTGAATAGGATTGCCTGCCTTATAGCGCTGGTAGCGTTGCCGGTCTGGGCGGGTTGCTCGGGGGCGGGTGCACTCGTTGGCGAGCCCGACGGGGGAAGGAATCCGGCCGCCGCCAACGGCACGGCCGCCGACGCCGGAGCTGCCACCGCCGCCACGACGAGCGCCCTGGCCACCGCGTTTCTCCGTGGCTGCAAAGCCGAAGCCTGCGGGTTCAGGCTCGATCCGGGTGTGAAGGTCGACACCGTCATCGTGAACCCTGATGGCAGCTATCAGATAGGCTTGAACGACGCCTTTGCTCAGGAGCCGAGCCGCGAGTCCGTTGTTTTGGAAGTCTACGATGGCTTGCGAAACGCCGTTGGTGCACCGATCTCGGTGATAACCAGCCTCGGGCAGCCCATCGAAGAACTCGTCCCGAACCACCTGCGCAAATCGCTGCCGCTCAATTTGGACAGGCGGCCAACGCGCCCGCCGTCTCCGGCCCCGATTGTTCAGTTCCCGGATGGCCCCGCGCCCCCGACCCGAGGCCTCTTCGGACGCCACGTGGCGCTCTGGGCCAGCCACGGCTGGTACTACGAACCCGCCCTGGATCGATGGGAGTGGCAGCGGGCACGGTTGTTTACGACCGTCGAAGACGTACTCCCGACGTCGTTCGTACTGCCGTATCTGGCGCCGATGCTGGAGCGGGCAGGTGCTCATGTCTGGATGCCACGCGAACGCGATCCCCAGCCGGCGATGGTGGTCGTGGACAATGACGACCCCGGCGTGACCACCGGGGCCGCGTCCCAGCCGGCTGACGCTGACGCTGAGGCAGGCTCGGGCTCGGGCTCGTACGCAGAGACCTGCCCCTGGCAGGGCGGTGGAGCGGGCTTCGCCAGCGGCCGGTCGCCCTACGGCCCCGACGACAGGCCGTGGGAGGCGGGAACGCACCGCTGGATCTCGGCGACTGAAGAACATTGCGGCGCAAGCTGGCATACCGAGCTCCCCGAGCCTGGCCGCTACGCGGTGTACGTCTCTCATGGGGCGCACGAACGTGCCACCAGAACGGCCGATTACACCATCAGGCATGCAGGAGGGAATTCGCGCATCCTGGTAGACCAGACCATGGGCGCGGGTACCTGGATTTATGCAGGCACGTACCAGTTTTCCGGCCCAGCCAAAGTCACCGTGTCCACCGCGGGTTCCGATGGCTCCGTGGTGTCCGCGGACGCCGTCCGGTTCGGGGGCGGCACCGGCGTGATAGCTCGCAACGGAAGAACCAGCGGCCGGCCGAGGTGGCTGGAAGGCGCCCGCTACGCGCTCCAGTTTGACGGGATGCCGGCCTCGCTGGTCTACAACGTTACCGATCAGCCCGAGGCGGATTACGTCGACGACTACCGGAATCGGGGCGAGTGGGTCAATTACCTGCGCGGGGCGCCGCTGGGTCCCAACAAGGATCCATCTCACCCCGGCCTGGGAATCCCGATAGACCTGTCCCTGGCTTTCCACACGGATGCGGGCATCACTCCCGATCAGGGTAGTATCGGGACGCTCTCCATTTATTCCAGCCGGGGGTACGGGCCAGACGGAAAGGAGGCCCGCGTCTTCAATGACGGGACGTCCAGGTTTGCGAACCGGGATCTGGCGGATCGGGTGCAGGCGCAGGTCGTGGCCGACATCCGGGCCCTCCACGATTCCACCTGGACGCGTCGTTCCCTCTGGGACCGGGATTACAGCGAAGCCTATCGGCCCAACGTACCGTCGATGCTTCTGGAACTGCTTTCGCATCAGAATTTTGCCGACATGCGATTGGGACTCGACCCGCGCTTCCGCTTTGATGTCAGCCGGGCCATCTACAAGGCCATGCTCCGTTTCGTGGCGGCCCAGTACGGCGAGGAGGAACCCGTGGTGGCCCCGCTGGCTCCCCGCGGGCTCTTGGCGATGGGATCTGCGGTGGAGGGGACGGTTCTGCTTACCTGGGAAGGCGTTTCTGATCCCCTCGAGCCCACGGCCCGCCCGACATCGTTCCGGGTTTATGTCCGAAACGGAAGCGGAGGGTTCGACAATGGTACTACCGTCAGCGGGACGACTTTTTCTGCCCGTCTCGACTCGGTCTGGGCAGGATTCAAGGTCACCGCGGTAAACGAGGGCGGGGAGAGCGCGCCGTCAGAGGTTGTCGGGGCGTCCATCGGAGCCGGAAAGCGCGTCCTGGTGGTGAGCGCCTTCGATCGGATTGGCCCTCCGGCCGCCGTAGATATTGCACAGTGGCGAGGATTTCCGGAGTTCATGGATCACGGTGTGCCGGACGGGGTGGAGCTTTCCTACGTCGGGGCACAGCACGATTTGGATTCGAGATCGCCGTGGGTCGATGACGACGAACCCGGTCACGGCGCAAGCCACGCGGATCTGGAAACGCGGACAGAAGTCGGTAACACCTTCGACTACGCCCCCGCCATCGGCCATGACTTTATGCAGTCCTTGCAGTTTGACACCGTCAGCGACGAGACGCTCGGGACGGGCAGGGTGTCTCCAGACGCCTACGCGCTGGTGTATGTGCAACTGGGCGAGGAGCGTGCGTCGGTACCCGGACATCCCGACAGTCCGGAGTTCTTGCCGTTTCCAAAACGCGTGCAGCGCTGGCTGGCGGGGGCTCAGGAAACGGGCGTTCCGCTATTCATCTCCGGGTCCTACCCGACAGAGGAACTCTCGCGTGGGGGGGAGGACGATCAGCGCTTCGCAGAAACAGTGCTGGGTGCCCGCCACAGAAGCGATCGGGCCTCGCGCACGGGTGAGGTTGAAGGCATCCTGGGTGCCTTTGAGGGGCTCCGGATGGCATTCAACACCAGCCGGAGGTCGGATATCTACGAAGTCGAAAGCCCGGAGGCGCTGATTCCAGCTGGAAACGGGGGACACACGGTCCTCCGGTACACGGAAAACAACATGAGCGCGGGCGTCCTCTCGGGGAGCGTCCTGACCCTGGGCTTTCCACTCGAAACCATCCGGGACCCCGCAACGCGCCGGGCCCTGATTCAAGCCGCCCTGCGCGCACTAGGCATATCACCATGACCGACTCTACAACCGGGCCAGACGCCACAAAGACAAACTCCAGAAGCCCCTGGATGTGGATTCCGTCGCTCTACCTGGCGGAGGGGCTACCCTACGTGATTGTGATGACGGTTTCGGTCATCATGTACAAGAATCTGGATCTCAGCAACACGGAGGTGGCCCTGTACACCAGCTGGCTCTACTTGCCGTGGATGATCAAGCCGCTCTGGAGTCCTTTCGTTGATCTGGTTCGCACCAAACGGTTCTGGGTGGTGTCCATGCAGCTTCTGATCGGTGCGGGGCTGGCCGGAGTCGCACTCACTCTGCCCACCGACAATTTTCTGCAGTATTCGCTGGCCTTCATGTGGCTGTTGGCGTTCTCCTCGGCAACACACGACATCGCTGCAGACGGCTTCTATATGATCGGGCTTTCGCAGCACGATCAGGCCTGGTTCGTCGGGATTCGATCCACGTTCTACCGGCTGGCGATGATCACCGGCCAGGGCCTTCTCGTCATGCTGGCCGGATACCTCGAAGTGTCCACCGGCGATGTCCCTTTGGCATGGTCCCTGGTCTTCTATCTGTTGGCAGCGGTGTTCGTGGGCTTTGCTGCCTGGCACTTCGTTGCGATGCCCAGACCCGCCGCCGACGCCCCAACCGGCCTGACGTCAGTGCGCGAGGTGTATTCGGGTTTTGTGGAGACTTTTGCTTCGTTCTTTCGCAAGCCGGGCATAGGCCTGATTCTGGCGTTCCTGCTGCTCTATCGTTTTGGGGAGGCGCAATTGGTCAAAATGGCCGCGCCTTTTCTCCTGGACGGAGCGGAGGTGGGTGGACTGGGGCTGTCGACCGGTGAGGTGGGTTTTGTGTACGGGACCGTCGGGATTGCAGCGCTGACGCTGGGCGGAATTCTGGGAGGCTTGGCCGCGGCACGGAGCGGTCTAAAGGCCTGGCTGTGGCTTATGGTGGCCGCCATAAACCTCCCGAATGCGGTCTACATCATCCTGTCCTACACGCTGCCAGAGAGCTTTCTTGCGGTGAATGTGGCCGTGGCCATCGAACAGTTTGGCTACGGATTCGGCTTTACGGCGTACATGCTCTACATGATTTACATAGCAGACGGTCCCCAGAAGACGGCCCATTTCGCCATCTGCACGGGGTTTATGGCGGCGGGGATGATGTTGCCCGGAATGGCCAGCGGATGGATCCAGGAGGCCGTCGGATACCAGTGGTTCTTCGTCTGGGTGCTCATCGCGACAATCCCGGGATTCATTGTCGCCGGACTCATCCCCCTGGATGCCGGCTTCGGCCGGACGGAGCCGAAACCTTAGCGCTCTTTGGCGTCTGGTCCGGGACTCAGAATACCACGCTGACGCCGCCGCGAATGGCGCGTCCTGGCGCGCCCTCATAGAACCGGGAGCCACGTGCATTCGGGACAATCGAGGCTACGTATCCGGCGTCCAGCAGGTTGGAAACCTCCAGGAAGGGCAGGAGGGACGACCGTCCAACCTGCCGGGGCCGAGCCGCCAGCCGGAGATCGAGTGTCACAAACCCGTCCACCTCGGCGGTGTTGGCGTCATCGGCAAACTGACTTCCCGCCACCCGGGCGCGGATGGAACCGCTGATCAGCGCGTCCTGGTACGTGAGGAGCGCCGAGCCAAATGCCATCGGGATGCCCGGAATGCGGCTTCCGTCCAGTTCGCCGGTCGCGAATTCGTACTGGTGGACCGACGCCGCGACCCCGAGGCCGACGTGTTCGTTGACGGGTGTCTCCAATGAGACCTCCAGCCCAATGTAGTCTACTTCACCGACGTTCCGGTAAAACGTACGGCCGGCGAACTCTTCCAGTTGATAGGGACTCAGGAAGTTGGTCAGGTGCTGTCGATATGCGACCAGTTCGGCCCGGCCAAGAGACCCGGAGGACCGGATGCCCGCCTCTATCCCGGTGACCCGCTGTGGATCCAGGTCGGGATTGAATCCACCAAGCCCGTCCGGCCGGTTGACCAGTTCCGTCGTCGTCGGGATTTCGAAACTGGTAGCCCAGGAAGCGAAGAATTGATTGATCCCGCGCGAGTAGCTCACGCCCACGGAGGGGCTCAGTGCGCCGAATGACTCTCTCCCGGAGGCGTCTCCGTTTGAAAGCAGGTGGTCCTTCATGTCCACCGTGAGGCGGTCTGCCCGCACGCCTGCAGATACCGCGATCGCCCGCGTGGCTCTCACCTCGGTTATGACGGAAACGCCGAAGTCGCCGATGGTCTCGGTCTGGTCCAGGCTGATTGTCGCACCACGGCCGCCATCCGCGTTCTCTGTGTTGATCCGATCGTCCGTCTGGATCCGATAGTCGATTCCGACGCCTACTGACGCCTGCCCGAGATCCCGATGCCAGTCAGCCCGGCCGCCCCCTGCCAATCTCTGGACGCCGACCCACGCGAACGGAAGTGGGTTGTCCAGCGAACGCTGCACCCCAAACAAACTTGCGGAGGCCAGGCCGTCCCAGAGAGAGCCCGTGTAGGCCACCGAGCCCTGAACCTGACTGGCGATCTTGCCGCTTCTGGTGCTCGTGTACCTGCTGTCCGCTGCCGCCGGGTCATCCTCCCATTGTGCCAGCGTCAGGGAGCCCGGAGACTCGGTATCCAACTGCGAGGCGTTAAGTGAGGCGCTCAAGATGCCGCCCGAGGCCAGGGCACGGGTACTCCGAATGCCGGCGCGAAGCATTTTCCCGGCCGAATAGTCCCTGTGTCCGGTGCGATCCAGAATGGATCCGTATCCCAGGGTGCGTTGCCGTCCAGAAACAACCTGGCCTTTCGCGATCAATTGCAGGCTGCCTTCGGAGCCCCCGAGAAAGCGGGCGGAAGAGCCGTTTTCATGGGGCAGTTCTCCGGATTCGATCACCAACACGCCTCCTGCCGCATTTCCCCAAAACCGGGATGCGGGGCCCCTGATCAGTTCTGCCCGGGCAATTGCGGCGGGTTCGATGGGGTCGAGCACGGCCTGGCCGTCGGGCATGGTCAAGAGCACGCCATCCAGCAGGACCGCGACGCTGCGGACTCCGAATCCCGCGCGGCTGCCGAGGCCTCGCACGACCAACCGCTCTCCCAGAGCGAAGTGTCCCCGATCCGCCAGCCACAGGCCGGGCATCTGGGTGAGCACGTTCTCAAGCGCCAAGGCGGGTTCGCTTGCCCTGATCTCCGCGGTTCTCCTGAGAACGGAGATCGAAACGGGCGAGGACTCCGGGGAGAAACTCCCACGAGTGGCCTCAACGCGTATGACGGGTAGCGTGACCCGGGACGAATCCTGGGCAGACGCAGGAGCGCAGATAATCAGCAGGGCCAGAAAGGCCAGGCGGGCGGGAGATGGCAAAATGCGATAGGTCTGAGAGCGGAGGTCTGGCAGTCCCGGGTTGGGCTGCAGGGGTCTGGCTCCGGCAATATCGCCATCAGAAGTCTTCCGGTCAGCACGGGTGCGAGCTTACCAGCCCCGGCGCGTCTCTGTCCTCGAGTTTTGGGCGGGGGCGGTCCGAGCACTGGGGGCGGTCGTGGTTCTGGAGTTGGTATTCCGTGAGTCAATCCTGCCACCCCGATCGGGAACCGAAGCTCCGGCTGAGGAAGTCTCGACGGGGACTGCGACGGGCCTAACAGGAACTGTAGCGGCACTAGATGACTGTCCGCTACCCGGTAAGAAACGCCCACGCAGGCGGTCAGTGGGTGCCGGAGCGGTTGTCGGCAAGGCAGACGGCGCCGCATTACCCTGCACGGAACGTCGTTCCAATTGGACGTCGGTATAGTAGAAATCAAGGATCTCGCGGTAGGTCTTGCCCGCTTTCGCCATCCCGTTCGCACCGTATTGACTCAGGCCAACGCCGTGGCCAAACCCGCCGCCTTCGAAGACGTAGTTCTCTCCTCTTCGCTTGAGTTCGAATCTGGTGGACTTGAGGCTGGTCTGACCGAACGCCTCCCGGATGATGCGTCGGAATTCGTCCGCGGAAATGGGTCTGGTCTTTCCACGTCTGGGCACCAGGTCGATGGTGGCCGCCCGTCCGTCAGCACTTCGGCTGCCAACTCGCACGGATTCCAGGTCGAGGCCAAGCGCGTTCTTGAGCGCATTGTGGACGTCGCCCGCGTCGAGCGTGTACGTCCACTGGTGGTGCTTCGCGTCCTGGTCCCAAGGGTCGTTCCGTCCTCTCAAATAGGGGTGAGCCGAGGATTGCCACACATCTTCGTTATTCGCTGTGTGACCTCCAGAAGAGGAGAAGTAGACTGCCTCGATGAGACGGCCGTCATGGAGCAGAACTTCGCCTGCCGTGTCTCTTGCCGCCTGCCGCGCCATAGCCGTGACCGTCGCGGTTCCTCTATACACCTGGGAGGCCGTGTGATCGACATGATCGTATGAGTCGTCGGAGCTGTTGATGACTTTAAGCCCGTAGGTCCGGGCAATTACGGCCATCGCCTTCGAACCCTCCAGATCGCCGAGCCCATACTCGCTGGCCACAACCGAGGCTACATATTCTTCCAGTGCGACATGGTTTACGAGTTGTAGCGCCGAATTGCCGCGTTCGGGCGTTACGAAGAGGTTTCCGGAGTAATCCCGCCGGGTGGTCCCAACCGTGATGGACATTCCGCCTGGTCCCTGCGGCTCGAGCCTGATATTCTTCGTGTCGGCATTGCCAAACCTGCTTTCTACCGACACCTGGTTCTGCGCGCGGCGGATTGTCAATGTGCCGTTGGCCGGGACGGTAAACAGGGGGCGTTCCCGGGTGCCGTCATATACCACAAGTCCCTGGGGGCCGGCCTGAATGGTGGCCGTCCGGGGCGTTAGCTGCTCCATGAGCCTTATCCGCATGGTGCTGCGAATGCTCGGCTCAGGAGAGCCGGAGGCGGTGGCGGTCATGAAGACTGCCAGGGCAAGGAGGATCGATCGGAGGGACGACGATATCATGTGAGCGGCGGAGTCACACTCGAGCAGGCAATGGGTTTGCCAACATCTCAAGGTGGTTGTGACTCTTTGGGTAGCGTTTTGAACCTTGCGGAGCCGGTCGACTCCTCAGGGGCCCGCAGCAGGGCTGCAGAGCACTAAAAAAGAACAGTGCGTCTGTCCCGGAGGAGCCGGAAGGGGGCCCGAAGACACTCCCAAACCCACTTTCCACATAGGGACGTACGCGGTGCTCTTCCGCTATCGGCCAATCGACTTTAGAACTTAAATTTGCATCATGAAGAAATCATGAAGCATAGACGCCGGCGCTTTAGGAACGGGCAATCCGGTCCCCCCCTGACTGCCGGCAGGACAGTCCTCACCCAGGGGCGTCCTATCGAATAGGCAGGTCAGGGGCTAGTCTGCGGTCTCAAGAAGGAGGTCGAAGAGCTCGACCACCCGCCGCCTCATGTCGCTTCTGGATACGATCTGGTCCACAAAGCCATGGTCCTTGAGGTACTCGGACCGCTGAAAACCTTCAGGCAGATCCTGTCCCATGGTCTCACGAATGACCCGGGGCCCAGCAAACCCGATCAGAGCGCCGGGCTCAGCGAGATGGATATCTCCCAGCATCGCAAAGGAGGCCGTAACTCCTCCGGTTGTCGGATTCGCAAGGATCACGATGAACGGCAGTCCCTTCTCGTGGAAGCGTGCCAGGTGGGCACTGGTCTTTGCGAGTTGCATCAGGCTGAGTGCGCCCTCCATCATCCGGGCGCCGCCGCTCTGCGTAATGATGATCAGCGGGGTCTCTTCCTTGTAAGCCCGCTGAATGGTTCGGGAAATTACTTCTCCGACGACCGAACCCATGGAGCCGCCAATGAACTGGAAGTCCATGGCTGCAATGTTGGCTCGATGCCCACCGATCTTGCCGGTCGCGCCGGTGGCCGCGTCGGTCAGTCCGGTTTTGCGCTGCGCATCCACAAGGCGCTTGCTGTAGGGCTTGCGGTCCGTGAATTCGAGCGGGTCAAGGCTCACCAGGTTGGTGTCGTGAACCTCGAAATCGCCGTCGAACAGGAGTCGGTAATACTCCAGCCCGCTCATGGGGAAGTGGTATCCACATTCCGAGCAGACCAGGAGGTTGCGAAGCACCTCGCGTCGGTTCAGCGTGCTCGCGCACTCGGTGCACTTGATCCACTGACCTTCCGGTACATCGATCTGATCGTTGCGATCAGTGTTGATGCCCGCTTTGGTGCGTCGAAACCACGCCATGCTGTTGGGGGGGTGCCTGCCTCAGAAAGGCAGTCTTGCAAACACGGATTTAGTTGGGATGCCCGCGATGAAATCCTTCAAATAATACGGCTCGAAGAGTTCGACATCCACGGCACGGCCTTCGGCCAACATCTGCGCCCCGAGTCGGGCAACGGCGCCCGCCGAACATGTAGACACTTCAGGTACCACGTTTGCTGACTCGAACCGGTCGGCGCCAGGTCCGACGATCGCAGACACGATGGTGCCTTGACCCTCAAGCTCACGAAGGATGACGTCGGGCATTCCCGCCATCGAGACCCCCAGTTGACTGGGGTACGGACCCGAAACGTCCACAAGGGCCGCGTAGACCTCATGTCTGCGGGACGGAAAGGCCGCCAACACCAGGGAAGCCCCTTTGGGAGTCGCGACGGTGTCCATGGCCTGAAGGCCGCACGCAAGTAGCGAGGGCACGGCCAGTAGCGGAATAGAAAGCCCCTCCGCAATCCCCTTGGCCACGCTCGCTCCGATTCTGAGTCCGGTATAGGAACCCGGGCCCGCCGAGACTGCGACCGCGCTGAGGGCGCTTCTGGGTATATCCGCCTCGGCGAGGAGGTCGCCGATCATCCCGAGAAGCGCGGCATCATGTCTTCGCCCGCCCGACAGGCTGCGCTCAAGGACCCGCTCGCCCACCAGCAAGGCAGCGGAGCATGTGTCAGTTGCGGTTTCTATGCCGAGCAGGGTGGGATTCACAGGCCGCTGCTGAATAGGCGCGTGTGGTGTTTGTTCCTACGCAGGGGGTAGGCTGGCCCCGGTTGGACATAGAAACGTCCACGGTTATCTTTTCGGCCCTCCCCAATTGTTTCATGCTTCGGCAATAGATAAAAGGACCAGGATTCATGCAGGTTTACGACGGTGGGCATATTCGAAACGTGGCACTTGTAGGCCACCAGGGCGCAGGTAAGACGATGTTGGCCGAGGCCATGCTGCTGACCAGCGGCGCCTTGAAGAGGATGGGTTCGGTCCAGGAAGGGACGACCGTCAGTGACTACCACCCGAGTGAACACGAGCGACAGATGTCCGTGTTCTCTTCCCTTCTCCATGCGGAATGGAAGGGGTTCAAGGTCAATATCCTCGACACGCCGGGCTATCCGGATTTTGTGGGTGAGGTCGTGGCATCCCTTACAGTGGCTGACTGCGCCATCTTCGTGATCAACGCGGCAGAGGGCGTGGAGGTAGGCACCGAGCTCGCCTGGCGTACCGCGGAGGAGTTGGGGAAGCCGGCGATGTTTGTGATCAACCAACTCGACAAACCGGATACGGACTTTCGCTCGGTCATTGCCCAGATCCAGGATCGGTTTGGGAGAAGTGCCACGGTCGTGCAGGTTCCTGCCGGGACGGGCAAGAGAAGCATCGTTGACGTACTGAGGATGAAGACGCTGAGCTTCGCCGAGGGAACCGGGGCGACGTCGGAGGCCAACATCGACGAGGGTTTCAAGGAAGAAGCCGACGCACTGCACAACGACCTGGTCGAGAGCATTGCGGAGAACGATGAGAGCCTGATGGAGCTCTACTTCGAGAAGGGCACGCTTTCTGAAGATGAGATGCGAAAAGGACTGCACGTGGCGATGCTGAAGCGGCAGCTGTTTCCGGTCTTCGTCACGAGCGCAACCCAAAACATCGGCGTGAGTCGGTTGATGTCGTTCATAGACAACGTCTGCCCGAGCCCTCCAGAAATGCCGGAGGCCCAAACCGTCGGCGGCGACCCGCTCCCCGCCAAATCCGATGCCGAGCCTGTTGCCCTGATTTTTCGGACCATGGCCGAGGCCCACGTAGGCGACTATTCGTTTTTCAGGGTCTATTCGGGCACGCTGGAAACTGGCCTCGACCTCGTAAACGCCGGCACGGGCGCCTCGGAACGACTAGGACAATTGTACTCCATTAACGGGCACGAACGGGAGGCCGTGGACAAGATGGTCACCGGAGACCTGGGCGCCCTCGTAAAGCTTCGTAACACGCATACCAACGATACGCTTCACCTCAAGGGGTCAAAGGCGGTTGTGAAGCCGATTGACTTCCCGCAGCCCAGGTACACAACCGCCGTGGTCTCGGCCAAGGAAGGAGAAGAGGACAAGCTGGCCCAGGGACTGCATCAACTCCATGAGGAGGATCCCTCTCTCGTAATCACGCACGACCAGCACCTGTCGCAATTGACCCTTGGTGGGCAGGGGGAGATGCACCTGCAGATCGCCCAGTTCCGCCTCAAGAATCGATTTGGCGTGGGCATCGACTTCGTCAGGCCCAAGGTGGCCTACCGCGAGACGGTCACGACCCGCGCTCGCTCCAAATACCGACACAAGAAACAGACCGGAGGTGCGGGACAGTTTGCCGATATCTCCATGCTGGTCGAGCCTCTTGAGGGCGAGTTTGTCCCCCCGGATGACATCAAGGCCCGCGGGGTCCACGTGGAGATCACCACCTGGGGCTCCAGGATCGAGTTCATCGACGGCATCGTCGGCGGCGTGATCGACATGCGCAGGTTCTTCGGCGCGATTCAGAAAGGGGTCGCCGAGGCCCTGCAGAATGGCCCGATCGCCGGGTACCCGGTGGGCGATATCCGCGTGGTGGTATTTGACGGATCCATGCACTCGGTGGACTCCAACGAGGCGGCGTTCAAGTCGGCATCCCGCATGTGCTTCCGCGACGCGTTTCGCCAGGCGAAGGCGGTCATTCTCGAACCGATCCACGATGTCGAGGTCCTCGTTCCGGCTGCCTACACGGGCGAGGTCATGAGCGACATGAACACCCGCCGCGCCCGCGTTCAGGGCATGGAGGCCGAGGGGCCGTTCCAAAAAATTCTGGCCTCTGCACCCGAGGCAGAACTCTATCGGTACAGCACTTCGCTACGCTCGATGACACAAGGGCGAGGCATACACCGGAGCACATTTGCTCGATATGAGCCCATGCCGCGGCACGTCCAGGATCAGGTAATATCCCAAGCGGAGACCCTGGCCGAGGCATAGAGTAGCAGAAAGGCTTTATTGGGGTCCTATTCGGGCTTTTGGGGATTGCGAAAGTCGCTGGCTTTACTACATTAGTAGATTCTCACAGGAGAATTAATACTAAGTCTTAGTAATTCCAATTGGAAACTGACCGCTTCGAGCCAACGCGTAAGGCCCGGGCCTCTATTCTTCGTAGCATCTACGAAGACAATAGACGGATTCGGGATGGTGGGGCACTTGATGCTTCCCGTCGTCGCAGAAAGGCTACGCTGGTATCGATCGTTCTGGTTGTTGCCGTCCTTCTGGTTGTGGTCGGTCTGCAGATGGGGAGCGGGGAGGGAGACCAGGACGTCGCAGACGACTTTGGTGCGACCACCATTCTCGATGCAAATTTGCCCGTCCTGGACGGCGGATTTGAAGACGAGTCCGGCCTGGACCCAGCGGAGTTCAGGGAACTGCTGGCGGGGTCTACGCCACTGGCGACACTGTTCGACCTGCAGGTTCGAACCATCGTAATCGACCCCGGTCACGGCGGCGCCGATCCGGGTGCGATCGGCCTGAAAAATACGAGAGAAAAGGACATCACCCTGGACGTGGGAGTTAGGCTGCGCCGCCGCCTCCAGCAGCGTGGATACACGGTCCTGATGACACGCGAGGAAGACCAGACGGTCTCACTCCGCGAGCGCGTGGAGTTCGCCAACAACCAGTCCACAGACCTCTTCGTCTCCATTCACGGCAACTCGTTTCCCGAGGAGCCTGTAAACGCGCTGGAGACGTACTACTTCGGCGCGAACACGGAGCGGACGCTGCTGAGACTGGCTGAGGCCGAGAATCAAGGCGCCGACTACACCCTGGCGGATTTCAACGACATGATTCGCCGCCTGGGCAGCACCGTCAAACTTCAGGAATCGCGACGCCTGGCAGTCGCCGTCCAACGGAGTCTGGTGTCGAACACCCGCGAGATCATCCCCGACATACGGGACTGGGGTGTCAAGCCCGGCCCATTCGTGGTTCTCCTGGGCTCCGACGCACCCAGCATTCTCGCTGAGATTTCAGTCCTCTCCAATTCAGATCACGTGGACCGGCTACGCTCGGAAGCCCACCTCGAGCAGTTGGCCGCCTTCCTGGAGGAAGGTGTGCTCAACTACCTCGTTGAGCGCAGTCAACGCAGTTCAACCGCCCCTCGGTAATCCCACCGCCGGCTTCGCCGCCGGCAAATCAAACCCGAAGAAGCACGACAATGGCAGCAAAAAAACAAGCAGCGCCGGTGAGCAACGTCAAGTCCGACCGGGCGCTGTACATCGGAATCGACTTGGGCACGTCCCGGAGTGCGATCGTAGCCAGTAATGGGAAACGCCAATGGGTTCAATCCTACGTGGGGTGGCCCAAGGACTTCGTGGCCAAAAAGATGCTCGGCAGGGACGTCCTTTTTGGGTCGGACGCCCTCGAGAACAGACTCTCTCTCAAACTGACCCGGCCCTTGGAGCAAGGGGTCATCCGGGACGGCACGCAGCGCGATGAGGATGCCGTGAGAGCGCTTGTACATCACCTGATCGAACAGGTCAATCCGGGGAAGGCCACCGAGATCTATGCTGCGGTCGGTGTCCCTGCTGAGGCGCTTCGGGTGAACAAGCTTGCGATTCGAAATGCAGTCAAGGAGTACGCCGACTCTCTAATGGTTGTCTCCGAACCCTTTGCCGTGGCCTACGGTCTGGGTACGCTCAACAACGCGCTTGTCATCGATATCGGTGCCGGGACTGCGGACTTCTGCATCATGCATGGCACGATGCCTGGCGAAGAAGATCAGCGGACTATCACGGTAGCGGGCGACTATCTGGACCAGCAGCTGCAGGACCGACTGTCTGAGCGGTATCCGACCGCATCATTCAGCCGGACCATGGTCAGATCTTTCAAAGAGGAGTATGGCTTTATCGGCGCGCACCGTGAACGAGTCAAGGTCAAGGTGCCCATCAACGGGACGTCAACGGTTCTGGATGTTACTTCCGAAATTCGCTCCGTCTGCGAAGGCCTCGTACCCGTCCTGGCTGAGGCTATCATGGACCTGATTGCGCGCTACGAGCCGGATTTCCAGGAAGAGGTCAAACAGAATGTCTTCCTTGCCGGTGGCGGAAGCCAGATCAAGGGTCTTGCCGAAGGCCTGACGGAGGAACTGAAGGAGTTTGGTGCTTTCACCATTCGAAGTATTGAGGACCCGCTCTACGCGGGGGCAGAGGGGGCGCTCGCTCTGGCCCAGGACATGCCGGAGGAGTACTGGGAAAACATGTAGTCGCTTCCGAACCCTCGGAAAAGACGATCTGCCCCAAAAAAAGGGAGTGTCCGCGTGGGACACTCCCTTTTCTGGTGGCGCGAGGCGGACTTGAACCGCCGACCTACGGGTTATGAGTCCGTCGCTCTAACCAGCTGAGCTACCGCGCCACAGACTGACAAAGCTACCGCGTCGCGACAGTATGTTCAACGACACACCTTCGACCCTTCCGTATCTTCACGCTGGTAACGAAATCTGATATGGGCTGGGATACAATAATTGGTCAAACGCGTGCCGTGTCCACGCTGCAGTCTGCCGTTTCTTCGGGCAGAGTGGCGCACGCGTACCTGTTCCATGGACCCGACGGCGTGGGGAAGCGCGCGGCAGCGCTCGCCCTGGCCCAGGCGCTTCTGTGCACGGGATCTTCGACGCCGTGCGGTGTGTGTGGCCCGTGCGAGAAGGTGCGTCGTCTGATTCATCCGGACCTGCACGTAATGATCCCGCAACCCAACGACGCGCGTTCGGAGGACATCCAGGAACGGCTACAGTTGCTGGTTTCCGAGCCCTACGCCACGATAGACTACGTCAGGCGGGCGAAGCTGGACGAAGTCGCCTCATCGTCCGGGAAGCAGATCCAATACAGTGTGGGGCGCATCAGGCACGACCCAGACGCGCCGCCATCGACAGGCATCCCGTTGCGGCGAACCATGAGTTTTCGGCCAGTTGAGGGCAGATACAAGATTGCCGTGCTTACCGATGCGGACCTCCTTCGCCGGGAAGCCTCCAATGCGTTCTTGAAAATTCTGGAGGAGCCGACCGCCCAAACCGTGTTCATCCTCACGTCTTCGCGTCCGGACCGGATGCTCCCGACCATCCTGTCGCGCTGCCAGCATGTCCGTTTTGATCGCCTGGAGATAAGCCAGATAGTTTCGGGCCTGACTGATCGGTCCATTATGGACGCCGAGTCTGCCGAAGCCGTCGCGCGCATGGCGGACGGCTCTTTCGGCCGGGCCCTGGATCTTGCTTCGTCAGAGGACTTGATGGCAGCCAGAGGCGAGGTTCTGACGTTCCTGAGGCAGGCGTTTCGCGTCTGGACAGCCGCCGACAAAATGGCGGAGCAGGTTGAACGCCTCTCCCGTCACGGACGGGAGCAGGTCAAGTTCGTCCTGGAATTGATGCTCGGGTGGATCCGGGATCTGGCTCTGGTCAGGGTGCTGGCTGACAAGGCTCCTATCGTCAACATCGATCAGAAGGAGGAAATCCGGAAATTTGCACTGAGTCTTCCCGACGCGAATCCTGAAATCATGGCGCAACTGGTTGAAGAGTGCATCGTTCGCCTTGAAAGAAATGCCAATCCCCGCCTGCTCCTTACGGTGCTTGCCCAGGGCCTGGGAGACGCGATGCACGGTAAACCGATCGAACACCTGACTGACTCCTTGACTGATGGCGTGTGAATCCTGCGGGTCCGGCGGAGCCGGGGGGTGTTCTTCTGGAGATTGTGGCACCGACGCGTGCCCTTCCAACAAGCCCGCCGACTGGCTGAACGATATGGGTGCGCCGCCGGAAGGGGAGCGTTTCCCAATCCTGGAAATCTCCTTCAAAGGCGGACGGAAGGACTTCTATCGTTTGGGAGAAGGACTGGATGTTCAGACCGGAGACCAGGTCATCGTGGACGCCGATCGGGGGACCGATCTGGGAACGGTCCATCTGTCCGGGCAGATGGTCGAAATTAGGCTCCGTTCAAAAAACCTGGGCCCTGACTCCGAATTCCCGACGGTTGTTCGTGTCGCAACGGTCGAGGATCTGGACCGCTGGGCGGAGAACAAGGAGAAGGAAACTGAGACGTTTCTTGTGGGCCGCCGGACCATCGATCGGATGGGACTGTCTATGAAACTGGTGGACGTCGAATGGCAATTCGACGCCAGGAAGGTCACGTTCTACTTTACGGCCGACCACCGAGTGGACTTCCGCGAGTTGGTGAGGCGGCTTGCACGACGGTTCAGAACCCGTGTTGAATTGCGCCAGATCGGGGCCCGTGACGAGGCGGCCCGTATCGGCGGGATCGGGTCTTGTGGTCGTGAACTCTGTTGCTCCACGTGGCTGCAGGAATTCAAGCCCGTGTCCACACAGGCTGCCAAGACCCAGCACCTGCCGCTCAATCCCGTTCGACTTTCAGGGCAGTGCGGACGACTGAAGTGCTGTCTCAACTATGAGTTGGAGCAATACATGGCAGCCCTGCGGCGATTTCCACGCGTTGACTCCACGGTACCTCTTCCTGAGGGCAACGCCACGGTGCGGAAGGTGGACATT
This sequence comes from Rhodothermales bacterium, assembly GCA_047619685.1. Classification (GTDB taxonomy): domain Bacteria; phylum Bacteroidota; class Rhodothermia; order Rhodothermales; family UBA10348; genus JABDJZ01. The sequence continues at coordinate 65,960 of JBLHLC010000015.1, forward strand.
TTTCGTGATATGGTATCGCTCCAACTGGAGTCTGGGGCCTGGATCGAGCGTGGCCTGGACGTAGTCCGCGCCAGTCTTTAGCCGACGATTCGGCCCGCAACACGGCCGGTGAGCCGGCCAGCAACTCGGCCAGGAGCAGCGATCGGCACGTAGCTCAGCCGTTCAGCTCTTCCAGATCATCGCTGCTGTCGAGGCTCTTCAGCAGGTCCTCTGGATCCTCTCGAATGAGCGCCAGGATCGCGCTGTGCGATACAATCAGGTAGTTGTGGCTCTTGTAGGTCAGTTCAATCGCTTCCTTTCGCAGGAAGAATGCAAAGTCCCCCGCTCTGGCTTGGAGGGGCAGGTATCGCACCGCATCGCGACTGGGCGCCCAGGTCTCGCTCTCGCTGAATTCCGGATTTGGGATGACGTATCCCGGACCAATCCGAATGACACGGCCGGATCTGACTTTGTCCTTTTCCGCAACGGTGGCCGGGAGGACCAGGCCTGATTCAGTTTGGCGCTCGCCGGCATCCGGATCTATGAGAATCCGGTCGCCAACCAGTATGATTTCACTCATGATGCGGGGATGGTGCCTTTTCAGAGTCGGAGACCACGCCCCTCATGAGAGCGGCGTACTGGTCGATGATTCGTTCTCGGTCGAAATGGAGCGACCGGGCAGACGCGAGCTTCTGCCACTTGGCTAGAACGTTTTCCAGGGCGCTGGGGTCCTCCAGCAGTCCGACAACCCGCGGGAGACCCGTCCAGCGAAAGGAGGGTCCCGCTCCCGAAGTGTCCATCTCTCTTCCCAGAGGAGATTCCAGATCACAAACGGCCAGAACGGGCGTTCCCGATCCAAGGGCAGGGAGGAGCTTACTGGGGATGAATGAGCCGCCCGCGCCTTCCTTCTCGGTCACCACAAAGAGATCGCAGGCACGCAGAGCGGCAGCGAGCGAGCGTTCGTCCGTCAGCGCCCCGATCGTAAACCGGGAGTCTCCCGTTTCCGCAGCCCACTGCTGTAGTCGCCCCGCCTCTGTGCCTCCCGCCCTGATGTCGAAGGTGAAGGCTGCGGAGGAGTTGGAGAGTGCTTTGCAAAGGCGAATCAAATCCTGCTTTCCCCCAACATTCCCCGAATACAACAACTTGAGCGGATCTCGGGCGAGACGGGCTGGGGTGGCCCCGGTCTGGGCCAGCGCGAGTGCCAGGGTGCCGTGCAACCAGTTGGGAAGTTCGTGTACCGTCTGTCCACGGCCCGCAAGCGGCGTCAACCGGTCCCGCATCACCGGTGAGATGGTGCTCCACACGTCGGCGCGGTTGAACAGGAGTCGCTGTACGCCCCTGAGAATCGAGCCCAGCCTGCTGCTCCGGACAATGCCAGTCGCTTCGGCCGCCTCGGCTGAGAGGTCCTGAACATTGAGCCAAAGCGGGGTTCCGGCAGCAACTGCGGCCAGAATGCCGTACCCGACGCCTCCCACAAGGGGGCAGAACGTCATGACAAGGTCAAACTCACCCGGCCGGGGAAGACGCCTGGACAGCGAGAGCAGGAAGGAACTCTCATAGCACAAACGGGCCAGGAAGCTCTCCGGAGACTTCGGGATGTAGATCCCGTAGCGCGACACCCTGACCCCATTCTCAGCGGTGGTCACGATGTCCATGCCGTTCTGGCCCGACTTGTCCTCCCACTCCGGGTAGTAGGGGTAGGCACAGCGCACCTCAACGTCAAAACCACGGTCTACAAGTCCTTCGCAAAGATCTGCAAAGAGGACCCCCCCCCCGAGGTCAGGCCTGTAGACGTTTACAATTACCAGGAGGCGCATAAAGACCGGACAAAAAAAACACGGCCGCTTACGCGCGGCCGTGTTGGCACTTTCCGATGTCGTGTAGAAGAATTGAGCGGTTCCTCGCCCACGAAATCACAGGGGCTAGAGCAGTTGGAAGACAGTCAAGACGATCAAGCCGACGACGCCTGCCCCAAGCGTCATCGCGCGGATCGCGCTGTCTATTGGATTGCGCATCCGATGGCTGTTACCGATTCGGTTTTTTGTGAGGGGTGAGTACCGTCAGAAGGAACAGCAACCCAGACGGCTTCCCAAACCATTCGGACCAAAAGAGAGGCCGTTTAAACAAAATTCATCTTTTGTTAACAACTTGTCCTTGGGTGTCTACCACTCATTCTCCTCTTTCGTCACATCCATCTCGACCGGAACCGGATAGCGACCCGTAAAACAGGCATTGCAGTAGCCGGCCCCAGACAGATTTGCTGACCGGACGGCGTTCATCAACCCTTCCGCACTGAGGTAGGCCAGGCTATCAACACCCAGCCACTCACCCATGGCCTGCACGTCCGAGCCGAACTTGTTGGCGAGGAGTTCTTCGTGACTAGGGAAGTCCATCCCATAGAAGCAAGGACTTACGACAGGTGGCGAGGCGACGCGGAAGTGCACTTCCCGTGCGCCGGCCTTGCGGACCATCTGCACCAGTTGGCGCGCCGTGGTACCCCGCACAATCGAGTCGTCCACCATAACGACAATCCGGTCCTTCAGTACCCCTTCGACTGTATTGAACTTGCTCCGGACCTTGGTCTCCCGGCGGCCTTGGCCGGGCGAGATAAATGTCCGTCCCACATAATGATTGCGGATCAGCCCGATTTCATATCGAGCTTTGTACCCAAGCTTGCGGCATTCCGTCACGTAACCGAGCGTAGCCGTGTTGGATGAGTCCGGCACGGATATGACAATGGGCTTCTCGCCTTTAGGGTCTACCGGGATAGGGGCGTCATGCGCGAGCTGCTTGCCCATTTTGCGCCTGACCTTGTCCACGTTCTCGCCGAATATTTTTGAGTCCGGCCGGGAGAAATAGACGTATTCGAAGACGCACTGGCTGACGCCATGATTCTGGGCAAGGTGGAAGTTGCTGAACTTGCCTCGGTCGACGCCCGGCTGATCGATTACCAGGACCTCTCCGGGCTCGATATCCCGGACATACTCGGCACCTATCAGGTCAAAAGCACAGGTCTCGCTGGCCACGAACCAGGACTCTGCGCCATTGGGGCCACCGCCTGACAGCTTACCGAGTGCAAGAGGCCTGAACCCATTGGGATCCCGAACGGCAATCAATTGCTCATCGGTCATGATGACCAACGAAAACGCCCCTTCCACTTGGGTCAGGGCATCCATGATGCGATCCACCTGCTTTCTTCGGGGGCTCTGAGCGATCAGGTGCAGGATCAGCTCCGTATCGCTGGTCGTCTGAAACAGCGTTCCCCTTTCCGAAAACGTGTTCCGCAGTTCGCGTGCGTTGGAGAGGTTGCCATTGTGGCCAATCGCCAGGTTACCGCCGCGATAGTGCACCACAAACGGCTGGATGTTGGACGCATTACCGGCCGCTCCCGCGGTCGAGTAGCGATTGTGACCTATCGCAGAGGTCCCCAATAACTTGGTCTCGAAGATCCCCGGATCGCTAAAGACATCCAGAACGAGTCCGTCGCCTTTAAATGTGGGCATCACGGGCCGACCTTTTTGCTCGTCGAAGGTAGACGTGACAATTCCTGCGCTTTCTTGTCCTCTGTGCTGGAGAGCGTGAAGCCCCAGGTAGGTCAGCTGCGACGCATTACGCGCGTTGAAGGCGCCAAATATTCCGCAGTATTCTCTAAGGTCTTCAGCCATGGAGTCTCTTAGGATTCCGTTCGATTACGTGCAGCAGAGGGGAGGAGGGATAGCTTGTATCTACCGACGGAGTGCAGGTTTCTGGTTCATGCCTGGTCTGCCCGGTCTTCTTGATTTGCATCCGAGTCTTCTGGCTCGATGGAAAGGATGATCTGACCGATCCGGTTGTTTTCGACTGATTCAACCCGCATGCGCAAGTTTTCGAACTCGATCAGGTCCTCCTTCTCCGGGATGGCCCCGGCAACGCTGAAAACAAGACCGGCGAGTGTTTCGAAGTCAAAACTGTCAGTATCCAGGTCCAACCCCGCGACCTTGTTCAGGTCGTCCAGATCAATGCGACCCTCGACACGGAACGTTCCGTCCTCCAGTTCGACGCACAACGCGTTTTCGATTTCGTCGTGCTCGTCCTGTATTTCGCCAACAATCTCTTCAAGGATGTCTTCCAGTGTAACCAGCCCGGCCGTGCCGCCATACTCGTCCACCACCAGGGCGAGGTGGGTCTTGCGGGACTGAAAATCGGAGAGCAGATCGTCCAGTTTCTTCCTCAGGGGGACAAACATGGGCGGCCTGGCGAGCTTGGACCAGTCCATTGTCTCCGGAGGTTCCGGGACGAGCAAGAAAGGAAGGATGTCCTTGGCGTATACGATGCCCAGGATATTGTCCAGGTGGCCAGCAAAGACGGGTATGCGACTGTGGCCACTGTGCCGAATGGTCTGGATAGCGTCGCTGAGGCTCGCGTCGGTCGAAAGGGCAACGATATCCAGCCTAGTCACCATGATCTCCCTGGCCGTCGTCTCGCCAAACTCCACAATGGAGTGGATGATTTCACGCTCAGCCACCTGCAGCGAGCCATGTGCCTCCCCAATCTCGGCCATAGTCTTTACGTCGTCAGCCGAGAGACGCGATCCGGTTGTCTGGATCTTGCTGTTGAAGATGAGCATCCGCTGTGCCGTCCAGCGCGAAATTGGCCGCAGCAGGCGGTGGACCAAAAGAAGAGGACGCGAAACGCCTCTGCTGAACGCCCGCGCGTGGTTGGACGCCAGAAGCTTGGGTGATATTTCGCTCACGACCAGCAAGATGAAGGTGAGGGCAATTACCTCCAGGAAGACGGTGAGGGCTGGGTTCCACGCAAATGTCACTGCCAGATCGCTTGTTACGACTGCCGCCAGGATGGCTGCCCCAACGTTCACGACCGTGTTGAGGATCAGAATCGTGATCAGAAGCGCGCCTGGACGCTCGAGCAGCTTGGTGACACGCCGGCTTGCCGCGTCTGCCTCGTTGGCCATCTCCTCCCGCTGTGAAGCGTCCAGCGAGAACAGAGCAACCTCCGCACCCGAGAAAAACGCAGACAGCATCAGCAGTGCCATAAAAATGGCAATGGGCCACACCAGAGACGCCAATTCCAACGGCACCTCTTGCAGGATCAAACTGACGGTATGGGCCCAGTTAGGCTCGGGATCCACGGTTAACGGGACAAGTGGCCGCCACTATCGAACGATGTCTGTCAAGCCTAGAAGTAATTTCCGGTAACGATGACGTAGATCAGGACAGCTCCGACAGCAGCAGGACAGACGTAGCGAACCAGAAACCCGAACAGCGGTGCGGCGGGCATCTTGTGTCCAGATACCTCCAGAGACTTGACGGCGTTGGGCACTCCCCATTTCCAGCCAACAAAAACACAGAGGGAAATCGCGCCGATTGAAAGCGAGTAGTTACCCCAGAGAATGTTGTTGAGCGAGAGGAAGTCCATACCCGTCCCAAGGAAGTCTGTGAACATCGGAACGGCGCCGTTTGAAAGAGCGGAAGGCACTGCAAACACGAAACACCCTCCTCCAAGGATCCAGGCGGCCTTGTTCCGAGACCAGCCCTTCTCGTCCACGAAGTAGGAGACCGTGACCTCTAGCAAGGAGATGGTGGACGTCAGCGCTGCAATGGCCAGCAGGGCGTAAAACGCGATTGCGAAGAACTGGCCCGCGGGAAGGCTCCCGAAAATGGACGGCAGAACCACAAACACGAGCCCCGGACCGGCACCCGGCTCGACGCCGGCGGAGAAAAGGGCGGGGAAGATGATCAGGCCGGCCAGAAGCGCAATGGCGGTATCGAAGAGGGCTACGGTAATACCCGCGCTGAACAGGTTTTCACTGTCCGGGAAGTAGGACCCGTACGTGATCATGGCTCCCATGCCAAGGGAGAGGCTGAATAGCGCCTGGCCCAGGGCACTCATGATCACGACAACGGTGATCTTCGAGAAGTCTGGTTTGAAGAGGTACACCAGGCCTTCCATCCCTCCGGGCAGCGTGACAGACCGGATGGCCAGGATGATCAGGATGATCAGAAGGAGGGGCATCAAAACCTTGGTCACACGCTCAATGCCCTTGGACACCCCGCCACGAACCACCAGGACGGTGAGCAGCATAAATGCACCCGTCAGGAAAATGGCCTTACCCGGGTTGCCAATAAGCTCGGTGAAGAGTGCGCCGCTTTGCTCGGCCGTCATGACTCCGCCGTAAACGCCTGTGACCGCGCCCCAGAGGTACGACAAAGTCCAGCCGGCGATTACGCCATAGAAGGCAAGGATTCCAAACCCGGTAAGCACCCCCAGGCCGCCGACCCAGGGCCAGAGAGAGTTGGGGACGAGGGCCTTGAAGGCTCCAACTGGGTTCTTTTGGGAATGGCGGCCAATCGACAGTTCGGCCAATACGACCGGGATTCCGATGGCGAAGACGAAGATCAGGTAGATGAGCACAAAGGCCCCGCCTCCGTTCTCACCTGCGCTGTACGGGAATCGCCAAATATTGCCGAGACCGATTGCTGATCCTGCGGCAGCAAAAATGAATCCCATGCGGCCGCTCCACTGGCCGCGCGACGCAGTCGCCATACTTCCGATGCTTTTTGAGTGGAAAAACGCAAGATAGGCCGCCCCGCTCGAACATCTTCACTCGGAAGTGAGACACTCTGGTGGGACGGCCCGAATCCTGCAGAATGCTGAGCCCGCCTCTACGACCTAGAAGGGAAGCTCATCGTCAGGTTCAAACGCGTAGTCATCTCCGGCCGGGGCTGTCGCACCCGAAACACCGTTTCCCGGGCTGGACGCGGCGGCCAAGGCGGCCGACCCTCCGTTTGGAGCCTTGGACGATCCACTTTCCTGAGAACTACCCGTGGCACTGCGGAGTTTTGACTCGCCAGCCGTGAAGCTGGCCTCGTCTCGTCCGCCGAGCATCAGCATCTCTTTGGCCTTGATTTCCGTGGTGTAGCGCGTGTTTCCGTCCCGGTCCTGGTAGGAGCGGGACTGGAGCGAGCCCTCGAAATAGACCTGAGATCCCTTACGGAGATACTCGTTGCAGATTTCGGCCAATCGGCTCCAAGCGACTACGCTGTGCCATTCCGTCTTCTCGATCCAGTCCCCGTTGGCGTCCTTGTAGGACTCGGTTGTGGCGATTCTCAAGTTGCAGACCGCGGTTCCGCTACCTGTATAGCGGAGTTCAGGGTCTTGCCCCAGATTGCCAACCAGAACGACCTTGTTAATTCCTCGTGCCATTGATTACACCTCCTGTGTTTAGCTGAAGCAGCTGTTTACATGAACCCCTGGCGATATATATCTCCAGGAGATGTAATGATGTCGCCCCCTGCGACCAGCCGCTCAACCCTAGAGCCAATGGCTTCCGGAATGCAACGACGCAGTGGGTCGGTGAGCCCAAATAATACGTGGGGCCCGTGACACTCGAATGTCATCCCGGGGCCATTGTGGACAACTTTCGAGGATCACTGAAGCACACTCGCCCTTCAATTCGCTCTCCGAATCCGGCTTACCAATGGCAGAAAAGATTTTCGATCCGTCCTTCACCGAACAGGCCCATGCCGTAGAGGCCTACGCGGATTTTGTTGCCATCGTGCGCCAGCTACGGCGGGATTGTCCCTGGGATCGTGAGCAGACGCATGAGTCTGTCCGACATCTCCTGATAGAGGAGGCGTACGAGACGGTGGATGCCATCGACAAAGGGGACTGGCAGGAGTTGCAGAAGGAACTCGGCGACCTGTTGCTGCACGTGGTGTTCCACAGCGTCATGGCGGAAGAGGACGGCCGGTTCACCATGAAGGACGTCATAGACTCCGAGACCGAGAAGCTGGTTGTCCGGCATCCCCACGTCTTTGGAGACACGGTGGTGGACGGCGTCTCGGACGTGTTGACGAACTGGGAGCAGATCAAGATGAAGGAAGGGGGCCGCACCTCCGTTCTTGATGGCGTGCCGAGCCAACTTCCGGGTCTGCTGCGGGCCCACCGCATCCAGGAGAAGGCGGCGGGCGTCGGTTTTGACTTCCCCGAAGCTTCAGGAGCCTGGGAGAAGGTGGCCGAGGAAATCGGGGAATTTGGGGAGTTGGCAGACGCCGCCACCGGCGCCAGCCCGAATATAGACCGGCTCGAAGACGAACTCGGGGACGTGTTCTTCGCGCTCGTGAACTATGCGCGCTTCAAGGGACTGAATGCCGAAAACGCGCTCAGGCGAACCAACGCCAAGTTTGCCGCCCGCTTCCAACACATTGAGGCGCGGATGCGGGAGCAGGACCGCAATATGGCGGACGCTGACCTGGAAGAAATGGACCGTTACTGGGACGAGGCCAAGGCGAAGGAGCGGGGGTAGGTCTCGGCCCGGCCGGTCGGGACGTCCCCAATCCAAGCCGGGCAGTGTAGTGCGCCGTTCTGTTTGGCGCTTAAGCGTTGGCCTAAGTAGAATACGTTCTCCCAATTCTACTTCCGTGACCCCGCAACAGGGGTGCGAAAGTGGAATTGCCGCCGGTGTTCCACTTCCGTGCGGTCAATTCGGGGGATTTGGTGGACTTGGGATCCCTTATTCCACTCCGGCGCATCGAGCGTCCGCTTATGTCCACCTTCAGGCTGGGGCGATGTCCTCACGTCTGCTTGAGAGAACAGGCCCAAACAAGCTCCCTCAACTACGGCGCACTACGCTAGTTGCGCACAGGCGGGGCGATTTCTACCGGCTGCAGGCGTCCCGAATCCCGGTTCAGGAATTCCTTGTAGAGTTGGATGTGGCGGCTGTCAATGGGCACCCTGAATCCATCGATAAACACCTCTGTGATGTCGGTGGACGGCTCAAAGGGATCGCCATTGGAAACCAGGAAGTTGGCCTTCTTGCCGACTTCCAGCGAACCGTAGTCGTCAGCGATTCCCAGCGCCCGCGCCGCGTTTATGGTTACCGCTCTCAGCGCTTCTTCACGGCCCATCCCGTATGCAGCCGCGAAACCCGCGCTGAATGGAAGGTTTCTGACATTCTCCGACTCCCCGGATCGAATCGAGACGCTCACGCCGGCTGCGTGGAGGAGGCCGGCGTTGGCATACCCCTTGTCATAGCGGTCGTTGGGACGCGTTGGTGTGGCCAGAACAGGGCCCACAATGACAGGAATGCCTGCGGCCGCAATCTTGTCGGCCACGCGCCAGCCCTCCGAGGCGCCACTCAGGACGGCCTTGTAGCCGCGTTCGCCAATCCACTCGACGGCCGCTTCAATGTCCGTGGCGCGGTCTGCTCGAACCATGAGTGTCATTTCGCCTCGAACCACCGGCATCAACGCGGCCATTTCCGGGGCGAACGCCGGCGCGCGGTCACCGCCTCCCGCGCTCCAGGCAGAATCGATCCTCGCGTACAGTTCCGCATCGTCAAAAATCTTGTTCAGATCGGCAAGCGCTTTGGCCTTGGCCTTTTCGATTTCGGCAGCCGGACGCCTGTCGAAGCGTCCACCGCGGCCGGAAGGCCAACTCAGAACCTGAAGCCGTGCCCCGGTACTCATTTGTTCGGGGGTATAGCCGACCAGGTTGATGACAGAGGCCACGCCCGGAAGGATGCCCCCGCTGGGCTCGGAAACAACGGTCGTCACGCCGCTGACGCGGGTCACCGGAATGGCGACGGCATTCGGATTTATGGCCGTGAGAGACTCCATCTGCGGCGTGATATCTCCGAGTTCCTGACTGTCGTTGGTCTCGGCAACCGACCCGATTTCGGTGAGGCCCAGCGTGGTCCCCCCGTCGATCATGCCAGGATAGACCGAGCGCCCGGCCGCATCGATAATTTCAGCACCTTGCGGAATGGTGACGTTGGCTCCGATGGCGATGATGCGGTCCATCTGGATGACGATGGTGCCGTTCTCGATGACGCCGTCTGTAACTGTTTCGATGCGGGCGTTCGTAATTGCGTAGGTGCCCTGCTTGGCTTTGGGCACATCCTGTGGCTGCACCTGGAGCGCCACCACAAGCATAAATCCTAGAAGAAGTTGCATGGTAGAAGGTCCAGCTATCGGTGGTGAATTGTGGTCTCCTGCTCCTCGAAGAGCGACTCGGAAGACGGATTTGTAGTCACGTTGATCTCCAACCGCATGTCGTCGGGATCCGCATCGCGATCAAAGGCCCGTTTGCCATCCACAAATGTGAGCACAGGCACGGCGTAGACAGAAAGCGGGTGGGCATCGAAGATGGCCAGATCCGCGTCCTTGCCGACTTCCAGAGATCCTACTCGGTTATTGATGCCAAGCTGGGTAGCGGGGTTGATGGTGATGAGCGCCAGCGCCTCGTCGTCTGTCAGGCCACCATACCTCTGAGCCTTGGCAGCCTCATGGTAGAGATGCCGAATCAGCTCACCCGAGTCCGAGTTCACCGAGGTCGTAACCCCGTTTCGGGTCAGGATGGCCGCGTTGTAGGCCGTGGAGTAATAGACCTCGAATTTGTAGGACCACCAATCGGAGAATACCGACGCGCCGGCGCCAAAGGCAGCCAACTCGGGCGCCACCTTGAAGGCCTCGTTGGCATGCTGGAAGGTCACCTTGGTCACGCCGTAGCGCTTGAGGACCCGCATGAGCATCAGGATCTCGTCGGCGCGGTAGCTGTGACAATGCACCAGGACGTCGCCCCTGATAATGTCCGCCATCACCTCCAGGCGCTGGTCATAGGCAGGTCCGACTGCCCGCGGATTGGTACGACGCGCCGCACGGAAGTCATCCTGCGCCTCCATATACCGCTTTCCGGCCTCGAACGTCTCCAGCAGGACGGCTTCGACTCCCATTCTGCTAGAAGGACGCAGCGCCGGTCGCCCGCCTCCGTTGGCGCCACGCAGACCATGGGAACGCGTCGGATTCTCGCCCAGTGCGAACTTGATGGTCCGCGGCGCACCCTGAAATCGAAGGGCATCCGGGTCTGTGTTGCCGTACCGGAGCTTGATGGTCTCGTTTTGGCCGCCGATCACGTTTGCCGATCCGTGCATCAAGTGGGCGGAGGTCACTCCTCCCGCCAGCGCCCGGTATATCGAAATATCGTAGGGATCGACCACATCTTCCATGGTGACTTCAGCGGTCACCGGCGACGTACCCTCGTTCACGGAGGACAGGGCGATGTGCGAATGTGCATCGATGATGCCGGGCATGACAAATTTGCCCGTGGCATCCACGACCTCGACTCCGTCAGGCGCGGTGATGCCCGTTCCGATACGCGTGATGCGGCCGTTCTGAACGAGCACATCTGCGCCAGGCAGGGTGCCGTTGGTGATCGTGAGCACGGTACCACCCTGGATCAGGACGTCCTGGGCAAGTGCGGGCGCGGCCGTCGCTATCAGGGCGCAGCCCAGCACCAGGTATTTGCGTAGTGTGTTCATGGGTGTCCTCAATCAGGATTGCTGCGTTCCAGAGTTACCGGCATGGCTTCGCCTCCGTCCAACGTGGCGAAGCCCGACATGCCATCCCTGTCGCGGCGCACCTTCACGGCTATGAATCCGTCCGGTGACTGGAAGGAGAAAGAGACATCTCTTCCGTCCTGTGTGATCGAATCAATGGGAATGGCAGTCGACACCCCTTCGTAGGTAAGCCAGCCGCGGAGGCCGCTTGATCCTTCCGTGATTTCGAGTCTGCCCGGGATTCCTCCGTCCGGCGTTTCTGCAAGCAGAGACCACATGCCGACAAGGCTGTCGCCGTCCCCTCCGTCCGCATTACCGCCTCGCCCGCCGCCGCTGCCGGAGCGCCCCTCACCTGAACCGGCCTCGATGTCGTACACGGTGCCTTCGATCAGGACATGTTTGATCTCGCTGCCCTCATCGAATAGAGGGCCGGACACCAGAACAAGATTCCCCAGTTTGCCCGTTTCAATGGAGCCCATGGCGCGGGATGCGCCAATGAGGTCCGCCGCATTCGTTGTTAGCGCGGCCAGGGCAACGGTCGTGTCCAGGCCGGCGGCCAGCATTTCCCGGATGTTCGAGATGATCTTGTCTGGACGGGTGTCGATGGACGTGAATGCAAACGTGGCACCTGCCGCAGACATCTGGGCCGCGTTGGTCACGTAGTCCTCGCGTGCCAGCGCCTGACGGGCTTCGAGGCTCCTGATTTCCGCTTCGGTATCTCGCCACGTGGCCGTGCGGGTATCCGGATCGTAGTCGTCAATGAGGGTTTGCAGCGAGTCCCTCTTCAATGACGCCATCCAACCCGGTTTGTCCGGAAAGTTTGTTGTGACGGCAAGCGGGACGCCACTTTTGGCGAGTTTCTCGGCGAGGTCGTAGCCCTGCGAAAGGCCCGTGAGGACAAGGCGGAAACCCAGGTCTTCGCGGAGTTTGATGGCGCGGTGGGCCTCAAGGGCATCGGCGACGTGGAAGAAGATGACCTTATCGCCTTCAATTACCGGGAAGAAGGCCGCGTGGACAGGATCCACGGGCGGGCGACTCATTCCCGAAGGATCGTCCTCGTAGAGTGCGGTGAGCCCGTGGCGGCGATCCGCTTCGCGGTACAGTTGCCTCATTTTGGCCGTCATGGCCATCGGTGTGCCCGGATACATTCCCCGGGCCGCCTGGAATTGAGCGAAGAAAGACACGTCCGAAGACAGGACCATCGCATCGGCCGTGGAGCCATGCAAAAGTACGATGGCGCCGCTACCTGGAAGCATGCGGCCCCGAGGGACGGCGTGTGCCGCGGTGAACCCGGCATCGCGGAGACCGGAAACGGAGTCGTGTTCAGGATCCAGGAGATCGCGAACGTGGCGATACGGCTCCAGGCCTGCCCTGTCAAACGGCGGGTTGCCTCGGTCGGCGACCGGTTCTTGTCCACCGCCACCACCACCGCCGAAGCCGCCGCCCTGCGGTTGCCTGGGCGCCTCCTGGCCCACATGGGAGAGCGGATCAATGAACCCGGCGTAGACGAACATCGAGTCCGCCTTGATGACCCGCGCGTCGTACGGAAGGGCCACGCCAACACCTACGTCGGTGATGAGGCCGTCCCGAATAATGACGGTGGCGTTCTCCAGCACCACACCGGGGCTGGGAATAACCGTTGCGCCTGTGATGGCCACTGTCCGGGTAGCCGGAGCGATTTGGGCGTCGGCAAGAATGGGAATCGCAGCCCAGGAGAGCGCGAGCGTGCACAGCAGGAACGCCATGCGGGGGGAGGTAGAAAGCCTCATAGCCTTGGAAATAGTGGGTGGCCGGGCGAAGGCGCGCCGGAGTAGCGGAGCGAGCAAAAATCTACTGAGTCGACGGTGCTCCTACAACAACCTGCCCGGACTATTCCTCCACGGACCATTCGTCCACGACCCCCAGCACCACTACGTTGGCAGGTATCTCTGCCTGGCCTGTGACGTGCCTGGCCGCAGAACCCTCCGTTGCCACCAGCACAACGTCTCCATCGCCCGCCCCGAAGCCCGGATCCAGCGCAAGCATGTCACGCTCCTCGGCCGCCGAGCCATCCAACCTGATGGGCTGGACCACGAGCAGTTTGCTAGTCCGAAAAGACTCGTCTTTCCGGCTGGCAACCGTGGTTCCTATGACTCTACAGAGACGCATACATCGTACTGGGGCTGACCGGCAATCTAGCAACCAACTGCGAGGATGGCGCTTGCCCGGTATTAACGCAGAAATGTATACTCATCAAGCGTCGCCAATACAGGCAGTTGTTTCACCAGTCCAACCGGAAATAGAGCATGTATAGTACAAGGGGTATCGAGGCTGTGGCCACCATCACAGAGCTTCGCTCCAACACATCCGAGTTGGTGGACCATGCAAAGAAGATCAACAGGGGCATCCTCATCCAGAAGAACAATGAGCCTTACGCCGTCCTGATCAGTTACGACAAGTACGAGGCGCTTCTGAACGCGGAAGAGAAGGCCAAGCGCAAAAAGTGAGCGCCAGGCGCTCTTGCCGCCAGGCCTGGGCCAAGGCTAGGTCAGCCGCTTCAGTTCTTCGATGCGTCTGACAATGGTTTCCCTGTCCATCGACCGGTACTTCTCAGGCAACAGGGCCTGTGAGGTACACTCCATGACGGCGTTTAGTGTCTGAAGTTCGACTTGCAAAGGATAGGTAGGGGGCATGAAGTCGTCTACGACTGCCCCCAGGATCTCACCGGTGACGCCATCCTCTGACTCCGAGGCAACGGCCCTGAATTTGGCGCGGGTCAACAGCGCCTCCATATCCGCGCCGCTAAAGGTGCGGGCTCCGTTGAGCAGGGCCTCCGGAATGTCCTCCATGGGCAGGTTGACCTTGGTTCGGCGCATCATGACGCGCAGCAGTTCCTCACGCTCCCCGCGGTCTGAGGGGTAGAACAAAGCGATATGCTCCTCGGCACGACCCTGGCGCTTGAGGTCAACAGGCATGAGATCCGGACGCGCGGTAACCAGGAAGAATATGATTCTGCCGCGGTGTTTGGGATTGCTCATAAATGCAGCAATCTGACCAAAAACACGCTTTGAGACGCCTGAGTCTCCACTGGAGTCTCGATCGCCAAGCGCTGCATCGGCTTCGTCGATCATCACCGCCACCGGCGTCATGGCCTCCAGAAGCCCTAGGATTCGCTCCAGGTTTCCTTCCGTCTGGCCCTGCCATTGGGAACGGAAGTTCTTGAGCATGACCATAGGGATCCCTATCTCGCCGGCGAAACAGGTAATCGAGAAGGTCTTGCCCGTACCCACTGGGCCGGACACCAGATACCCCATGGGGAGCACGTCGGAGTGGCCGGCCTTGAGCGCCTTGGCGGCCTGCCTGAGATGCCCCTTGGCCTCCTTGTGACCGGCGACCATGTCGAGATTCCAGTCCGTTTCCACGAACTCCAGCATCCCGTGCGCCTCGGCCTCGATGAACTCCTTCTTGCGGGCGGAGAGGACCTCGTAGGTGAGTTCCGTCCGGTTCTCCAGGACGTCGGCCAGAATGGTCCGCATCTGGATATACCCGAGCCCTGCCGTGTTGGCGGCCAGGCCGGAAGGGGGGACCTCCGAATGAGTCCGGTAGTCGTCTTCGCGGTCCGTCAGGAAATAGTCCACGAAATGCTTCCGCGCAGCCTCGTCGGGCATGGGAAGCTTGATTTCCGATGTGTACGGACTCTGAACGATTTGCTGATTGAGTTCGGACAGATTGCCCGTCACCATGATCAGCGTAAAGTCACGCTCCAGGAAAAGCGGATCATGGGACCATTTCTGAAAGAAAACCAGCACGTTGCGGTCATCCGATGAGTACTGAGACGCCTCGGCCATCGGCACCAGGGTCTCCGCGTAGTCAAACACACAGGCTATGCGTTTGCCCTCGGCCAGGCGGATCCGGAAGTAGTTCTCCAGCACCGCCATCACCCTAACCGGGTCTTTGGGCAGTTTTTTGGCGAAGTCCGTTCCGAAAATCGTGTCGTATCCGCTCAGCGCCTGGTTGAAGTCCCTTTGGGAGGCCTTGTCCGCAAAATGTATTCCGCTGGAGCGGTCGTAGAACAGCACGACGTCGCGCGAGGCAAACAGGTCGTCCACCATGAAGTCGCGCAGCGAGCCATACGGCTCATCCGCGTCACCGGTGGGCACCAGGTCCCGCACGTTCCCGTACAGAATGAACTGGTTGATCGTCTTGGTCAGGTAGCGCCTGGCGAAATCTCGCGCCCACTTTGGGTAGTGCGCCGTGAACTGGTCCAACAGGCTCGGAGCTGCCGGCGAAGGGACGGACATCTCGACCTGCCTGGTCTCACCGGTCGCCGCGCCGTCGGAGGCTGGATCTACGGGCGCAGGGTCTTCGGGGGGCTCCACGGGGTCCGTTTCCGGCTCTTGCGCTTCGGCCTTGGCGCTCGCGGCGATGGCCTCGGGTGCTGGGACAGGGTTTTCGTCCTGGTTTTCGGGAGCGTCTTTCGGTGCGTCTTGGGGCATCAGAATGTGATTCGCTGGGCAGGGTCCTACTGGCGAGGCAGTATACGTTTGATCTTCCTCTGGTTTCACGGCCGGCGTGCGCGGTGACTATTTAGCGTGCCTGGCCCGGAGGAATTTGTTACGCAAGGGCTCTGTCGGCTTACCTTTGGAATGACACACAACCTCCTACAGGAAGCAAACCCGATGGGCACCAACATTACACGCACAGTCATCGCGCACGACGACACGCTGACCCTTGTACGCGTTTCCTTTGCTGCTGGGGCGGTCGGTTCGCGCCACCACCACCCGCAGACGCAGGCTTCCTATGTGGTCTCGGGCACCTGGGTGGTCACGATCGGGGATGACGAGATGACCTTGAAGCCCGGCGATCATTTCTTTGTGCCGTCAGACGTGGAGCATGGCGCGACGTCTCCGGACGGGGGCACGCTCATCACGACGTTCGCCCCGGGACGCGCAGAACTCCTCTAAAACACGGACCAAAACAAAAGGCCCGACCGCCGAAATGGCAGCCGGGCCTCCTGGGTCCAAAGTCGTGATGTCTCCAGACTGAGCTTATGCGATCGTGATCTCGTCGTTCAGGTAGACATCCTGAATGGCGTTCAGAATCTGGACTCCTTCTGCCATCGGACGCTGGAACGCCTTGCGACCAGAGATCAGGCCCATTCCGCCCGCGCGCTTGTTGATAACCGCGGTCTTGATGGCCTGCTGGAAGTCGTTCGAGCCTGAAGCGCCGCCCGAGTTGATCGTTCCGATGCGTCCCATGTAGCCGTTGGCCACCTGGTAGCGGGTGAGATCAATGGGGTGATCGGTCGCGAGTTCGGTGTAAATCCGCTCGTCGAGCTTGCCGTAGCTGGAGTTGCCCGAGTTCAGCGCCTTGTATCCACCGTTGGATTCTGGCTGCTTCTGCTTGATGATATCGGCCTCGATGGTCGCACCGATATGATCAGCCTGACCGGTCAGGTCCGCGCTGCCTTCGTGGTTGACACCATCAACCTTGAAGCCGGAATTCCGCATGTAGCACCAGAGGATCGTCGCCATACCCATTTCGTGGGCGATAGCGAAGGCCTCGGAGACTTCCTGAAGCTGACGGTTGGAGTCTTCCGAACCGAAGTAGATCGTCGCGCCCACGGCCACGCAGCCCATGTTCCAGGCTTCTTCCATGCGGGCGAATTGAATCTGCTCGAACGTGTTCGGGTACGTCAGAAGTTCGTTGTGATTGAACTTCATGATGAGCGGAATCTTGTGTGCGTACTTACGCGCGATAGACCCCAGGACGCCGTAGGTGGAGGCAACCGCGTTGCATCCGCCTTCGATGGCCAGTTTGACGATGTTCTCCGGATCGAAGTACATCGGGTTCTTGGCGAACGAGGCGCCGGCCGAGTGCTCGATACCCTGGTCTACCGGCAGGATCGACACGTATCCGGTATTCGCCAGGCGGCCATGCCCAAGAAGGGTGCCGATGGAGCGGAGCGTCTGGATATTGCGATCCGTTTGCGAAAAGATGCGATCCACGAAATCACCGCCGGGGAGATGGAGATTCTCCTTGGGGATGGTCGTGGATTTGTGGTCCAGCAGGTAGCTGGCCTCGTCGCCAAGGATATCAGCGATTTTGGTCGTGGCTTCCGCCATGGCGCGCCTCGGTCAGATAATTCGGATGAAAGAGATGTGGAAAGGTCCCACAAAACAAAAATACGCGGAGGTAGGGCGGCGTGCATGGTTTCGGCCAGTCGGGCCGGGCTGGAACCGCTTTCTTCACCGCGATCTCGCCAGAGGCGAACCGTTATCGCGCGTCCAGCTTGATCGCGAGCTCGCGCGGGGCGCTGGAAGGGTCCGAAAACCAGCCGGCCAGCGATTCTGCGATCCACGGGGCCATGAGCAAACCCCTCGAACCGAGGCCGGAGATTATCCACGTCTTTGTGTGGCCGGGCAGCGGACCCACCATCGGAAGGCGCGTGCCCGGAACGGTGACCCGAACACCCGCGCGGTGCTCCAGGACCTCGGCGCCGCGGAGCCAAGGCAAATGGTCAACTGCCCTGTCTAGCAGTGCGACTGCGTCTTCCGGCACGGGTGCAGCGTGCTGGAAACTATGTTCGTAGGTGCTTCCGATCACCACGTCACGGCCGCTTTGGACCACATACCCGAGTCCGGATACCGGTAGCAGTCCGGCCGGGGTTTCGGCACGGACCCGAATCAACTGGCCCTTGATTGGATGAAGTCGAAGGCTGGACGTCTCCGGGAATTGGGTGATCCCGGCGCCCATGGCCAGAACCAGCAGGCCGCATCGCACCACGTGTCGTCCGTCCGGAGCATCGAACGTGGCCTGGACCCCGTCGGGCTCCTCTTTCCAGCCCGCGAGTTTCCAGTCCGCCCGAATCGAGGCGCCCCGGTCCTGAAGCTCGGTCAGGGCCAGGTCCAGCAGGTTTGGAATGTCGTAGGAGCCGCCACGCAACATTTCCAGCGTTCCCATCGGCGAGCGAAGCCACGGCCAGGCACTCGAGGATGCCGCGGGAGTATGGAAACGGGCGAGTTCAGGACTCTTCTCAACGCGCGTTCGAAAGGCATCTACCTGATCCCAGGACTTGGCTGGCCTGATCACGCCCGTCTGGAGAGGAGCGGCGCCAATCGCCAAAGCCAGACGATCCAGGGAATCCAGGGCCTCTGCACCTTTCCAAACCACGCTTGCCCGGATAGACATAACCGGATGAGCCAGACCCGCCACCGCGTTGCGGGATGCTCCTTCTGCGGTCGGGATGTCGGCCAGCAGGAGAGGGGCTTCCCTCGAAAGCGCCAGCGCTGCGCAGACGCCCGCCAAACCGCCGCCCACAATTACCGTTGGTTGCTGCATTCTCAAATATACCCGGCGCCGAGCCGGGAACGTCTCCGGAAACCGTTGATAGCAGTGACGCCCGTCGCGCAAATCACAAGAGCCCGTCACTCCATGCATAAAGCCGTTATTGCAATTGCGACATTGTTTCTGGTGCCTGCATCCGGTATGGCCCAGACGGTACCGGTTGCCATACCGGACGCCATCAGTGTTGTCGCAGGACGCGAGGCCACGCAGGCCGGCGGTCTCCTGGCCAACGACATTCTTGTACCGGGAGACTCGGTTCTCGTGGAAGTGCTGTCGGGCCCTTTGCATGGAACAGCCGTTGTGGGGCCAGGGGGAGCGATTTCCTACGACCCTGATCCTGGCTTTGCAGGGCTGGACTCCCTGGTGTACAGAATTCGGCGTCTCCCGGCTGTGCGCCTGGCCGTTGATTCCGAGGCCTCGGAGCTGACGCTCAGAGCCTCATTGGCCATCCCGAATCTTGGTTCAGGCACGGACGAGATCCAATTGTCCGTGGCGGGTTATCTGGACGTGTTCGCATGGCCGGACGAGGCGCCCTCCGATTCGATCTCCGTCTTCGGGCTGAGCCTGGCGAACACAGACTCGACCGGACTGTCGTTTGACTACGGAAGCCTGGGTGTGGTGGTACTTACGGTCGATCTGGAAGCTTCAGCCGGGGCCATTCAGCTATCCATGCTTCAGCCGGGAGCTGCCGCGGAAACGGGCTTTGCCGGTCTGTTCACGCAGGCAGGCAATGAATTGGGTGTTATCGGGGCGGTCGGAGTTCGAGGATCCGGGACCCTTGGGGGGCTCGTTCCCACCGGCGATCAGGTGTTTGATACATCCACGACAACCGATCTGGGCGGCCTCGTGTCGGGTACCGGCTCTTCGACCCAGGTCATCCTGACCATCGACTTGAATCAACAGGTTGATATCGGCGGAAACGCGGCCGAGATCTGGATTTCGGGCGAAGTAGTTTCAGAGGGGCCTGCCGTCCAGACGCTCTTCTCAAACGAGGCCGTCGTCCGGTTCGACGTGGTGTCGGGCGTGGCCACCGAAACGCTCAGTGCTTCAAGCCTGGCCATCTTTCCAAATCCTTCCGTTGGAACGGTGTCCGTCACCATGGTGCCGGGCGCGTTCCAGTCCCTGGACGTGGTGGACGTTCTGGGGCGTGTGCAGGCCAGCCACGCGGTTGGCAACCTGGCGCGGGCGGACCTGGATCTCAGACACCTGGCCACCGGGCTCTATTTCGTAAGGCTCACCCGGACCGACGGATCGCCCGTTACGCGTCCTCTAATCCTGAGCCGCTGACGGGCCAGGCCCGTCAGGAATCTGGGCCTAATTGGAACTGGTCTCCCTCTGCGGCGGCCGCACATGTAGCCTTGCTGCCGAGATCCAGGAGGTACTGGCTGGCCGTCTCTGCGATTCTCTCGACCTCAGCGTCGCTTCGATTCGGATCGTGATGGGTCAGGGTCAGTTTCCGGGCGCCGGAGCGGTTTGCCAATTGGGCGACCATACCGGGCGTACTGTGACCCCAGCCCTGTTTGGCCGGAAGATCCGCCTCGGTGTATTGGCCATCGTGAATCAGCAGGTCCGCGTCCCTGCTGAAGGCCGCAAACTTCTCCAGGGAAGTGTGTTCGACGGGCGCCACGATCTCGTTGTCCGGCATAAACACCACAGACTGTCCGTTTCGCTCAATCCGGTAGCCGAAGCACAGTCCTGGGTGATTGGTCTGAATGCTGGCCATGGACAATCCGTGTGTAGCCAGAAAGTCCGGAATCCCTTCGGAGATGAACCGGCGGTCGGAGGGGAGATTATCGAAATCCATCGGGAAATAGAACGTCCCGTCCATCGTCTGCCGCAGGCAGTGTACCCAGTCACTCTCCGGAAGAAGAATCGAGACCTTTCGACCGGGCTGGTAGAGCGGCTTGAAGAATGGGAATCCCTGTACGTGGTCCCAATGGACGTGCGTCAGAAGCAGAATGATTTCCCGATCGTCGTCCCACAGCTCCTCACCCAGGGCCCGAATTCCTGAGCCGGCGTCCAGGACCAGAATGGCGTCGTCACCCCATTCCACGCTCACGCAGGTCGTGTTCCCCCCAAAACGGACCGTAGACGGGCCAGGGCTCGGTATTGAGCCGCGGGTTCCGTGCATTCTCACTCGCATTCTCTAGAGATGTCTGGGGCCGGCAGGGGCCGAGTGACTGTCAACATCGAGGGACTTTGGGGAGTCCGCCGGAGCATACGAATAATGCAGATTCTTGTTTGTTACCTTTTGGCCTAACTCCTGACTGGTCTCCATGCGACGAAACATGCTATTCCTTCTGGCTGCGCTCCTGATTCCGGTGAGCGCGTTCGCCCAGCAACTCCCGGCCGATTTTGATGCCTACGTGGATCGGGTTCTGGCCGAGTTCGAGATTCCCGGGGCCGGTGTTGCCATTGTTGCCAACGGCAAAGTCCTGGTAGCCAAGGGTTATGGCGTCCTCGATCTGGAAACCACGGCCAAGGCCGACGAACACAGTCTCTTTGGCATCGCCTCCAACTCCAAGGCATTCACGGCTACCGCCCTGGGCCTTCTGGTCGAAGATGGTCTGCTGGAGTGGGACCGGCCCGTGGTGGACTATTTGCCGTGGTTCAGACTGTCCGATCCCTACGTATCCGCGGAATTAACCGTTCGTGACTTGCTGGTGCATCGCAGCGGTCTTGCGCCGTACGCAGGGGATCTCCTCTGGTGGCCCCCCACCGAATTGTCGCGGCGGACCATCGCGGAGCGTCTCAAATACGTCCCTCTTTCGACCAGCTTCAGAAGCACGTACGCGTACGATAACGTGCTGTACCTCGTGGCCGGTGAGATTATCCAGACGCTCAGCGGAAAGACGTGGGAGGAGTTTGTTGAACAGAGAATCCTCGACGTCGTCGGGATGACGGACTCGAATGTCCTGCATTCGGCCGCGGGCGCAGGGCAAAACGTGGCTAGGCCGCATGCGCGCGTAGACGGTGTGGTACGACCCATCGCCCCGTTCGCGAGCGACAACACCAATCCAGCCGGTGGTGTCAACTCCAGTGCCACGGACATGGCCCAGTGGATGCTTACTCATCTGAACGAGGGACTCACCCCGTCGGGAGTGCGGCTTTTTGGGGCTCAAACGGCGCGTGAGTTGCGCAGTCCCGTGACGCCCATTCAACCCGGGACGCCAGATCCGCTTCTGGCACCAATGGCAACCGATTTTCAAGGGTACGCCCTGGGTTTTCACGCCATGAGCTACCGGGGCGAGTTCATGCTCACCCATGGCGGCGTTTTGCCCGGCTACTTCTCCAGGCTGGCCATGATTCCCGGGCGCCGGCTGGGCGTCGTGGTCATGTTAAACGGGGAGTCCGGGCGTGCACACAGAGCCATCGTGAACCACGCCCTGGACCTTCTCATGGACGCGCAACCTCCGCACGACTGGCTGACGGCGTACGCCACGCTTGAGGCCAACGATCTTGCCGCCGCGGGGGGCGATCCCTTCGCCTGGCCCGATCCGCCTTCGAATCCAGTCCGGATGCGGGCCGATGACGTGTATATCGGCAGGTACGAGGACCCGTGGTACGGGAGCGTGTTTGTCGAAAAGGGGTCCATGGGCCTCCGGATGCGCTTCGAACACTCGCCCTCACTCAACGGAGACCTGGTCCACTGGGACGGCGACGCCTTCGTTGCCCGATGGGATGACCGGGAATTGCGGGCAGACGCCTATGTGACGTTTGTTGTGACTCCGGCGGCCGGCGGCGCCGGGGCCATAGAAATGTCCTGGGTCTCGAATGCGACCGATGTCAGTTTTGATTTCCACGACCTGGATTTGAGGCGGGCGCGGTAGAGATTCAGCGGCGGTGTGCCATCGCCCGCGTGCGTGGACAAGGCTGGTCATTCCACCTTGTAGCACACTATTTCCTTGCCTCGTCCGCGCAGCGCCTGCGGCCCCACGCTTGTGCAGTTGGCGGTCCCTTGCTCAAGCCGATCCATAACGGACGCGGAAAGGAGGATGTCCGTACCCAGCTCTTTGTTCAACTGCTCCAGACGCGCTGCTATGTTCACAGAGTCCCCTGTGACCTTGTATTCGTACCGGTTTGCGGTGCCGACAAGACCCGCCACGACGTCCCCACGATTAATGCCGACGCCAAGCCGCGTTGGACGCAGAAGGCCAGAGCCGGTGGCCATGCGCACCGCGTCTCGCATGGCCCGAGCCGCGTCGAAGGCCGCCTGCGCGTCATTCGGCAGTTCGATAGGAGCGCCAAAGATCGCCATGAGTCCATCGCCCAGGAGCTGGTGGACGATACCCCCGTGCTCAATAACCGGGGGAATGATCTGCTCGAACAAGCCGTTGAGGTAGTCGACCGTCTCTTCCGGAGAGATCGATTCGGCCAGACTGGAGAATCCCCGAACGTCCACAAAGAGGATGGTTGCCGAGAGCCTCTTGGCTTTCAGAGGCTGGTCATCCCGAATAAGGTGCTCGACAACGGACTGCGCCGCATAGCGTCCGAACATCGCGACGATTCGGTCGCGGTCCTCGGCTAATCTGGCGGCCTCGAGCACCTTGGCTGACTGGGCGCCAATAATGGTGAGCAGGTGCTGGTCGCGCTCCGAGAATGCGCCCTCCAGGCTGTCAAAGACCGAAAGGACGCCAATCGTCTGGCCCTCCGAAATCATTGGAACTGCCAATACTGACGTAAAAGCATCCGATTCCGATACAAACCGGGAGGCTTTCCCGGATTCCGCGATCCAGGCGATGAGGCCGATTGTGGGCCGGTAACTGGCGTTCGAAGCCGTGTCGACGGAGGTCCTGAACAGTGTCTTGCCCCCCGACTCCACCAGGTCGCCCGGGTTCAGGAGGGTTACCGTTCCCTCGCGGCCACCCACCGCAGTGATGCTGCGGCGAACCAGCGTACGCATGAGCCCGTCGAGGTCGCGCGCTTTTCCGATCTCGATGGCCAGGTCGCGCAGGACCGTAAGTTCGTCGATCTGGCGCTGCTTGCCGTCCCAACTCATGATTGACTGGGTGGCGCCGCGAGGGAAAACATGGAGACGAAGGGGTCGGTCATGGGAGCATCCGACTCAAGATAACGTCCGGCCGATAGGGTTTCTGCCACGGTGCCGTCAGAGCGCGTATCCGAGGCTCAGACCAAAATTCGGGATCATGGTCTGGGCATCAGACGAAAGAATCAGGCGGATCGGCCCCATCGGGGTCCGCATGCCAAGCTCGCCCGCGAAGCCAAAGAACGGGGGTTCGTCCAGGAGCTTGAACAGTTCGTGGGAGGTATGGCTTTCTTCGTTGTCTACCACCTGATCGTAGGTGTCCCCGACGTTGGCAAAAATGCGCGCGAAGGTTTCGCCGGGAAGTTGCCATTGCACTCCCATCAGCCCGGTCCATGCCTTTCTTCCGAACCTTCCCTGATCGCGCATGCCCACTAGCGGCAGGAAACTGCCCGGCAGGACAGAGTTCGGGAATTCGCCACCCAGGAACGCCTGGCGGCTAATCGGAAGCGCCTCGCCTTCTCCAAGACTGACAATTCCACGACCGAACAGCGAGACCCGAGGGCTGATGGCCACATACTGTTCTACCTCAAGCCGCGCGGTTCGGAACCAGGGTGAGTCCGGCTTCGACGCCTGCGATTGCATCTGCGTGGCGCTCGCCAGTCCAGCACGAATATCCGCGTGAACCCGGCTGCCTGACGACGGAAATGAGCGGCGATCAAACGAGTCAACCTGAAGCACTGCTCCGAGGGTGGCCACGGCGTGATCGGCGCCCGGGGTGATCAGTGCTTCGCCGGTCGCGAGTTGGCTGGATGCGGCAATAGAGCCCATCTCTCGGCGAACCCTCACCAGGTCCGCCTCGGCGCTGATGCCCAGCATCACGGCGTCGGAGACTACGAGTGCGCCCAAGATCTCTCCACCCACCACGGTTAGACCAACCTTGTACTCGGGAAGGTCTGTATTACCAGCCCGGGCCTCGACGAAGGGTTTCGGGAGGAAGAGGCTGAGTGGCGACGTCGAATAGCTAGCGCTTACGCGGATCAGGCCCAGGTTTTTTCTACCCAGGCGGCTCGTGAAGCTTCCGCCGGCCTGTCCTTGCCTTCCGACTCTCACGTGGAACTCCGTACTGGAGTCGTACCTGATTCGATTGCGGAGGGTAACCGAAACAAGAGCCTGCAGGTTGGAACTGGTGTCATAACGAAGCCCCAGACCGATCCTGTCCGGTTTGTCCGCCGGCACCACTTGTACGCTAAGTCGATTTCCGAGGCCGGAGTCCGGAAGTATGCGGTAGGTCACGGTCTCGAAAAGACCGGTTCCGTATACGCGGGCAATGGCCCCTTCGACGTCCTTGGGGATCAAAACAGCGGGTACATCCAGACCAAGTCGCTGGCGAACCATCTGCTCGGCGCGTCCCTCAACACCGTTAATGTCAATCCGGCGTACCTCCTTGGGCCCGTTCCGGGGAGCGTTCGTGCGCGGCATCACAACGGCGTCTTGCGAGCTGTCGCCCAGCAAAGTCCTCAGTTCGGGTAGGGCCGCCCGCGCAGCCTCCTCACCGAGTCGAATAAATTCGCCCGCCATCTCAAAGTCCAGCGAAGGAAGCGCCGCAACGTCCGGCGATATGAGTACATCGATAAGATTTCGCTGCTCGACGTCGGACCGGTAGCCCTGGTACCACCAGGGTAGCTGCATTACATCCAGGAGAGATGCGTCCTCCAGGAGCCGGTCCTCAGGAAGCAAGCCTACGTCAACTCCTATCAGAATGTCGGCGCCCAGATTCAGCGCTTCGGTAGCTGGCAAATTCCGAGACATACCACCATCGATGTACTGCTGACCTCCCATTCTTGCAGGAGAAAAGATGGTAGGAAGCGACATGCTGGCTCTGAGCACATCAGCCAACGGTTGGTCGCTCATGCCCTTGGGCTTGCCGGTTCGCAGATCCGTGGCCACGCCGACAAATGGGATTGGCAGCTTGGTCAGGTCCACGACATCGTGGTAATCCCAGGATAGCCGGCTGAGAAGGGTCATGGCCTCCTGTCCCTGGACGATGCCTCCGGGAAGACGAGGCAGAAGGTCTTTGGATGGCACGGCGAGGAGTATGGGATTTCTGGCGGTCCGCTGCTCCAAGCGAAGATCCTTCCGGTCGATTCCGTCGGTGAACAGAGGCGCCCAGTCGATTTCCGATACCATTTCGGTCAAATCGTCAGCGGAATATCCCATGGCATACAGGCCTCCGATAATGGCCCCCATGCTGGTGCCGGCGATAACGTCCACTTGAATTCCTTCTGATTCGAGGACGCGGAGTACGCCCACATGGGCCAGTCCTTTGGCGCCGCCGCCGCTCAGGACGAGTCCGATTTTCGGAGAGTCCTGGGGCTGAGCGGTCACAGACGGACACAGCAATGCCAGGAGAATGGCTGGGATAAGCCGATTCATAACAGTAGAGGGTTAGGCCAGGGGACGGTTGCGAGGGGCGAGGATGGAGGGCCTAGTCAGTCAGCCTGAGCGTTCGTCGCAACACTGCAAAAATGGCAAGGGCAATCACGGCGCCAGAAACGGCCAGGAAGATGTCCTTCTGTGCATCCCAGACATCGCCTTGGGAGCCAACGAAGGCCAACCCCTCTTCACTATGGAAGAGGTCGGCCACGGCCCATTCGATCAGTTCGTAGAAGGCACTCACCGAGAGTGTGACTTCTACCGGCAGGAACGAGGCAACTCGTTTTGGAAGCCGCATCCACTTGAGAAACATCTCCCGCATCGGGTAGGCCAGGAAAAGGCCGAAACCAAAGTGAACGATCCGGTCGTAGTGATTTCGGGAAAAGCCAAATGCGTCCTGGAGCCAGAATCCGAACGGATTCTCGGAATAGGTGTGTTTGGCACCGTACACATGGAGGCAGAGAAACACGCAGATCAGGAGGTAACTGGCAGCGCTGAACTGATAGCGGCGAAAGGTGCCCGCCAGAACCCCGATGAAGAGGAAAACCAGGTAGTTCTCAAGCAGCCAATGAGAGACGTTCGTCGTCCCCAAGAATGAGTCTGTCCAGATTGCTCCGAAAATCGCGACAAGCGAAAGCCGGAGCCCGAGTCCGGCGGCGGACGAGTGAGTAGCGGGTTGGGTCAGGGCGTGGTCCATCGTATTCGTTGATTTCAAGGTTCTTCCGGGACGCCGAGTCTTGGCTCGGCGAAGTCTGGATTTCTTGGTCGGCTACCGGTGCAGGCGGAAACGGAGTTTGCCTCCGGCTGCGCTTCCTGTCAGTCCGCCCAGGGTCGCGCCCCAAAAGGCACCCCAGAGTGCCCCCGCCAGGCCTCCAACCGCGGACGAGCAAGGGAGGCCGAATTCCCCGGTCGCCGAAGCCGCCTGATTGGTAGGGCAGGTTCGGTTGCTGACAGCGCCCGCGAGTCCCATGATGGCGCCCCCCACCAGCATTCCGTTTCGCATACCCTTGAACAGGCCCGTCGAACGGCTGCGATAGGTAATGGAGGTGATCTGGTCGGTGGGGAACGAGGTGACCTTCAGCGTTCTCGGGGACCTCCAGAACGTTGAATCGGCGGTCACCTGAAGCGCCTCCGCGCTCACGGTCAGCCCGGACTGCAGCGTCACTGAGCTTACCCCGGTCGAGGCGAGTCGATTGATAGTCTCGGGCCGAGCACTGCGTTTGACGCTGGTACAAGCGGTGACAGTGGTAGCGAGGATGATCAGGAGCAGGAGGTTTTTCATTTGTCCGGGTAAAGGCTTGGGGGGGTATCCTGCTACACGTAAGATTGCCGGAGAGGGGATCAAACGTGCCTCAAGGTGGACGCGGGACCCGGTTGTTCCGGGGGCGGTCGAGTCGTAGCATGCCGCATCCCCCTGCCACTTGGAGCCTACAACCCTTCTTAGACTCGCGGTCGACGGCGACAGCCCTGCTGCCCATCAACTCTTCGAGCTGGTGTATGGTGAACTGTACGGCCGTGCGCGGGCGCAGCGACGGCGCTGGGACGGCAACCTCACGGTCAACACAACGGCTCTGGTCCACGAGGCGTATATCAAGCTGGTCGACTCCGGGTCTCCGGACATCAAAGACCGCGCGCACTTCCTTGCGATGGCGTCACGAGCCATGAGGCAGGTCCTGCTTGACTACGCCCGCCGCGCATCGGCCGAGAAACGCGGTGGAGACCTCAACCGTGCGACCTTTGCAGACGGAGAATTGGCGCCCGCCATGATGGATGGGCCCACGGCAGACCGTCTCATGGATCTGGAAAATGCTCTGGCCAAGCTGGAGTCCGACAATCCGTCGATGGCGCGCGTCGTGGAGTGCAGGTTCTTTGGCGGGATGACCGTCGAAGAAACCTCGGTGGTTCTTGGGGTCTCCACTCCTACCGTCAAGCGCAGGTGGGCCATGGCTCGGGGTTGGTTGTTCTCCGAGATAGAGGGAGAGGAAGATGGGTACCTCTGACAGCGATCGCTGGGGTCTGCTGGAGGAGTGGTTTGAGCGACTGACGGACCTGACTCCCGAAAAGCGCGGTGACCAACTCGAAGAGCTTGACGCGACCGATCCGTCCCTCGCGAACGAACTCCGGCGACTCTTCGACACGCGGGCAACCGGCTATTTTGACGATCTGGCAGCTGGGGTCATCGACTCCGTCGGTAAGGCGTCGCCCGAGGAGCCGGCTGAGGAAGTCTACGCCGCCGGCGACCAAATCAACCAGTTCGAGATCCTTGGCGAGTTGGGCCGTGGCGGGATGGGCGTGGTCTATCGGGCTCGCGACACCGTATTGACACGGGATGTGGCGCTCAAATTTCTCCCTGCCCGAATTGCCGACAATGCGGACTCCCGAGAGCGGTTTATCCGCGAGGCCCGTGTGGTCAGCCACGTGGATCACCCGAATATCTGCACGATATACGATGTGGCAGTCGATGAGAGCGGCCGCTCATTCATTGTCATGGCGTGTTATGAAGGGCAGACACTACGCGCCCTTCTGGACCGGGGGCCGATGAGCCAGGAGCAGGCGCTCGACTTCTTTTGCCAGGCTGCGTCCGGTCTCGAGGTGGCACACCAACACGATGTCGTCCATCGCGACATCAAGCCGGACAACATCTTTATCACCACTTCAGGTCAGGTCAAGATCCTGGATTTCGGCATCGCAAAGGCGCTCCAGGACGATTCGCTCACCCGGGAGGGGACGAGGCTCGGAACCCTGAACTACATGAGTCCCGAGCAGGCACGCGGACTGGAGGCGGACGCGCGCACAGACATCTGGTCTTTGGGGATCATGATGTACGAAATGCTGGCCGGGCGGCGTCCGTTTGAGGCGCGGTATGACCAGGCACTGTTATTTGCCATCGTAAACGAGCCGACCCCACAGTTTACTGAAGACGACACGGCTGAGCCCTGGTTGACTGCAATCGTCTCCAGATGTCTTTTGAAGGACCCAGATGCCCGCTATGCCTCCTGCGAGGCCATTCTTGCCGACGTTCGGAGGGCCGAGGTCACTGCCGGTTCAGTCGCAAGGAAATGGCGGATGGCGCTCGCACTCCCGGTCATCCTGCTGATAGCCGCTGCCGCCCTCATAGGCTGGCTTGCCCTGCGGCCCGGCAACACCCAGCGAACGGCAGAAGTACCGGGCCGGGAAATCACGGTGGCTATCTCGCCGTTCCGCGACCTCACCGGGGACGGCAGTCACGCGGCTGTTGGAGAAGGGCTGGCATCGGACCTCATGACCCGCCTTGGCGGATTGGGCGGCCTCCGCCTGATACGCGCCCGCCAGACCGAGCCCGGCGAGATGGCGGCATACGGTGAATCGCTGGACGCAGACTATTTTCTGGGAGGAGAAATTCAGGGCGAATTGGGCAACCTCCGTGTCTACGCTTCGCTGACCAAGGTTTCGGACGGATCCCAGCGTTGGGGAGGCACCTTTGATCGTCTTGTCAACCGGGAGTTGGACGTTCAGGCTGAGATTTCCAGCGCTATCGTTGACACGCTCTCGCTCCAGTTCTCTCGCGAGGAGCTCGCCACCCGGGGCCGGGGAAGCCAAATTATCCCTGCCCAAGAGGCGTACCTGAAAGGAATCGCGCACGTCCTTCGCCGTACGCCGTTCGACCTTGCAGCTGCCGCAGAATTCTTCCGCGAAGCCACCCGACTGGATCGCGACTTTGCGGCCGCATGGTCCGGATTTGGTTACGCCCGGATGCTTCAAGGTGGAACAGCCTATTCCCCGGAAAAAGGGACTGATGCCTACGAGGATGCGCGGGCGGCGGCTTCCATCGCGCTTGATCTGGACCCCAATCAGGCCTTGGCCATGACCACGCTGGCCTCTATCTACTCGGAGTTCGATTGGAAGCCGGCCAAGGCGGACTCTGCGTTTGAGCTGGCCTTGGCCATGAACCCCAACTCTGCCGAGGCGCGGCATTTGTATGCCTCCCACCTCTCGGAGTCGGGCCGTCTGGACGAAGCGATTGCGCAGCAGCGGCGTGCGGGCCTGCTGGACCCCGAATCGCTCATTCACCCCACGAATCTGGGCCTCATCCAGCTCTACCGTGGGGAGAATGAGGAGGCTCTTAAGACATTCGACAGCGTCGTTCAGCAGGATCCGACGTTCTACATGGCTCATCTCAATCGGTCCACACTTCTTATGGTGATGGGGCGGGCCGAAGAGGCAATCTCAGCCATCTCCACTGCAGAACTTGTGGTTGGCAGCCCTCCCGTGGTCCGGGCAATACGTGCGTCTGCGCTGGCGCTTTCGGGCGATGAAGGGGGGGCGCGCGATATCCTGAAGTCCATGGAGGCGGAATCTGAGACGACCTATGTGTCGCCTCCTCTGTTTGCGCAGGTTTATCTAGCCCTTTCGGACACCTCCCGCGCGCTGGACTACCTGGAGCAGGGCTTAAAGGCCCGGGACGTCTACATGACGGTCATCAAACCCTGGCCCTTTGGCGCGGTGCTAAAGGACAATGCGAGGTTCAAGCGGATTCTGGCTGCCATGGAGGGCGACGGCCGCTGAAAATCCCGGACGGCTCGTCGAGTACGTCCTTGTTCGTTCCGCCTGGTGATCCCATTCGGATCAAAAATGCGTGTCTCTCTCTGAACTCCACAGAGATAACCATGCAAAGGCAGAAATTCGGATTTGAGCGACCCCTGGTCATGCGCATCGCCGCCCCTTCGGACCGGGAGCAGATATTCAGACTGCGGCACCAGGTCTTCGGGACAGAACTGGGGCAGCACCAGGAGAACGAGACCGGACAACTCCGGGACCGACTGGATTCGGTCAATGAATACATCGTAGCCGCGGCCGGAAGTGATGTGGTTGCCTGTATCAGCATTACCCCTCCTAACGCAATCGGCTACTCCATCGACAAGTACATCGATCGGGGAGACCTCTCGATTCCGTTCGATTCCGGTCTCTATGAGCTCCGTTTGCTTCTGGTGACCCCCGATTGGAGACGGTCTGGGCTTGCCCAATATCTCATGTATGCGGCCTACCGCTGGGCGTCAGAGCGCGGAGCAACACATTTTGTTTGCATGGGCAGGTCGGGGTCGAGTGTTGGGCTGTACGAGCGCATTGGCTTTCGCCCAAGCTCCCTTGCGGTCCGCAGCGGACTCGTGGACTACCAGATCATGACCGCGTCGGCGGCTGATTTTCAAGATGCCATCCGCGATCACGAGTCCGTGCTGGTCAGAATGGAGGACGCCGTGGATTGGGACCTTCCATACGAAGTCCGCGAAGACAACAGCTGTTATCACGGAGGCGCGTCAGTCACCGCGCTGGGAGACACGTTTCATCGCCTCGAAAAGTCGGACATGTTCGTGACGGCTGATGTGCTGGACGCCTGGTATCCGCCTGCGCCGGGCGTCACCAAGGCCATCGCCACGCACCTGCCGTACCTCCTCAGGACCTCTCCGCCCACGGACTGTGGCGGCCTGCTCCGCGAGATTGCGCGTGCCCGATCCATCCCGTATGCGGGGCTTGTGGCCGGCGCTGGCTCCTCCGACTTGATATTCCGCGCCTTCGGGACCCTCCTGCCCGACAAGGCCCGGGTGCTTCTTCTGGATCCTACCTACGGCGAGTACGCTTTTGCGGCCAAACAGCTCAAGGACTGCCGGATCGATCGCGTCGCATTGTCGGCCCAGAATGGGTACATGATTGACCCTGCCGATTTTGAGCCCGAGAGACTCCGGGCCTACGACCTGGTGATTCTGGTGAATCCCAACAGCCCGACGGGACAGTACGTGGATTCAGACTGGATGCTTTCGGTCATCCAGCAGACCGGAGGATCCACTCTTTTCTGGATCGACGAGACATACATCGATTATGTGGGGCAGGAGCATTCGCTGGAGCGCCTGGCGCCGACGCTCGACAATGTCATTGTCTGCAAGTCCATGTCCAAGGTCTACGCCCTCAGCGGAGCACGCGTCGGGTACATCAGCACCCAACCGGCCCGCGCAGCGCTCTTGCGTGCGGTGACGCCGCCCTGGGTAGTCGGCCATGTTGGACAGTTGGCAGGGATTTGCGCCCTTCAGGACCCCCAGTATTACCGGTCACGGCAGGCGCAAACGGCGGACTTGCGGCGGGCAATGGTCTCGGAAATTCGGGAAATCCCGGGAATCGATGAGGTGGTTGAGGGCGAAGCAAATTTCTTCGTGGTCCTCCTGTCAGACTCCGCCCCGACCGCAGGTGCTATCAACGCCCATTGCCGTGAATCGGGCGTCTATCTGAGGGAATTCGGGAATATGACCGATCAGGGCGAGACCCAGGCGCTCCGAATTGCCGTGCGGGACGTAGCATCAAACCGCCGCGTGATCCAGGCCCTTCGCCGCGCGCTTGACCCGAATACCCGTGTTGACTTGTTAAGCGTCATGGAGGCCATCATCGGGTGAGGGGGCTGTCGGCGCTATTGGAGGCTTCGGGGCGGGCCGACATGCGACTTGGGTTAGGGGTTTGAGCCCCAAAGGAAGATTGCAGCTTGCTCGTCCAGGAGGCTGACTAAAGGGCAGGCTCCAGCGTGAAACCATACCGGACCCCTGCCTTTTTCGGGTTCATCGGGCGGTACAACCGGTTGTGGAATTCGCGGGTCGTCTTAACTTGCGGTGCTATCGCTGAATAGTTTTGCGACACTCCCTTCTTACCGAATACTCGCGCATGTTGATACGGCCGCCGGCGTATGGAAAAGTTGATTCCCTTTCCTCGATTGTACCCGTTTTGAAGGTGGTGTCCTTCAGGCAAGTTCGCTTCTCTTTGGTCGCGCCCTTGCTGGTGCTGTTCCTCTTCGCGGGGAGGGCGAGCGTGGCACAGCCTACGTTCAGCCAGGCGTTCTCTCCGACCTCGATTGTCTCAGGCAACACCAGTGTCCTGACGTACACAATCAACAATTCCGCGTCCGGGACGGCGGTGTCGGCGATGGGGTTTACGAACACACTCCCGGCCAATGTGGTGATTGCAACGCCGGGGAATCTCTCGACCACCTGTAGTCTGAACAGCGGCCGAGAGACCGGAACGCTCACCGGCGCAGACGGGGGCACTGTGATCACGCTTGCCGGAGCGTCCGTGGCCTCCAACTCTATCTGCACCATCACGGTTACGGTTACGTCATCGACAGCGTCGGCGTACGTGAATACTTCCGGCGCGCTTTCGACCTCAGCGGGTTCGGCGGGCACGTCTAATGCGACGCTGACTGTGGCGGCGGGCGTTCTTTTTTCCAAGGCCTTCTCCCCAGCGACCATTGTGCCGGGCGGCGTGAGTACGCTGACTTTCACGATCAATAACGCGAGCGGCGCGAGTAAGAGCCTCATCCAATTTGGTGACACGTTTCCTGACGGGATGTTTGTGGCGACCAACCCGAACACTTCGACAACCTGTACCAATGGCCATGTCGGTGGCACTTCAGGAGCAACTGGGATAACCTTCAGTGCGGGCACCCTCGCTTCGGCGGCCACGTGCCTGGTAACGGTAGATGTGACAGTCCCTGTGGTTGGTACTTACACGAATACCACCACGGATCTTATCGCGACTTTCGTTGCCCAGGGAACGGCGACGGCCGACCTGACCGTAGCGCTCACCGATTTTCTCTCGCAGAGCTTCGGACAGCAAGCGTTGCCCGGAGAGTCGGCGACTCTCACGTTTACCATCAACAACAATGCAGGTGGAGACGCCACAGGGATAACATTTACTAATGATCTCAATGCGACCCTGTCCGGGCTGGCGGCCACCGCATTGCCGGCGACCGGGTTCTGCGGTACGGGCTCGACGATTTCGGGTACTTCCAACCTGACGGTGAGTGGCGGCAACATCACGTCTGGCGGAACATGTTCCTTTGAAGTAACCGTCCTCGTGCCGGCGAGTGCTTCCGCCGGGGCCAAGACGAATACCACAAGTACCATCAGTGCCACAATTTCGGGCGGTTCTGGCGGGCGGGTGGGTGCCGGTGCTACGGTGTTTCCTGCAGTCAGCGCGAGCCTCACCATTGTCAAAGGCGTCCAGTTGACGAGGCTGTTCATCGATGATCCTGTCTTCGCCGGAAATGATGTGACGGCTCGGTATACCTTGACGAATACGGACGCGGTCAATGCCCAGTCGAGCATCAGTTTTCAGGACCCTGTAACCGATGGCGTCTTGGCGGGGACGGTCATCAAGACCCTGCCAAATGCCAATTCATGTGGCGCGGGCTCCACGTTTTCCTCGGTGACTGCTCTCGACGTCACGTCGGTGGCTGTCGCAGGCGGGGTCTTGGTAGCCGGCGGCAGCTGCACATTTGACGTAATACTGACCACCGCGCCGGGTCTGCAGGCCGGCACGTACGCCAGAGCCACGACTTCCGTGGCCGGGACGGCCAGCGGCAACGTGATCACGGTGGCCGGCGCCACCGACAACCTTGTTGTAGCTGCCCTGCCGGCGTTGACGAAGGCCTTTTCTCCGACCGCGGCGGCTCCGGGCGATACCGTCACCCTGACCTACACGTTTACCCAGCCACAGGACGGCTCGACCGCGGTGACGGCTCTAGCGTTTACAGACAACCTGGCCACGGCCCTGTCGGGGATGGCCTCGACGTCAGGAACGCTCACAGACATCTGCGGAACAGGATCCAGCCTCTCGGGGACGACGCTCTTGACGCTCGCCGGAGGAAATTTGGCTTCCGACGCGTCTTGCACGTTTTCGGTGACGGCGCAGGTCCCAGCAGGTGCGACGCCCGGAGTAGTTACCAGCACTACCAGTTCGGTCACGGGAACGGTGGCCGGCACCTCAGGCTCGGGCCCGGCAACCTCAGCAACGCTGTCAATCTCCGGCGTGACGCTGACATCGTCCTTCCTGACCAACCCGGTATTCCCGGGTGCTGCGGTAACGAATCGCTATACGATAACTAACGCGGCAACCGCTCCTGCCGCCACGGCTATTCAGTTCGAGCACAAGCTGCATGAGGTCATTTCAACGTTTCAGGCGACGTCTTTGCCTGCGACCCCGTGTGGAGCTGGAAGCGCACTAGCCGGGACGACCACGTTGACGTTGTCGGGCGGAGTGCTAGACCCTGGCGCCAGCTGCACGTTTGATGTGCCGATGAGTGTCCCGGCCGGCGCCGCAGTTGGTGCGTACAATTTTGTCACCACTGACGTCTCTGCAACCGTGAATGGGAGCAACACATCCCCACCAGCGGCAACGGCGGTCCTCACGGTGGAGTCTCCCAACGACTTGCTGACCCTGACGAAGTCCTTTACGGATGACCCTGTGGGAGCCGGTGGGACAGTCACGCTTCAGTTTTCTGTCCTCAACGCCAGTACCTCCACGGCTTTCACGAATGTCGCGTTCACGGACGATCTCAACGCGGCCCTCACGGGAATGGTGGCAACAGGTCTTCCGCAGTCAAATGTTTGCGGGACGGGTTCTACGCTGTCGGGCACCGGAACGGTGACGCTTGCAGGTGGTCAGGTTGCCGCCAACAGCAGTTGCACGTTCTCCGTTAGCGTGAGCGTGCCCGGAGGTGCGGCGGCCAGTACCTACACAAATACGACGGGCCAGATCACTGGCAATCTGGGGGGGGCAGCGGCGACAGGTAATACAGCGACTGACGCCGTGGTTGTGGTCCCGGCCGGAGCAGCCCCGGGCTTCTCGAAGAGCTTCGGGACCAATCCTGTCGCTGCGGGTCAAACCTCGACTCTGGTTTTTTCGATAAACAACACTGCCAATAGCGCAGACGGCACCGGTCTGATGTTTTCCGACGCCTTCCCGACCGGACTGGTGGTGGCGTCAACTCCCAACGTATCGAGTACGTGTCTCGGTGGAACGATAACGGCGGCCGCCGGGTCCGGAGCAGTCTCCTACGCTGGGGGGACTGTCCGTCGGGGCCAGACTTGCACGGTGTCTGTAGGCGTTACTGCGCCACTTCTGGGAAATTACCTGAACACTTCTGGTGCCTTGACCTCGTCTCTAGGCGCCAGTTCGACGTCAACGGCCACGTTGGGCGTGGTGAGTGTGCTTCCGGTCTTCTCGAAGAGTTTTTCCGCTGACCCCGCAATTGCGGGGGCCGCTATCACACTCACGTTCACAGTAAACAACGTGGGTTCCGTAGTGGCCGCAAGCGGGCTGGCCTTTACGGATACGCTCCCGTCGGGCCTGATGATTGCGGAAGACCCAAACGGCAGAGGAACCTGTTCATCGGGCACTTTGGTGGCGGGCGCAGGAACAGGCGCTATCAGTTACTCGGGAGGCGTTGTGGGCGCAGGGTCGACCTGCACGATTACAGTAGATGTAACGGCTGGCGCTGCTGGAGATTACACCAACACCTCGGGCCCATTGAATTCGTCCTTGGGGCTGAGCGGGACCGCAACGGCCACCCTCCGAGTAAACGCACTTCCAGTCTTCACGAAATCGTTCTCTCCGAATCCGGCACTCGCTGGATCTGTGACCTCGCTGACCTTTACGATCGACAACGGCGGTTCGACCAGCTCCGCGACGGCGTTGGCCTTTACGGATTCGCTCCCGGTCGGTCTGGTGATAGCGGACAGCCCCAACGGCGGAGGCACGTGCACGCTGGGTAATTTGACGGCGGTCGCAGGGACGGGCGTTATCAATTATTCGGGAGGCACGGCAGGCGCTGGATCGTCCTGCACAATCACGGTAGACGTAACCGCAGCCTCCGCTGGAGACTACGCCAACACCTCGGGCGTGTTGAATTCGTCCCTTGGCGTGAGCGGGGCGGCAACGGCCGCACTCCGAATAAACGGTCTCCCGGGCTTTGCAAAAACGTTCTCTCCGAATCCGGCCCTCGCTGGATCTGTGACCTCGCTGACCTTTACGATAGACAACACCGGTTCAACCACATCCGCGACGGCGTTGGCCTTTTCGGATGCACTACCAGCAGGTTTGGTAATTGCAGCCAGTCCTAATGGCGGAGGTACCTGCGCGTCGGGCACTTTGACGGCGGTCGCGGGGACGAGCGCTATCAGTTATTCAGGAGGCACCGCGGGGGCCTCCACGACCTGTACCGTCACGGTGGACGTAACAGCAGCGTCGGCCGGAGACTACACCAACACCTCGGGCGCGCTGAGTTCGGCCCTGGGTCTGAGCGGGACGGCAACGGCAACGCTCCGGGTAAACGCGCTTCCAGTCTTTGCGAAGGCGTTCTCTCCGAATCCGGCGGTGGCTGGATCTGTGAGCACGCTCACCTTTACGGTTGACAACACAGGTTCAACCACCGCCGCGACGGCGCTGACCTTTGTCGATACGCTTCCAGCGGGCTTGGTGATAGGGGATAGTCCCAACGCAGGCGGCACCTGCCAGTCGGGCACGCTGATAGCGGAAGCGGGGACGAGCGGGCTCAGCTATTCGGGAGGCACGGTGGGCGTTTCGTCGGCGTGCACGATCACGGTGGACGTAACGGCTGCTTCTGCCGGGGACTATGCAAACACCTCCGGCCCTTTGAGTTCGTCCCTGGGTCTTAGCGGGACGGCGACGGCGACGCTTCGAGTGGACGCTCTTCCGGGCTTTACAAAGTCGTTCTCTCCGAATCCGGCGGTAGCTGGATCAGTTACCACGCTGGCCTTTACGATAAACAACACGGGTTCGACCACCTCAGCGACGGCGCTTTCGTTTACGGA
>JBLHLC010000016.1:0-92840 GCA_047619685.1 Rhodothermales bacterium
CGTGCGGTCGGGATCCGGGTGCGAAAGTGGAATTGCCGCCCGTGTTCCGCTTCCGTGCGGTCA
Organism: Rhodothermales bacterium; assembly: GCA_047619685.1. Taxonomy (GTDB): domain Bacteria; phylum Bacteroidota; class Rhodothermia; order Rhodothermales; family UBA10348; genus JABDJZ01. Next base: position 64 of record JBLHLC010000016.1, read on the forward strand.
ATTAGGCGGATTTGGTGGAATTGGGATTCCTTATTCCACTCCGGCGCATCGAGCGTCCGCTTATGTCCACCTTCAGGCTGGGGCGATGTCCTCGCGTCTGCTTGAGAGAACAAGCCCAAACAAGCTCCCTCAACTACGACGCACTACACTAGCGGCAGGAGCGCCAAATATTTTGGCATCCTGCCGTCATGCAATCAAAAGACTCATCTTCGTTCGATTACCGGGCGGCCTTCATAGGCCCTCAGGGAGAGAATGCGGATGAAATGGAACGGATGGTCCTGGAAGTCCTGCGAGACCGTGTCATGTGGCACCGGAACTTCCACCCGGAAGACCAGCGACTCGTAGGCGAATGGGCCCGGACTGAACGGCCCTTTCGAGAGACAACCGCCAAACTCAGGGACGAGTTGTACGCGGTCCTGGCGCGCCTGAAGCGCGGCGCCCCGCTCCACTCCACTCGCCCCGGCAGCTGGGGCATAGGGTGTCGGACCCCACCCTCCCGGCAGAGGCGGACAAATAGTACGGCTAGCGGACTTGTCAACCGGCAGCGTCACTGGAACGCTCCCCTGGTCTGGATGGTGGTCGGACTCCTGGTCTTCGAGGCCGTCTCGGGATTGTCTATCTGGCTTTTACCCTTTTCCGTGAGCAACCAGTTTCTGGTGTTGATTCACACGGCGGGCGGTGTCCTCTTCCTGCCCCCACGCTTTGGTATCAGCTTGCCCACTGGCAGCGACTTCGGAGGTCTCGGTTCGATCACGTCTCGCTGACGGGGTACCTGTCCACTGCCGCCACGCTGGTCGCACTGGTCTCGGGCATCGTGCTCACGGTGCAGGCCATGGTTGGCACGCGAATCAGCCCGGTGTGGTCGGACGTCCACATCGCCTCGACCGTAGCGTTCATAGCCGCACTCGGCGGCCACCTCACTCCCCTGGTGCTGAGGGCACGAAAAGCCGCGGTACCGGGCACGGTGAGATGGCGGCCGGCGCCAGGTCCCTTGTCTGGCACACTGCCACCGTGACTGCGGTAGGCATCTTGCTGGCCGTGGGTGCCGCAGCCTTCTACACGCCACCATCTACCGAAGCCGAATTGCCGGAAGACTACAGCTTCCTGTATGGCAAAGACCGGCCGTTTGCACCCAGTCTTGCGCGGACCGAGACCAATGCGCCTTTCGCCCCAGCGGTTCTTTCTGGCTCCCAGAGCTGCGGTTACTCGGGTTGTCACTCGGAAATCGCCGATGAGTGGTCGGTTTCGGCGCATCGCTGGAGCGCCATCGACCCTGCCTTCCAGACGGTTCAAGGCGTCATGGCGGCGCAGAACGGCCCGGAGAGTACGCGGTATTACGGAGGCTGTCATGATCCAATTTCGCTCTTTGCGTGCAGCAAGAACCTCTTCGCAGACTCGCTTTCCCATACGGTCGGGTATGACGAGGGCGTCTCCTGCTTGACCTGCCATGCGGTGGCCGAAACGGACGTGCAGGGGAATGCGAATTACGTGGTTGCGGCCCCGGTCCGGTATGCTTTTGAGCTGAGCCCCTCGCTCAGGGCCCAGCAAGTTTCCAGATTCCTGATTCGCTCCTATCCCCAGGAGCACCAGCGGAGCCTTCAGCGCACCCTGTTCAACACACCTGAGTTTTGCGCCGCTTGCCACAAACAGATCATTGACGAGGAAATCAATCAGGTTGGCTGGGTTCAGCTGCAGAACCAGTACGACAACTGGCGCAAGAGCCGCTGGAATCATCCGGGAGACCCCAGTAAGACGGTAGAGTGTCGCGAGTGCCACATGCCCCTGGTGGTGTCGGAAGACCCTGCCGCCGGCGACGACACGGACTACAACCGATCGTCTGATGACGGCAAACACCGCAGCCACAGGTTCCTGGGAGCCAATCAGTTGATGCCGACCCACCTGGCCCTGCCGGCGGCGAGGAACAGGTTCGGCTGACCGAGGCCTGGCTCCGGGGCGACTTTGAGATCCCGGAAATTGCCGACAAATGGTCCGCCGGACCGGCCGTACCCATTGAAATCCTTGCTCCGGTATCCACCGTGGCGGGCCAGGAACTGCCAATCACGGTCCGGATAACCAACAACAAGTTGGGGCACGACTTCCCAACCGGTCCCCTGGACATTATTCAGGCCTGGATCGAGTTGACTGTAACCGACGATCAGGGCAATGTGGTCTACACTTCCGGAGGCCTCGACGACAAGCGCTACATCGACCCGGGGTCGTTCATGTTCAAGGCCGAACCGGTGGATCGTTACGGCAACCTTATCGATCGCCACAATCTGTGGGAAATGGTCGGCATCCGATACCGACGCTCGCTCTACGGCACCACTCCCAGCGAGCCGGCAGGCAGCAAGACCGCCAGAAGAAGAAGAACGATCGTACGAAGACTCAGATGAGGGGCCGGAAGACCGAGTCGACAGTGTACGGTTTGAGGGCGGCGAGTTTGTCACATGTTTGTAAGGCCTTGGGGCTCACGCCGGAGAAAATGGGGACTCGCGCTATCTCCTCCTCACGTTCCCACAAACCTCAACGTCCCGGTTTGCGCTGCCCACCTTAGCCTACCTCTTCGTTGGTCTGAAGCCTAAACCCGTCGCTAACGAGTGACAGATATCGTTCGGACAAACACCCGGTTTTCGGCAGTCACTCGAACCAAGTAAACACCACTGGCCAGCCCGTCGATATCCAAGCTGGCCTCCCACGGGTGTGATTCTGAGTGGATGACGGACTGCGTAGTCTGCTCGCGGCCAAGAAGATCTGTAACGGAAATGTGGGCCCGCGCGACCACACCTCCAATTCTCAAGAAGACGCGCGACTTCGCCGGGATGGGGTATGCGTCCAAAAGAGGCAGCGTTTCAGGCCGAGTACTCGCCTGCTTCTGACCAAGGCTCGTTGCCGACGCCTGTTCTGCGCCTTGTCGTACCACGTAACGCCCCCCTGCGGGAATAGACCGAAGTGTATCGCGTTGCGAACCGCCCCAGTGGACGACGAGTTCGTCGACCATATCTTCCGTTCCGAGCCCCAGATGAACCACGTGGTCGGACTGCGACCGATAGCTGTCGCCAGCCCTGACGCTTCTGGTAAGCAGATTAGAACGGGTTCGAGCCTCAATCCTGGCCCCAATACCATCATGATTAGCTGACACTCCTTCGAGGCGGACCTGGATCCAGTTGCTTACGGGCCCGGCACCGTGAAGGATGACGACCCGACCATCCTGTGCCGGATAGGCCAGGTCTATTCTCCCGTCCAGATCTAGATCGGCTTGAGCAAGTCCGAAGCTGAAGCTTTCGGCAGCCAGCGAGTGGGACATGCCGGTCTGCAACCAGGTCGAGGGGGACAACTCATATAGCCATGTCCGGCGATTTTCGTATAGGATGGCAGGTGCACCTCCCCAACCCGAGGTGCTCACAACAAAGAGGTCCTGATCTGCATCATTGTCGAAATCGCCCGCGACTACTCCCCAGGACCAGCCGTTCCGCCACGCCCCCAGGGCGTCTTCTACCATCGAGAGCGAAACTCCTCGGTCATTTCGGTATAGCCCCCCCTCACCAATCCTGGTAACGTAGACATCCTCCCAGCCATCGCCATCTACATCCCCGACTCCAACCCCCATGCTGTTACCATCTCCGACCTCGCTGAACCCGGTAGCCTCTGCGACATCGGTAAATGGAAGCGTGCCGTCGTTCCGGTAGAGTCTGCTGGGATCGTCGACGTCATGCACCGCCAGTAAGTCGAGCCAGCCGTCGTGATTGAAGTCCAACCAGATAGCTTGCATGGCTAGAGCCCCTGGTGGGCCAGCTGTCTGAGATTCGGCGGTGACGTCCTTGAAGCGGCCGCCTCCAAGATTCTTGAACAAGCGGTCAGGCTCTAGACTGACCGCTATAAACAGGTCGAGCAGGCCATCGTTGTCGAAGTCTCCCAACGTCGCCGTCTTTCCTCCGGCCCCCACCAGGCCGCTATTCTTTGTGTTGTCAACGAATCCCCCAGTCCCATTCGACAGAAATAGCCTGACTTCCTTGGTGCCGACCATCAACAGGTCCGACCAGCCGTCATCGTTGATGTCAGCGAGAAGAGGGCTGTGAAAGTTGCCGGCCAGCGAGAGCCCTGCCCGCGTGGTTTCGTCGGAGTATTTGCCGTTGCCCAGGTTTCGAAACAGCCTTGAATTGGACGAGTCTGCCGCAACCATCAGGTCTGGCCAGCCGTCGTTGTCATAGTCGATGGTGGCTATCCCGTACGGCAACTCTACCCTAAGTCCGGCCACAGAGGTCTTATCGTCGAAGACGGGCTGGCCTTTGGAGATCCGGTCCGAGAAGAAGAGCAAGACCAGCAGGACCGCTCCCGTCGGCCAAGAGGCAGACCATGTCAGCTCAGAGGCTTGCCTAAAATGGCGACACTGACGCGAGCATATGTGCAATCATTTAGGCCCTTCCGAAACGACGACAAGATGATAGACGAACGATTGCGAAGCTGAAGTAGTCGTGCAAATGGCCTTGTGGAGCTTGGATCTCAATTTACGACAGATTGGGCGACCGGGCATAACGGATGATCCCCGGCCCGCCGAACCTCGAGGTCGCTCCCCGAAAACGCTATCTCCTCCTCACCTTCCCACAAATCTCAACTTCCCGGTTTGCACAGCCAACCTTGAACGGTGTATTATTGCAAGCCTTGAACGAGTTCTGGTCCGGTAGTTCAGTTGGTTAGAATGCCGCCCTGTCACGGCGGAGGTCGCGAGTTCGAGTCTCGTCCGGACCGCAATAAAGAGCCCCATCCCGTTGCCATGCTGCGGGTTGGGGCTTTTCCGTTTGGCGAACAACGCGCAGAACTTGCAGGACGCGCGCCTGGAGTGGATTCCGCAAGCCGCTCCCTGAGCCCGTTTCCACGCGTCCTTGATCACACGGCCATTGTATGCCGCGCCGATTGGGATCATCTTTCTTGACCGTTGACCTCCAACGAGCCTCCGTCAATACGGTCGCTCCGAATTCCTCATGCTGCGCCGCCTGTTATCCGAAATGCGCGTTGGGACGAGCCTGTATCCTCGAACCATCAAGCTGTTTGAGGACCACCTTGACTGGAGACTGACCGGCCGTTGGATGCTGCTCTCGGTCTCCGTGGGAATATTGGGTGCCCTGGGAGCCCTCGTTTTTTCGAGGCTGGTCTCCCTCGCCACGTCCGGTTTCCTTCTTGAGCTTGTCGGCTACCACATGCCGATGCCGGCCGGCGAGGGCGCAGAGGGTGTATTTGATCTGGCAAACGCGCTGAGCCCCACACGAAGATGGTTGCTCTTGATTCTGCCGGCCTTTGGAGGCCTCATCTCGGGTTGGCTGGTCTTCACCTTCGCGCCAGAGGCAGAGGGTCATGGGACCGATGCCGTGATTGGTGCCTTTCACCAGAGCGGCGGCCGCATTGCTCCAAGGGTGCCTCTGATAAAGACGCTCGCCTCCGCAATCACCATTGGTACCGGAGGAAGCGCGGGCCGCGAGGGTCCAATTGCCCAGATTGGTGCTGCGCTTGCCTCCTTGCTGGCTGAAAAGCTGGGTCTGAGTGAACGGGAACGAAGGATGCTTCTGGTGGCCGGCGTAGCGGCCGGCGTGGGCGCCATATTCAGAGCTCCGCTTGGGGGTGCTTTTTTTGCCGTCGAGGTCCTTTACCGGCGAGATATGGAAAGCGAAGCACTCATGCCTTCTGTTGTCGCCGCGATTACGGGATTTTCGGTGTTTTCCTTGATCGAGGGTCCGGGTACGGTCTTCTCGACGCCGGATTTTGTCTATGTGTCGCCGCTCGAGCTTCTTCCGCTGGTCGGCTTCGCCATCGTTTGCGCGGCCGCGGGGATTCTGTACGTGGATATCTTCTATGCCACCAAGCGTCAGTTCGGCCGGATCCCCGTCGCCCCTCATTTGAAGCCCGCCATCGGCGGACTTCTGGTCGGGATCATCGCCTATTTTTTCCCTCCCATCCTGGGATCCAGTTACGGCTGGCTCCAGCAGGCCATGAATGGCGCCCTCCCAATGGCCCTGATGGGGGTCTTCGTTTTCGCGAAGATAGCAGCGACTTCGTTCACGATCGGATCCGGCGGCTCTGGCGGCGTCTTCGGACCGTCCATCGTGATCGGCGGGATGCTTGGCGGCCTCTTTGGCACGGCGATGAATCAGTTTCTGCCACAGGTGGTCGCCCAGCCCGAGGCATACGTCATGCTGGGAATGGCCATCTTCTTCACGGGCGTAGCCAATGTCCCGATTGCTACGACCATCATGATTTCGGAAATGACAGGCTCCTACCGACTGCTGGTGCCGCTCATCTTCGGGTCGGTTCTGGTTCATCTGCTGGTACGGCGATGGAGCCTCTACACGCAGCAGGTGCAAAGCTTTCGCGATTCGCCCGCCCACCGCGAGCCGTTTCTGCCCGACCTTCTGGCTTCCCTCAGCGTCGCCTCTATTCTGAAACCGCCCGACCACTTCCACGAGTTGGACGCCTCGCACACGTTCGACGAGGTACTGAGCGTCTTTGCTCGAACCCGTGAGGTTGTTATTCCAGTCCGAACGGATGGCGCACTAACCGGCCTGGTCATTCTCGATGAAGTTCAGAGGCACCTGGATGCTGCGGAAAGGCGCCACGCGCTGACCGCGGCTGACCTGGCCTCCCCATTTGCAAGCCTGGTCGCAAGCGACACCCTTGAGCATGCCCTGGAAGTATTCCGCAGCACAGGATACCCCGAACTGCCCGTCACCGACGCCGAAGGGGCAATCGTCGGGTTCCTGAGGCAGGCTCAGTTACTAACTGAGTACCACAGGGCCTACCTTAGGTCGCGTCAATTCGAGGAAGAGAGCGATTGATGACCATCCCGACAGAATTGGGGAACGAGCTGCTGATGCGGCTGCTCCTGATCGTGGCATTGATCGGGGCGCTGATCGTGTTGGTCCGGCTGGCTCAGCGATTCGCATCACGGTCCCAGGATTCGGACCCGGCGCGCGTCTACCACGCCAAGAAGATAATTCGGCGGGTCGCGATCACGGTTGGCGTGGTGAGCACGATAGCCCTTTTGTCCCCGGACGTCAGAGGATTGGTCACGCTCCTCACCGTGGTAGGCGCCGGACTTGCGATTGCGCTACGGGAAGCGCTGCTGAGCGTTGCTGGCTGGATTCGATTGTCCGTGCTGGCCCCGTACAAAATCGGCGACCGGATTGAGATAGGCGGAGTCAGGGGCGACGTGATCGACATCCGGGTGATGCGCACATCGCTCATGGAAATCGGCGGCTGGGTTCAGGCGGACCAGAGCACCGGCCGGATCGTGCACATACCCAATAGTTGGGTCTTCGAACACGCGGTCTACAACTACTCCCGGGGCTTCCGATTCATCTGGAACGAACTGCCCATCATCGTCACGTTCCGCAGCGACTGGAAGGCTGCGGCCGACATCATGCAGGGGTTTGCGGAAGAGTCTGCCGCGATTATCGAGCAGCAGGCCGCCGAAGAAATCAGGACGATGTCCCGCGAATTCCTGATTCACTACGGTATCCTCACACCGTTCGTTTACACGGAAATGGCGGAAAACGGCGTTCGCCTCACGCTCCGATATCTGTGCGAAGCCAGGAAGCGTCGCGGAACGTCGCACGCCCTGACGATCTCGATTCTTGACGCCTTCCGCGAGAACGGAAACATTGAGTTCTCCTACCCCACCTTCGGAGTGGCCAAGGTAGAGGGGCGGCAGTTCGGGACGGACGAAGGGGCGGTATCGGGTTAAGCCATCTTCCGGCCGGCCAGCCGAACTGTGTCCCAAGCTGCAAGCCAGCGGTGCCGGCTACATCTCCGAAGTCGGCTGCTGGCCTCCGGCCGGCAAGTGGTCCAGCAGGTATTCGGTGAGCATGTTTCGGAGATGTAGCGTCGTGCCCTCCCCTTCAAATATGCCATGCGAGCGGTTGGGGTACGCGAACATGGTAAACTGCTTACCTTCCTTGATCAGTTTGTTGATGAGCGTCTCCGAACCCTGGAAGTGGACGTTGTCGTCACCAGTGCCGTGCACCAGCAGAAGATCGCCTTCCAGGTTCTCCGCGTACGTGATCGGAGAGCCGCCTCGGTACCCTTCGGGATTGGTGCGCGGATCGCCGGAGTATCGCTCCTGATAAATGGTATCGTAGAATCGCTGGTCGGGCACAGGCGCCACCGACATGCCCACGTGGTACTTCCCGGGATACCGGAAAAGCATATTCAGCGTCATGGACCCGCCGCCGCTCCAGCCCCAGATGCCGACTCGGGAGTCATCCACGAACGGCCACTCGGAGATCACGGCTAGCGCTCCAGCCTGGTCGATTGCCGCCTTGGTCCCGATTTCTCCATAGACACTCTTGCGCCAAGCCCGATTGCGAGGACCCGGCGTCCCGCGATTGTCTATGGATATCACCAGGTAGCCCTTTTCCGCCAACATCCGGTGCCAAAGGTCGGTAGTACCACCCCATCGATCCTGAACGGTCTGTCCCCACGGTTCTCCGTAGACATAGAACAGCACGGGATACTTCTTGGATGGGTCGAAATCCGACGGCTTGATCAGCGACCCGTCAAGGGTGACACCGTCAGCCGTCTCCACCTGGAAGAATTCCATCGCACTCATCCTGACGGCATCCAGTGCGCTCTGCAGTCTGACATTGTCCACGAACGTCCGCACTACCCTGTGATCCGGTAGCGAGACCAGATCGATGATGGGGGCCCGCTCCGTGGAGGAGTAGGTATGGATAGCCCATAGACCGTTTGGCGAAACCTGATAGCTGTGCTGGCCCGGTTGGTCCTGGGGCGATAGTCGTTCGGGCTCGGCGCCGCCCGCCAGGGGCACCCGATAGAGGTATCGCTGAATGGCATTATCCAGGGAGGCGATGAAGTACAGCCAGCCGCCTCGTGTATCAATCTGAGCGACGCTTACGATGTCATACGGCCCATCCGTGACGCTGGTGAGTACGCCTGTCTCGCGATCGGCCACATACACATGCCGGAAACCGTCCCGTTCGCTCACCCATGTAAACCGGCTCCCATCGTCCATCCAGATGAGATCGTTCACGGCATCAAGCCAAGCTTCGTCCGTGTCAACGAATACCGTCCGCGTACTGCCCGTCTCCGCGTTCGCCAGCAAGACCGTGTTTTCGTTCTGAGGTCGGTTGAGGTGCTGTATGAGGATCTCCTCGGAACCAGCTGCCCAGTCCATTCTCGCCGGATAGTGCTCGCGGGGATTGTGACTGTCCGCCACCCAAACCGTCTCCCCTCCTGCTGCGGAGACAATGCCGATCCGGCTGGCTGAGTTGGTCGTGCCCGCCTTGGGATACTGCACCGGGATGGTAAAGGAATACAGCGAATCCGTGTTGTTGATCATGAGGAACTCGCCGATCCCGCTCGCATCAAGTTGCCAGTACGCCACCTTGGTGCCGTCCGGGCTCCAGCGGAAGCCGTCCTTCAGATCCAGTTCTTCCTCGTAGACCCAGTCGAAAGTCCCGTTGATCATCGTGGCCGAGCCGTTTGTGGTCAGGGCGGTGACGTGGCCGGTCTCCAGATCCTCCACATAGACGTTGTTTTCCCGCACGTAGCCCACGCGCGTCCCGTCCGGCGAGAACTTGGCAAACATCAGTGTTGATGGCCTGACGCCCTCTCCTATCTGATGCAACCGGCCGGAATCCAGGCCCAGGACCCAGTAATCACCACGGGTATTCAGCCTCCAGACCCGCTTGGAGTTGGTGTAGATCAACATTTTGGTGCCATCATCAGACCATGCATAGTTCTCGACGGGGATGGGCGTCGTGGCCCCCGTGGGCGTCAGGTCGGCGCCAGACACCAGTACGGTCCGCTCTCCCGAAGCCGGGTCGTATCGGACAATCTCCCGCGCGCCGTCGGCGTCCTGCTCCACGGTGGTATACCCGCTCCCGTCCGCCAGCCAGCGCGCGGGCCCAAACCGCTGCCCCTCGAAGTCCGGAGAGGAGAATATTCGCTCGTTGGTCAGTTCTGAAGCATCCTGAGCGAAAGAAACGGCCGGGAAAGCCAGCAGCAGGACAAGAAGGAGTCGCATGATAGTCTCGTTTGGGCTGGGGCAGAATCCGCACTGGCAGCCATTCGTGCAAGTAAGCAAGCCTGCGAAGTTGGGCCTATCTTTTGGTGCCCTCCTAAAACCCTACCCCGCGCATGACAAAACGAGCCGTCTCCTCATTCAAAGTCACCGGATGGGAGCAAAAATCCTACGGTGAGGAAGGTCCACCACATCTTTCCCGCGCTACCGTCACAAAAGAGTTCTTGGGTCACCTGGAAGCCGATAGCACAGCCGAGCTTCTCTTGTGCACGGCCGACGCGTCCGACTTGTCAGCGGGCGCCGGATACATTGCCAATGAGGTGATTAGCGGGACGCTCCACGGAAAGCGCGGAGCATTCGTGCTCCAGCACGGTGGCCTCAGCGGCGGAATTGAGGCACCCCGAACGTTCGGCAGCATAGTCCCCGGTTCCGGCTCCGAAGAGCTTGCCGACATTACAGGAACGTCTGAGATGGCGATGGACGCCGACGGCAACCACACGCTGGTCCTGAACTACGACCTCCCCGAGTAACGAGTCTCAAACTGCTAGAAATGATGCCTCCAACCCGCATCCTCTGCCTGATTCTTTTCTCGAGCCTCCTCCTGCCCGTGGATGTCGACGCCCAGGTCAGCCGAGAAGACTGGCCCCCGGAATTGACCGAAAAGTGGGACCCGGTCCCGCCCATGGTGGTGCCCGGTACGCACAGTCAACCGCCCTCTGACGCCGTCGTTCTCTTTGACGGTTCGAGCCTGGATGCCTGGGAGGCGCCGGATGGGGACGCCGCCAGGTGGACCATCAGTGAGGGCACGGCAATTTCGACGGCGGGCTCGGGCGGAATCCAAACCAAACAGGGATTCGGGTCAATTCAACTGCACGTGGAGTTCCGTACACCATCAGACGTACAGGGCGATGGACAAGGCCGCGGCAACAGCGGGGTCTTTCTTCAGGGGCGATACGAAGTGCAGGTCCTGGACTCATACGAGAACGTCACATACTCAAACGGGCAAGCGGGCTCGGTGTACAAGCAACATATCCCGCTGGTAAACGCGTCGACGGCCCCAGGCACCTGGCAGACCTACGACATTTTCTACACGGCCCCGGTATTCGAGGAGAACGGGTCAGTGGCCCGGCCTGCGTACGTTACCGTTGTCCACAACGGCATTCTGATCCAGAACCACGTGGAGATTCGGGGCAACACCGAGTACAAGGGCCTTCCCGAATACTCAGCGCACGGCGACGGGCCCATCATGCTCCAGGACCACGGCAACCCCGTCGCATACCGCAACATCTGGCTACGACCGCTATGAGAGTCCTTTTCCTGGCCCTCTTTCTGATTACCACTTCGGCCGCGAGCGCCCAACACGTCGTCCTGATCCGGCATGCGGAGAAGATGGATGACGGGACCGACAACCCCGGCCTGACTGCCTATGGAACGGCGCGGGCAGAGGCATTGATTGGCGTTCTGGGTGCCTCCGGCCTGACGGCGGCCGTCACTTCTGGGTTCACAAGGACGGTCGATACGGCGGCTCCTGCCGTCGCCCATTTCGGGGCCACCGAGGTGGTCGTGGGCGTTTCCGACGGGATGGAGGCTCACCTGGCCGCTACCGCAGACACCGTGCGCAGCTTCGGCCCGGATGCCGTTGTCCTCGTGGCGGGACACAGCAACACCATACCCGCCATCATCGGTGCTCTGGGCGGACCTTCCCTCCCATCGCTTGATGAGAGCGAATACGATCTGCTCTATTTCATGGATCTGAACGGTCCCGAGCCGACCCTGCACAAAATCTACTGGAGGCCGATCCAGTAGGTGATCAGTTCACTTCCGGCAGGTTGAAGTTCACGTTGGTCCGGTAGTCTCCCAGCAGGTGCTCCGCGAAGTAGTACCACGTCATGCGTTCGAAATAGGGCGTCATGGTGCCGAAGCCGTGACGCTGACCGGGCAGGATCATCATGTCGAACCGCTTGCCCTCCTTGACGAGTTCGTTGACCAGCCGGATGGTATTCCCGGGGTGCACGTTGTTGTCGACGGCGCCGTGGACAAGGAGAAGGTGACCCTTCAGATTGGCGGCCAGGGACTGGTTGGTGTCGATTGTTGATTCGAAGTACTCCTCTTCGGTCGTCTCCTGCTTATCGCCCTCCCCGTCTTCGTCGTCCTGGTCTTCATCCTCGTCCTGGTCTTCATCCTCGTCCTCGTCGTCCTCATCCTCCTGGACGCCGTCCTCATCGTCCTCCGTCGAGACGGTCACCTTCTTCTTTCGGGTCTTGGACTCGACGCCGTCGTGGACCTCGCCCCACCAGATGTTGTAGATATTGTTGTCGTGGTTTCCGGCCGATGAGACCGCTACATCGTAGAAATCAGGATAGCTGAGAAGGGCTGCCGTGGACATGAATCCACCGCCCGAGTGGCCGTAAATGCCCACGCGACTCAGATCGATCCAGGAGTTGCGAGCGCCCAGCTGCTCGAGACCATACTTGTTGTCGGCAAGCGGATAGTCCCTCAGGTCCCCGTAGCCATAGTTGTGATAGTATTTGCTGCGCATGGGGCTGCCGCCCCGGTTTCCGAAGGCCACGACCACGAAGCCCACCTGGGCCAGCGTCATCTGCCGGCCGCTGAATGAGAACCCTATGGGCCACGGCTCCGTCTGCGGACCCGGATAGACATAGGAAATCACCGGGTACTGCTTCTCCGGGTCGAAGTCGAAAGGCCGCCAGATGACTCCGTAAAGATCGGTCTGGCCGTCAGCGGCCTTCACCGAGAAGTACTCCGGCGCTTTCCACCCAGCCTCAACGGCCTGCGACAGATCCGTCTCCTCCAGCTCCATGACCACCTGGCCCCGGGTGTCCCTCAGGACGGCCATGGGAGCCTGATCCACCCGCGAGTAGGTATCAACCCAGAAGTCATCCTGATCGGACATGGAGAACGAATGGTTGGCGTCTTCCGGGGTCAAACGCCGCATTCCTGATCCGTCGAAATTGACGCTGTACTTGATGGAGAAGTACGGATTCACCGCCTCCTCGCGGCCAAATCCCTCGAAGTAGATGACCTGCGCCAGCGTATCCACCTGGTGGATGTTGCCCACAACGTAGTGGCCCTCGGTAATCCGATTCTTGAGATTGCCTTCGCCGTCATACCGATAAAGCTGGCCCCAACCCGTGCGCTCGGAGTACCAGAGGAACTCCTCCCCCTCATCGATGACCACCAGATCCATGTACCGCGTGTTGAGGTAAGGCTCAGAGGTCTCTGACCACAGCACCTGGACCTCGCCGGTTGTGGTATTGGCCTTCACGACGTCCACGTGCGCCCAGGTCCTGTCCCGACGCAGGAAGTAGAGATGGTCCGAGGTTTCCGTCTCAAAGAAGCCACTCTTGTTGAAGTAGGCGCCTCCCAGGGCCTGGTCCTTCCACTTGTCCGTGTCCAGCTTCACACTACTCCGGGACGCCACGTCAAACACCCAGACCTCGTCTTGGGGGACCTTTTCGTCTCCCGGCATGGGATATTTGTACGTCTCCAGCTTGGGCCGCTTGCCCAGAGAGTTGATGACCCAGAGATCCTCCACCTCGCGGCGGTCCTCTCTCCTGACGTAGAGCTTCTTTTCGTCCTCAAACCAGTTGGCCCCGGAGCGCAGTCTCTTGGTGCTGGTGGTATCTCCATCCGAAGACTGGTAGCTGTACCAGCGCTCGCCGTCTTCCGTCAATTGGATCTCGGTGGAATCCGGATCGTCGGCGCGCATCAGGTAGAGATTGTGCTTCCGCGAGAACGCAATCCATGTTGAATCCGCCGAGTAGGTAGCCCAGGCAAGCCGTTCCACTTTCGGAATCGAGTCTCCGGCCGTCAGATCCCTGCTTTCGAAGCGGTATTTGAAGCCGATCGAATCCACGTGGAAGGTGAACAGCTTCTTGTCCACGTCGTATTTGAAGTCCTTCAGTTCCAGGTCCAGGGAATTGAACGGACGTTCAAAATGCTCGGTCAACTCGGCAGCCAGATCCTCCCGGTTGAAGAGTTCCCGCTTGTTGCCGCGGGCCGCGTCCACCATGTACCAGTTGTTGCCCGTGGGCGTCTCGAACTCGTACCAGAACTTGCTTTCGCCCTCCAGCCACTGCGGAGACACCCGGAGGCTCCCCACCATTTTGTCCATCGTTTGGCTAGTGAACCTCTCTGCAAGGTCAAAATTGGCCGTTTGCGCCTGCGCCGAGGCCGCAAGGAGGAAGGCCCCGACAAACAGATAGCGAAAGGGGTGTGACATGGTATCTTTGCGTCGTTCTTGGAGCCCGAAAGCATACACGCCAAACACTTCTCAGGCAAAGTCCCGCATGCGATACCTGATCCCTCTCCTGCTTTTTTCTTTGTCAGCCTGCCAGACGGCTGAACGCAAACCGAATGTGATCTACATCCTGGCCGATGACCTGGGGTATGGAGAGGTTGGCGCGTACGGCCAGACACAGATCAAGACACCAAACCTGGACCGTCTGGCTGCGGAAGGACTCCGGTTCACGCAGCACTACTCCGGGAGTCCGGTCTGCGCCCCCTCCAGAGGCTCCCTTCTCACCGGCAAACACACCGGGCACGGCTACGTCCGGGACAATCTTGAATTGGGTGGCTGGGGTCCAGACGAACCCGAGGGGCAACTTCCGCTCAAGGATTCCGAAGTCACCATCGCGGAGATGTTGAAGCCTCTGGGTTACGCCACTGGATTCATCGGCAAGTGGGGACTGGGCGGTCCGGACGGCGTAGGCCAGCCCAACAAACAGGGTTTCGACCACTTCTACGGCTATCTCTGCCAACGGGTGGCCCACAACTACTACCCCACCCACCTCTGGCGGAACGGAGAGCGTGACAGCCTCAAGGGCAACGCGCCGTGGTTTACCGCCCACGAGCGCATCGACTCACCGCTTGATACGGAGATGGAGTACTACGCCCGCTACCAACGCGAGACGTTTGCCCCGGACAAAATGATCGAAGAGGCACTGGGCTTCGTCCGGGACAACCAGGAAAACCCGTTCCTCCTGGTATACGCCACTCCAATTCCGCACCTTGCTCTCCAGGTACCCGTCGAGGCACTGGCCCAGTATGCAGGGCAGTTTGAGGAGATGCCGTTCCCGGGCCAGCCGTACCTCCCGCACCCCAAGCCGCTATCCGCCTACGCAGCCATGATTTCGACCATGGACGCCAACATTGGACGTCTGGTTGAGCTGGTTGACGAGCTTGGATTGGGCGAAGACACGATCATCATGTTTTCGTCCGATAACGGGACCACCTATTCGGGCGGTGTGCAGGCCGAGTATTTCAACAGCACGGCGGGACTGCGAGGCCTCAAGGGCTCCGTTTTTGAAGGCGGAGTCAGAGTCCCCATGATCGCGAGGTGGCCCGGACAGATAGCGCCCGGAACGGTTAGCGAGCACATTTCCGCGTTCTGGGATGTCATGCCGACCATTGCCGATTTGACCGGTGCCGAGGCCCCAGGCGGAATCGACGGAGTCTCATTCAGCTCGGTTCTGAGCGGCGGCGCCGCCTCCACAGGCGAGAGACCCCTGTATTGGGAGTACCATGCGTTTGGCGGCATGCAGGCCGTGCGCATGGGTCAATGGAAAGGCGTGAGACTCCGGGCCCGCGAGAACCCGGATGCACCCCTCCTGGTGTTTGACCTCGACACCGACCCCTCGGAAACCACCGATCTGTATGACGCCCGGCCCGACATTGCGGCCCGGCTCGACTCCGTCATGCAGACCAGGACGATTTCTGAAATATCCCGATGGAATTTCGGGGACGACTATTCCAGCGAATAATGCACAGCCGATTCCTCTCTCTGGCCGCCGCACTTGCCACCCTCGTGATGGCCGCCTGTACGCCACCGGCGCCACCGCCGGGCCCCGCCCCGGACGGCATGGTCTGGATCCCGGAGGGAAGTTTCACGATGGGCTCCGAGGATGGCAGGTCCGACGAAATGCCACTTCATCGTGTCCGCCTGGACGGCTTCTGGATGGACACGACCGAAGTCACCAACGCCCAGTTTTCGGCGTTTGTTGAGGCTACGGGGTACCAGACCATCGCGGAACGCCCGCTTGATCCGGCAGACTTCCCGGGTGTAGATCCACAACTCCTTCAGCCCGGTTCTCTGATGTTTGCGGCGCCTGACCACCCCGTCTCTCTCCACAACTACACGCTGTGGTGGGAATGGTCGTTGGCAACCAGTTGGCGCCAACCTTCCGGCCCCGGCAGCACCATTCAGGACAAGATGGACCACCCGGTGGTACACGTTGCCTGGGAGGATGCGGTGGCGTTTGCCGAGTGGGCCGGCAAACGGCTTCCGACAGAAGCAGAGTGGGAATACGCGGCGCGCGGACTGAGGTCACGGGCCAGGTTTGTTTGGGGCGACGACCCGCCGGACGAGACCTCGCCGCCAGCGAACACATGGCAGGGCGAATTTCCGGTCATCAACACAGGTGTGGACGGGTATCTGGACACCGCCCCCGTGGGTAGTTATGCGCCGAATGGTTTTGGGCTCTACGACATGGCTGGCAACGTCTGGGAGTGGATCGCCGACTGGTACCGGCCCGACTATTACGCAGAGAGCCCCGGCCTGAACCCCACAGGCCCGACCAGCAGCCTGGACCCTGATGAACCGCGAACTCCCAAACGCGTCCTGCGTGGCGGGTCCTTCCTGTGTCATGAGACTTACTGCGAGAGTTACCGGCCGGCGGCGCGGATGAAAAACTCTCCGGACACGGGTACCAATCATCAGGGGTTTCGACTCGTGAAATCCTCTCTCTAGAGCCTTGGGGCCTGGAGGGGTGCCTTCTTGGGCTGGAGGAACGCCGATTGGAACTCAGGTCGACATGGCCTTGCGGGGCTGTTCCTAAGACGCCCAAGAAGGCACTCCTCCAGGCCCTGAACCGTTGTGCGGATGCAAAGGGCCGGATTTGGTGCGCAGTAAGACGCGGGGGCGCGAAAGAGGGACGGAATAGAACCTGAGGTCTTTCGAGCGATGCGTAGGACGGCGTCTCCCCGGGCTACGTAGCGCTGGGCAGGACGACGCCGGGGAGCGCGTCACGTGGCGGGGGACGGGGGTACAGGTGGTGACGGGGCAACCTTGTGGTGCGCGGGACGACGCCCGGGGGCGCTGGGGGAGTGCCGTCTTGTGCTGGAGGAACTTACCGCGCCCATTTCAGGCGCCGTGGCGTCTCGCACGGTTAGAGGCCTGGAGGCGTGTTCTCTTGGGCGTCTTTGGAACAGCCCCGCGAGGCTCTCTCGACTCCGGCGCCCGTCGGCGTTCCTCCAGCCCAAGAGAACATGCCTCCAGGCCCCAAGGCTCAAGAGGGCGGTTCACTCCAGAAACAAAGGCACAAATTCAAACCGCGTCACATCAAAAAGCCCACGATCCCCAAGTTTGAGAGCAGGGATAACCAGCAAAGCCATGAAGGACAACGTCATGAACGGCGCCTTCAGTCCCGACCCCAGCGTCTTGGCGAAGGCGTCCAACTCCTCGTAGGCCGCGGCCACTTCCTCGCCCGGGGCTGCGCTCATCAGTCCGGCTACCGGGAGTTCCAGCACGCGGACGTCTGCGGCATCTGATCCGCCGTCTACCGCCGCGATGCCGCCGCCCGCGCGACTCACCGCCTGCACCGCGGCCATGATGGCCTCATCGCTGACGCCGACGGCTACGATGTTGTGAGAATCGTGGGCGACGCTCGATGCCAGGGCGCCGCGTTTCAACCCAAAGCCTTCGATGAACGCAACGGCTGGGGGTGCGGCGATATACCGGTTCACCACCGTCATCTTCAGCAGGTCTCTGGCGGGATCGGCCACGGCCATTCCGGCCTGGATGGTGGCATCTCTCTCGACGGATCCGCTCACGATTGCGCCGTCTATGGCCTGAATAACTCTGATGCGCTTGCCTTCCGCACGCACGGCGAAGTCGCCCACCGAGATCGCGGGGGGGACGAACTGGTTCACGGGCACGGCCGGCTTCGTGTCGAACAACTCCCGGCCGTGCTCGGCGACTTTGACGCCACCGATGAACGTCTCCAGGACATCGAACTCCTTCAGGTTCGTCACGCGGATCAGATCCGCGCGGTCGCCGGGGCGCAACTGGCCAAGGTCCAGGTTGTAGTGATTCACCGGCGTCACACAGGCCGCCTCGAGAACGTCCCACAGGTCCATCCCGGCCGCTATGGCCCGTGCGCACAGGCTATTGATGTGTCCGCGCAGCAGATCATCCGGATGTTTGTCGTCGGAACAGAACATCACCTTTCCGGGATGGTCGGCCAATATCTCGATCAGGGCGTCGAAGTTTTTTGCGGCACTCCCCTCTCGAATGGCGATTTTCATCCCGAGGCCCAGTTTCTCGCGAGCCTCGGCAGAAGTCGTGCATTCGTGATCGGTCGAGATGCCAGCGGCCACGTAGGTCTCGAGGTCCTTTCCGGTCAGTTGCGGACTGTGGCCATCCACCGGTTTCCCTGCGTCATGCGCCGCCTGGATCTTCGCCATGACGTCGGGCAGGCCCATTACCACGCCTGGGTAGTTCATCATCTCGGAGAGGTACCCGATTCGCGGATCCGCCAAGAGCGCGGCCACGTCTTCGGGCCCGATGACGGCGCCGGCGCTCTCGAAAGGCGTCGCGGGGACACAGGAAGGCGCCCCAAAAGCCACGACAAGCGGGACGGTCGCGGCGTCGCGCAGCATGAACTCCACGCCGGCAACCCCCAGCACATTGGCAATCTCGTGGGGGTCGCTCACCGTTGCGACCGTGCCGTGTCGGACGGCCAGTCGGGCAAACTGGCTCGGGACAAGCATCGAACTCTCTATATGCACATGCGCGTCCACGAAACCAGGCATCAGGTACCCAGGAGCTACGTCCGCCTTCGGCACGACCGAACGGATGCGCCCGTCAGATATGGTGATCTCGCCGCCATACATCCGTCTCTCCAGCACATCCACGATGGTACCGGAAATAACCTCTGTCTTGCTCATTCTATACCCTTTGTTTGCAGTGTCGAGACACTCGAATTGCTCAATATCATGTCTCTCGCGCTGGGACCGTGATTGAAAAGAAGGTCCAGAACCGAAAGATCGCCCACAAAACGGGGGAACGCCTGGCGGTAGGTAAAAGGCGTCATTTCGATGACCCGGTACCCTTCGTCCTCATCCAGCCGAAAGTCGCGCGGCGCGCGGATCGGGGGATCGGCTTTTATCACAATGGAGGCCGTGCATCCAAGGAGCCTCGCGATGGTCTGGATCAGGGGCACGGTAATCTCATCCAGCTTGCCAAATCGTGCGCCCAGGTGCGGTACGAGCTCTGGCATGTAGTGCTCGTAGAAGGGGCTACTCCCATAGTTATACCGGATGGCTTTGGCATGATGGCGCCACCACTCCCCTTCGGGACTGACGAGCGTTTCGGCGATTGGGAGTCCCAACTGGCCTCGCCGCACCGGAATGGTCAGCCACTGGACGTCTTGCGGGGTGCGGATCCGGGCCCTGTTGTGCCGTGACTGGCGGACGTACTGAGCCCCGGTCAGGATGGTAATTACGGACGCCCTCAGGGCGGCGGCCCAGAAGCCGGGCTCGGGCAAATAGTCGGGTGCTCTGGCCAATTCCACGTGCAGAATGTACGTCCTGCCGCCGTGTATCTTGGCCGGATACCAGATGGATTCCCCATGCTCTCGCCACTCTCCAGCCCGCGCGTCGGGCTCATTGCCCCCTCTGGCCCGCCTCTGGACGCGGACCGGCTGACCGCTGGCCTGCGGTCCCTTGAAGCACGAGGCATCCAGATCGTCCAGGCCCGGACAGACTATGCCCCATCGGGCTACCTGGCGGGCTCGGACCAGGCGCGCCTGGCGGAGCTGCATGGCCTCATGGCCAGGGACGACTTGGACATTGTCCTTTGTGTCCGCGGCGGATATGGCACTCTACGGCTGCTGGACGGCATCGACTACGCGGCGGCTGCCACGCACCCGCGGATTCTCGTAGGGTATTCCGACATAACCGCGCTGCAGTGGGCGCTACACGCCCGTTCAGGCTGGACTGGACTGTCGGCGGCCATGGTTGGCGTGGAATGGCCGGAGCCCTGTGACAGTTGGGAGCCGCAATTCTGGCAACTCCTGAATGGTGAAGCGGGTGTATCTCTTGGCCCGGCCGATGGCTCGGTGCCAAAAACCATGGTGGCTGGCTCCGCTCACGGGAAACTGATGGGAGGCAACCTGGCGATGATCACTCGGCTCCTGGGCACCAAATACATGCCCGATCTCACTGGCGCTATCCTTTTCCTGGAAGACGTCGGGGAGCAGCCCTATCGCATAGACGGGATGCTGGCGCACCTCAGGCTCGCTGGCGTGCTCGACCAGCTTGGTGGCGTCATCCTTGGCGCTTTCACGGACTCCGATCCGACGCCCGGACGGCCTTCCTTCTCCGTTGACGAAGTGCTCTCCCAGTATTTCGCTGAGGCTCCTTACCCCGTCGTCACGGGTTGGAACTACGGCCATTTTCCGGTGAAAGTGAATATGCCCATCGGCATTCAGGCCCGGCTTTCCGCCAATTCCGAGTCGGTCACGCTCCAGACCACCGAGTCCCTGCTCCCGCGATAGCGTGGTTGCCCGGGTGCCTATTCACCCGGATTTGACCACCGCTTCTACGGACGCCGGGAATTGGGCTGGCGGCCTGCCGTAAACTTTGATTCTTCGCCCCTCAGGACCCCGGTCACCCCACCCTCCATGCGCCTCGCCGTTTTTGCATCCGGTGGTGGATCCAATTTCCAGGCCATCATCGATGCCGTTGGCTCTGGCCGACTGGACTTGGAGATCTGTCTGTGCGTCTCCAACAAGGAAGACGCAGGAGCCATTGAGCGGGCCCGAAAGAGCGGGATCCCGTGCCTGGTGGAAGACCCGCAATCCTATTCGGACCAATCCGAGTACGAATCCTGCCTGACCGACGCCCTGGCGTCTCACGGCATCGACTTCATTGCACTCGCGGGCTACCTCCGCAAAATTCCGTCCTCCGTGGTCAACGCGTTTCGGCATCGCATGGTGAATATCCACCCGGCCCTGCTTCCAGCTCACGGTGGCGCAGGTATGTATGGCCAACGCGTGCATAAGGCCGTGCTCGCTGCCGGTGAGGGGTTTTCCGGGGCGACGGTTCACTTTGTGGACGAGGAATATGACACGGGGGCAATCATCCTGCAGGACACTGTCCCCGTACTCCCGACTGATACCCCTCAGGCGCTCGCAGAGCGGGTTCTCGACGTCGAGCACCGATTGTATCCGGCTGCCCTGTCCCTACTGTCCCACAGCCGGGTAGTAGTTCAGGATCACCGGGTCCGCATTTTGGAAAACACGCCAATCACTCAATGATCCAGACCAAGGACCTCCCACCCCCTGACGACCGCTACACCATCAGGCGCGCGCTCCTCTCCGTCTTCGACAAAGACGGACTTGTCGAGTTTGGACAAACCCTGAGCCGCCATGGCGTGGAACTGCTCTCGACCGGCGGAACGGCCAAGGCCCTCCGCTCGGCGGGACTGACTGTGACCGACGTGTCAGACATCACTGGTTTTCCTGAAATCCTGAACGGTCGGGTGAAAACTCTTCATCCGCTGATTCACGGCGGGCTCCTGTCCAGAAGAAACGATCCCGAGGACCAGGCCGCGCTCGTGGAGCACGGTATTCCTCCCATCGACCTGGTCGTGGTGAATCTCTATCCGTTCGGCAAGGCGACGGCCGACCCGGGCACTTCCGACGCAGTGGCGATAGAGAACATCGATATCGGTGGGCCCACCATGATTCGGGCGGCGGCAAAGAACTTCTTCTTCAGTTCGGTCCTGACTGATCCCGCGGATTACGCCTCCGTTTCCGCGGAGATGGACGCCCACGGCGGCACGCTCTGTCTTGCCACTCGGCGACGCCTGGCCCACACCGCATTCTCCCAGACGGCCACGTACGACGCCGCAATCGACGCCTATTTTGCCCGCTCAGGAGACGCTCCCGCCATGTTCAGGGCCTCCGAGCCGCTTTCCTTCGAGCTGAGGTATGGCGAGAACCCGCATCAGAAAGCGGCCCTCCACGGAGACCAGGCGCCGTTTTTCACCAAACTGCACGGCAAAGACCTCTCGTTCAACAACATCATAGACCTGAGCGCGGCGCTTCGCCTGATCCGCGAGTTTGTTGACGCGCCTCCAACCTGCGCGATTCTCAAGCACACCAATCCCTGTGGGGTCGGCACGGCGGCTGCACTGCCCGAGGCGTACGCGCGTGCCTTCGCCACGGACCGGCAGTCCCCGTTTGGCGGCATTGTGGTCGTGAACAGGGCGCTTGACCTGGAAACGGCTGCGGCCATCGACAAGGTGTTCACGGAGATTGTCATTGCGCCCGCATTTGGTGACGGGGTACTGGATTTTCTGATGGCCAAAAAGAACCGGCGGGTCATCCAGTTCGATCCTCTGGCCCAAGAGAGCGCTCGGGACACCAGAAGCGTCGTGGGCGGGTTCCTGCTGCAGGATGTTGACCCGACGCTTCCGTCCTCCGAGGAACTGCGGGCCCGCCTTCGGGTCGTGACGAAGAGGCAGCCCACGGACCGCGAATGGGCTGATCTGGATTTTGCGTGGCGCGTAGCCAAACACGTCAAGAGCAACGCGATTGTGTACGCCAAAGAGGGAGCGACCATCGGCGTCGGGGCCGGACAAATGTCGCGAATTGACTCTTCGGAAATAGCCGTGAGCAAAGGTGCCAAGTCCGGGCTGGATTTTGCCGGCTCGGTCGTAGCTTCCGATGCGTTCTTTCCGTTCGCAGACGGTCTCGTGGAGGCCGCCAAAGCGGGGGCCCGAGCCGCGATTCAGCCCGGAGGATCGGTTCGCGATGAAGAGGTCATCGCCGCCGCCGACGAGCACGGGATCGCAATGGTATTCACGGGCCAGCGACATTTTCGACACTGATTAGACAAAATCCATGATCCGGCTCTGGGAGCGATTTGCCGACTGGATTCTCCTCGTCGGGTTGGTCTTGGTGTCCCTTGTGGTCATGATCAGCGTTAATCAGCCCATGATTAGAGGGCTGAGGGCGCGGGCTTTGGATACGTCGGCAGTGGTCGAAGAGCGGCTGGCGGCGGCGGGGCGATATCTCAACGCCTTGCGAGAGAACGATCGGCTGCGGGAAGAGAACATCCGCCTTTCCAGCCAGCTGGCACTCTCGCGCGAGGCCGATCTGGAAAATGATCGGCTACGAAGGTTGCTTGCTCTCCCCGACTCGATGACCGGGGGACGCGTGGCTGCGGGCGTGGTGAGCAAGGACATCACCCGCCAACGCAATACACTCACCATCAGCGTCGGCAAAATCCACGGCGTCCAAGTCGGCATGGCAGTGGTGGACCCCAGCGGAGTGGTCGGCGTGGTGGACCTTACTGGCCAGCGATTCTCCCTGGTCAAGTCCTTCCTGAACCCCGGGTTCAAGACTCCGGTCAAGATCCAGCCGCACCTGTCCGATGGCCTGCTCGAGAGAAGCATCTCCCGACCAGACCTCCTGGAGGTGCTCTACGTGCCGACTACGGATCCCGTGGCAGAGGGTCAACTAGTGGTGACCAGCGGGTTCTCGAGCATCTTCCGACCGGGTCTCCCGATTGGAACGATCGAAAGCGCAACGGCCTCTGAAGGCGACCTTTTTTGGCGAATCATGGTCAGACCGGCGGCCAGCATCTCCAGTCTTCAGCACGTTTTCGTTCTTCTGGATCACCCGGATCCGGACCGCATCATCCTGGACTCGCCGGACTCATGATCAAGCCGCTTCTTCGTGGGGCTCTCCTGCTCCTGCTCCTGTTTCTCGCCCCGACGCTGAGTGTCTCTGGACAAACCGCACCCAGGAACGAACGCCAACTCAGACGTGCACTGGACAAGCTGACTTCGGACGAGGACCTCTCCAACGCATTCATCGGAGTGTCGGTGATCAATGTGCGCACGGGCAAGGAGCTCTTCGGGAAGAACGCGGACAAGACGATGATGCCCGCGTCCAACACAAAACTATACACGACGGCGGCCGCCCTTGACCAGTTGGGACCCGGGTTTACCTGGTCCACGTCGGTTTTCGCCGATCCAGACCGCGTGAAGGGAGGCGTTCTTGAGGGAAATCTGATTATTCGTGGAAGCGGTGATCCGGTCATCGGCGGCAGGTTTAATGAAGGAGACATAACCCAGCTATTTCGGGAGTGGGCCGACTCGTTGCGGGCCGCGGGGATCACGACAATTGCCGGCGATCTTGTGGGTGATGACGACTACTTCGACGATCTCCAACTGGGGTATGGCTGGAGCTGGGACGACGAGCCCTTTTGGTATTCCGCCGAGATCGGCGCGCTTTCCCTCAACGACAACTCGGTGGATTTCAGCATCGTGCCGACCCTGCCGGGCGGATCGGCTCAGGTCAGTTGGGAGCCGCTCCAGACTTCGTATGTCCAGATTCGGAACAGCACGGTCAGCGTCGACTCGACCGAATCGCTGGATGAGGGCTACGCCCGCATTCGGGACGGGAATGTCATGACACTGACTTCCCGAGTGCCGGTCGGGTACACAGAGCGCGAGTCCATCGCCATCCATAACCCCACTAAATTCTTCCTCCACGTGATGCGGGAGACCCTGGTTTCCAGCGGGATCGCGGTTCTGGGGGAAATAGTGGACGTAGATGACCTCTCCATCAAGCCAGATTACAGCCGGACTCGTCGCCTGGCGTCCCACACGTCTCCAGACCTTGCTGCTGTGGTGGAGATCATCAACAAACGCAGCCACAACCTGTACGCCGAACAGGTTCTGAAGACACTTGGCCGCGAACTGCCGGACCCTGACTCGGAAGCGGATCCGGGATCAGCCGCCATGGGCTGGGCTGCCGGCATTCGGACGCTGGCCGCCGCCGGCGTAGACACCTCGCGTATTCAGCTGGTGGACGGATCCGGACTCTCGCGGATGAACTACCTCAGCCCGAGTATGTCAACGTCGCTGCTCCAATTCATGTGGACCCATCCCGACTCGACGGTCCGCCGCGTGTTTCAGCAATCGCTTCCCATTGCGGGCGTGGATGGTGGGCTTCAGAACCGCATGCAAGGCTCTCCGGCAGAAGGCAACGCGCGCGCCAAGACGGGCTCATTCACGGGCGCTTCGGCCCTGAGCGGCTACGTGACCTCGGCCGGCGGCACCGATATGGCATTCAGCCTCATGATGAACATGTTTACCGGCTCATCGCGGGCGGCGCGGGGTCTTCAGGACGCAATCGTCGAAACGCTGTCCAGGTACCGCCGTTAGTAGTTGTAACGTTCTATTCCGCCGAAGTGCCAAAAGCGTATGCACTTCGGATCCTTGGTTTACGTGGTAAACGCTATTATAATAGCGTTTACCCACTGCGATGTTGTGGCAGTGTTTGACCCCTGAACAATTCATTGAAGAACAGATCCGCCGGCCAGGCCCCCAAGCCCGCCGACCGAATTCGCAGCACCACGGTTGTGGGCGTGCGTCATAATGGTCGCGTAGCACTTGGGTCCGATGGCCAAGCCACCCTTGGTAACACGGTGATGAAACATCGGGCCCAGAAGGTTCGATCGCTCTACAACGGAAAGATTCTGGCTGGTTTTGCCGGAGCTACCGCGGACGCGTTCACACTGTTTGAACGCTTCGAGGAAAAGCTCCAGCAATACGGTGGTCAGGTCACCCGGTCTGCCGTGGAACTGGCCAAGGATTGGAGGACGGACAGGTATCTCCGTCGGCTCGAAGCGCTTCTGGCGGTTGCATCGGCGGACACGCTGCTCCTCATCAGCGGGAACGGAGACGTGATCGAGCCTGACGATGACATTCTTGCCATCGGCTCCGGGGGGCCCTTCGCGCTGGCTGCGGCCAGGGCTCTTGTCAAACATTCTCCGGAATTGTCTGCTCGCGAAATGGTGAGCGAATCACTGGGGATAGCCGCCGATATCTGCATCTACACCAATCACAATCTGACCATTCTGGAACTCGAGTCGGGCGACGCGACGAAGGAATGAAAACGGAAGCATGGCACGTCTTCGAAGCCAAACCACGTCGGACCATACCGATAACCTTGCTCTGATTCTCATCGACTTCGACAATCTTGTCGAGTCTCTGGGTAACTCAGCGTCCAGGAACGGGCACCGGATCACGGGTGGCATGATCCAGGAATTGAGGAGGTATCTAAGCGAAGAACTGCGCGTGCGGCCGGTCAGGGTGGTTGCCTACGGCGATTTTGGAGCCCACGGAGAAGATGCCGCTCTCGTAATGACGTCTCTGGCCGCGGAAGGAGTGGAGACGCGCCATGTCCCTGCAGGCATACAGGCCACGGATGCCGCGGTCAGCCTGACCCTTCACGCTACCGAACTGCTGCATGCCCGTCCCGATCTTTCCGCTTTCGTGGTGCTCTCGGGAGACAATTGGTACGTCCCCCTTATCCAGCACCTCCAGCGATTTGGTAAGTTCGTCCTCGTTGCCGCACTGGACTTACCTGAGTCCAGGCCGCAACTATGGGCAGACGTCTCGGATTCGTTCCTGAACGCACGCTTCCTGATTGAGGCGGGAAGCCGCGACGCGGTGACAAAGAAACCTTCTGCCGCGCGGGTGGGAAATGTGGAGGGCAGTGAAGACACGCGGTCGAGAGCCCCGAAGACCATCTCGCGCGTTGTAGATGCCGGAGCCTATCGAACCCTCGAACTCATCGAAGAGTGCTTTGGGCAGTACGAAGAGGTCTACCTGACGCCGCTCCTCCGAAAGATGAGTGAGGGACTCGATGAGGAGGACGGAGAACCGAAGGACCTCGTGAATCTCCTGCAGGAGGCGGGCGTAGTCTGGCTGGAGAAAAGACGTGGATTCCCCTACGACTACACGGTCATGATGGTCAACACCGATCATCCCGATGTTGCGGAGGTCAGGGCTGCGTTGCCAGACGACTCAGACGATGACGTGGTATACGGGTCGTCGTACGAGGCCGAGTTGGATCACGAGTACGAAGACACTGAGGCTTGACGCGCGGCGCCCGGCCCGATCACCAGAAAGGCCCGGATTAACGGAATCAGCGCATGAGTGAGCTTACACCTCGACAGATCGTCGCGGAACTCGATACGTACATCATTGGTCAGGCTGAGGCAAAAAAGAGCGTCGCCATTGCGCTTCGCAATCGCTGGCGGCGGCTGAATGCGGCTCCCGAAATGCGGGACGAGATCATGCCGAACAACATCATCTTGATCGGCCCGACCGGAGTTGGCAAGACCGAGATTGCGCGTCGACTGGCGCGCCTGGCCGGCGCTCCGTTCATCAAGGTCGAGGCCACCAAGTTCACGGAGGTCGGCTACGTAGGTCGAGACGTCGAGAGTATGATCCGCGATCTGATGGACATCGCCATCAACATGATTCGCGAGGAGCACACCGAGGGCGTGCAGGAGCGGGCCCGAGAGATGGCCGATGAGCGCATTCTGGACCTGCTCATCCCGGCTCCACCAGTTGCCGCGCCAACTGCAAGAATTCCAGGCCCCGGTTTCACGATGTCGCAGACGGACGCCAGCGCGGCAACGGCTACGCCGGCCCAGGCAGCCCATCCGGCCACGACCGCCGCGCCCACGGAAGCTGAAATGCGGTCGCGGACCAGGGACAAATTCCGCAAGATGCTGCTGGCCGGAGAGTTGGATGACCGCGAAGTAGAGATCGAAGTGGCAGCAGAGTCCGCGTCGCCCATGCTTCAGGTCTTCGGGCCCATGGGGATGGAGGAAATGGGCGTAAACCTCCAGGACATGTTTGGCAACCTGGGAGGCAAGAAGCGCAAGAAGCGGCGCCTCCCGATCAGCGAAGCGCGCACCGCGTTGACACTGGAGGAAGCTCAGAAGTTGATCGACATGGATCGAGTGACCAAGGAAGCGGTCACGAGGGTCCAGCAATCGGGCATCGTCTTCATCGACGAGATTGACAAGGTTGCTTCGCGGTCCGGGAGTCGGTCCGGAGGCGGAGGTCCCGATGTGTCCCGTGAGGGCGTTCAGCGAGACCTGCTCCCCATCGTCGAGGGTTCGGGTGTCATGACAAAATATGGATTGGTCAAAACGGACCACATCCTGTTCATCGCCTCGGGTGCTTTTCACGTCTCGAAGCCGAGCGACCTTATTCCCGAGCTTCAGGGCCGCTTCCCCATCCGCGTTGAGCTCCATAGCCTCTCCGAAGAGGACTTCCTGAAAATCCTGACGCTGCCGCGAAACGCTCTCCTCAAGCAATATCAGGCCCTTCTGGCCTCGGAAGGCGTGGATGTTCAATTCACAGACGAGGCCATTGCGGACATCGCGCGCATCGCGGCGCAGGTAAACTCGGATGTCGAGAACATCGGCGCGCGGCGTTTGCACACGATTCTGACAACGGTTCTGGAGGATGTCCTGTTCGACGTACCGGATGTGATGTCTGAGGGGACCGTCAATGTGGATCGCGCCCTTGTTGACCGAAAGTTGTCCGATATTGTTGAGAACAGAGACCTGAGTCAGTACATCCTTTGACCTCCCCCGACACCAGCGTGGACAGCTGGACGGACGCGCTCGAGGCGTCTCCGCACGCGACCGTTTTTTCGGACCCGCGCTATGTGCGGGCCATGTCGAAGGTCTCCGGCCTTGGTGTGCAGTCAATGCTGGAGGCGGACCTCTCGGCCGGGCTGATGCTGAGCAGTCGAAAGCGCGGTCCACTGAGCGAGGTGGTCCTGCCCCTTTTTACCCCCTTTTCAGGGCTGATCATCCCCGATCAGGCAGAGGCCGATGTGCACGCCAAAACGGACACGTTGGCTGCCCTGGCGGCAAACCTTGAGTCCCGGTTCGACCGGATAAGACTTCACCTACCGCCGTCCGTCAAGGATGCGCGACCCCTGCAGTGGCGAGGCTGGAGCGTCTCTCCCCTGTATACCTACCGCGTTCCGCTGTCCTCCGGACTGGCCGGATGGTCTTCGGGTGCCAGAAGAACCGGCCGGAAAGGTGCCGACCAGTTTGAGGCCGCCGCAGACCCCGGCGCTGTCAGGGAAGTCATCGAACTCATGTTGGGGAGCTACGAGCGGCAAGGGCGGCCCGCTCCGTGCGGTGCAGATGCCCTCACAGACGCGTGCCTGACCTTGCAGCGTGAAGGCCTGGCCGATCCAGTTGTCGCCCGGAACGCCTCCGGGGAGGCCGAGGCCGGCATCGTATTGCTGCACGGAAAGGACACCTCCTATTACTGGCTGGCAGGGAGCCTGCCGGGGCCTGCCATGACCGTCCTCTTGTCCTACGTCACCGAGTACCTGTCCGGCCGTGCCACCGTGTGGTTCGACCTGGTGGGTGCCAATACCCCCACCATCGCGGAATTCAAGCGCCGATTCGGCCCGGAGCTGGTGCCTTATTGGGCCGCGACTTTTGAGCACGGCATGCTGGCCAGAGGGATCTCTTCCGCTCGGCTGCTTCTGGGCCGGTGAGCAGACCGCGGCGCCGGGTTCGGTCCATGCAGGCCCGCGTGCGTCCTCTGGATGAGGTGCTCCCGGTCATTGTCGTTTGCCTGGCCGTCTCCCTAGCCTACCTCCTGCGTTTCGGCTACGGGATGGGCTTCAGCGATCAGGATGAGTTCCTGCCCTGGCTTCTGGCAAGGCTCGACCCGGGGACTCTGTCTACGGATTGGTTCGTACAGTCCCAGGCCGAAGCCTTCAACGTCCGAAGCGGATTCCTCCTGATCCTTGAGCCGCTCGCCAGACTCGTCGGGACCGTTCCGGCCGTTGGCACGCTGTACGTAGGGTCTGCTCTTGGACTGATCACCGCGGTGTATTTCCTCAGCAGGCAACTGGGTGCATCGCCCGTCTGGGCGTCGGCCGGTGTGCTGTTGTCTCTGGTCTTGATGCCAAGGTGGACACTTGGTGGAAACGCTGCCCCCTCCTCCATGCTGGTGCCGTCTATGATGGCCTGGGCGCTGGCCTTGTGGGCCATCACATTGCTTTTCAAGAGGCGCTGGCTGACTGCCGGGATTCTCATTGGAGTGGCAGGGTGGATTCAGATTCTGGTTGCGGCACAGGTTGGCGCCATGGCGCTTCTGGGTCTTTTATGGCGTGACCGCGCGCTGCGGAGTGGTACCGTTTCGTTCGCTCTCAGCGCACTGACCCTGGCCGCTCCGGTCGTACTCCTGCTCTGGCAAGCGGGCGGTGGACTCCCGGCCGAGTCCCTGGACATACTGGCCAAAGTCCGGGCACCGCATCACTATCTGCCATCGGCGTTTCCCGCGGCCGATTACATCCAGTTCACCCTTCTGCTGGTTGTTGGCATCATGGGTCTTCGCCAGAGTCGTCTTCAGCGAAGCGGCTCCGCCAACCGCCTGTTGACGGGGCTGATGCTGGGGGCCTGCGTCTTCGTGGTGGCAGGGATGCTTGCCTGGATCTTCGACGCACCCTGGGTGCTTTCGCTGCAACCGTTCAAAGCGACTGTGTTGGCGGCGGCCCTTGTCGTGGCAGGCAGTGTGGCCTCCCTCCCCCGAATTTCGGTTCCGGCGTGGTTGTGGGGAGTCGCGGCGGCACTCCTCGTGGCGGGATGGGGGTTTGTGGCCAATGGAGGAACGGTACTGGGGCGGCCCACCATCCAGGTTGGCCCGCTCGACATGCAGGAGGCAGCCGCCTGGGTAGAGCGCAATACCCCTGGAGATGCACGAATAGCGATTCCGCCGTCATCCAGCGGCTTTCGTTTCGCCTCCCGGCGCGCCGTGGCTGTCACGTTCAAGACCTTTCCGTTCAATGCCGAGGGTGCCGCCGGCTGGTACCAACGGCTCGCTGACTGGGCCCCGGGCGTCCTGCCCCCGGAGCCTGGAGGCGTGACCGAGGGGGGCGTGCCACTGCTGCCGCGGCTCGATGCCGCCTACGAAGGACTGGACGCGGCGGACGCCAGTCGACTCATGGCCGGATATGAGGTAGACCTCATGCTACGCAAGACCCCTTTTGCGCCGGGCGATTCCCTGATGGATCTTCAGGCCATCCGGGGAGCATTCTACATCTACCGTCCCAAGACCCGTTGACACCAGATTCCCATCCGCCGAGTTCGCGCCAGGGACTTCTCGGCCCCATAGGCACACTTCTTTCTGGGTCGGGAGCCGCACTTGTGATCGGGTACCTGGCAAAACCAGTCCTTCTGCGTCTATTTCCGGTTGCTGCCTTCGGGGTTTTTGACTTTCTCATCGCGGTGGTCGCAGTGGGACTACCGGTGGCCTCGCTGAAGTTTGAGGACGCCATTGTTTTGCCCGAGGACCAGGAAGAGGCGCGAGACATTTGGCTCCTTGCCCTCCTGCTGACGGCGCTGACGGTAGGCTTGAGTGCACTGGGGGTCTTCCTCTTCGGCGATTTGGTGCCGGATCCGGACGCGCGCCTCTGGTTATGGACGGTTCCTGCCCTCCTTTTGCTGCTGCGGGTCTCAAAACTGTCGGAATTGTGGCTCACGCGTCAGAAGCAGTTTGGGCACATCTCCGCGGGAGGGGTCAGCCAGAGCGCGGTTACAACGGCCACCCGCATTGGCCTCGGAGCGTCCGGCGCCGGCGTGGGCGGGCTGATTGCAGGGTTCGCCGGGGGGCATCTTGTGGCGGCCAGCCTCTACACGTGGGCGGCGCTTCGCAGTCTGCCAAGATCGCATCCCTTCAAGCTACGCCAGGTCGCCCGGAGGTATAGACGTTTCGCGCTATTTGCCTCGCCTGCCGCCCTGGTGAGCGCACTGGCCACCCGGTTGCCGTTCCTGGTGCTGATGGCCGTCTTCGGCGCGGAAGTCCTCGGCTGGTTTGGCCAGGCTTTCAACATTCTCTACGTCCCGCTATCGCTTGTCGGGACCGCGGTTGGACAGGTGTTTTTTGTGCGCGCCGCCGAGGCCTATCGTCAGGGGTCACTTACCAGGGAGGCCGCGGAGGTACACGCGCTTCTTGTGGCCGCCGCCATCGTTCCCCTGGCAGGAGTCTGCGCCGCAGCACCGGACATTTTCGCCTTCGTGTTTGGGGAAGCCTGGCGGACCGCCGGAGAATTTGCCGTCCCCCTGGCACCCTGGATTGCGCTTTCG
Source organism: Rhodothermales bacterium (assembly GCA_047619685.1). GTDB lineage: Bacteria > Bacteroidota > Rhodothermia > Rhodothermales > UBA10348 > JABDJZ01. The sequence goes on from JBLHLC010000016.1 coordinate 32,114, forward strand.
GCCGTCGCCTCGCCGCTTACGCGGGTTTTCGACGTAATGGAGCGCCAGCGCCTGGACCTGGCTCTCACGACCACCATGTTCGCCGCGATGTCGATTGCGCTTTGGGTCGGTTCCGGGTTCCCCGAGGCGCGTGACATGGTCCTCCTTCTCAGCGCAGCCGGCGTGGTCGCCCGCGTGCTGCAACTGTCCGTTTGTTTGAGGATTGCCGGGCTCTCTGCCCCGGAGGCCCTGCGTCCGTACCTGCGGCCACTTGTGGAGGGCGCCCTGCTTTTTGCCGTGGTCTACGCCTCCGCATCATTCCTCTCGCCGGCCATTACCACGGCGACCCTTGCGGCCGGGCTGCTGCTTTGGGCACCCATTTTCTACAAACGAATCCTCGATCATGCCTAGGACATCCTCGCGACTCCCACGGGAATACGCCCAAGGGCGGCTAATCGCTCTTCTCTCGGGAGTTACCACCGCACTTGTATTGCTCGCCAGCCCCGGGTGCACGCCTGCGCAGGATGCGGCGACGCCGATCTCGGCCATGACATTCAACATTCGCTGGGACAATCCGAACGACGGCCAGGACGCCTGGCCTCACCGCGCGGCGTGGGTGGCCGACGTCATTGGAGCCTCCGGTGCGAGTGTGGTCGGGCTTCAGGAGGCGCTCCGTCACCAGATTGACACCCTGGCCAGCAGATTGCCTTCGTATGCCTGGATTGGCGTGGGACGTGATGACGGGATGGACAAGGGCGAGTTTGCCCCCCTCTTCTACCGTACCGATGAACTGGAGCTGCTGGACTGGAGCACCGTCTGGTTATCGGAGACTCCCGCCGACACGGGCTCGGTTGGCTGGGATGCGGCACTGCCCCGTGTGGCCACCCTCGCCCGTTTTCGCCGTCATGACTCTTCCACCCTTTCTGTGGTCAACGTGCATTTTGACCACGTAGGCCGAATCGCAAGGCGCGAGAGCGCGGCCCTTCTGGCGAGCCTGCTGGCCTCGGGTCCGGGAGATGCCACGTCTCCAGAGATCTTGATGGGCGACTTCAACATCGTCGATACCACGGCAGCCTACGCCGTCCTGTACGCCAGCGGGCTCACGGATGCCTTCCGGGCCGCCGGCTCTCCCGCACCCATACCCACCTTTACCGGATTCGACTCCCAGGGAACGCCCGGGGGGCGCATCGACTATGTTTTTGTTCGAAACGCCGCGGTGGGTACCTATCGCGCCCTGGACGAGAGACGAAATGGCCGATTCGTCTCGGACCACCGACCGGTTATCGTGACACTGGACGACGCGTCCCAACCGGAAACGGAATAAAACGCAGAAGCCCCGACGGTATTCCGTCGAGGCTTCTAACTGGGTCAATTCCTGAGCGGGTGATGAGATTCGAACTCACGACCCTCACGTTGGCAACGTGATGCTCTACCACTGAGCTACACCCGCAGGCAAGACCGGAATAATAGGGTGATGTTGCCGGGGTTGTCAACGGCGAAAGGCCTCGGAACGCCTGCTTCAACAAGCTTTCGCATGAGTGCCTCCACGGCGACGTCCAGGGCCACCCTCAGGATCACTTCGAAGTGCGACGCTGCTTGATTCGTCCCTGCTTGTGCAGCAGTTCCGCATTCAAGATGGCGCCGCCAGCGGCACCTCTGATGGTGTTGTGGGAAAGGACGACCATGCGAATATCCAGGATGTTGCACGCGCGCACCCTACCGACGGACACCGTCATCCCTCCGCCAAGTCCGGCGTGTCGCCGGGGTTGGGGAAACCTCGGGTCCTCAAAGACCGCCAGGAAGGGATCAGGGGCGGTCGGCAGGTCCATGTCCGCGATGGGGCTCTTGAAACTCCGCAAGACATCCTTCACAAGATCAGGCCCCGCAGATTTGCGGAACGAGACGGAGATGGCCTCCAGATGACCATCCAGAACCGGTGCGCGATTACAGTGCGCGCTGAAGACCGCGTCCAGTGGCTTCACGCCCTGGTCCCCCACCTGCCCAAGCAGTTTCAGAGGTTCTGTCTCCAGTTTTTCCTCTTCGCCGCCGATATACGGTATCACATTGCCCAGGATATCGAGTGAGGAAACACCGGGGTAGCCAGCTCCGGACAGAGCCTGCATGGTGGTGACGTGGACCTTGTCCAGACCAAAGGCATCAGAAAGCGGCTTGAGAGCACATACCAGGCCGACCGTGGAACAGTTTGGATTCGTTACGATGAATCCGCCGCTCCCGTATGTCTGGCGGTCAATCAGCACCGTGTGCTCCGGATTGACCTCCGGAATCAGAAGGGGCACGTCCGCCTCCATCCTGAAGTTGCGGGCGTTTGAGATGACCGGATAACCCGCGCTGGCGAAAGCAGCCTCAACTGATCCGGCCACGCTTGCATCCAGGCCACTGAACACGAAGTCGCAATCCAGGCCCGGCTCGCAGAGTTGGACCGCCATCTTGCCGATTGCTTCGGGTAGGGGCTCCGAGCCAATCCAGTTGGCGGCCTCGGCATAGGGCTTCCCGGCGGAACGTTCGGACGCTGCGACGGCGGTCACTTCAAACCACGGGTGTCCGGCAAGAAGGCGAACGAACTGCTGCCCGACGGCGCCGGTGGCGCCAAGAATTCCAACGCGAAGTTTCTGCATTAAAATCTGACTGATGTCCCGGTTGGGGCCCATTGTGAGGAAGTGGGACAGAACCCGCCCCGTGCGAAATAGTTGTCCTGAGCAGTCATTAAAGCTCGCCACGGATGGATCGCATGGAAACCCTCACAGCCACCCTCATAGACGGTAGCGCAATAGCTGCCGCCGTTCGCCTGGAAGTCAAAGAGGCTGTGGATGCCTGGACCGCGCAGGGTAACCGCGCGCCAGTACTCAAAGTCGTGCTCATCGGCGAAGACCCGGCATCGGCTTCATACGTCCGCGGAAAGAATCGTGCTTGCCTGGAAGCAGGCATCGGGAGCGAGACGCTCACCTTCGGGTCCGACATGTCGGAAGATGCGCTCCTGACGTTGATTGCCGATATGAATGCGGATTCGGGCGTGGACGGGATCCTGATTCAGCTGCCCCTCCCAGGTCACATTGACGAGCAGAAGGTGCTACGCGCCATTTCGCCGGCCAAGGACGTTGACTGCTTCCATCCCGAAAACGTAGGTAACCTTGTGGCCGGAGTTCCGGGGCTGCAACCCGCCACACCGGCAGGCATCATGGAGATGCTCAAGCGCTCTGAGATTCAGACCCGCGGCAAGACGGCCGTTGTGATTGGCCGCTCAAATATTGTGGGCAAACCGATGGCGAATCTCCTGGTCCAGAAAGGAATTGACGCAACGGTGACGGTCTGCCATTCACGGACGCCAGACCTGGCTGCGGTTTGCCGACGGGCGGATATCCTGGTCGCAGCCATTGGTCGTCCCGGATTTGTCACCGCGGACATGGTAAAACCAGGCGCGGCTGTGATTGACGTCGGTATCAACCGGGTTGAAGACGCCTCGGCGCCCCGCGGCTACAGACTGGTTGGCGACGTGGACTTCGAGGCCGTTCGGGAAGTCGCAGGGTGGATTACGCCCGTCCCACGCGGAGTCGGGCCCATGACCATCGCGATGCTTCTCAAGAACACGCTCTACGCGGCGACGGGTAGCTGGTCATGATCCAGGACTCCACACAGGCTGTACCAAGCGCCCTCCCAGCCGATTCCACCGATGCCCTTAGCGACCTTGGTCGTGGGGTCGAGGAAACCGGGCGGCTTCTGGCTCAGGGCGACGTAGGCGATGCCGCATCCATAGTCGTCGACGGTGCTCGGGGAATGGTAGAGACATTCCTGCCGAGCCTGCTCAGTGCCATTTTCGTCTTTCTGTTCTTCTATGCGGTGTACAGGCTGATCTCGAAGATCCTTGACGCCTCGATGTCTCACAGCGCGCGCGTGGACCACGGGCTTCAGCATCTGACCATGCGGACGTTCCGGCTGGTAGCCTGGACCTTCATCATCGTGATGGTCCTGGCTCAGTTCGGCGTTGACGTGACGGCGCTTTTGGCCGGTCTCAGTATCGTAGGCATCGCCGTCAGTTTTGCCGCCAAAGACACGCTGGAGAACTTCATCGCTGGGGTGACCATCATGTTGGACCGCCCCTTCAGCGTTGGCGACTACATCGTTGTGGATGACACGTACGGCTGCATCCAGACGATTACACTCAGGTCTACGAGGCTCCTCATGCAGAACGAGGAAATCATGGTCATGCCCAATTTGGCTATGATCAACCAGAAACTGGTCAACCATTCCATATCGCCCGGCCTTCGTGTGGAAATCAATTTTGGAATCGCCTACCGCGAGTTCCCGGAGGACGCGCGAAGCGTGGTTCTGGCGCTCTTCGAGGATGACAAACGCCTCGATCCGAACCGCGCGCCGTTCCTGGTCGTCACCGAGATGGGCTCGTCGAGCGTGGATCTCAGCGCCCGCTTTTTTATAAAGGATCCGGGGATGCAAATCCCCATGCGTACCGAATACACCGAAAAGATCCTGGAGGCCCTCCGCGGTGCCGGAATCGAGATACCATTCCCACATCTCCAGGTGCATATCGATGGTGCCAAGGGACTTAGAGGCCTTCCCCAGTTAACTAGCAGTTAAGCGCCAATGCCCATCCGCCACGCTCTGAGACTGACAATTCTGTCCGTCGCGCTCTTATCTCCCGCCGGTCGGACGGCAACTGCCCAGGAGGGTGCCCGGCTACGTGCGGAAATAGAAGGGCCGCGTGCGGTACGTATCGAATGGGTCGATATGGATCGCCCCGCGAATCCAGAACTCGTGCTGACGGACGGGGCCGGGAATGTCCTCGCCATCGAGGCGGTGCTTCCAAACACGGCAAGGGCGTCTTTGGTCGTACCCACTGACCCCATAGACCCTGCCCGCGTCTATTTCGTGAGTGACACCGCCAAGGGGCTCCGCGCGCGGGCCCGCCGTGATCCCTGGTTTCGGATCCTCTACTCCAGCAAACCGCTTGGAGCGACACGGAGCCAGCGCGACTCGTCCACCTGGTTTCGCCTGTTTGCTCCCCGTGCGACGGCAGTCAATCTCTACCTCTATCACGAGGCTGGCGACAAGACGCCGGCCCTCACCGTGGCCATGGTCAAGGACGCGGACGGAGTCTGGGAATCCAGGCAGGCGGGCGACCACCACGGGGTCTACTACGACTTTACCGTCCACGGCCCGTCAGATCCTGGCAACTGGTTTTACGAGACCCATCCGGTCCATATCAGCGATCCGTACGCACTTGTCTCGGTTGATTCCTACGGGAAGAGCAGGGTATGGATGGACGGACCGGCACCGCCCGCGGTGGCAGGCGGACGGCCCGCCATGGAGTCGGTGGTGGCCTACGAGGTACACCTTCAGGACTTTACGGACCTGCTGCCGGTCCATAACCTTGACCGTGGTCGCCTTCCCGCAATGCACCAGGCCGGCTTGGTCAATGCCACGGGCCAGCCCATCGGGATTGATTACCTCGAAGACCTGGGCGTCAACGTGGTCCACCTGCTCCCCATGCAGGAATACCTTCATTATCCGGATGATCAGTGGCAGGCCGATCTGGCGGATGACCCCTTCGCCAAGGAGATGGGTATCGACCGCGAGAACTACCAATGGGGGTACCGCACCACCCACGCGTTTGCTGTCGAAAGCCGATTCCGGAGTCTTCACACCGAGCACGGCGAAGAACGGGAGCAATTCAAAGCCCTGATTGCCTCATTCCACGCCAGGGGCATCGCCGTGATCATTGACGTCGTACCCAACCACACCGGCGAAAACATGGACGGCAGGCAGCAGCTCTTCAACTTCAACGTCATCGACCTGCCCTACTACTACCGAACCGATGAGGACGTGCAGCACATCGGGCCTTTTGGCAACGAGGTCAAGACGGAAGACCGGCCGATGGTCCAGCGCTGGCTGATCGATCAACTGAAACACTGGGTCGAGGCGCTCGGCGTAGACGGCTTCCGGATCGATCTGGCTGGACAGATTGACGAGCAGACACTGTTGCTGGCCCGCAACGAACTTCCCGATGACATCATCATCTATGGCGAGCCCTGGATAGCCCCGAGTGACCCGGACGTACGGGCCAACCCCGATTGGGCCTGGTACAAGGAAGATGCCCCGATCACATTTTTTCAGGACGAAGCCAGAAACGCGTTCAAGGGATCACCTTTCAGCCTGGAGGATCGTGGGTACGCAGGCGGCGACGCCTCGGCACGAGACAGGGCCATGGCGGCCATCGCCAACGCGTATAGCGACGAACCCAGTCCCAACGACGGGATTTCGTACCTCGACATCCACGATAACTGGGCCCTTTCGGACCGATATGCGCTTGCGAACTTCGACGGAAGTCAGGGTGTGGACGAAACGTCCATGCGGCTTGCTGCCGGACTTCTTCTGACCTCGCTTGGGCCGGTTGTACTCCATGGCGGAACCGAGATGCTGCGCACCAAGGGGTTGGCGCCCATGGAAGAATTTGAGCGACACGTGGCGGGCGGACCGATCTGGTTCAAGGGTCGCGGTGACACGTATAACCTCCGCGCTCCGAACAGATTCGACTGGGAGCGTCTTTCGGAGATGCCGGTCTCGGACATGCGGGACTTCTGGCGGGGCCTCATCGCGCTCCGGCTCAGCGATGCCGGATCCGTCATGCGGGTGGCCAATCCACCAACCAACCATGTCCAGTGGTTTCCACCGTCCAGCCCAGACCTCCTGGGGTATGTCATCGGCAAACGTGTTGCCGTGGCCATGAACGTGGGGCCGGACGAGGACTCCGTGTCTCTTACACTTCCCGAAGGCGTCTGGACCCTGGTATCCAACGGGACCCGCGTGGATCATGTAAACGGGGTCTCAGGGGCGGCTCCGCGCCTCACCGGAGGGCCACAGTTGGTTGAGGTTCCTGCGCGCAGCATCCTCATCTGGACGAAAGTCGCAGTGAACTAGCCCAGGTGAACTAGCCGCGCCAGGCGTGTTCTTCTCCGTTGACAACGTAAGAAGCAGTGAGCGTGGCTGTCAGCTCCAGCGTCTTGGCCACGGAGCAGTACTTCCCCATGCTCAGTTCCACCGCTCGGGCGACCCGGCCCAGCTCGACCGGCCCGTCCACGCGAAAGGTGACGTGGATATCCTCGAAAATTGAGGGAGCCACACCGTCTGGTTTGACGCCCGAGACCTCCACGGAGAGGCCCTGGACGGGCTGCCGTCCTTTCCCGAGAATGCTGGCCAGGTCGATGCCGCTGCAACCTCCCAAGGCAATAAGTAGCAGCTGCATGGGGCTCATCCCCAGGCCGACGCCATCCGGACGTTCCGAGGCATCGTCCATGTGGACCTCAATGCCCTGTGCATTCTTCCCTACAAAATGGAAGGAGTCATCCACACGGTCTATCCTGACGTCAATCTTGCCCATGCTGTTTCTGATTATTGTGGCGGACCGTCCCACGTCCACCGGCGCAGTTCGTCGACTTCCTGGTGAGCGGTGAGGTCATGTTGAATTGGCGTGATTGACACGTATCCCTCCTCTATCGCACCAAGGTCCGTGTTTTCCCCATCATCCAGATTGACAAACTTGCCGGCCATCCAGTAGTACGGCCGCTTGAAAGGGTCCAATCGTTCGCTGTACGCTTCCTCCCATCGGGATCGCGCCTGCCGGGTTACCGCGATCCCACGAATTGCGCTGAGAGGGAGGTCAGGCACATTGACATTCAGCAGGATGCCGGGCGGCAGACCCCGCTCCAGGACTTCCGAGACGATGCGGTGAGCGTAACTCGCGCTAGGACCAAAATCGCCTCCGTCCCATCGACACATGGACATGGCCACCGCATCGATGCCAAGAATGGCCGCCTCGGTCGCCGCGCTTACGGTCCCCGAGTAGATCACATTGACGGCAGCGTTAGGGCCCTGGTTGATCCCCGAGACCACAATATCCGGCCTGCGCGGGAGCAGTTTATCGATAGCCAGCTTTACACAATCTGCGGGTGTGCCCGTCACAGCGTGCGCGGGAATCTCTCCCTCAGGCCCGCGAAACGGCCAGGAATGCGCCCGGACCGGATCGCGAAGGGTTATGGCGTGCCCAACGGCACTCTGCTCCTGGATGGGTGCCACCACTCGTACTTCGCCGAGCGAGACAAGCGCCGCCGCAAGAGCATGGATGCCCGGCGCGTCGATACCGTCATCATTGGAAATGAGAATGAGTGGCCTGGAGGACATCAGATCCGCTGAGCTAGTAGCTCTCCTCCTCGCTAGGGAACGTCCGGTCACGTACCGCCTCGATATACCCCTTCACCGCGCCGTCAATCTCATCCGCGAGGTGGGCGAAACGGCGCACAAACCTGGGATTGAAGTCCATCGTGAGGCCAAACGCGTCGTGACTCACCAGGACCTGTCCATCACAGCCCGCCCCGGCGCCAATGCCGATAGTCGGGATTGAGATACTCTTGGAAACCTCCGTTGCCAGCGGCGCCGGGATTTTTTCCAAGACGATCCCAAAACAGCCCGCCTCTTCCAGGATTCGGGCGTCCGCTCTCAGACGATCTGCCTCCTCCTCCTGCCGAGCCCGCACCTGGTAGGTTCCAAACCGATATATGTGTTGGGGTGTCAACCCCAGATGTCCCATCACCGGAATCCCGGCGCTGATGATCCGGTCCACAATCGGTGCGATGCTTTCTCCTCCCTCCATCTTTACCGCGTGGGCTCCGGATTCTTTCATGACCCGGACAGCGGAGGCCAATGCCCGTCTGGAGTTTCCCTGATAGGAACCGAACGGCAGATCTACCACCACCAGCGCGCGGGATACGCCCCGGACGACGCACTGCGCATGGTACACCATATGATCCAACGTGATCGGCAGCGTGGTCTCGTGCCCTGCCATCACATTGGATGCCGAGTCCCCAACCAAAATCACGTCCACCCCGGCGCCGTCGACGATGCGGGCCATGGTGTAGTCGTAGGCGGTAAGCATGGAGATCGGAATGCCAGACACCTTCATTTCCTTGAGGGTTCTGGTTGTCACCCGGCGCAGCTCTTCTACGTCTCCGATGGCCTTGATGCGAGTACTCATGGCGGCGCCGACTACATCGGCATGCTGTTGGTCAGAAATATAGAGCCTTCTAGAGCAGGCATCAGGGCCAGCCAGGCCAAAAAAAGGGGCGGACATCCAGTTGACGTCCGCCCCTTGGGCCGATAGAATCGACAGACTAAACCCGAAACCGCCTAATTCGCGGCCGTTTCTTCGTCAATAGAGATACCCAGCTTTGCGGCGATCTCCAGATTGATATTTATTACGATCTCCTCATTGACGTAGAGGAGCGCGGGAGAGCGCAGCACCAGGTGCAAACCCTTTGCTGTGGCAATCTCGTCGATCACAGTCTGGACCTGCTCAAGGAGGGGGGCCAGAAGCGCCTCCTGTCTGCGTCCAAGTTTCTCCTCCTCACCGGCCGCGGTGGCCTGAAGTTCGGACTGCTCCGTCGCCAACTCCTGCTCGCGTTCTGCGCGGCGTTCGGGCGTCAGAAGCGGCTGCTGCTTCTGATACCTCTCCACGCGGTCCTGGAAGTCGATGGCCATTGCCTGCAGCGCTTCCTGGCTGGTCTGGTATTCGCTGGCGAGCTGCTGCTGGATAGCCTGGTACTCAGGCATGTAGGTTATGATAACCTCAGGATCTGCATACCCAATCTGGATCTGGGCGCTGGCCGGAAAAGCCACGAGTCCGGCGATCAGGACGAGGAAGATCCGTATACGTGCGTTCATTGTGTTCTCAGTTTCGTTGTGGGCGGGTCGAGGACCCTCTCTGTTACCTGCCTCGAGCTTGTTCAACGTCTATGCCAAGCTCCTCGAGTACACGGTCGCTCAGGTCGAACTGGGACCGGGTAAACAAAAAGAGGAAGTCTCCGCTCTTGTCAAATACGTAGTCGTATCCTTCTTCAGTGGCAACCTGCTCGATTGCCGTCAAAATACGGTCCTGAATCGGCCGCATTAATTGCTCCTGCTGGACGAAAAGATCCCCGTCAGGACCGAAATATTTCATGCGGAGTAGCTCGACCTCATCCTCCGAGCGCATGATCTCATCACGCCTTCGTTGGCGCTCCTCAGCCGTATAAAGCAGTTCACGCCCCTGATAGGCCTGGAATTCCTGGTCTACTTCCCGCTGCTTGCTCTTGAGTTCCGTCTCCCAATCTGCGGCGATCCGATCCAACTGCTGCTGGACCGTCTGATAGTCCGGGATCCGGGTCAGGACATACTCCGTGTCTACGTAGGCAATCTTCTGCTGCGCATTGGCGCCCGAAACGGCCAGAGCCAGGCACGCAAAAAAAGCGACGCGTCGAAAAACGTTGGTCATCATGCGACTTGGTGAATTGTACTGTTCTGTGGACATACGGCCCCTCTACTGTCCGAAGCCCTGGCCCAGGGAGAACTGGAAGGTCCAGCGATTGGTGCCGTCGTGACGGCTGTTGATGGGCACGAAGGTGTCGTAGTTATAGCCGTAGGCCATTTCAACCATTCCAAGAATAGGAAGGAATAGTCGTACACCAAATCCCGCTGCCCTGAAGAGGTTTGAGGGTTCGTAGGTCCCAAAACTATCCCAGGTGTTTGCGGCGTCTGCAAACAGATATGGTGCGGCCTGGAGTTGCTGTGACTGGATGGCCATGTACCGGAGTTCAGCCGTATACCGGTTCAGAATGCGCCCACCTACAGGCTCATTCTCAAAGTCTCTCGGGCCAAGCGCCGCCAGCGGATAACCGCGCATATAGATGACCTCCTTGCCGAAGAAGCTGAAGAACCCCTGCGTTTCAAACGGCGAGCCACCAACGACAAACCTCTCAAATTCTACGTCAGCGCCCGTAAGCGACCCGATGTAGCCGTAGTCGGCCGTCAACCCAATGGAGAATTTCTGTGTCAGAGGCGTGTTCCACGTGTTGCTCATGCGCCACTTGTGGAACTGAATCAAATTCCCAACGGGCGGCGCCACCTCCAGGGACAACGAGAACTTCGAACCTGAAGACGGAAAGAGCGGGTGATTGGTCGAGTTCCGCGAGAGTGTCTGGCGAACTGTGACCTGCTGGCTCACATTCTGGGGAAGCGTGGAGATGTACTTCTGGTTGTCGAAGTACTGATAGCCGACGTTCGTCCCTAGGGAGAAGAACTGATCTGGCCAGGATAGTCTGCGCTCGTAAAACACACTACCGGAGAACGTCAGCAGCTTCCCTGCATCGCCTCCACTGATGAAGGCTGCTCCATCAATCGTGGACATGGACAGAGAGAAGCCAGCGGGACGCGGGCGCCCGCCAAACCACGGTTCCGTATAGGACAGCGAATACTGCTGATACTGCCTGCCGTTGGTCTGGATACCAACCGACACGCGCTGGCCATCGCCCGAGGGCAGCGGCTTCCATTCTTCGCCCTTGAAGAGATTCTGCGCGGAGAAGTTGTTGAACCCGAAGCGAAGCTGAAGGACGAGTCCAAAACGCCCCCAGGTGCCCGACAGCTCCAACTGGTCAGTGCCCGTCTCCTCGAGATTGAAGTCAAGATTTACTTCCTTGTCTTCCTCCGCGATATCGATACCCGGCCCTGCGGCCAGTGACTCCTGGGTGAAGTAGTTCAGCTGCATCAAGCGCCGAATGGACTCCTGGATCTGATCGCGGCTGAAGGTCTGCCCCGGGATTGTGAACAGCTCTCGTCGAATGACGTGCTCTTTCGTCTTCGAGTTGCCATTGATTGTGATGGTCCCGTAGCGGTATTCGTCTCCCTCGAACACGTCGAAGTGCATGTCCAGCGAATCCCCTTCCACTACGGTGATAACCGGCTCCACATTAAACCGCATGAATCCGCGATTCTGGTACAGACTGAAGATGTCCGTGTTTTTGCCGTTCATGTACAGGTTCTGCTCGAGCCTGGTACCGTTGTAGGCATCTCCCGGAAGAAATCCGAGGCTCAGGCTCAGCTGTTCATCCGCATAAAGTGTGTTTCCATCCCACGTCACGTCCCGGACGTGAAACTTGGGACCTTCGCGGACTTCCACACCAACCACCATGTACGGCTTCCCGCCCTCATCGGCGATGTAGGTGGTGTCCCGCACCACCTCGGCATCGAAGTACCCTTCCGCGTTGTACTTCTCCAGGATCCGGCCAATGTCTTCCTCGAACTCGTTCTGCTTGAACTTGGCGCTCCTCCAGAAGCGCCAACTCGACTTGGGTTTGGTCTTCATCGCCTTGCGAATTGACCGCGTTGACAATTCCTCGTTGCCAGTGACCTTGACCGCTCCCACCCGGACTTTGGGTCCCCTGTCCACCTCAAAGTGCAGGCTGACAGTCCCATCGGCATTGTCCGTCCTGACCACCTCCATGGTCGCCAGCGGGTGCCCCTTTTCAGCCAGAAACTCCCGGATGACCTGCTGGGACCTTGCTACGGTCGCCGGCCTGACCGGGGACCTCGAAATGAGCGGTACGACCTTGCGCAGATCCTTGACCTGCGACTTCTTCAACCCGGCGAATGTGTACGCATCCAGCTTGGGCACTTCCCGAACCTGGATGGCCAGGTAGATTCCATCTCCGGCACGCCGATCCTCCACGATCTTGACGTCGTCGTACGTTCCCAGGCGATAGATGGACCGAAGGGCGTCCGCGAATTGGGGGTCGCCGGGCAGGACTACCCGCGAACCAACACGAAGCCCGCTTGTCTGCTGCACAAACCCACGCGTGTAATCGTCCGATACGCCCTCGACACTGATGCCGAGAATCTCGAGGCTCTGGGGCGCCCCAGAAGCAGGCGCTCCCTGGGCGTGTACCATAGCAGGAAACAAGACGATCGCCGTGGCGGCGATCAGAACAAAGAGGAAAGGGCGCATGAAACAGGTTTTGCGTGGAGGCAACCAGCCGAGATCAAACGGAGGGACTGGGGCCGGGTTTCTGCCGGGCTGACCAATGAATGCCCCGGAGAAACGGCTGAGACCCGCGCATATTGCGGTCAGCCAGATAATCCGATTAGGCCTCTAGTCTCCCATACCGGCGATCTCGGTCCTGATAATCGCGAATAGCCTCGTAGAGGCCTTGTCTGCGGAAGGCGGGCCAAAAGACCTTCGTGAAATGAAATTCTGTGTAGGCTGACTCCCACAGGAGGAAATTGGAGATACGAAAGTCACCGCCGGTCCGGATCAGCAGGTCGGGATCCGGGAGACCGCGTGTGGCCAGGCGCGAGGAGACTGCCTCCTCATCGATTTCGTCCGGCAAGAGTCGGCCGGCCGCCACATCGGTGGCAATTCTTCTGGCCGCGGCCACCAGATCCCATCGACCACTGTAGGACAGGGCAAGGTTGATGGTCATGGTGTCGTTACCGGCGGTGCTTGCGATCACATCATCAAGCTCCCGCCGGGCAACGCCCGGCAGTTTGTCCAGGTCTCCAATCGCAGCCAGACGAATATTGTTGCTATCAAGCGTTTCGGCCTCCTTGCGCAGGCTCCGGATTAGCAACTGCATCAACGCGTTTACCTCTGTGATCGGACGGTGCCAGTTCTCCGTCGAAAACGTGTAGAGCGTCAACAACTTGATGCCAATCTGAGCGGCAGATTCCGAAATGTCCTTTACGGATTTTGCGCCCTCTTGATGACCTTGGACACGCGCTTTCCCGCGCTCTTTGGCCCAGCGCCCGTTTCCATCCATGATGATGGCAACGTGCCCAGGGATTTCCCCTCTTGACTTCAGGTCATCCTGGAGTTTCTGATCTACCGCATCTACATCGCCAGAATTTCTCTTAGCCATGCTTACAATTTCAGGATGTCATTGAAGATGACAAACACCATGAACAGGAGCAGTACAACCATGCCGATCTGCTGCATGACCATACGGACCTTCAGGGAAGGCTCGCGACGCACAATGCCCTCGTAGATCAGGAAGACCAGGTGCCCTCCGTCGAGTGCGGGAATCGGCAGGATGTTGATGATGGCCAGTGTGATGGACAACATGGCGACAATATTCCAGAAGAACGGCGCCCCCAGATCGGCCGCCTGCTTGGTCACCTTTGCGATCATGATGGGCCCTCCCACATTCTCGCGAAAGTTTTCCTGCCCGGTGAACACCCGCTTCAGGCTGTTCGCGATGACCCGGGTTTGGGTCCAGGTGTCGGAAAGGCCGGCCACGACGGCCTCGCCCAGGGCGTAATGACGCACGCGAACGAACTGGCTGATACCAACCATCAAACGTCCATCGACTTCCTCGGGCTCGGTAACGACCTCGTAAAGCGTCCCTCCGTGGACGGACGCAAGACGCGAGGCCGACGCAGGCCGAGCTGCAATTGAGTCGGGTCGTATGAAGCGAAGGCTGACTGGCCCCGCCTCCAACGCACCCATCTGATCCAGAATGTCGGTCCAGTAGACCACCGAGTCCGGACCGATTCCGACGATATGATCTCCCCTTCGGAGTCCAGCGGCCTCTGCCGGAGACTCAGGGCTGACCGCGCCGATGATGGCAGGATCGTACGAGAGCCCAAAACGGCCCTCCGCGCGATTGAGCCTGGTGATCATGTCGTCCGGGCCAGAAAGCGACACTTCCTGCGAGTCACGCCGCACATAGACAACCAGCGGCGACTGGATCAGGGCGCCTTCGACTGCCTGAAGACCTGCCCGGTCAAGTACCTCGTCCCCGTTGATGCTGATAATTTCATCGCCAGAACGCAAACCCATCTCCCATGCGATGGAACTGTCGGCGACCACAACCGGGCCTACGCTGGGGATGTAACTGTCTCCGTACGCGGCCTTCAGCGTCACAAACACGGCCGCGGCCAGGATCATGTTGAAGACCACGCCGGCTACGATCACCACGATCCGCTGCCAAACCGGCTTGCTCCGGAATTCCCACGGCTGCGGCTCCTGGGTCAGCGTCTCGGCGTCCATGCTCTCGTCCACCATGCCGACAATCTTGACGTACCCGCCCAGCGGGGTCAGTCCGAGGACATACTCGGTCTCTCCAATTTTTTTGCCAATCACTTTCGGGGGAAACCCCACCGAAAACTTCTCCACGCGCATCTTGAAGAGCTTGGCGAATAGAAAATGCCCGAGCTCGTGCACGAACACGAGAATCATGATGGCCAGGAGTACCCAGCCGACATACGAAAACATGTTCAGGATTCCAGCCATGCGGGATGCGCCGCCCTCTTAGGGACGCCGCGACAAGTTGCGATGCTAGTGAATAAGTACCCGGACGTGCTCTTGCACAAACCTGCGGGCATCTGTATCGGCGGCACGCAACGCCTCTAGCGTATCTCCGGGTCCCGACAGTCTGTCCATTGCGCCTACAATTACGTCGGGGATGTCCATAAAACCGATTTCTTCTGCCAGAAATCGTGCGACGGCCACTTCGTTTGCCGCATTCAGGATGGCCGGAGCCGTGCCGCCCAGTTCCAGAGCCCGAAACGCCAAGCCCAAACAGGGGAAACGCTCTGCGTCTGGTTCCTCAAAATGAAGCTCGGACAGGGAGGACCAATCAATCCGCGGATGCGGCGCCTTCCAGCGCGCGGGATAACTCAGCGCGTACTGAATCGGGACCTTCATGTCCGGGACTCCCAGTTGGGCCTTTGTGGACCCATCCGAGAACAGAACCATCGAATGGATGATGGATTGAGGGTGCACTACCACACGGATCTGCTCCTGGGGCAAATCAAACATCCACCGCGCCTCGATCACTTCAAGGCCCTTGTTCATCATGGTGGCGGAATCAATCGTGATTTTGGCCCCCATGTCCCAGTTCGGATGACGCAGCGCCCTGGCTGGCGTGATGGAGTGAAACTGATCCAGGGGCAGCGTCCGGAACGGACCACCCGATGCCGTCAGGAGCAACTCCTCCACCGAACCCTGGGGCTCGCCGACCAGGCATTGAAAAATAGCTGAATGCTCTGAATCCACGGGTATTACCTCTGCCCCGGACTCGCGAACCTTCTGGCCGATCAGTTTCCCTGCCACAACCAGTGTTTCCTTGTTGGCCAGCGCGATTCTTCGGCCCCTCTGGATGGCAGCCAGCGTTGGCGCGAGGCCTGCGTAGCCAACAACCGCGGTCACAACTATGTCCACGCCATCCATGCCGGCCGCCTCGACAAGAGCCTCGGCGCCACCGAGCACCCGGCAGTCCTGGCCTGAAAGCGCCTGACGGAGCTCCGGCAGGCGCGACTCGTCCGCGACCACAACTAACTCAGGCTTGAATTCCGCCGCCTGGGCAGCGAGGACGGCAACATTTTGACCCGCTGTCAGTGCGCGTACGCGCAGACGTTCTGGATGCAGCCTCACAATGTCGAGGGTCTGCGTGCCGATGGATCCGGTGGACCCAAGTATCACCAAACTCCTGACGCTCCCGGAATCACCATGAGGTATAAGCACATTCGGAAGCATTCAATAACAAGCGTTTAACGTCGGGCGCCGCGGCCGAACCTCCGCAGTCAAAAGACTGAAACTTACGAGGATGGCCCTCCATATTAAAACCATGCCTTCGATTCCCCCTTCCCACCAACCGTGCACCTCCCTCCGACACGTGGCGCGCGCGCTGGTGTTTGCGGTCTTAATGGGGGCAGCAGTACTCCCCGCTTCAGCCCAGGGAATCGACTCGACGCTGGTCACCCGGTATCAACTGGCGGAAGCCTATCTGCGGGCCGCCCAGTTTGACCGCGCAATCGCACTACTCGAAGTTCTGGTGGAGCGGAGTCCTGAGACATACGTCTTCTTTGACAAGCTCCGGGAGGCGTATTCCTCAGTAAAGCGCTACGATGATGCGATCGTTCTGGTCGAGGCCCGGATTGCCCCCGGAGAAGCGGGCACGCCGCTGAGGGCCGAGAAAGCCCGGCTCCAGTACCTGAACGGGCAGGAAGATCTCGCCCTGGGAACCTGGGACGAAGCCAT
The DNA here is from genome assembly GCA_047619685.1 of Rhodothermales bacterium. Taxonomy (GTDB): domain Bacteria; phylum Bacteroidota; class Rhodothermia; order Rhodothermales; family UBA10348; genus JABDJZ01. The sequence continues at coordinate 48,966 of JBLHLC010000016.1, forward strand.
CAAGAGCGCTTCGGACCGCCCGGGCACCTACCTGGTGGTCTACCGCTCGCTAATGCAGATGCGATTGTTCGAGAAGGCCAGTGAGGTCCTCGAACACGGCCGTCTGCAACTTGGCGATAACGATCTCTTCCAGACTGACCTGGCCTACCTATACAGCCTTACCGGCAGGCACACAGACGCCGCCCGGGAATATCTGAAAATACTCGAGGGCAACGAACGACAGATTACCTTCGTGCGCGGCCGCCTGAGCCAGCAGATTGATCAGGAGGAGGTTCTTGCGGCCAGCATTGAAGCGGCCGAGGCTGCAGTTGTTCGGGATCCGCTCAACCGCGCGTTCCGGGAATTGGTTGGCTGGCTTTATCTGGAGGGCGGGCGATACCAGGAAGCCCTGGACGCACATCGTGCCATTGACCGGCTGGAAGACGAGCAGGGCCAGGTCCTTTTTGGCTTCGCCCAACAGGCCAGTGACGCCGGAGCCTACGGCGCAGCCCTTGCGGCCTACGAAGAAATCCTGACACGGTATCCAAACGCCCCCTCCGCACCTGACGCTCGCCGGGCGACGGGTGCGCTTTACGAGCGCTGGGCGGACCGAAGCGCGGAGACGGCCGACCCGGCAGCAGATTCGCTTTACGACGAGGCCCTGACCGCCTACGGGCGGTTCATTGGGGCCCACCCGGGTCACGATTTGCTTCCGGAAGTCCATTTCCGGTTGGGCCGTATCCAGCGGGAAATCAAAATGGACCTGGACGCAGCCGAAAGCTCTCTAAACCTGATTTTGGAGCGCTGGGCCAACAGTGATACGGCGGAACGCGCCGAATTCGAACTCGCCAAACTCGCCGTACTGCGAGGTCGGATGGGCGAAGCGCAGACGCTCTTTTCGCGGCTGGCCGAGCGGCTGCGCACGGGGGAACTGGCGGAGGCTTCGAGGTTTGAGCTGGCCCTCATCCACTTCTATCGTGGGGAGTTCGATGCCGCCCTCTCCCTCACCGAATCCATGAAGGAAAACACGTCGGCAGACGTGTCCAATGACGCCATCGCACTGAAGGTGATGCTGGTCGAGAGTCGCGGGCCGGACTCAACGGACGCACCCCTGCGCGGCCTGGCTAGGGCAAGGCTGGCGGTAAGGCAACACAACTATGAAGCGGCGCTCCAAGAGGCGGATGGCATACTGAACACCGTCGGTAACCATGCCATTCTGGATGATCTGATGTTCGAACGCGCCGCGATCCTCTTCCTTCTTGGCGACGATGTGGAGGCCGTTTCCTCGTACCTCGAGTTTCCGCTCATCCATCCCGAGAGCCACCTTGCGGACCGTAGCTTGTTCGAGGCGGCCAGAATTCAGGCCGAAATTCTCGGGGATGACGCGGCGGCCACGGAAACGCTGACCCGCCTCCTAACCACCTATCCAGGCTCTCTCCTGGCCTCGGAAGCACGTACTAGAATTCGCACCCTTCGCGGGGAAGGCACATGACACGCCGGACACCCTTAGTCACCATTTTTGCGGTCCTGTTTCTGCTATCCGTAGGGATACCGGTCGCGTCGTTTGGGCAGGACATCCTGGTCCCGATGGATGAAACGCAGTCCGATCATCTAAAAGCCTACGGCGTGGCCTTCTGGACGCTCCAGCGGGGCACGGAGGTCGACTGGCTCCTTAACTATCGGGGCGGCTCTTTTCTGATTGTGGCAGAACCCGATATCCTGAACGAACTGCGTATCCGGGGCGTGAGCTTCCAGACCCTCTCTGGCGCCCAGACCGCAACCATGCTGGCCGAGATCGAGCGCGAGGACAGCAATACGAGTACCGTCCGTCTGCAAAAACCTCCGCGGATCGCCGTCTACGCCCCAGACCAAACCCTGCCCTGGGATGATGCCGTGCTCCTCGCCCTGACCTACGCGGAGGTCCCCTACGAGATGATCTACGACACGCAGGTGTTGGACGGGGAGTTGGCCAACTACGACTGGCTGCACCTGCATCACGAGGACTTTACCGGCCAATACGGCAAGTTTTTCACCTACCGGACTACCTCCTGGTACATCGAGCAGCAACGACAAGCCGAGGCAACCGCCCGCGCCCGCGGATTCCGGAAAGTACCGGAGTTGAAGAGTGCCGTCGTTGAGGTCATTCGGGCTTACGTCGGGGAGGGTGGCTTTCTGTTCGCCATGTGCTCCGGTACTGACACGTTTGATATCGCCCAGGCGGCATTCGGTGTGGACATAGTCCCCAGCGAGTACGACGGGGATCCGATAGACCCTGATGCCATCTCCCGGCTCGATTACGAAAGGACCTTCGCGTTTGAGGGCTTTCGTCCGTCTTTCAATGCCAGGGAGTATGAACACGCCGACATCGACGCGGGTGCCCCGCCTCCCCAGCTACGAAACCCCGCCGTGGATTACTTCACTCTGTTTGAGTTCAGCGCCAAATGGGATCCCATTCCGACCATGCTGACGCAAAGCCATGTGGCCACGGTCAAGGGTTTTATCGGGCAGACCACCAACTTCCGGAAGTCTCTTGTCAAGCCCGAAGCCATCATTCTGGCGGAGGCTCCGGGCAGAGATGAGATCAGGTACCTGCACGGCACCTTCGGCGAAGGGACGTTCACCTTCTATGGCGGCCATGATCCCGAAGACTATCAGCACTATGTCGGCGACCCGCCCACGGACCTCAGTCTCCACAAGCACTCGCCTGGCTATCGGCTGATACTCAACAACATCCTCTTTCCAGCCGCCCGAAAAAAGAAACAGAAAACTTGACAGAACTGGAGTCTAGACCCGTTTCGCGTTCGATCGCCATAATGAGCGAAATCGTACTGCCGAACGACACCAACAACCTGGGGAATCTTCGCGGCGGCAAAATCCTTCACTGGATGGATATCTGCGCGGCCATCTCTTCGCAGCGCCATTCGGGGCATGTGTGTGTGACGGCCAGCGTTGACAACGTGGTGTTCAAGTCTCCCATCCGCCAGGGAGAAGTCGTGATAATCGAGAGCCATATCACGCGGGCCTTCCGAACTTCCATGGAGATTGAGGTCGATGTTTGGGCGGAAAACCCGGTCGCGGGGACCAAACGAAAATCAAATAGCGCCTTCTACACATTCGTGGCAATTAACGCCGAAGGGGTTCCGCAGCCGGTCCCGGGAGTCAAGACAGAGTCCGCAGAAGAAGAAGAACGGTTCGTGGCCGCGTCTCGAAGGAGAGAATTCAGACTACTTCTCTCCGGAAGGCTTCCCGAAGCCGATACCGATCGACTCGCACAACTCATTCGTGATTATCCACGCGCTCCAGCGTAGCTGCGTCCTTGCAGCCCTGGTCTTGCTGGCGTCTTCACCGGCGTCGGCGCAGTCCGACCCCGCGGAAAACCCCGCGGTGGTCGGCAGACAGTTGCCTCCGACGCGGCTGGGCGTTGGCCTGCAGGCGGGCCCCTTCTCGGGCTTCAGCATAAAGGCCTACCCCAAATTTATTGAGCGACGTTTTGCGCCGTTCGAAGCAATCGTTTTGACCGGATCGGTGAACTTCAACGACCTCTCGGTTTTCCACGCCCTCATCCTGGATGAGACCGCTGTGCCAGGCTCTCCACTGGTACTGTACCTGGGTCCCGGGGTCGTTTTCGGGTCGGATGAAGGAAGCGTGTTCGTCGGGGTCGCGGCCGTAGCTGGCGTCAGATTCTTCAAGGGTCGGTATGAGATCTTCCTTGAATTGTCCCCCCGACTGGTCCTTCTCCCCGAACGCGATGCGCTTGACACGGCAGCGGTAGGCTTCCGGGTCTACTTTTGAGTTCAGCCGCCGGCCGAAACCGCAGCGCAGCAGAGCGGTTTGGTGGCGTCATCCCTGCCACCCAGAACGAAGTAATCCCATCCTGTTCAAGCGCATCATAGTGACAGGGGCCAACGGGCTGTTGGGGCAATCCCTCATCGAGCGCCTCTCCCGGTTCCCCGAGTACGACATCCTGGCTACGGCAAGGCAGTCCGAGCCCGCCGCGCGCTCGGGCTCCGGCGGCTACCAGTCTCTTGATATCACACGGCCAACGGACGTCCGGAGGGTTTTTGAGGACTTCACGCCGGATGCTGTCATCAACTGCGCGGCTATGACCCAGGTCGATGCCTGCGAATCGGACAAGGACACCTGCTGGCAGGTAAATGTGGTTGGCGTCGAGAATCTGGCCCGAAATTGCCTCGCCCTCGGATCCCATCTCGTACAGGTCTCCACGGACTTCATTTTTGATGGAAAGGCCGGGCCCTACAAAGAGAACGCGCGGCCGAAACCGCTGAGTTTCTACGGAAAGTCCAAACTGGCGGGCGAAAACGCCGCGCGGGCGGCCGGGCTTGAGCAGTGGTCCATCGTCCGCACCGTGCTCGTGTACGGTGACGGCCACCCCGGGACCAGATCAGACTTCGTCCGCTGGGTCATCGGGGAATTGTCGGCCGGAAGACGGATTCGGGTGGTCTCGGACCAGACGCGTACCCCCACTTTCGTCCCGGACCTGGCCAACGGCATTGAGCGCCTGGTTCGATTCGGGAAGAGGGGGACCTACAATATTTCGGGACGGGAGCACATCAGCATCCTGGACTTCGCTCACCGAATTGCGACGGCCTTTGATCTCGATGAGTCCCTCATCGATCCCGTAACCACGGCAGACCTGAATTCTGCCGCTGACCGTCCGCTGAAATCCGGGTTTATCATCCTCAAGGCCGAATCCGAGTTGGGTTATCACCCCACGCCGATCGACGAATCACTGGCCCGCCTTCGAGCCACGCTGGCCGCCCACACCGCATAAGACTCTCTTTCGATTCATGGTTGACATTGCCATCGTTCGCGATAATCCCGAACTCCTTCGTGCGGGCATGCGCTCAAAGCGGAATGGAGACCCGGCCGTAGTTGACCAGCTCATCACCGTGGACGAGCGACGCCGGGAGTCCGTTACCCGGGAGCAGCAACTTCAGGCAGACGCCAACGTGGCCGCAAAGGCCATCGGCGAACTCATGAAGTCCGGGCGGCGCGATGATGCGCAGGCCCAAATAAAGGCGTCCGCCGGACTCAAGGAAGACCTGAAGATCCAGGGAGAGGAGACGGCCCGCCTGGACGCAGAGCTTCGGCGTCTCATGCTGGAGATCCCGAATCCGCCTCATTCCAGCGTGCCCGAGGGCGCCGGCCCGGATGACAACGGAGTCCCCTTCGAAACGGCGACCCTGCCGACGTTCGACTTTGAGCCGCGTCCTCACTGGGAGCTGGTCGAGACCCTTGGTTTGGTGGATTTTGACCGCGGGGCCAAGGTCACAGGCGCTGGCTTCCCGTTTTACCTGGGCAAAGGCGCCCGCCTCCAACGCGCGCTGATCCAGTTTTTCCTTGATTCAGCGGATCTGGCTGGCTACACCGAAGTGCAGCCTCCGATCATGGTAAACACCGCCAGTGCGACCGGAACGGGACAGCTTCCCGACAAGGAGGCCCAGATGTACGAGGCACCGCGGGACGAACTCTACATGGTCCCCACCGCCGAAGTCCCGCTCACAAACTATCGTCGCGAGGAAATCCTGGCGGAGTCAGACCTGCCCGTTCGATACGCAGGCTACACCCCCTGCTTCCGGCGAGAAGCGGGTTCCTACGGAAAGGACGTGCGCGGCCTCAACCGGCTGCACCAGTTTGACAAGGTCGAGATCGTTCAGTTGGTCCGGCCGGAAACGAGTTATGAGACGCTGACCGCGATGTGCAACCACGCGGAGAGTCTGCTGAACGCCCTTGGCCTTCCCTATCGGCGCCTCCTTCTCTGCACCGGCGAGATGGGCTTCACGCAGACCAAGACGTTTGATTTGGAGGTCTGGAGTGCTGGCCAGGCTCGTTGGCTGGAAGTCTCGTCCGTCTCCGCATTCGAGGCCTTTCAGGCTCGGCGAATGAACATCCGCTACCGGCCTGCAGACGGCGGGAAACCCCGGTTTGTGCACACCCTGAATGGCAGCGCGCTGGCCCTCCCCCGCATGATGGCGTCCTTGATCGAGCTCTATCAGCAGGCGGACGGCTCGATTGCGGTCCCTGAGGTGCTCCAGAAGTACACCGGGTTCGACCGAATCGGTTAGCGCCAGTCCGGGGACCCGGAGGGGCGCTTGGGGGTATCGCGGGGCCATTAGTGTACGTTGTGTGAACGGGAGAAAAAAACGATGCCACTTAACAGACGATCCTTTCTTGGTCTGCGCCCCAAGTCAGAAACGGATACCCCCTATGCGCCGGGGCTGAGCATTGCCGCCGGCCTGGAGGCCCATGGAGCTCCGCTAGAGGCGTCAGACATCAAGCATGCCCTGCGGCGAACGGCATTCGGTACGCCGCCGGGGGCCGCGGATCTCTGGCAAGGCCGCTCGGCCCAGGAGTTCGCAGACGGCACGGTTGATGCCGCACTGGGCCTGCCCATGCCCGATCCGCCGGTTTGGGCGAACGAGGCTGCCCCAGATCGCACCTGGACTCAGGACGAGCGGCGCGCCTATGTGGACGCAAGCAACGAGTGGCTGGCTGAATTCAGGCTGGACTGGCTGTCCAGAATGCAGGCGGACGGCTTCCGTGAAAGGCTGGCCCTTGCTTGGCACAACCACTTCGTGACCGGCGTCGGCAGCTACCGCTTCGCCGTGTATGCCTATCGGTATGTAAGTCTGCTCCGGGAGCACGCGCTTGGCAACCTGAAGGACTTTGTGCGCGCCGTCGGCCTTGACCCCGCGATGCTCATCTACCTCAACGGCATCCAGAACCGCGTCGGTGCCCCCAACGAGAACTATGCCCGGGAGCTCATGGAGCTGTTCACGATGGGCCCTGCGGGACCGGACGGGTCCGCGAATTACTCCGAGGACGACATACGCGAACTGGCGCGTGCGTTGACAGGCTGGCAGGTCTCCCCGACGGACTTGGCGGCCGTATTCAACCCCGCGCGCCACGATGCGGGCTTGAAGACCATTTTTGGCGTGACGGGTAACTTTGGTTATTTCGACGGCGTCGATCTGCTTTTCGACCAACGCGGCCCTCAAATCGCGCATTTTGTGTGCGCTCATCTCTACCGCACATTCGTGTATTCGGTGGTCGATGAGGCGGTGGTGGCGGAAATGGCCTCGCTCCTGATTGCCTCCGACTTCGAGCTCGCACCGGTCCTCCGGACGCTCTTTTCGAGTGCTCATTTCTTCGATCCCGCCGCTCAGGGTGTCCAGATAAAGTCGCCCATCGACTTGGTCATGAGCCTGTCGATCGAGACCGGCATTCAACCGTCCAACCAAACCCTGCTTGTCCTCAATCGGACCATCCGCCAGATGGGGCAGGTGATCCTGGACCCGCCAAACGTAGCCGGCTGGCCGGGACATCACGATTGGATCAACACAAATACGCTGCCATCCCGCTGGCTGCTGGCCGACACCTTTTTATCCGGTCGTGGCGGGACGGACATCGAGATGATTGGCTTGTGTGAGCAGATCCACGACGCCCTGGACACCGAGGCAGCGTTTCGGCTTCCCTTGGCCCTTGTTGAACACCTGGTCCCGGCGCAGGCAGAGCTTCTGGACATTCCCGTGATCACCGACGACTTCGGCGGAGACCTGATCAACTTCCCTGTTCCGGACTGGCTGAACACCTCGCCCCCGCACATCAGAAACCTGGCGAAGCTCTTCCTGGGTGGACTGCCCTGGTACGAATGGAGCCTGTATGTACCCGGGGCCAACGAGCGGGTCGTCTCGTTCGTTCGGCAGATAGCCCAGTATCCTGAATTCCAGCTAGCCTGAGGTATCGTCATGTGTGAATCGCATCAAAATCACGGGCGCCCCGGCAGCAAGCTGGCCGATGGAAGCGCCCACCGGCATGATCATAGTACATGGTCTCGCCGCGACTTCCTGTCCAGCGTCGGCCTTACCGCGGCGGCCGGCACGCTTGCCATGTCCGGCGTGCCGATGCGTGTGTTTGCGCGCACCGGGATGCTGCAGCGCCTTGCTGCCGTAGACACTGACAGGGTCCTGGTCATTGTTCAACTGGCAGGCGGCAACGACGGACTGAACACCGTCATCCCCTACCGGAACGACCTCTACTTCAATGCTCGGCCCACGCTTGGCATCACCGACAGTCTTTCCATCTCCGACAAGTTTGGTTTGCATCCTCAGATGCAGGGCCTTGCCAATATGTTTGGCGAAGGCCACATGGGTGTGGTTCACTCGGTAGGCTACCCAGAAGCCGATTTATCGCATTTTCGCTCGACGGACATCTGGATGACAGCCGGTGACGGCGACAACGTCCCGGATACAGGATGGGGGGGCCGATACCTTGACGATGCCTTCCCGGAGTACGCGGACACGCCATCGGACTTTCCGCTTGCCGTGCAGTTGGGTGGCGGAGCGCCGCTCCTGTTTCAGGGACCAGGGGCGCAAATGGGCATGTCCATCCAGAGCATGGAACTGTTCGACAGGCTTTCGACTTCGGCCGAACTCTTCACCACGGCGGGTCTTCCGGATAGTCGGATCGGCAGCGAAATGGCCTTCCTGAGGTCGGTCGCAAATGACTCGTACCGATTCGCCGGGGCCATCCAGGACGCCTCCGGAAGTGGCCAGAACGCGGTCTCGTACACGGCGCCAAACCCGCTGGCCGATCAACTTTCTGCCGTGGCCAGGCTGATTCGTGGGGGTCTTGGTTCGCGCATCTACCATGTCTCGTTGGGAGGGTTTGACACACACGCGGGTCAGGCCGGGACGCAGGCGACACTTCTGCGCTATATCTCCGAGGCGGTCTCCACGTTCATGGAGGATCTGTCCGCAGATGGCTGGGACGACCGCACGCTGGTCATGTCTTTCAGCGAGTTCGGTCGCCGAGTGGACCAGAATGGGTCTGGCGGAACCGACCACGGAACAGCGGCTCCCCTCTTTCTTTTTGGCCCTTCCGTCCAAGGTGGTTTCCACGGAAGCGAGCCCGATCTGGCCAACCTGGTCAATGGCAACCTGGCCTACGGCACAGACTTCAGATCGGTGTATGGCGCGGTTCTGACGCAGTGGTTTGGACTCCCGACAACCGAGTCCGAAGCCATATTGGGAGGCTCGTTTCCCGCCATGGACCTCGTAGCCGGTGGACTGGGCACAAATTCCGCGGCAGACCCGGCCTTCCCGGAGACCGTGAGCCTGTCCCAACCCTATCCGAACCCCGCGGTCGGGTCCGCATCGTTCAACTATGGCCTTCCGCGGGCGGCCGCAGCACGCATGGAAGTTTTTGACATGCTGGGCCGGCGGGTTCGGCTTCTGGATCTTGGTCATCGCCCCGCGGGACTCGGATCTTTCCAGATTGACGCTACCGGACTGCCTGCGGGCACCTACCTGGCGCGGTTCAGCGCAGGTGAGCAGAAGGCAACGACCACCCTGATTGTTGCACGCTGAGACCCGCCTTGATTGGACGGCCCGGACCTGCGGTTTCGGGCGCTCGATCGCGGCCGCAAACTGATCATGACCGAAGACCTTGACCCCTTCCTGAAGCAAGCCATCGCCGAGGCGCGAAAGGGTGCGGCTTCTGGCGGCATCCCGATTGGCTCCGTGCTGGTTCTGGACGGCCACATTGTAGGCCGGGGACACAACCAAAGGGTACAACGCCTCAGTCCTGTCCTACACGCCGAAATGGACTGCCTGGAGAATGCTGGGCGACTCCCGGCCCAGGACTACCGGCGTGCCGTCCTCTACTCCACCCTCTCCCCATGCGATATGTGCAGCGGCGCGATCCTGCTCTACGGAATCCCGAGGGTGATCGTGGGTGAGAACAAGACGTTTTGCGGACCCGAGGCCTATCTCAGGTCTCGTGGGGTCAGCGTCACCGTCGTCGACAATCCGGAATGCCGTGAACTGATGGAGGGGTTTATACAAGCCCATCCAGAGCTCTGGAACGAAGACATCGGCGTTTGACGTCGCCTCCGGGTTCGCGCGGCGCGGGCCCAACTGGTCTGCGGCCAGCAGGTCTGCGGACCAAGGAGGCGGTCGCTTAGGCCTTTCCGCCTGCCGGCTCCCCCTTTACTCCCTTGTGGCGAGAGGGCTTGACGGACGGCGTGCCCTGATGCCCATCACCCGAAGCCTCCGGTTGGCCCGCGGCATCTCCCGGGAATAGCCGGATGTGTTCGGTCGGCACCGGCTTGCCCGTTCCGGCGGCAATCGGCGAAGACTCGTGGATATAGAAATCGGCGTTCGGCAAGCTGTCATTGTACAGGCGTGCGGCGTCCGCGGCGCGTGCCATCGAGCCATCCGCATTCTGTGTCAGTTCCGTGATGCTCTGCTTGATTCGAAGAGACAGAAGGTCGAATACGTGGCGGAAGGCCGCTTCGTCCTTCTCAAAGCCGACACCAGAGGCTCCGGACCGCACCAGATGGTCCATCTTGGACAGGGACGCCGCCAGCGCAAAGATGTAGATGGCGTTGTCAGCAATGCGGGCCTGAACCACCTGGCGAGTGATGATTTCCTCGCGATACCATTTCGAGGCCATCTTGAAGAAATGAGAGTGATCCTGAACCAGCCCGGAAAGTCTCTTGGCGTACGGCTCCAGACTGGGATGAACGCGCGTAATCTGCGGCGCCGACGGTTTCACGCCCAGGAACAGCTGGAGTGCAAGTGGTACTGCGCGTCCCAACAGGCGGAAGTTGGAGGAATTACCCACGATGCGGCTCAGGTTATCGGAGAAACTCTCGTCTCCGTCCCATCCCAGGGCCTCCTGAATCCCGATCATCTGCTCCGCCAACTGCTTGCCGCCGTAACCGAACACGAACGGCTGCATCACCTCGTTTGAGCCCTCAACAACACGATGGATGCGGTTGTCTCTCCAGATGCGCTCTATTTCGTTTTCCGTCATGAACGCCTCGCCGCCCATGATTTGCATGGCGTCGTCGATGACTTCCCATCCAATTTGCGATGCGAAGACCTTGGTGATGGCTGTCTCCACCATGATATCCTTGTCCTGCCGATCCAGCATCCCCGTCATCAGGTAGAGCACCGCATCCAGTGCAAACGTGAATGCGTGCATCCGAGCGATGCGCTGCTGCACCAACTCGAAATCGGCGAGCGGCCGCTCAAACTGGTAGCGGGTCTGAACCCATTTTGTAGCCTGATCCTGGGCCCTCTTGGCCGCACCGGTAATGCCGGCGGACAGGGTGCAACGACCGAAGTTCAGACAGGTCAGCGCCACATTCAGCCCACGTCCCTCATCATGAAGGAGGTTCTTGATGGGCACCTTGACATTATTGAATCGGATGCGGGCCTGCCACGTGCCCCGAATGCAGGACTTGCTGCGGTTCTTCTCGAAGATCTCGATCCCGGCCATGTCCGGCGTACAGATCAGGGCGGTGACCTTGTCTTTGACCTTGCCACTCCGCGGATCTTCCATTGGCTGCTTCGCCATGACGGTAAACATGCCGCTCAGGGCTCCGGAAGTGCTCCACTTCTTTTCGCCATTCAGGATGAAGTGTGACCCGTCCTCTGATTTGACACACCGTGTCTCCTGACCGGCGGCGTCAGAACCAACCTGAGGCTCGGAGAGGCAGAAGGCGGAGAGGTATTCGCGAGCCACCTTGGGCAGGAAGCGATCTTTCTGCTCCTCTGATCCGAACAGCATAATGGCCTTGCAACCAATGGACTGATGCGCCGATACCATCACGCCCGTAGAACCACAATATTTGCCAATCACCTCGAGGGCGCGATTGTAGCTGGTGATCCCCAGGCCCAAGCCGCCATACGCCTCCGGAACCGTCATTCCCATGACACCAATCTCGAACAGGCGCCGGATCGCCGACTCCGGGATGTGCTCTTCCTGATCGATCAGGACCGCCGGATGCTCATCGCGCATGTAGGCCTCCAGAACCTCGAGGAGCGCGTTGCATCGGGCGTCTTCGTCCGGGCTCGATGTGGGGTATGGAAATACAGCCTCTTCCTGAAAACGTCCCCAAAAGAGGTTCTTCGCAAAACCCATCGTCGACGGCTCGGGGCCCATCATGATCTCGATATCCCGGATCATGTCCTTATCACGAGACGATACGTTCTTGAGCTTTAGATTGTCGAGAGCCATGGCGAATCGCGGATCAGGCTTGAGAAAGCGGTTTCAGGTAAAGAAAGCCACGCGAGGCGCTGCGCAATCACGCACCCAGCGAATATTCGCTAGAACGCACGAAACCGGGCCAGGATTCATTCAATCGATCCCGCTACCTTGACCTCAGAACCTGCCAGACACCTGATGCCAACTTTTTCCGAACGCCTTGCCGACGCCCAGATCCGCACAGGGTCATCCCTCTGCGTGGGTCTCGATCCAGACCTGGATCGTCTTCCGCCTCATCTTCTGGCCTCACGGACTCCCGAGGCTGCCGTGGAGCATTTTTGTCGGCAGGTGATCGAGGCTACGGCCGGGTCGGCCTGTGCGTTCAAGTTCAACTTTGCATTCTTCGAACGACTCGGTGACGCCGGCATGGGCGTCATGCGACGCGTCCTTGGCGCCACCCCCGGCGAGGCACTCACTATCGCGGATGCCAAACGAGGCGACATCGGCAACTCCGCCCGGTTTTACGCCGGATCCGCGCTGACCGATCTTGGCTTTGACTCGGTCACCGTGAGCCCCTACATGGGCCGTGACAGCGTTGAGCCGTTCCTGGAAGACGCGCGGAAAGCCGCCTTTCTGCTGGTTCGAACCTCAAACCCGGGTCGTGCGGACCTGCAGGACCTCGTTGTGGAAGGCCGTCCTCTCTATGAGGCTGTGGCAAGACGCGCACTCGGTTGGGGGCAGCCGGGAGGCGGACAACTGGGGTTCGTGGTTGGCGCGTCGGACATCGCAGCCTTGGAGCGTTTACGGGCAATTGCGCCCACAACGCCGTTCCTTATTCCGGGAGTCGGAGCACAGGGCGGGAGCCCGGAGCAGGTAATGGCGGCTTCGGGACGTTCCCCCGGTCTGACACTCGTGAATTCAAGCCGAGCCATCTGTTACGCGTCGTCCGGAGCTGATTTTGCGGCGGCGGCCGGCCGCGCTGCTGCCTTGGCCGCCGCGTCCCTGTCCCTGCAGACCTCCACTGTCCATGGCTGACTCGGGCCCCGAAATCACCAGGCTGGTGCGATTGACGTTGCTACCGGAGGCCTTCCCGGCCTTCGAGGATATTTTTGCCGAAGCCGCCCCGCGAATTCGAAGCAGTCCCGGCTGCCATCATCTGGAATTGTGGCGGGATATCCGGTATCCCAACGTCGTGAGCACCTATTCGCGATGGTCGTCGGAGGCGGCGCTCAACGCGTATCGCGAGACCGAATTTTTTCGACTCATCTGGGGCCGTACCAAGATGCTCTTTGCCGCTCCTCCATTTGCGGCCACGCACGTCGCGGTAGAGGAATACATGGGGTGAGATTTCCGGTCTATTTTCCCACGCCCTTATCCACCGTGGGCGCTGGGCCGATACCAGACAGGAAGTGCCCCATCTAATGCGAGAGCGAACCACTCAACAATCAGGGCGGTCCAGTCTGGACTTGGCGTTCCCGCCAATGTCTGCAACGGTTCGCGAGGTTAACCGCCTCGTGCGCTCGGGCAGTCATAGCACCGACGAACTGGCAACGGCCATTGCATCTGACCCGATGATGGCCGCCACCGTGCTGAGACGGGTAAATTCTGCGTTCTATGGCGTTCGAAGGCAGGTTGCAGACCTGAACAAGGCCGTCTACCTGCTGGGATTCGACGATGTATCCAACCTTGTCCTGACCGCGTCATTCCTGCGGCTTGCGGACATGGTGAGCGACCGCGGGGCCCGGCAGTTGTTTGCCGATCTGATGCAACTCAGCCTTGGCGCGGCAATCTATGGTCAGTTCATCGCTCAGGAATTGGGCGTTGAGAATTCGGCAACGGCCTACTCGGCCGGCCTCATGCACACCAGCGGACGTGTCGTATTGCTTTTCAATTTCAGGGATAAGTACACGGTTCTTTGTCGGCCTGGCACCACCAGGCCCTTTCCTGATGCTGCGATCGAAAGGACCATGATCGGGATCGACCACGCACAGACCAGTGGACTGGCCATGAAGGAGTGGCAAATGCCCGCGGACCTCATCGAGATTGCGACTTGTTACGAGGCGCCCGGACGAATCGCCGATCAAGGCCTTCGCGATCTCGCGCTCTGCATCTCTGTCGGCGTGTCGGCCACCGAACAACTCTGCCTCAACAGGTCAAAAGGATTGGCGTTCGAGGCTAAAGCGGCGCTCCACGTGCTCTCGCGCATGCGTGGCAAGCAGGCAAGCGACATCATTCGTCGCATCGGCGAGGAGAGCGAGGCGGTGAACGATCGCATCGCAATCCTGGCGGGCGACCTTTCGCTTGCGTAGAGGGCTGTTGAACGCCAGCGCCACGCTAGAAGCTCAGGCTTAGCCCCAGTTGCACATTTCGGCCAGGGCCCGGCAGGCCGAGTTGCGGGAATACGGACTTGTCGGTCAAGTTGTTTAGCCTCAAGAATAGCTCCCCGTAGATGCCGGCTCGTGTATACCGACGGACCGAGACCCGGACATTCCATTGCAGGACTCTGGGCAAGGCGACTTCCGCGTTTTCCGGGTCCAGCGAATAAGCCCGTCCGGTGTAGACGCTCTCAACGCCAAACGTCCCGCCCGCGCCCGGGGTGACGGTTATGCCAAGACGCCCCAGGACCGCCGGCTTTTCCATAAGGACATCACGGTCCGGCTCGCCGAGGACGGTCGGATCCGTAAAGGTGGCGCCGTAGTCGAGTCGAAGGGGCTGGGCAATCCGGTATCGACCGACAACCTGAAGTCCCAGGACGCTGCTCCCCGCCAGATTGATACGCTGGCGCAGCCGCTGGCCGTCCACCTCTACATTCAACTGGTCGATGGTGTGCCACGTCCTGTTGAAAAAGGCCGTGATCTCCATATCCGCCTCGTCCGTCCCATGACGAAAACCGACGTCCGCCAGGAGTGCCGATTCCGGCTTGAGGCCTTCGTTCACAATGAACCGATTCAGCGCCTCCCCGAACAACTCCCTCATCGTGGGAAATCTGGCTTTCCTGCCGACTGTGGCCAGAAGCCGCCAGTCGTCCGTGACGTCATATTCGAAACTTGTCGTTCCTCCCCACGCCGCAAACGGCGATCCGGAAGATTTGCCCTCGGTAGACGGCGTCTCAAACCAATCCAGATTCCCACCCGCCACTATCCGCGCCCGGGATCCAACGTCGAATGCGTATTCGCTCCCGAGGCTGAACGTCCGTTGCGCGTACTCGCTCTCAGTGAGTTCGCCAGTCGAACCACGCGCGCCCTCAACCTGTTTATGGCGCGATATCAGGCCATTGACCGCCGAGCGCAGCGTCCCGGGTCCGAGGTCTTTTTCCATGGTCAGCCGTCCGCCACCGGTCAGGTCGCGATCACGCTGCCAATCCTGGACAGCGTTGTAGTCGGCAGACGCGAACTGATCGATCTGCTGCTGAAACCCAGTCAACCACACGGTCCCCCGAAGCCGGGTGCCGCCGGCCGTCTGCGACGCCGCATTTCCGGAAACCATGGTCGTGCGCCACACCGGGTAGCGCCAGTAGCGAACATTTTCCCGGGATGGATCCAGATGTCCCTCAGGAGCAATTCCCTTCTGCGAGTCTATATGAAGAAGGCTCACCCCGGCCTCGATCTTGCCGAAGGTATACCCGGCCCGGACGAACGCGTGGGCGATGCGCCTGTCCGTGTTCGTCCGTAGACCGCCGTTGGCTTGGCTGAACTCCAGGCCGTGGTTTCCCGCAAGTTGGAACCCGTCGGTTCTGTTGTATCCCCCGGAGGCGATAACCGACAAACGTCCGCGCCGGACCACGTACATCCCGTCCGCGCGGGCGAACTTCCCGGAGCCGCCTACGAGCGTCATTTCAGTCAAACGGCCCTCATTTGCCAGGGAACGCGTTGCCAGGTTGACCACCCCTCCCAAAACATTCGCGCCGTAGAGGACACTTCCCGCCCCCTGGGTGACGGTAATTCCGCCAAGAACCGACGCAGGGACTGCGGACAGGTCCACCCGGTTATCCCAGGGTATGTTCAAAAGCGCTCCGTCAAGAAACACAGCCACCTGCCTTTCGCCCGAATTGCGAAGGTATATAAGTGACTCGCCCCTGGAATTTGTCTGAATATGAGCCGACGGTAGCAATCGTGCCAGACCCGCAACGTCCGCCGCATCTGACCGAACGATGGCCGCCAGCGGGACCCGATGCACAGAACCCACCTGGGCCAGTTTGCGGCTGTCGAGCATCTCTCCGACCACGATCTCCGAGAGTTCGTAGAACCGCAGGGAATCCTTCTCCACGGTCCCTGCCTGTGCCCGCGCCTCGGTAGAGGACCAGAGGCCCGCCATGATGAGAAGTGCCAGACAGGCGCACTTCTTCCGCGATATGTAGCTGTCCTTGGTCAAGCGCCGAGACTACAAGCGGTCCAGAGGCTCAGTTCCGGAGGCCGGAGCCAAAATGGGTCAGTTGGCAGAAACCGCGTCTCGAATGGAGACGCTCTCCAGTCTGGACTCCAAACGAGCGAAGTGCGCGGGCACCAGAGAGTACCGCGATGCCGCATCCCGTGAGGTCGAGGCATCGCCCAGAATATCCGCCACCAGACGACCGTATTCGTCCTCGACGACCTGCTGCTCCGAGATCATGCTACCCAGCGCATGACGAAGCTGCTGGTGGCTGGATGCCTCCGTCACGGATGCGGCCGTGGCTCGATGGCCCTCAAGAACGGCCATCTGTCGCTCGATTAACCGCGCCATGCGCGGCGCGAGAGGGGCAAGCGCCGGGCGTGTCGCGGCGGCCGACGTCAAGGCGGAGTAGTCACCGCTCAGCCTGCCGACGCGCGCCTCGTATCGTTCAAGAGAAGTCTGCACCTCCGTGTAGGCCGCTTCCTCCGAACCATATCCACCGTACATCCGGCAGCCGGACAACAAAACGAGAAGGGTAAGAACCGTAGAGGCTGTCCGAAGGCGCATGGGAGCTGAGTCGGGGGGTTGGCTGGCGGAACCGGAGCCGAGGGGCCGGTCCGTCCTGATCAAATAATGGTGTCGTCCGGTATCCGGGTATTCTTGGGGATAACAACGATCCCGTCCCGGATGAAGTAGTTGTCACCGTCAAACTCCTGGACCCGATCCTGGTTCTTGATGATGCACCGTTTTCCAATAGACACGTTTCGGTCAACTATGCACCCCTCAATGTAGGATCCCTCATCCACGCCGGGGTTCTCGGGCCCTTCAACGGTGTCTTTCTGACCGGGCTCATGCCAGGGGAAGTAATCCGCCCCCATGAAGACGGTGTTCTTGATCGTGGTGTCGCGACCGATAAACGAACGCAGCCCGATGACAGAGTTTGATATCTGTGAGTTCAGAATGACGCAGGCTTCCGAGATAATGGAGTCCTGAATGAACGATGTCTCTATTTTGGCCGGCGGCAGCATACGCGCGTTGGTATGCAGCGGGAATTTCGGGTCGTAGAGATCAAATTCCGGCTTCTTGTTGGCAAGCATCAGATTCGCATCAAAGAAACTGCGGATAGTCCCGATGTCACTCCAATATCCCTCAAACGGATAACTGGCCACTCGCTCGTTCCCGATGGCATCCGGAATGATCTGCTTTCCGAAATCGTTGGCATCCGGATCCTGTTTCAACAGGCGCTCCAGCACACCGGCCGTGAACATGTAGATACCCATTGAGGCCAGATAGGTGCGGCCCTGGTCCTTCATGGCATCGGAGACCGGGCTCTCCTTCCCGTCCAACTCCTCAAGACTGGGCTTCTCGTAGAACTCGGAGATCATGCCGTTCGCATCCGTCTTCAGAATGCCAAAACCAGGCGCATCGGCGGCGTTCACCGGGATCGTAGCAATCGTGATGTCCGCCTTCGACTCCTTGTGGAATGCCGCCATCTTGCGGTAATCCATGGTGTACAACTGATCCCCTGAAAGAACGAGGATATGATCGTGTCTATAGGTATTGACATGGACCATGCACTGCCGCACGGCGTCGGCGGTGCCCTGAAACCAGTTCGCAGATTGCGGGGTCTGCTCGGCCGCCAGAATGGTGACAAAGCCCTGCCTGAAGCGGTCGAACCGATAGGTTTGGGCGATATGCCTGTTGAGGCTGGCCGAATTGTACTGCGTCAGTACAAAAATCTTCTCCACATCCGAGTTGATGCAATTGGAGACTGGTATATCGATCAGCCGATACTTGCCCCCCAGCGGGACTGCCGGTTTGGAACGATGGTGGGTGAGCGGGTGAAGCCTGCTCCCCGCTCCGCCGCCCAGAATGATGCCGATTGTACTGTCCATGTCTCTCTTCCGCTGGTGTAGTTCGATTCTAAGCCCGGAGCATCAGCGGAGCAAGGCGCCGGGAGTAATCCTTGAGTCAATTGGGCCGAATAATTGCCCGAACCCTCGGCGAAACCGCGAGGCGTGCCCCATGTACACGCAAGCACACATCTGGGACCCATGACTGCGAACGACAAAACCCGCGGCATCCGAAGCCGACTCCGAGCAGCCCGCACCCGACTTGCCCTGGGCGAACTCGGCGCAGGCGTCCTCGTGATTCTGGCCATTACCGTCACGATCTGGCTGCTCGCTGCAGGACTTGAGAGCCTTTTCCGGCTCCCTTCGGCGGCCAGAATCGGACTTGCGGTGGTTGCAACCGTGATTGTGTCGGCAATCCTGATCCGGTACGCGATCATTCCAGTGGCCCGCTGGCTCGGATGGATTCAAGGCCTGTCAGATGACGCCGTGGCCCGCCGCGTCGGGACCGCTTTTCCGGATGTTCGTGACCGGCTGTTGAACATGCTTCAGCTGCTGGATGGAAGGCACTCGGAATCTCCCGGACCCATTGTGGCGGAAGCCGCCCGTAGACTCGGCCAGACCCTGGCAGCCGTCCCCGTCGAACGGGTTGAGGACTTCGCTGCCGCAAAACGCGCCGGCCGCCTGGCGAGCCTGCCCATCGTCGGCCTGCTCGCCTTCGCTCTTCTGGGCGGCAATCAGCTGCGGGAGGCGACGGGCCGACTCCTCTCGCCTGCGTCCACATTCGAGCCCGCCCCGACCTACTCGTTATCCGTCCTCCCAGGCAACGCCACCTTGATCAAGGGAGCCGACGTGCACATCGCGGCCACGCTTACCGGTACCGGCTTTCCCGAAGAGGCGTTTCTGGAGTATCGCTACGAGGACGAGGACGCCAGCGAACTGGTGGCGATGTCGCCCATACCAGAGTCCTCTTACGAATTGGTCAACGTTCGAAAGTCGATGGCGTACCGAGTTATTGCTGGCCGGGTCTCATCAGAGTGGTTTTCGCTGACCATCACGGACCGGCCCATCGTCACGCAGATATCGTCTTCGCTTAGGTATCCGTCTTACACGCAGCTGCCGGCGGTGGCATTGCCGGACAACGACGGCAGCGTGACCGCTCTTCTGGGCACCCGGGTCGTCGTAAACGCCATCGTAACCGGGCCGGAAGTTGCCGAGGGGACCATCGTTTTCGGATCCGGTCGCAGAGAGGAACTCCAAGGCAGTGGCAGGTCGTGGAACGGTGGATTCAGCGTCCGCCGCGACGACACGTGGCGCGTCGAGGTTGTGTCGATTGACGGCGTTATTAATGCCGATCCCATCGAATACAGGATCAGGGCCACGCAGGACGGCGCACCGTCAATCAGTTTTCTTGCGCCCGAGCCGTCCGTTGACCTCGATGAGGCCGCGACAGTTGACGTAGCCTGGCGCATGTCCGACGACTACGGTTTTTCGGCGCTTTCCCTCTATTTCAAACTGGACGAGAGCCGGTTTGGGGAGCCATCGGATTCATTCCTGGTCCTGCCGCTGCCCGTCACGGACTCGTACCAGTTGGAGCAGACCGGGGCGATGGCGTGGAGTCTTGCGGGAGACACGGGCCTGGACCCAGTGCCAGGCGATGTCTTCATCTACTTCCTGGAAGTATCCGACAACAACCGCGTTTCTGGTAGTTCGACTGCCAGAACACCGCTCTACCGTCTCCGCATGCCATCGCTGGCCGAGCGATTCGAGGCGCTGGATCAATCCGAGGACAAGACCGAGGACAGCCTGGAAGAATTGGTCGAAGAGGCCCAAAGGGTCCGGGAGCAGTTCGACGAACTCAGGGAAGAGCTGAGGTCGAAGACGGAATCCGAGTGGCAGGACGAGCGGGCACTGGAGCAACTCATGGAGAAGCAGGAAGCGCTCGAAGAGTCCGCGGAGAAGATCGCGGATCAAATGGAGGCACTCACCGAAGAGATGTCCCAAAACGACCTGGTCAGCGAGGAAACCCTCGAGATGTTCGAGGAGCTCAGGGAAGTGGCCGAGGAGATCAACTCCCCCGAACTCATGGAGGCGCTCAAGGACCTCCAGGAGTCCATGGAGCAAATGAACATGCAGGAGATGCAGGAGGCTATGGAGAATTTCGAGTTCTCCGAGACCCAGTACCAGGAGCGAATGGAACGCACCCTGGAGCTGTTCAAGAATCTCCGCGTCCAGCAGGATTTGGACGAGGCCGCAAAACGCGCAGAGGAGCTGGCGAAGACCGAGGCGAAGCTGGCCGAAGAAACGGAGGCCCTCGAGTCTGCCGGGGACATGCCCGCCGAGGAAAAGGAGAAAAGGGCTGAGGAATTGGCCAAAGAACAGGAGCGGGCCGCCGAGGAGATGGAACAGCTTGAGGACAAGCTGGACGAAATAAGCGAACGGATGGAGGAGCTCAAACAGGCTCCTGACGAACGCATGGACGAGGTCGCTGACGACACCAGGCGAGAGGACATGCCGGCCAAAATGGAGGAGAACGCGGAGAAGATGAAGAGCGGCGAATTCCAGCAGGCCAAGCAGGAACAGCAGCAAATGAGCAAGAAGCTGGAAAGCCTTCAGCAGGATCTACAGGAGATGCAGCAGGGCATGCAGGGCGCCCAGATGGAAATGAACACGGCCGGTCTGCGCCGGGCCCTGGACGACGTGCTGGGGCTGTCACAGGACGAGGAGAACCTCCGGGCCGAGGTTCAGGGTCTTGCTACGGACAGTCCCCGCCTGAGGGACACCGCGCAGCAGCAACTCCGCCTCTCGGAAGGGCTCGCCACGGTGACAGACTCTCTCCAGTCCCTCGCCCGATCCATTCCCCAAATGAGTCGCGATGTGCAGGTACACGCCGGAGAGGCTATCCGGGAAATGAGCGACGCCACGCAGTCGATGACCGACCGCTCGGCCAGGCGCGCCTCCGGGCATCAGAAGGGAGCCATGACCCACCTGAATGAGTTGGCGCTGATGTTGGCGGATCTTCTGGATCAGATGATGAGCGGCTCCGGCTCTGGTGGAAACATGTCCATGGAGCAGATGATGGAGCAACTCCAAAACATGTCCGGGCAACAACAGATGCTCAATCAGCAGGTTCAGCAACTGTTGAACGACATGCAGGGCAACCGGCTTTCGCAGGACGTCCAGGAGAGGCTGAGACAACTGGGTGGCCAGCAGGAAAAGATTCGCCAAGACCTCAGGAAGCTCAGCCGCGAGCGTTCGGCCCGCTCGAATGCACTGGGAGATCTCGAAAAGATCGCCGATCAGATGCAGGAAACCATCGAGGAAATGCAGGAGCATCGGGTTTCCAGCCGCACCGTGCAGCGTCAGCAGGAGATCCTGACCAGGATGCTCGAAGCCTCCAAGTCCATGCAGGAGCGCGGGAGAGAGAAACGCAGGGAGAGCCAGTCGGCCGACCAGCTTCTCCGCGAGGGACCCTCCGAATTGTCGCCGAACGAACGGGCCGATCAGCTGCGTCGTGATCTGATCAGGGCGCTGGAGCGAGGATATGCCCCGGATTACGAAGACCTTATCCGGCGCTACTTCGAACTCTTGGGCCAAAACGCTTCGGGCGAGGCCCGGACACCATAATAACCTGCCTCCCGTTGCAGCACAACGCGTTACAGGAATTGTTTTCTTGTTGTTGTCGTAAACGATTGAAAAGTAGCCACATAGTCGTATTTTGTAAGGCCGTCAGGGATAACTCACACATGGTTTAGATGTAGTTCTTTCGTAGTGCTTTGAGCAGCTTGGGAGCCGTTACGAGGAACGTCTGCCGGGGCCACTAAGGGCTCCGGTTCGGTACTCTGCCCGCCCACCCAGCGGCCCGAACCAGCGGATTACCCCTATTGCTGCAATGTGGCAGTTCTTGACGTCGACTATTCCCACCCAGTCCACGAATCAGCAAGCGCTATGAGGGTCCTCTTTGTCTCTGACGAGGTCGCCCCGTTCACCAACCAGTCCGAGCTCGCTCCGCTGGTACGGTCTCTTCCCGAAATGCTCCACGAGAACGAGGGAGTAGAGACCAGGATCATCATGCCTCGATACGGCATGGTGAGCGAGCGGCGAAACAGACTGCACGAAGTCATCCGTCTCTCAGGGTCCGAGATATCGACCGGAGAAACCACGGAAGCACTGAAGGTCAAGGTTGCCTCCATTCCGGGGATCCGGCTGCAAGTCTATTTCATGGAGAACGCCAGGCTGTTCAAGCGCAAAGGCATCTTTGCAGACAGAGCCGGCAAGCTTTTTCCAGACAACCCGGAACGGTCAATTTTTTACGCCAAGACCGTCATTCAGACCATTAGTAATCTGGGGTGGCAGCCAGATGTAGTCCATGCGTTTGGCTGGTTGAGTGGTATGGTGCCATTCCTGCTGAAGACCGACTACGCGGACCATCCCCTCTTCACCGATGCCAAGGTGGTATACACGCCGCAGACGGTCGACTTCGAAGCCCGGTTCACGGCCAAGATGGTCACAGACTTTGAACTGAAACAGAGTGAAGACATTGTCGGCAACGAACCGACCGATCTCGGGACCAAGTTTGCTGATGCCTGCATCTACTTGCCTTCCGTGGACACGGCCAACGGCATGGAGAGGTTTAGTGAAGATCCTGAGGCCAACCAGAATCTGGCCTCAGCTGTGTATGAGCGCATCCAGACGGGCGTACCTGTCTGAGGCTCGGTGAAACCTAGATTCAGCCTCCGCATTCCAAGAGGCTGGCGAAACCCCGTCGATACTCGATGGGGTTTTTGCTTCCAGCCTACCCCATCTCCGAGCTCCGAATCGGTCTCCGAGATACGAACACGGCTAAGCCGTTCGTTGCGGTACAAAAGTCTACTCAACCCCGCATGCACCGAACCTTTCTGGCTCTTTGCCTCCTGACTCTTGCCGCCTGTGACGAGCCTGCCCCCGTGGGCGTCGGCCTCGTGGATGCGCAATCTGGTGAGCCTTTCGTCATAACGACCCTTTCCAGCGGTTTCTCTGCGACCCAGACCGAGGAGACCACGGGCAACGCCCCCAGAGTTTTGTTTGGAATCCTGGACGACGCAACGTTCGGGACCACCGAAGCACTCGGATACGTCGATTTCGTCTCTCCCGGAATTCTGACCTCAGCGTTTGAGGACAACGTCGTCCAGTCAGCTTCCCTTCTCCTGGCAACGAATTACGTTTTTGGAGATTCGCTTTCGGATATCGCCATCCAACTGCGCAGTATTGAGAGTGCCTGGTTGGGCTCCGGGGTGACCTCAGACACCACGCTTCATGTCGGAGCGCTTGTCACCGGGTATTCGGTGAACTACAGCACGCGCACGCTTGAAATCCCACTGCCCGACGACTGGGTGGCTCGTTGGGATACCACCATACGGGGAACGTCGTTCGATGACTCCTTTCACGGATTTGAGGTATCAACGACCAGTCGGACTGGCGTTTTCGGGTTTGACATCCTGGGTTCGACAATCCAGGCGGTTGCCGGGGGCGACACGACCCTCTTTTTTGCGTCCCGCAGTCTGACGCGCTTCGTTGGAAACTCGACACCTCCAGTGGATCCAGACGGCTTTGCCATTCAGGATGGCGGGAAGCGTGGCATGTCGTTCGGGCTCGAACCCTTCCTGGAGGACACCAGAAGCCTTGCACTGAATCGCGGGATCGTTCGAATTCCGGCTGACACGTCTTATTCCGCCAACCTGCAGGCCAACTACGTTCGCCCAATCGTGGATTGGCTGGTACTGGACTGGGTGTCATCAGACGGGACGCGCACGCCCATCGCCCTGTCTCAGCGGGTAGCGGGCAGATTCGACTTCCAATCCAACCAGCTTCATGACTCTTTGGCCACGTTCGTGGCTGGCAACTCGGGACTAAGCAGCTTTGAGCTGAGGGTCCCTGATCTCGTTGCCGACGGGTCAGTCAACAGCGTCTCGGTGATTCGAATACCACACGCCACCGCGACGCCTTCTCTTCTTTTGACCGTAACTCCGATCCAGTGATGCGGCATACACTACTCATCGTACTCCTCGCGGTCGTCGGCCTGCCGAATGCCGTCGCTCAAAACGGAGGCGAGGGCTCGATCTACTCACGGTTTGGCGTAGGTCAGCTCGTTCCCCGGTATTCTTCCAAGGCGAGCGCCCTGGGCGGCGGAGCCCTGGCCTATAGCTCGGCATCGTTCGTCAACCTCTCGAACCCCGCTTCTCTCAGCGATCAGGTTCTCGTCCGCTTCTCTGGTGGACTGCGATTCGAGGGCGTCGAGACCACCGATGCCCTCGACGTTCAGTCCAAGCTCTCGTACAGCAACTTTGATGGGATAGCCATTGGGGTTCCACTCCTGGCAAACCAACTCGGACTGGGACTCGGATTTTCAAAGGTCTCTCAGGTCGGTTATCGGATCGACGTGGTGAAACCGCTGAACTTGGGCGACCAGGTGGATTCAGGCGAGAGCGTTGGCGCCCGCTTCCAGGGCAACGGGGGCCTGAACCAGGTCAACCTCGGTCTCGGCTATCGCATAAGTCGACGGCTATCGGTTGGTGTCCGAGGTGACTTCGTCTTTGGAATCATCGAGGAAGTTCAGGAGACCGTCTTTAACGACACCCGGTTTCAGGACACGCGTTTGGTTCGGTCGACCCGCATGCGCGGGCTCTCGGGTGGTGTAAGTGCGCGGGTTTCCCTGCCTTCTATCCTCAGACAGGGAGACTTCCTCAATCTGGCCGTGGCGCTGGATCTTCCAAACAGCCTTGAAACGACCCGGCTGGTTTCCGAGGGCTCCGGACCCGGAGCAGACACCCTGACGACGCCCGTGAAGGGTTCGACAGACCTGCCCCTTTCCGTCTCGGTCGGGCTGCTCTACCAGCCATCCGCGAAACTTTCCTGGAATGTGGACTTCCTGTTCGAACCATGGTCCGACTTTTCGAGTGAGCTTTCATTCCCGGGCTACAGCCCCGGAGGTAGCTCCACCTTGAGTGATCGTTCGCGAATCTCAACGGGAATTGAATACTTCCCTGCGGGGCGCGATCTTCTGGCGTCCTTCTTTAGTCGCTCGGCCTATCGGTTTGGCGTGTTCCGGGAGTCGGGTTACGTTTCTCCCAGTGCCTCCAAACGAGTAGATTCGTTCGGAATCAGCAGCGGGATCAGCCTCCCCACCGTGAGAGGCGGCACGCGGATTGATATCAACTTGGATGTAGGCGCCAGAGGCGCGGCCGAAGGAAGCCTGGTTCGAGATCGGTATATCCGCATCGGGCTCCACTTCAACTTTGCCGAGCGCTGGTTTGCCCGCAGCCAATTAGGCTAACGAGAAGACTTAACCTGCTGTGACCGCAACACAGATGATCGCCATGCAAAACCGTTACACATCCTTGGCCCTCCCGAAGGCCGGCCTTTTGGCCCTCCTTCTCTCATTTTGCCTCCCCTTGGCGGCCAGTGCGCAAAACGAATCGTGTGCTGATGGTGACCCCAACACCAATTACAGCCTCTATTACGAGGATTACAAGAACGAAAACTGGGAGAACTCCCTGCCCTACCTGAAGTGGGTTCTGCGGTGTTCTCCGGGCATGCCCAACGGTAGCGACCGCAACTACACGCGCATTGTAGAAGTCTACGAAGGCATCGGGATGAGTCAGGAAGACCCCGTCATGCAGCGTACCTACCTGGACTCAGCCCTGTACATCTTTGACACGGCGGTGACCATTATGCAGGACGCCGAGATCGAGGTATCTGAGTACGACTGGGTTTTCGATAAGGGGCGATTCATTCAGAAACATGCCGCGGAATTCCCCGATCTTCAGACGAACGTGGGCGGTATCTATGAGGAGGCGTTCCACTTGAATCCGACCCGCATTCAGGGCTACTACATCAACTATGTGGTTCTGGACTACGTGACCAAAGACGATAAAGGCGCGGCCGTCGAATTCCTGAATGTCGTGGAAGAGGCCAGAGGTGAGGACGCGGAAGTGATGACCATGGTCACAGACTGGCGGGGTCGCCTGTTTACCTCCCCCGACGAGCGTATCGGCTTTCTGCTGACGCAGCTCGAAAAGAGCCCGGAGGATGCCGACTTGATCGCGGAACTGGCAGAGATCTATATGGACGAGGGGTACCGTGACGAGCTTTACGAGCTCGCACCTCGCCTGATGGCCAGTGATCCGTCGTCCCGCACGTTCCGTTTGATCGCCAAGATGCGGCTGGAAGACGGCCAGGCGGACGAGGCAATTGACCTATACCAGCAGTCTCTGGAAATGCCGGGCGGCGCCGACTCTGCCCGTGAGGTCTATTACAACATTGGAATTGCCCTCCAGCAGGAAGGTCGCATGTCCAGGGCACGGACCGCGTTCAGGCAGTCGCTGGAGATTGACTCTGACTACGGTGCCGCTATCCTCGCGATCGGCGACATTTATATGACCTCCGTGCAGAACTGTGGCTCTTTTGAGAGAGAGGATCGCGCGGTCTACTGGCTTGCAGCCGATTATTTCGATCGTGCCGCCGCGCGGGATCAGGGTTCGGTCAATCCGGCCCGCCAGCGTTTGAACAGCATCAGACGTTTGATGCCAACCGCTGAAGACAAGTTCTTCAAAGGCTGGAAATCCGGAGACAGCTACACGATCAACTACGGTTGCTACTCCTGGATTGGCGAGTCCACGAGGGTCCGCTAGTCTGACGGTTGGTCCGACCCAGTACCGCGGACACAGGTTTTAAGCAAGAAAGGCTGGCCCACACAGGTGCCAGCCTTTCTTTTTTTCTGATTGGTAGCGCTTCCTGTGACGAGTCCACGAAATAGGTCCTCTGGCCGTTTTTTGGAGGTTTCGCGTCGTAGGTTGCCTGTAACAGACACCCCAATTCCGAGCCCAGATGCCCTACATAGATTCCGTCCACGCGCGTCAGATCATCGACAGCCGCGGCAACCCTACCGTTGAAGTCGAGATCACTACGGAAAGCGGAGGCTATGGCCGAGCCGCAGTGCCCAGTGGCGCCTCCACGGGCGAGCACGAGGCCGTTGAACTCCGAGATGGCGACTCCAGCGTCTACATGGGCAAGGGCGTCACCAAGGCGGTCGAGAACGTCAACACCACCATCGCCGAAGCGGTTGAAGGGGTCGATGTCCGCGACCAGGCGGAACTGGATGCGCTCCTGGTCGAGTTGGACGGGAGTCCCAACAAAGGTCGCCTTGGAGCCAACGCACTTCTGGGCGTCTCCCTGGCCGCTGCCTACGCCGCCGCTGACGTGTCCGGGCTTCCGCTCTACCGGTATATCGGCGGGACGAATGCAACGACACTCCCCGTCCCGATGATGAACATCATCAATGGTGGCCGCCACGCCGACAACAGCGTGGACATGCAGGAGTTTATGGTGATGCCCGTCGGGGCAGGCACGTTCTCCGATGGTCTTCAGATGGGCGTTGAGGTCTTCCACCACCTGAAGAAGGTGCTTTCCGGCAAGGGTTACTCGACCGCCGTTGGAGACGAGGGTGGATTTGCCCCCAACCTTCGCTCGAACGAGGAAGCCATTGAAGTCATTCTGGAGGCTGTCCACGCCGCCGGACTCAAGGCGGGAAGAGATGTCATGATCGCTCTGGACCCGGCGTCCAGTGAAATGATCGAAGATGGCAAATACGTCTTCTGGAAGAGCGACCCGAAAAACCCCCGCACGTCGGACGAAATGGTTGCTTTCTGGGCTTCCTGGGTAGACCAGTACCCTATTATCTCCATTGAGGACGCCATGGGAGAGAACGACTGGGATGGCTGGAAGAAGCTGACCGACGCAGTCGGACACAAGGTCCAGATTGTCGGAGACGACCTCTTCGTGACCAATACGTCCTTCCTCAAGAAGGGGATCGAATTGGGATGTGCGAACGCGATTCTGATCAAACCCAATCAGATCGGCACGCTCACGGAGACGCTCCAGGCCATTGAGTTGGCGCACAAGAACGGATACAGGGCTGTGATCAGCCATCGTTCCGGCGAGACCGAGGATACGACCATCGCAGACCTGGCAGTGGCCGTGAACGCCGGGCAGATCAAGACAGGATCCGCCAGCCGTTCCGATCGGCTTGCCAAGTACAACCAGCTTCTGCGCATCGAGGAACTTCTGGGTACATCGGCGACGTATCCGGGGCTCAGCGCGTTTGCAACGACCCGCTAACACCCGGCGCTTCCCTCACCCCAGATCGGCAAATGATCGACCGCGTCCGAGACCTCCTGGTCCGCTTTCGACGTGCCGCCCTCGTGGCGGGGGTTGCCCTTCTAGTGCTCTGGGTTACGTTTTTGGACAGTCATAGCCTGGTTCGACGCGTAAAGTGGCATCGGGAGGCTGAGGAACTGAGGCAGGCCAACATCGAACTCAGGGCCGAAATTGAACACCTGAAGTCTGAGTTGGCGAAGGATCTGACCGACGAACAGATTGAACAAATAGCCCGGGAGCAATATGGTATGCAGCGCGAGGGAGAAACGGTTCACCCGGTCCAGCCCAAGAACTGATGGCTGACTACGCGGTCGGCTTGGACTTGGGCGGAACGTCTATAAAGTGTGCACTGGTCTCGCGCTGGGACGGTATTGTCAGTCAGGCCAGCCACGACACCCAGGCGGAACTGGGACCGGAAGCCGTGCTGGACAATATGGCCGGCCTGGTCCGGTCGGCCTGGGAAGACTCGCCTGGACCGGTTGCGGGAGTGGGCGTGGGCAGCCCAGGCATCATTAACTGGGCCAGAACTTCGGTTTCCTTGCCCCCTAATCTTCCGGGCTGGGAAACGGTGCACCTTGGCGAGGCCCTTTCGACACGTCTGGGCAGGGAAACCACGGTATTGGTTGAGAACGACGCGAACGTCGCAGCCCTGGGCTGCGCTCACTACGGCGCCGGCATTCCCTTCGATTCCTTTCTCATGGTTACCCTGGGAACAGGCGTGGGGGGAGCGATCATCTACAAGAATCGCATCTTTCGGGGAGCGACTGGAGGGGCAGGCGAGATTGGTCATATGACCATCGACTATAACGGTCCGGCGGATAATCATGGCATCCGTGGTGCCTCTGAGGCCTACCTTGGCCAGCGCTTCCTGTCGGCTCACGCAGCGGAAATGGTGCGGGCCGCGCCACACTCCATTCTCAAGGATCTCCTGAAGTCGCCGGGCACGGATCTGACACCCAAGATGGTGTTTGATGCGGCGCAGAAAGGCGACGCCGTCGCAGCAGAAATTCTGGCCTGGGCAGGCCATAAACTCGGCGTGCTCCTGGGTTCGGCAGTTAATTTGCTTGACATTCGGAAGATCGTAGTGGGTGGCGGCTTGTCGGCGGCCGGTGACTACATTTTTGACTCCGCACGCAGCACCATAAAGCAGTTTGTTACCCACGGCCTTCGCGACGGGATTGAGATCATTCAGGAACCGCGCGGCAACGACGTGGGCGTCTTGGGCGCGGCCCATTTGGTCTTTCAGGATGCGGATGACCGGGACGGGGCCTAGAACCCGCCTGGCGGCCAGCTGCCTGCGCGCCGTGTCGCTCGCGTTGTTGGTGGTTTTGGTTGCCTCTGCGCCTGCGCGGGCGCAGACCTCGCCTCCTGCCGCCCCCCCGCCGAAGCAGTTGACCGCCCCAGTAAAGTTTGCCGCAACCGACTCGCTTATAGTGGGTCTCGGCCAGACGGACCTCGGCACGCTCTTCGGCACGGCGACGGTGCAATACGAGGAGGTCTCTCTGGCTGCACACCGCATCGACATCCTATTCGACATCGAAGAGTTGCATGCCGAGGGAATCGAAACAGATTCCGGTTATGTGGGCCGCCCCGAATTCCATCAGAAGCAAGAATCGTTCGTCGGTCGGAAGCTCGCGTTCAACCTCAGGACCGAGCGCGGACGCATCGTTGATGGACAGACCCAGATGGATGAGGGCTTTGTTCGCGCTGAGATCGTCAAGGCCAGAGAGGACTCCACGCTCTTCATCAAGGACGGCGCCTACACGACGTGTCCGTGCGTAGAGGATCCCTCGTATTCGCTGCGGGCCAAGAAGATGAAGATCGTAAACCAGAAGTGGATCTATACGGGGCCCATTCAGCTGTATCTGTTCAACATCCCGACGCCTCTCTGGCTCCCTTTCGGGTTTCTCCCGGCACAGGAGACCCGCAGAAGTGGACCACTGCCGCCGACCTATGGAGAGGACCAGTTTGGATTCTACCTGCGGGATTGGGGATGGTACTTCGCGATGAACGACTACATGGACCTCCAGCTTCAAGGAGGCTTGTGGAGCCGCGGTAGCTTCGAGGCAAAGTCCCTGTTCCGCTACTCCCGGCGCTACGGCTTCAATGGGCAGGTGGGCGTGAGCATGGCCCGCTTCCGAGATGGAGAGAAGGGAGACCCCGAGTATTCCATTCGGCGAACCGGTTCATTCCGGTGGAATCACTCCCAGACCATCAGCCCGTCGGCAAATTTTGACGCCAACGTCAACCTGTCCTCAACCGGTTACCTTCGGGGCGTATCGCAGGATTACGGAGACCGCGTTACCCAGACCATCCAGTCCAGTATTCGGTACTCAAAACGCTGGAGTGCAAGGAGCCTGACACTCAACGCGAATCACCGCCAGGTCGTCAGCACGGGAGCCGTTCAGCTTGGACTGCCCAGTATCTCGTTTTCGCAGAACTCGTTCAAACCCCTCGCACGCTCCAGGCGTCCCCCCGGGAGCGGCGAGCGGTTCTATGAGAAGCTGACACTGAGTTACTCGGCGTCGGCAGACAACCGGTTCGACTTTACGGCACTCTCTGACGAGCAGCTTATCTCCGCGGGAGACAGCTCTGCGGTCTCCATCGACTGGATCGACGCCCTGCTTTCTCAGCAGGACTACGAGCGGGCTACCGGCCGCGAGGAGCGCTTTGATTTCAAGGCCACGCACCGGATCCCGATCTCCGCCCCGTTTTCGGTCAGCCGGCTTCCCTTGCTGGGCGATTTCCGAATGAACCTCTCCCCCAGTCTTTCCTACACCGAGGACTGGTATCTCCGTACCGATCGAAGGGCGCTGAATGACAGTACCGGAACCCTTGAGACCGCGTCGCAAGCCGGGTTCTTTGCGCTTCGCCAATACACGGCCAGCGTTTCGGCATCGTCGGTGTTCTATGGGATCTTTCCCCTGAAAGTCGGCCCTTATCAAGGCCTCCGCCACACCGTGCGGCCCAGCGTTGGTTTTGGTTACCGGCCGGATTTCTACGAGGACTCCTACGGATACACCCGCAGCTACACCGACGCGAACGGCGAAGAGATTCCCTATGCGATCGTGTCTGGCGTCTCCCGCGGACTGCAACAGGCCCTCTCGTTCTCAATGGCCAACACGTTCGAGACCAAACGGGTGGCGAACGATTCCACGGGATCTGCCGGGCAGAACACCGCGGTGAAATTATTCGACCTCAACGTGGCCAGCAGCTACAACCTGGCAGCCGACTCGTTGGGGTTTGGGTCCATTTCGCTGAGCGCGCGGACCCGGGTCCTGGGAAAGGTGGACGTGGATTTCCGATCGGCGTTCTCCCCCTATCAGACGTCCGCAACTGGTGCGATCCTGGACGAATACGCTTTCAGCGCCTCGACTCCCCTCGGCCGCCTGACCAGCGCGAGCCTGACGGTGAGGACATCGCTTCAGAGCAAAACGACCAGGGGCGAAAGCAGGCCTTTTACGTCCCCAAGGGCCGGCTTTTCAGGCGGGCAGTCCGTGGCTGCAAATCCGATGAACACGACGCTTCAGCAGCCATATGGCGGTCCGATGACCGATTTTGCGATTCCCTGGCGGCTTTCGATGGACTTGACCTACGGAGTCAACAAGTCCGCGCTTTCCACTTCGCGGAGGGCAGTCG
Source organism: Rhodothermales bacterium (assembly GCA_047619685.1). Classification (GTDB taxonomy): domain Bacteria; phylum Bacteroidota; class Rhodothermia; order Rhodothermales; family UBA10348; genus JABDJZ01. The sequence goes on from JBLHLC010000016.1 coordinate 81,011, forward strand.
TGAATGCCTCGTTTGATTTCTCGCTGACTCCCAACTGGAAGGTCACCGGCCGCGGCGGCTACGACCTGGAGCAGTGGCGAATCTCCACCACCAACCTGTCGGTCGCGCGGGATTTCGATTGTTGGCAAATGTCCTTCAATTGGATTCCGACAGGCATCTACCAATCGTGGGGCTTCGACCTTCACGTCAAGAGTAGCCATCTGGCGGACCTGCTTCGCATTCGCCAACCCAAAGCCGACGTTCGAGATCGGTTCGGGAGTTTGTGAGTCGGCCTTTTCCGGAACGCGCAGCAACGTTGGTGTGCTCGGCGGTCATTTTTGTGTCGGGCTGCAGCCTGCTGGCCGGCTGCGGTCTCCTGGGCGGCGACGAAACCGTTGGCGGTACGTATGTCTTCTCCAACGCGTACGGCTATGAGGAGACCATCGTCGTTCGACCCGACTTTGAGGAGCACCTCAGGTTCGAGGTCGCAGGCCAGGTGGTGATTGAGGAGCGGGATGGTACACTCTCAGGCGAAGGGTCCTGCACCAAAACGATTATTTCCCTGCGCCTACCGGACAGTCTGGAACAGCGAACTGAGTCTACGGCCGGGGTCACCTTCACGGGTACCCGAAGCGGGAACCGACTGGTGGATGTGGACCTGACCGGATGTGCCTATCCGAGGACCATGACCGGAGAAGTACGGGGTGGCAGAATAGTCCTTGAGACAGACCTTGATTTCCCCGTATCCAGGGGCACGACCCTCATCTCAGACCGGTTCGGAGACCCTACCCGCCTCGAGATGACCCGTTCTGATTCGTAGACCGGGTCAGTGGTTGTTTTGGCCCGCGGCTTGCAGTGGCGACAGGAGACGCTGCAATTCGAGACCACTATGTTTCTCCTGCCCAAACGGGTCCTCCGCCTCCTGCCAGATCGCCTCCGTCAGGTGGTTGATCCAGCGACCGACAGGGACCGTCGGATTGCCCGACGCCTCCAAGACCTCTTCGAGCGCGAACTCGCCATGACGGAGATCGGCGGCCTCCAGTTCTTTGTGCATCAGGGATCAGTTGTCCTGAAGGGCCAACTCCAGCACCAAGACGACAGGGAAGCCGTACTCGAATTGATCGGAGCCGTCCCCGAGGTTCGACGGGTGGTGGACCACCTGGAAGCCGCCCACCAGGCCGCCTAGAAAGGGCGTCTGTCCGCTCAGACTAGCAGTTTCTGACCCACCCGTTCTCGACGCGCTCGAATCCCAGCTTCTGGTAGTAGCGCGAGGATATGCTACTGTGTCTGAGAACCAGTTCGGTGCCTTTGCAGCGCTCGAAGATGCGATCCAGAAGCAGCCTCCCCACGCCGGATCCCTGAACGTCGGGTTCAACGGCCAACTCGCAGAGGAAGCTCTGGGCAACGCCATCTGACAGGGCGCGGGCGATCCCGGCCAGTTGCTCACCATGCCATGCCGTGATTACGATGTCCGAGGACTCGAACTTCTTCCAAACGCGCTCCGGCGTGTCCACCGCTCGAAGTAGCGGTGCACGGCGATACATGGTAATGATGCGGCCGGGGGTCAACCCCTCAAGACCATTCTTGATGGACAAGTCCGAGATCATGAGAAATGCTTTTAAAGGTCGTCCTTGACCCAGCGGGAGGAAAGCGCGGAAAAGGCTGACGTGCCCTCCAAGGTATCATCAGAACCCAAACGCATGCGCATCAGGACGCCTTCCGCCTCGATAGTCCATTCCGTGTGTGAACCCAAAAACTGCCGACTCACCACTCGGGCATTCAGGGGACCTTGTTCGTCTGGCAACAGATCCTCGGGGCGAATGCTCAGCGAAAAGCCCGTCGGCGCTGGGGGTGGCCCTGCAAGCCTGGCTGCCATAGCAGCGTCACCAATGATGTTGCTGCCCCCCAGAAACTGAGCGACATAGGCCGTTTCTGGATGTTTGTATAACGCTGCGGGAGGCCCTACCTGTACGAATTTCCCGTCGCGCATAACGGCCATGACATCAGATACAGCCATCGCCTCCTGCTGATCGTGGGTGACGTACACGCTGGTCGTCCCGAGTGACTGCTGTAGTTCGCGCAGTTCAACGCGGGTCTTCTCGCGCAGCGCCACATCGAGATTAGACAGGGGCTCGTCAAAGAGCATCACCTGCGGCTCGACGATGAGCGCGCGGGCCAGTGCAACCCGCTGCTGCTGCCCTCCCGACAGGGCCGTCACGCCTCGCTGCGCCAGATGCCCCATCCCAACCAATTCGAGCGCCGCCTCCACCCTTTCCTTCCGCAGACCCTTGGCGATCCGTCGGACACGGAGCCCGTACTCCACATTGTCCCAGACTGTCATGGACGGAAACAGTGCATAGCTCTGAAAGACCATCGCCGTAGGCCGGCGCTGGGCTGGCCGGTCGGTCATGTCGATGCCGTCTATCAACACCCGTCCCGCCGTGGGCTCTTCCAATCCCGCTATCATGCGGAGGAGTGTAGACTTGCCGCAGCCGGACGGTCCCAGGAGCGCAAAAAATGTCCCCGGGCGAATGTCCACGCTGACCCCTGCGACAGCGGCAGCATCTCCGAACTGCTTGACGAGTCCTTCCAGTTGAACCCGTCCTACGGCGGCAGTGTCGGCGTCCGAACTCATGGATCAGACGTGCGTCAGGCCATCGCCGCGGCGACCTTGTCGGACGCCTCCTGAAACAGGATCGCGGTCTCTATGGCCAGGCCGCTCCCATCCAGGATGGCCTTCCCTTCTTCCGCGTTAGTACCCTGAAGCCGGACAATCAACGGCATGTTTATTTCGACCTTGCTGGCGGCTTCCACAATTCCCGCAGCCACCTGATCACACCGAACAATGCCGCCGAAAATGTTGACCAGAATGGCCTTGACACCTGGGTCCTTCAGGATGATTCGGAAGCCGGCTTCAACCGTTGTCGGGTTGGCAGAACCGCCGACATCCAGGAAGTTGGCAGGCTCGCCGCCAGCCAGCTTGATGATGTCCATGGTGGCCATGGCCAGACCCGCCCCGTTCACCATGCAGCCCACGTTGCCATCCAACTTGATGTAGTTGAGCCCGTGTTCTCCGGCCTCAACCTCAAGGGCGTCCTCCTCATTCACATCGCGAAGTGCCTCGATGTCCGGATGACGGTAAAGCGCGTTGTCGTCGATGGTGATCTTCGCATCCACGGCGATGACATCACCCTGCTCGGTGAGCACCATGGGGTTGATCTCTGCCAGCGAACAATCCGTCTTGTCGTAAGCGTTGTACACCAGGGCGATAAACTTGGCCGCCTGCTTGAGAGCAGGACCTTCAAAACCAAGACCGAAAGCGAGAGCCGAAACCTGGCTACGCTGGAGCCCGATGAGGGGGTCGACCCAGGTCTTCAGAATCTTCTCGGGGCTATCTTCAGCCACGCTCTCAATTTCGACGCCACCCTCGGTCGATACCATGATGACTGGCATGCTCCGATTCCGGTCGAGCGTAATGCCCAGATAGAACTCCTTGGCGATATCGACCGCGTCCGCGATCAGGATCGTCCGAACCTCCTGCCCCTCAGGACCGGTCTGGTGCGTCTTCAGCATCATGCCAAGCATGGCCGCTGCTTTCTCGCGGACATCCTCGACGCTGCGCGCCAGTTTGACGCCGCCGCCTTTGCCTCTACCTCCCGCGTGAATCTGAGCCTTGACGACAAACAGTTCTGCTCCGGTTTCGGCGTGCATCTTTCGAGCTGCATCAGCCGCGCCTTCGGCAGTAGTGGCAACTTCGCCAGCCTGTACAGGGACACCGTACTTGGCGAGGAGCTCTTTGGCCTGGTACTCGTGGATCTTCATCGGGCGGTCGGCTGGATAAGGGTTCGAGTATGAAACTACGGGGCCCACACGGCGAAAGTCCCGCGCTCTCCCCTATTTCGCCGTTTCTTACAGCGAAACGCTGCGACGCGTAATGACGTTGGACAGACAAACGGGTGACGTGTGGGAAAACCGCTTAAGACCTTCGATTTATTGATCATTCGCCGCCTTTCGAGCACCTATCTGGTGCTGATGGGCGCGCTGATCGTGTTCTTCATCGTGCTGCACTACGTGGAGTATGTGGATGATTTCATCGACAGCGGCGCCACGACGGCGGAAGTATTCAAGGTCTACTACCCCAATTACGTCCCGGAGATTATCCGTCTGATGTCTCCGTTGGCCCTTTTTCTGGCCACGCTGTTCATGACCGGCCGCATGGCGCAGAAGATGGAACTGGCGGCGCTCCAGACATCCGGGGTCTCGCTCTACCGAATTCTGGTGCCGTTCGCGCTGGTGGGCCTCATGGTGACCGGGACGATGTTCTGGTTCAACGGTTGGGTGGTCCCCGAGGCCAATCGGGTCCGAATCACGTTTGAGAAACAGCACACAAAGGATCGGTCGTCGGTGGACGAGTACAATAACATTCACCGCCAGAACAGCCCGGGCAGCGTCATCACGGTCAATTTTTTCGACCGTACCACACAGACCGCGCACACCGTGACGCTGGAACGGTTCGAAGACGAAGCCCGCCTCACCGAGCGGATCGACGCCCGCAGCATGCAGTGGGTGGACAGCCTCAAGGTTTGGCGCCTTCGCAGTCCCACCATCCGGACTTTCCTCCCGGATGGGTCGGAGAGGCTGCGGACTCTGGCCCAGAAGGACACCGTTCTGGCGCTGTTGCCCAGGAATATGGCCCGCACCGACGGGGACGTGGAGTCCATGACGATTCCGGACGCAAAGGAGTATCTGGCCGTTCTCGAGCGAGCGGGCGCAGACAACCTCGGGGTACCGCGCGTCATCTATCACGGCAAGTATGCCTACCCCTTCTCAAACCTGATCCTCATCCTGCTGGCCGTGCCGCTTGCCGCCGTGCGCCGGCGCAAGGGCCAGGCCCTCGTCATGGGCGTGGGTCTGCTGGTTGCCTTCGTGTACCTGGCGCTGATGAAGTTTCTGGAGCCATTCGGCTACCAGGGCCTCCTTTCTCCCCAGGCCACGGCCTGGATACCCCACGCGCTCTTCCTTGGCATTGCGGCCATCGTCGTACTGAAGGCCAAGAAGTAGGGGTACGGGGAGCCTGGGGGAGCCTCCTAGGCCTCTCCGCTGGGCCCGGCGAACTGGATGGCCGGACCGGGGAATCCAGCCTCGGCAATTTCTCCGTGTGCGCGTTCGTAGCGCTCCAGGTTCTCTGCCAGCGCCCGCAAGAGGCGTTTTGCGTGTGCCGGAGTCACGATGATGCGGGACTTGACACGCGCCTTGGGAACACCCGGCATTACGCGAATGAAGTCCATGACGAACTCTTCGGACGAATGGGCAATCATCACCAAATTGGCATAGACGCCCTCAGCGACCTCCTCGCTGAGTTCAATGTTGATCTGCTGATTGGGGGCTGGGGCCTGTTGATTGCTCATAGTCTTTGTCAAATCCAGAAAAAAGTCAAGCCGAGACGGCGGCTCCGGGTTTCTTGCCTACGGAAAGCGCCCGGATAAGGTCGCTCTTGGTGATGATGCGGTACCCGCCGTCGGCGGCCTTTACCAGAACCGCTCCGGGTTCCTGGCCAAGGTATGCCGACAGGTGGTCCAGGTGAAGGGATGGCGGCACGACCGGAATCGCCTCGGCCATGACGGTCTCCACAGCGTTGTCCCGCGCGGCAGGATCGGCTAAAAGCCGGCTCAGAATAATGCCCTCGGAGAGGCTTCCGACCACCATCTCTCCGTCGATTACCGGGACCTGGGAAATGCCGTTCTGGGTCATCAGATCGATGGCGGTCCCCAGCGTATCGCGGGAGCCCACGGACATGACGGACGGCTCTCCACGACGGGTCGCCTCGATTTCCTCGACGGTCCATTCCGGACGCGACGACAGGAAGCCGTGATTGCGCATCCAGGTATCGTTGTAGGTCTTGGACAGGTAACGGAATCCGGAGTCCGGGAGCATAACCACGACGACATCGTCCGCCGTGAGTGCTTTTTCCTGTGACTCGATCCAATGAATGGCCCCCGCCACGGCCATCCCGCAGGACTGCCCCACAAAGAGGCCTTCTTCCCGCGCAAGCCGCCGGGTGTACACCATGGACTCACGGTCTGTAACCCGGACATAGTCATCCAGCAGGCCGAAATCCATGTTGCCGGCCAAAATATCCTCGCCCACCCCTTCGGTCACGTAGGGATAGACCTCCTTCTCGTCAAACTCCCCCGTGAAGAAGTACTTGTGGTACACCGAACCGTAGGGGTCCACCCCGATGAGCTTGATGTTTGGATTCTTCTCCTTCAGGTACTTCCCGGTCCCGGAAAGGGTACCTCCGGTGCCCGCGGTGGCCACAAAGTGGGTTATCCGACCCTCGGTCTGCTCCCAAAGCTCGGGGCCCGTCGTCTCGTAGTGCGCCTGGGCGTTTGCAGGATTGTCGTATTGATTGAGGTAGACGGAATTCGGCGTCTCTATGGCCAACCGCTTCGCGACCGAGTAGTAGGAACGCGGATCGTCCGGGGCTACTGCCGTGGGACACACGATGACTTCGGCGCCCAGTGCCCTCAGCACGTCAATCTTCTCCTGACTCTGTTTGTCGGTCGTGGTGAAAATGCAATTGTAGCCCTTGACTATGGCCGCAAGTGCTATTCCCGCTCCCGTGTTGCCACTGGTCCCCTCGATGATGGTCCCGCCAGGCTTCAGAAGACCATCCCTTTCGGCGGCCTCCACCATTGCCAGACCGATTCGATCCTTGACGGACGAACCCGGGTTAAAAAATTCAACCTTCGCAACTACCGTGCAGGGCAGTTTACGCACCAGGCTGTTGAGACGAACCAGCGGGGTGTTCCCGATGGTTCCAAGCACATTGTCACTCCACATGAGCGAGACCGCCAATTACTATATTTGAACGTCGTACCCCACACCGGAGCCAACCGCGGCCTCCAATGTAGGGATGGGCAAAAGGTTTTCGACCCCGGACTTATTCGCATCAGATGCAATCTGACCCTCTGTTTGCTCCAGTAGACCCCGAAGTCCTGGTCACCTCCATCGACCCGGCAACTGGACGGGCCCAACCAAATCCGGAGTGGCGTCGGATATTGGGGACTGCCGACGAGCCGTTTCGCGCAATGGATGAGCCCGATGCGGCGGACGCCCTGCGTCTGGTCCGAGAGGCTTCGGAAGGTCGGATGACGACGGCCAGGCTGTTTCTTTTGACCACGGCGGGAGACCCAAGGCCTGTCCTGCTCAACTTCATCCCCGTGCACCTGGGTGATATGACGTCGGGGTTGCCGGTTGTGGTGACTGGAGAAGTTCTTGAGCAACCGGCTACCTGGACGGCGAACCAGACGGAACAGCACCGGATGGAAACCCTTGGTCGGATGACGATGGGGATCGTGCACGATTTCAACAACCTTCTCAGCGGGATCATCGGACACGCGGAACTGATGGAAAATGCACTCGCCCGCGAGTTGGACGCGGAGGTGCTCCAGGAACATGTCCGGACAATCAAACTGGCCGCCAAGGACAGCGGCGACCGCATCAAGACCCTGCAGACCTACATCCGAAAGGAGCAAAAGGCGGCGTTCATCCCGCTTGACCTTCCCAGCATCATACAGGACTGCGTGGTGCTCACGAGGCCGTACTGGTACAACGAGCCGCGTCGGCAGGGCATTGCCATTACCGTGGAGCAGGACCTGAACCAGGTCCCGTCCATCATGGGGTCAGCGGCCGAACTGCGCGATGTGCTGGTGAATCTGATCCTGAACGCAGTGCAGGCCATGCCAGGGGGCGGTGTCCTCACAATTCGCGCTTGGCATGCGGGGGAGCGCGTCGTCATCTCGGTGGCGGATTCCGGCGTGGGCATGAGTCCGGCAGTCTGTGCGAGGATTTTCGAGCCCATGTACACCACCAAAGGTGAGGGTGGAAACGGTATGGGGCTGGCTGTGGCTTCAGGCGTGATCCAGGAGCACTACGGTACCATCGACGTGGAGTCGTCGTTGGGTGTCGGTACCTGCTTCACACTCCGGTTTCCGGTGGGGTTGGACCAGGCCCTCCCGGCGGAAGAGTCTTCTGCCTCGACGGTCGTATCCGCCGACCGGCCCAGGTCTTCGAACGGAATTCGGGTGCTCGTAGTTGACGACGAACCCATGGTGCGCAGCGTCCTGAGGAAGTTGCTCGCGCTACGCGGGCACACCGTCATCGAGGCGGACTCTGGCGCCAAAGCACTCTCTATCCTCCATAACGAGCAGTTTGACGTGATCATCACGGACCAGGGAATGCCAGAAATGAACGGCCGGGAGTTTGCGCGACGAACGCGCGCGTTCTTGCCCGACATCCCGATCGTCCTCCTGACGGGCGATACCCATACCGGCACGACCGATGCCTCAATCTCTGCCGTCTTGGCTAAACCTTTCAAGATTGAGGAGGTCGAAGGGACCATCACTGACCTGGCGGCATCAACGGCCTGACAGGCTGACAGGGGTCACTAGTTGGCCTGGTTTTTGAATGCCGACACAACCAAGTTGGCACCTACCGATTTCGTCCGATCCCATGCAGGGATCCGCACCCAAAGCTTCCACCACATGACGCCGGAACTCCTTCGCCTTATCGACGAGGACCCAGAACAGAGCATCCCCCTTCCTACGCCTGCGGAGGAAAAGGAAATGAGTACATCGGACGTACCCGGTGTACTCCCCATTCTTGCGCTTCGTAATACCGTCCTCTTTCCGGGGGTGGTGCTGCCCATCACGGTGGGCAGGGACACGTCGCTTCGGTTGGTAAAGGACTCGTTCTCCGGCAACCGCCTGATCGGAGTCGTAGCCCAGCGCGCTGCCGAGATCGAAGATCCGGAGACGGGTGATCTGTTTGACTACGGGACAGTCGCCAGTATTCTGAAGCTCATCAAGATGCCGGACGGCTCCAAGTCCATCGTCATCCAGGGCAAGCGAAGGTTCAGGATCACCGGATTTACGGAGACAGAACCGTACTTCAAGGCCAGTGTCGAGGCCGTCAACGAGACCGTTGATATAGACCAGGTAGAAATTCAGGCTCGCATTCGCTCTATCAAGGAGTTGGCGATCCAGATCGTCAATCTGTCTCCAAACCTTCCCAGTGAGGCCGCCTACGCCATTCAGAACATCGAGTCACCGACGTTTCTGATCCACTTCATTGCCTCGAACCTCCAGATTGACGTGGAGGACAAGCAGGAACTACTTGAGACCCTGCCCCTGGTGGAGCGTGCGGAGCTTGTGATGTCACACCTGGACAAGGAACTCCAGGTTCTTCAGCTCTCGGAAGAGATTCGGTCTCGCGTCAAGACAGACGTGGACCAGCAGCAGCGAGAGTACCTGCTTCGGCAGCAGTTGAAAGCGATCCAGGAGGAGTTAGGCGAGAGCGATGGGGTGAATGCCGAAATTGGTGAACTGCGGACCCGCGCTGACGACAAGAAACTCCCCCAGGCTGCCAGGAAAACGCTGAACAAGGAGTTGGACAAGCTCGCGCGGTCAAACCCGGCGTCGCCGGACTATGCCGTTACCCGCAACTACGTGGACTGGATGCTGGATGTCCCGTGGGAGGATTACTCCAAAGACCTGCTGGATATCAAGCGCGCAGCCAAGATCCTGGACGAAGACCATTACGGACTCGAACAGGTAAAACAGCGCATCCTCGAGTACCTGGCCGTACTGAAGTTGAAGGGGGACATGAAGGCCCCCATCTTGTGCTTCTACGGACCACCGGGCGTCGGCAAAACAAGTTTGGGAAAGAGCATCGCCCGGGCCGTCGGCCGGGAGTTTGTGCGCATGAGCCTTGGAGGCGTCAGGGACGAAGCCGAAATCCGGGGCCACCGCAGAACCTACGTTGGCGCGCTCCCCGGCCGGATTATTCAAGGCATGAAGAAGGCAGGAACGGCCAATCCTGTGTTCATGCTGGATGAGGTCGATAAACTCGGCTCGGACTTCCGGGGAGACCCCTCCTCCGCCCTGCTTGAGGTCCTGGATCCAGAGCAGAACCATGCCTTCAACGACCACTATCTGGAACTGGACTACGATCTTTCCAAGGTCCTTTTTATTGCGACGGCAAACTATCTGGAAATGATTCCGGCGCCCCTGCGGGACCGCATGGAGTTGATCCAGATTACAGGCTATACGCAGGGAGAGAAGCTGGCTATCGCCAAGCAGTATCTGGTGCCCCGGCAGTGCGATCGCAACGGTCTGCACGAGAGCCAGTTCAGTCTTACAGATAATGCCCTCCGCCTGATCATTGACGGGTATACACGAGAATCAGGCGTCAGAAACCTGGAACGGACCATAGGCTCGGTGGCGCGGGGCGTTGCCAAAAAGGTGGCCATGGGAGACTCCGAGGGCGAAGCCCTGGACGCATCCGATATCGAGACCTATCTGAAAGCGCGCAGGTTTGATTCCGAGGTTGCCGAGCGCACGGTCGTACCCGGCGTCGCAACCGGGCTCGCCTGGACACCGGTAGGCGGAGAGATCCTCTTCATTGAGGCCTCCGTTTCGCGCGGCTCCGGCCGCATGATTCTGACCGGCCAGTTGGGCGATGTCATGAAGGAGTCCGCGCAGGCCGCGCTGTCCTACGTCAAGGCCAATGCCGACACTTTGGGCATCCCGGATGCGGCCTTCCGCTACTGGGACCTCCATATTCACGTCCCAGCCGGCGCCGTTCCCAAGGATGGTCCATCTGCCGGTGTCGCCATGCTCTCTGCACTCGTGTCCATTTTCACGCAGCGGCGGGTTCGCCATACCGTCGCCATGACGGGAGAGATCACGCTTCGCGGACTGGTTCTGCCCGTCGGTGGCATAAAGGAGAAGATCCTGGCCGCAAAACGGGCCGGTATCAAGAAGGTCTTCCTACCAGAAAAGAACCGAAAGGACGTCGAGGAAATTCAGAAAGCGGCGCTCAAGGGTCTCACGGTGGAGTACCTGAGGCGGATGGATGAGGTGCTGGATCAGGTATTGGTCAAGCGTCCGCTCCGAAGTCCCAAGGAACTGTTCGTTGCCCCGCCCAACGGCTCAGCGCCAACGGCCACTCCCGCTGCGGAACTGAGCATCAGCCCGAACTAGTTCGGGCCACCTTCCCGCTCGCGGACTCGTTTTCCGCCCTTTCGCTTCTCTTCGAACTCCTCCAGAATCTTGGCTTCCTCCACGCCGGGCTCCAGCCCGTCGCGGAACGCCCGTTCGGTCTCCGCGATCAACGCGGCGGCGCCATCTACCACGGTCTCCACGATTACAGTCGCCACGCGCGCTACCTGACCGGTGACGTACACCGCCTTCCCGACCAAATTCAGCCGGTCAAACTCAATCTCTGGCCTGATTGGTTTCTGATCGGGCACTCTGGATCAGGCCTTGCTTCCTGTATCAGCCGCGGGCTTCTTGGGTGCTGGCTTTTTGGCTGCCCTTTTCTTGGGGGCTGGTTTAGGCGCGGCTCCTGCCTCTTCCGGCGCGTCTGAGTCGCCTTCGTCGCCCTGATTGTTAATGTTGTTTACGATGTCGTCTACAATCGTCGAAACGGCGTTTCCCGCTTCACGGGCTCCGTTTGCGACCAACGACATGGCGGCTTCGACCAGAAACCGGGCCTGCTCGTCAACTTCTAGCGCGTCGAACCCGCTGCGCAGGTTGTGGAAGGCATCGCTCATATTCTTTTCGCTCATGGGTCCTGTTTGTTTCGAGCCGTCATTGGCACCTTCTTGACGTAGACGGGAAGGCTGGGGCCAAGGTTTCACCCCGACTCCCGGCGGGCACACTAAAACGGGGCAGCCGCCAGATGGCGACTGCCCCGTCACAGGCAAAAACTCTCCGAGCTTACGCGCGCTTGTCCTGCGCGGCCAGATAAGCCTGCGCCGCCGCAAGACGGGCAATCGGCACGCGGA
>JBLHLC010000017.1:0-83794 GCA_047619685.1 Rhodothermales bacterium
CCGGCACGTTCACGCTGCAGGAGCAGGTCCCGGTAGGATACACTCAGACCGCTCCATTGGGAGGGACCTATACAGTAACCGTTCCGTCGGCAGTCCCGAATTCGGGACTGAACTTTGGAAATCACCTCATAGATACCACCGGCACAATCGAGGGCTTCAAGTTCAACGATGCCGATAACGATGGCATATGGGATCAGGACGGCACCGAACTGGGCCTTCCGAATGTACTTATCGAACTGGTTCCGCTAACCGCAGGGGCCCCGGGACAGTCTATGCTCACAGGGGCGGACGGCAGCTATTCGTTCACCACAGCGGCCGGCACGTTCACGCTGCAGGAGCAGGTCCCGGTAGGATACACTCAGACCGCTCCATTGGGAGGGACCTATACAGTAACCGTTCCGTCGGCAGTCCCGAATTCGGGACTGAACTTTGGAAATCACCTTATAGGCAGGACAGGCTCAATCTGCGGCTGGAAGTTCAACGATGCCGACGGCAACGGCTCCTGGGATCAGGCCAATGGAGAAGCGGGCATGGGAGGATGGACCATCATGCTGAGCGGTCTCGCCGCGGGCGTAGTGACCGAGCCCGACGGGTCCTATTGCTTCAAAGACCTGGAAGCGGGCGATTACACCGTCTCTGAGGTGGCCCAAGACGGGTGGGTTCAAAGATTCCCGGCCCAACCGGGTACGCATCAGGTCACGTTGGACGCAGGTGCGGACGTGGCAGGTATCAATTTCGGCAACCAGGAAATCATGGGGATGTGCTTCAACATGGACCCCACAGGGATGTATGGATGGTGGCCGGGAGAGGGAAACTCGAACGACGTCTCAGGTCATGGGCATGACGCTACCTTTACAGGCACGTATGACCAAGGGATGGTGGGGCAAGCATTCCGATTCAACGCGCCGTCCGATGTGGCCATTGTCCCCGCCTCGCCGGCATTTGACGTGCCTGCAAATCAGGACTTTTCCCTCGACTTGTGGTTCAACACCGACTACAACGATCTGCAGTATCTCGTGTCGAAGTATGACATTCTCGGCAATGGGCATGGATTCTCCCTATCCCTTGATGGCGCTGGTATCCTCAGCCTCTCTGTTGCCGGCCCTGGACTCAATACCAACATTTCATCGGGTCCTGGCCTGAATAATGGTGAGTGGCATTTCGCATCGGTGTCGGTTGATCGCGACTTGCGTACCGGATTCCGCCTCAAGGTTGACGGGACACCTACCGTGGTCTTAGACCCACTGCAATGGCAAGCCACATCGCTGAATACCCCAACTTCGTTTCAAATCGGAGGCAGCACCCAAGCCGGGGCAAAGTTCCATTTCAGAGGTCTCCTCGACGAAATCGAATACTTCAACCGCGCCGTGCCAGACGACGAGTTCGCTGCAATTTACCAGGCTGGCGCATTTGGGAAGTGCCCGCTTGAACCGGGCGATCGTAGTTGCGACGAGACGGTCAGGAGTCTAGATGTGAGTACCGGCTTCGACCACCCAGCCTCGACTACCTATGCCGTTGGGGGCCTCGACGCCTTCTGGTCGATTACGAGAGATCCCGATCTCATCAACACAACCACGCCGCGTCCGGCAACGGTCACTGCCCCATACGTCCTGTGGGCCGGAGCCCAGGCGAATTCCGTTTGGATTGCCCCTGCCGAGGTGCTGCCGGACCCAGCGAATCCACCCCATCAGTACCAGGCTGCAGTGGGAGTCGGGTACTATGACTACACGCTAGAGTTCTGCATCGTGGGGGAGGCAGCAGAGACGTTGGAATTCAACCTATCGGTGCTTTCTGATAACAATGCGAGGGTCTACTTCATAGACACCTTGGGAAATTCCCATCCCATCGGGTCAGCGCCTGCCAATGCCTTTGCCGGGCCTCCGACCCCGGTTGGTGGTTCGCCTATCCCTGGCCCCTGGGTGGCAGGTACCTACCACTTGGTCGTAGAGGTGTATAACGATGGGATGCCGAGCGATTTCACCGGCCTCAATATCTCGGGCACCATAACCGGCGGCAACCTGTTCATGCAGAAGAACGAATGCTGTAACTCGGACGGCCACATTGCCGGCACGAAGTACATCGACGTAGACGGCGACGGGGAGTACGAGCCGGAAGACGTCATGGGTGGAGTGGTGATCACTGCATTAAACACGGTCACCGGGGACACCTACTCATTCACGACCGATGCGCAAGGCAACTACTACCTGGACGTGCCACCCGGAATATATACCGTAACCGAAACTCAGCCTGCTGGCTTCACCCAGTCGATTCCGGCGTCTGGATCGTACCAGATCACCGTGGGACCCGGCGGAATGGCCGCAAACATTGATTTCGTCAACACGCCGATTCCGTGTCTGACCGCTGCAGGAAAGTGGCTCTGTGATGGGCAGGGACGTGCCTACCTGCAGTTGACCGTCACGAACAACACGATCGTCCCGGTATACTCGGTCGAAATTGCAAGTCTGACCTCGGGTGTGACGGCAGTGTTGGCCAGCACGTCGCCGGCGAATCCTTATCCAATTGCACCGGACGGTCAGGTTCTACTCAACGTCTACGTAACTGGGCTAGCGCCGGAAGATGCCGTTCAAATCAAGATCGACATGAGTGGCCAGCCGGATATGAACGGGCTGTCCGAGAATTGCTGCACCCAGACGGTGAGTTTCGAGTTGCCGGGCGGATTTCGTTGTCCATTCGTCATCTTCGGACACGTCAACTTTGACGGAGTCATCGACGACACGTCGCCAACGGAATGGGTTGTTCGGGCGAGTAGGGCCGGTGATCCACCACGGACGTCCATGACCGATGACATGGGCGCGTATTCGCTCCAGGGACTTATGGCGGGTGAGTACACGGTGTCCGTGGACCAGCAGCGAGGGTTTAGAACAACGAGCCCGGAGATCGGTGCATTCATGGTGGACGTGGATGCGCGAAATCCTGAAGTCATGCTAGACTTCACTGTTGCCATCGATGCCAGCCACACGGCCACGGAGGAGGGCGGGGACGCCATTCCGACCGAATACGGCCTTGACGTCAATTACCCGAACCCCTTCAACCCAAGGACGCAGATCTCCTATCAGCTTCCGGAGGGCTCAAAGGTGCAGATCGTGGTCTATGACATGCTCGGGCGTGTCGTCGAAACACTGGTCGATAGGGCACAGCCGGCCGGGACGTTTACGGTGTCGTTTGATGCTGGTGATCTGCCGAGCGGGTTGTACCTCTATCGTATGACCGCCGGATCGTTCGTCCACTCCCGCAAGATGATCCTCATGAAGTGACGTAGCAGGACCCTGAGAAGTCCTTTGACCGAACGCCCACTCAGGCCACGAGCTGCATGTCTCCAGTGAACTCGACACCCACCAGCCGGGAGACGCCTTGCTGCTGCATGGTGATGCCGTACATCCGGTCCGCAGCTTCCATGGTGCGCTTGTTGTGCGTCACCACTACGAACTGCGTACTCTCGGCAAAAGACCTGATAAGGTCCATGAACCGATCCACGTTGGCGTCATCGAGGGGCGCATCCACTTCGTCCAGAATACAGAACGGGCTCGGCTTGACCAGGTAGATGGAGAAGAGGAGGGCAATGGCCGTCAGTGTCTTCTCCCCACCCGAAAGTTGGGCCAGTACGCTGGGCTTTTTGCCCCCTGGCTTGGCGAAGATCTCAATGTCTGACTCCAGCGGGTCAGTGGAATCCTGGAGCGCGACGCTGGCACTGGCTTCCTCTCCAAACAAATGCTTGAACAGCCGCGAGAAGTTGGCCTGAATGGCCGTAAATGTGGTGTCGAAACGCTCCGAAGCGGTGGTGTTGATCTCCGTTATGGTCTCCATCAGCGTGGACTCCGCGCCCTCGAGGTCCGCAAGCTGGGTCTGCATGAATGTGAGGCGCTCCTGCTCTTCGTCGAAGGTCTCCAGAGCAAGCTCGTTGACCGGGCCAAGGCCTCTGATCTTCTGACGGAGACGCTGCACCTCTTCGGGAGCGTTCTCCGGGTCGAACTCTTCCGGGGGCTCCACCCGCGTACCTCGGAGGTCGATCTCGTAGTCTTCCTGGATGGTGTTCAGGAGATTCTCTGTGCGGGCCAGGAGTTGGGCTAGACGGACCGCCAAGGCGTTGTCCTCCTGGATGTGGAGCTCCCGGGTGCGGCGAAGATCGCGAAGCGTGACCTCAACCTCTGAGATGGCCACCTTGATTTCGCTCAGGGAATCTTTGGCCGTCAGCACTTCCCGCTCAATGCCGGCCCTCCCGATCTCCATCTCCCCGATGGTAGTCTCCAGAAACTCCAGCCTGGCTACGGCCTCCACCTTCTGGTCCTGGAGCCTGGTCAGGCGCTCGGCTCGCAGAAGTCGATCCTGCTCGAGTCGAACAATATCTCCCTCCACGCGCGAACGATCTCGATGAAGATTGTCGAAGTGATTTCGGGCCTGGACTGCCGCGACCTTCGCTTCGCTGTAGACGCCGACAGCGGCTCCGCCTTGACTTTCGAGAGCCTGGAAAAGGTCTTCTTCCTTGGTTCTGCCCGCTTCGGCCACGGTCAGGCGCTCGGCTGCCACGGAAACGGCCTCGGACCGAGACGAAATGTCCTGACGATAGGATTCCAGCGAGACGGACAGCTCGGCCCGCCGCTTCCGCAGTTCCTCGGTGCGGCGGATGACGTTTTCACCTTCCAGGACTGTACGGTCATGGGACGATTGAGCGCTGGACGCTCGTGACCTGCGGTCCCGGAGAGTGGTCTCGGCAGCGGCAAGTTGTACGGCCTCCAGCGCCTTCTGCGCGGCCTCCACGGCTTCTCGCAGTACGGCGTTGTCCTTCTCCGCCTGACGAAACGTTTCCTGCGCGGCGTCCAACTGCTCGCGCCGACCAAGCCTGGCCGCCCCGGAAGTGCCGCCGGCATGCGCACTGCCTGCGTAGACCACACCACCGTCGCGGACCCACTCGCCTGTAGGGGAGAAGCACCGCGCGCCGAGGCCGGACAATTCGAGGGCCGCCTCAAGAGACTCGACAAGAAAAGCGTCGCCCAGAAGGACTCGCGCCAGGGCTTGGTAGGGTGCCTCAGTTCGTACCTGTGCCAGCAGGGCTTCGGCACCTGGACCTGGTGATGGGCCTGGCGCTATCTCCGGAAGCCGGTCCAGGACAATAAACGTAGCCCGGCCCTTCTCGGAAGCGCGGAGCTTTGCGATGGCCTTCTGCGCTTCGGTCTCCGTCCTCACGACCAGGCAGGCTGCGAATTCGCCGAGCGCCGCCTCGACGGCGGGTTGCACGTGGGTGTCACAGCTGATTACGTCAGCAACCGTCAGAAGGCCATCGTCGGACCAGTCGTTCTCGCCCGCCAGGAATTGAATCGACTCAGAGAAGTCGTCAAAACTCGCGAGCAGGCTCTCCAGCAGTCCGACTTCGGCTCTCGAAGCGTCCATCCGCCGCTGGGCGCCCATAAGCTCCTGACGGCGATCGTTGAGGTCACCGCTTCGTGTTTCCTTGAGGATCGCAGCTTCGTCGACCTGGGTTCTTGCTTCCTCGACGGCCTTCAGAGCAGCCTGAAGGGTGTCGGTAACGGCTTCAGCGTTTCGCTGGGCAACATTCACCTGATCCTGGAGGGCAGTCTCCCGGGCGTCAAGACCGGTCAGTTCCTCCTGCATCATTTCGACACGGCTCGATGACCGGTCGAGGTTTCTTCGAAGTTCAGAAAGCGCGGCGCTCGCTGCGCGCTCCTCGTTGCGTGCTGACTGGACGCGGCGTCTCTGGGACTCCACAGCGGCTACAGCGGCATCGCGATTCACCCGGGCGGCATCCAGCGCCTTCTCAGCCTCCTCCGTTGCTGGAGCGGCGCCAGCAATTGTAGTATTGATCTCGCTGAGAGAGTCTGCGAGCGAGGTGGCCTGTTCCTTTGCGCGTTGCTCGTCGCTCACCAGGCGCTCGATGTCTCGTTCCGCAACGAGAAGGCGCTCACGGATGAGTCGCTCGTCAGACTGGGCTGCCCGCAGTTTTTCTACGTGGGCATTCAGACGCGTTTGCGCGGTAAGAAGGATCTGTTCACGCTCAATATGCCGTATGCGCAGCCCTTCATGCGTGGCGTCCGATGTCGCCAACCGGGCGGCGTCTTCCTCCAGAAGGTCCTTCAGTTTTGTCTGCTTTCCATCGATCTGCCCACTCTCCAGCGAGAGCCGATCGTACTCCAATTGGGCAACAGCCAGATCCAATTTCTCAAGCCGGCTGCGAAGCTTCTTGAAACGGGCAGCCTTCTTGGCCTGTCGTTCCAATGAACCCACCCTGCGCTGTAGTTCGTCTGTAAGATCACGGACGCGGGTCAGGTCCACCTGGGTCGCACTCAACTTTCGGAGCGTCTGGGCCCTTCGGATCTTGTACTTGGTAATCCCCGCGGCCTCTTCAAACAGCCGCCGCCTGTCAACGGCGTTGTCGGACAGCAACTCTTCAATCATCTTCAGCTCGATGACCGAATAGGCCCCCGCGCCCATCCCGGTATCCATGAAGAGATCTGTGATGTCCTTTAGCCTGCACTGGGTGCCATTGAGCAGGTATTCCGACTCACCGGACCGGTACAGGCGCCGGGCGATGGTGACCTCATTGTACTCAATGGGGAGGACGCCGCGGTTATTCTCGATGGTGAGCATCACTTCAGCGACTCCCAGGGCCTTTCGGCCCCCGGCACCGTTAAAGATGACGTTCTCCATTTTCTCGGATCGGAGGACCCGTGCTCGCTGCTCTCCGATGACCCAGCGCACGGCGTCCACCACATTGGATTTGCCACATCCGTTGGGACCAACCACCACGGTAACTCCGGGGGCGAAGTTCACGACGGTCCGGTCGGCGAAGCTCTTGAAGCCGTGCAGCTCAAGTTTGCTTAAGTACATGTGGGATTGGCAGTTGTGGCAGCTGGAATCCCTTAATTAAACCAGCCTAAAGCCGTTTTGCAATACAAGGTTTTCCACATAGAGGTTTGGTGATCTACGTAGGGTATCTCCAAGTATTTCAAGCCTCTGGGAAGAACCCGGTAACATCGTCGAAAAAACAGGGCCGTTATTGCCCAGGTGTCGCGAATCGGCGCCCTCACGGAGGATCACAGAGTCTCAATATGAAAATGGTATCAAGTACGGATTGAAAAGCACCCTTTCAATACGTATTAAGAACTACCCCTGACTCCCTCCCCCGTGTCCACCCAGAACGAAGTAACCCAACTCCTTGCCCAGCGCCGACAGGGCAGCGACGGTGCATCTGAGCAGCTTTTTGTGCTGGTCTACGACGAGTTACGTGCCATGGCGCATCGTCAGCTTCGCTTCAGGAGTCCGGGGGAGACCATAAATACAACGGGGCTTGTCCATGAAGCCTATCTGAAACTGTTCAATCGCTCGGATGCGGATTGGAACGACAGGGTCCACTTTTTCGCGGTGACGGCTCGTGCCATGAGGCAGATCCTTGTGGACTACGCGCGGGCATCGAAAGCCGAAAAACGCGGCGGCGACGGGCATCGTACCGAATTGGTGTCCGGCATTCTGTACGAAGATTCGCGGTCGCTGGACCTGCTGGATCTCGAAGATGCCTTGACCCGTTTGACCGAACTAAGCCCCAGAATGGCCCAGATTGTGGAAATGCGTTTCTATGGAGGGATGTCTGTCGAGGAAATTTCCGCGGCCCTCGACCTGTCCGGCCGAACGGTAGACAGGGACTGGTTCAAGGCGAAGAGTTTTCTGTATCTGGCGCTGAAGGGGGACGAGGGCTGAAATGAAGGATGTTTCCACTGAACGTTGGAAGAGGATCGACATTCTGGTAGACGGGGCCTTGGATCTGCCAGTCGAGGAGCGCGGCGCCTATTTGGACAGGGTGTGCGGAGATGACCCGGCCCTGCGAAAGGAAGTGGACGCCATGCTGGGTGCCGGAGCCGTGGCGGGCACGTTCCTGGAAAATCAGCGCCCGGAGTTGTTGGGGGACATGAACGATGCCATCCGCAAGGCATCCGAAGAGGACGATTCGCTGACCGGGACGCATGTCGGGCCCTACCGATTGATCAGACCCATCGGACACGGCGGCATGGGCCAGGTATATCTGGCCATGCGCGACGACAAGTCCTACACGCGCTACGTGGCGGTGAAGGTCATCAAACGCGGAATGGACACGGAGGAGATCCTGAATCGCTTCCGCATGGAGCGCCGGATTCTTGCCAGCTTGGCCCATCCGAACATTGCCCGTCTTCTGGACGGCGGCGCCACGCAGGACGGCCTCTCGTACTTCGTGATGGAGTTCATCGAAGGCGAGCCCATTATCGAATTCTGCGACTCCCGAAAGATGCCCGTTCGGCGACGGCTGGAGCTTTTTCGACAGGTTTGCGGCGCGGTTCAGTTTGCCCACCAGAATCTGGTTGTTCACAGAGACCTGAAACCTGCCAATATTCTCGTCACCCCGGATGGCCAGGCCAAGCTTTTGGATTTCGGGATAGCCAAGGTGATCAATCCCAATCTGGCCGGCTACACCGTCCCGATGACCCAGGCAAACGTCCGCGTGATGACCCCGGAATATGCGTCCCCGGAGCAGATGCGCGGTGGAACGGTCACCACAGCCAGCGATGTCTATCAGTTGGGCATACTGCTCTACGAACTCCTGACCGGTTCGAGACCACACAAAACCGAGGGTCGGTCCAAGAAGGAGATTGAGGAACTGATCTTGACGGCGGAGCCAGCACGGCCCAGCACGGCCGTCAGCCAGATTTCTGCCGCGGACCTGAACAAGCGGACCCGTGAGAGTTCAGGTAGTATCGCCACAGTCGCATCCGCCGAGTACCTCCGGAAGACCCTGTCGGGGGATCTGGACAGGATCGTGCTGATGGCCCTCCGCAAGGAGCCAGACAGGCGATACCCTTCCGCCGATCTCTTTCAGGAGGACATTCGTCGCTACCTGGAGGGCTTGCCCGTCTCGGCGCAGGCGGACACACTCGGGTACCGCGCATCCAAATTTGTCCGGCGCCACAAGGTGGGCGTCGCGAGTTCAGTCGCTCTGGTTCTCCTCCTTGTCGCGGTGACGCTCCTTGCGGTCAGGTTCGCCCTGGTTACTTCCGAACAGTCACAGCGGATCGCGGCCGCGGCAGCCAAGACAGAGCAGGTCTCTGTCTTCATGACCGGGCTCTTTCAGGCGGCGAATCCGGAAATCGCCCAAGGCCGGGATATTTCGGTCAGAGAGCTCTTGGACGCCGCTGTGGATCGCGTCGAGCGAGACCTGGCCGGCCAGCCGGAGATGCAGGCCCACATGCTCATGGAAATGGGCATCGCATATCGTGAAATGGCCGATTTTGAGGCGTCTCAGCCGCTTCTGGAGCGGTCTTTGGCCATGCGCCGTGCCAATCCCGAAACGGCCCCTGAGGACCTGGCCAGAAGCGAGTACGAACTCGGCGTCCAATACTACTCTCAGGACGTTTGGGACGAGTCGGAGACACTGATCAAGGATGCCCTCGCAATCAGACAGAGCATCTATGGTCCGGATGACGTCACCGCTGCGGGTTGGGCAAACGATCTATCGGCCCTGTTGGCGTACACAGACCGGGGACAGGAGGCATCAGACCTCTTGGATGCCTCTCTTGTCGTCCAGATGGCTGCACTTGGCGACAATCACCCGGCCGTGGTGGCGACCCTGAGCAATCAGGCCTGGTTTCTAAACGAAAGAGGGCTTCTGGAGGACGACCGGGCCTTGCTCGAAGAGGCCGAATCGAAGTATCGCACGGTTCTGGTGGCGCAGCGACGACTGCTTGGAGCGGATCACCCGGATATCGGGGTATCGCTCAACAATCTCGGCGCGGTCCAGCAGGATCTCGGACGCTTTGATGAGGCGGAAACCACGCATCGCGAGGCGTACGCGATTCGGCTCAAGGTGCTCCCCGCGGGGCACCCTGCGGTTGCCTCGTCCCTGAATCAGATAGCACGCGCGTTGCACGCCCAGGGGAAACTCGATCAGGCCGAGGTCTTCTACCGTGAGACGGTCGCCAGCCACGAGGTTTCACTTGGCGCCAACCATCGATATGTGGGGCGCGACCTGAACATGCTCGGCGTGGTGCTTGCCGACAAGGAGGAGTTCGCGGAGGCCGAGCAGGCGCTCATCCGGGCGATAGGTATCTACCGGATCACATTCGCCGACGCGCCTGAGCATCCGTGGATCGAGGACGCCCAATCCGCTTTGTCCACGGTGTATCAGAAAATGGGTAAGCCAGACCGGTCGACGCTGTATTAGTCACCCGCCCCCGGGCTGGCAGAACCCCAAAGTCGGGCCTAGGCTGCAGCTCCCGCTCCTGTCACAATGCCGTCCGGAGTCTCTCCCTCCGTGCCTTCTGGCGGTGCCAGCGTTTCGAAGGTCAGGCCTGAGCCGTCCTCACCAACGTCGATCCGAATGGTCTGGCCAAGCTGGATCCATCCGCCCAGCAGTTCCTCGGCCAGTTTGTTGGTGACCTCCCGCTGGATCACCCGTTTGAGAGGCCTGGCTCCGAATACCGGATCGAAGCCCTTGTCTCCAAGCCAGACCCTGGCCGCGAGAGTGGCCTCCAGTTCAATGCCAGCGCTTTCGCGCGCCAGGCTCCGAACGTGGTCAAACTGAAGGTCTACAATACGGCCGATTGCCTTGCGACTCAGCGGATGGAACACGACTGTCTCGTCGATCCGGTTAAGAAACTCAGGCCGCAGCCTGGTTTTGAGGAGTCCCATCACTTCTTCCCGCAGCATTTCCTCGGTCGCGGGGGTGAGGTCTCCATCCAACGCGTCGATCCGCTCGCGAATAACATCTGACCCCAGGTTGGAGGTCATGATGACGATGGTATTGGTGAAGTCCACCGTCCGCCCGCGGTTATCCGTAAGGCGCCCATCATCCAGCACCTGGAGCAGGACATTGAACACTTCCGGGTGCGCCTTTTCGATTTCGTCGAGCAAGACGATGGCGTATGGCCGGCGTCTTACCTGCTCGGTCAACTGACCCCCGTCTTCGAAACCCACATATCCGGGAGGTGCACCTACCAATCGGCTCACGGTGTGGCGCTCCTGGTACTCGCTCATGTCGATGCGGATGAGTGCGCGTTCATCGTTGAACAGAAAGTCAGCCAGGGCCTTGGCAAGTTCGGTCTTACCGACGCCCGTCGTACCCAGGAAGATGAATGAGCCGATTGGGCGGCTCTGTTCCTGGAGCCCGGCACGGCCACGTCGAACCGCGTTGGAAACGGCAGCAATGGCCTCTGGCTGGCCGATTACGCGTTGATCCAACTCTTCTTCCATGCGGAGGAGCTTTGCCCGCTCACTCTCCAGCATTCTGGTGACCGGGATTCCTGTCCACTTTGAAACGACCGCGGCGATGTCCTCGGAATCGATTTCTTCCTTCAGCAGGGCACCGTTCTTCTGAATCACAGACAGACGATTCTTGGCCTCTTGAACGGATCGTTCAAGCTCGGGAATACGTCCGTAGCGGATCTCGGCCACTTCGCCGTATTTCCCCTGCCTCTCCAGGGTCTCTGCCTCCAGGCGTGCTTCTTCGATGTCTTCCTTGGAAGCACTGAGATCCATAATCAGATCCTTCTCCTGCTTCCAGCGCGCCCGAAGCGCGGTCCGCTGCTCTTCGAGGTCGGCAAGCTGCTCACCGAGACTTGAAAGCTTCGACTGGTCTTTCTCTCTCTTGACGGCTTCGCGTTCTATTTCCAGCTGTCTGATGAGCCGTTCCAGTTGATCCAACTCCTCCGGCATGGAATCAATTTCGATGCGAAGCCGGGAGGAGGCCTCATCGATCAGGTCAATGGCCTTGTCCGGGAGAAAACGGTCGGTGATGTAGCGGCTGGACAACTGTGCCGCTGCGACGAGCGCTCCATCGGTGATCCGGATGCCGTGGTGGACCTCGTAACGCTCCTTGATTCCCCTGAGGATCGAGATGGTGTCTTCGACCGAGGGCTCCGGAACAACAACAGTCTGGAAGCGGCGGGCCAGGGCCTTGTCCTTCTCCAGGTACTTGCGGTACTCGTCCAGGGTGGTGGCACCGATAGCGCGCAGCTCTCCGCGGGCCAGGGCAGGCTTCAGGATGTTGGCAGCGTCCATGGCGCCCTCAGAGGCACCGGCACCCACCAGCGTATGGATCTCGTCGATGAACAACACGATCTGCCCATCGGCATCCGTCACCTCCTTGATCACAGCCTTGAGGCGATCCTCGAACTCACCACGGAACTTGGCGCCCGCAATGAGCGCGCCCATGTCCAGGGCCAGAATCTTCTTGTTCTTCAGGCCATCCGGAACGTCTTCCTGCACGATGCGAATGGCAATGCCTTCGGCGATTGCAGTTTTGCCCACACCAGGCTCGCCGATAAGGACCGGGTTATTCTTGGTGCGCCGGGTGAGGATCTGCAGGACACGCCGGATTTCATCGTCACGCCCGATGACCGGGTCAATCTTGCCCTTTCTGGCAAGCTCGTTGAGGTCCCGGGTGTATCGTTCGAGTGCCGCGTAACGACTCTCCGCATTCGGGTCCGTGACACTTTGGCCGCCCCGGACCTCTTTGAGAACGGCGAGAATGCGCTCCTTGTCTACATTCTGGCTTCGGAGAGCCTCGCCGGTACCCTCGGTAGCGGCGGCAAGGGCAATGAGGACATGCTCACTGGCGACGTAGTCATCCTTCAGCAGTTCTGCTTCGGCCAGCGCCCGATCGAAGAGCTTTTTGGCATCCTTGCCCACATACTGGCCCGTGACGCTGGATCCGGTGACGACGGGAAGCTTTTCGAGGGCCTGCTGCGTCTTGTTCAGTAGCAGGTCGCGGTTGGCACCGAGCTTCTCCAGGACAGAGGGCACAACACCCCCCTCATCGTGCATGAATGCATGCAACAGATGTGGAGGCTCAAGACCCTGATGGTTCAGCGACTGGGCCAATTCCACCGCTTTCTGGACGGTTTCCTGGGCTTTGGTAGTAAACTTCTGCAGGTTCATGGGTAGGGCGCCGGTCGGTCAAAATGTCAGGTAGCAACAACAAAGTTACGCTGCCTGAAGACTGTCCAACGCCGTGCCAAACCCGGGTCGCCTGCCTGGCTGTCAGTCTGAAGCCGCCTACTTATTGGCCGGTTCGGGCTCATCCGCCCCACCGTGCTCGTGGTCAGCCGATTCCTCGTGATCGTCTTCTGCGCCCGGCAGAGCTTCCATTGTTGCATCGTCCGCTGCCTCAGCGCCTGCGGCTGCCAGACCCAGGTCCACAATGTGCATGGACGCGAGTCGAACGACACCGGTACCGTTGAGCCGGAGGCCAACCCGGCCCACGTCGTAAGCTGCTCCGTGGCCGTGTACGACCAACTTGGTGTCTACGTAGGAGCGGAAATGCGCGCCATCAACCACCACTCGAATATCTCGCCAATCGGATCCGTCGAAGGCTTCGGTTGCCTCGACGATGAGATCCGATTTCTCTGTCCGTCCCAAGCGAATCGTAGTCGAGGCAAGAGCGGTGAAGCCGAATGAGGCGTCCTCCGTCACATGGTGCGCCACATAGACAGTACCGTCAAAGTCGGAAACGTCTATCGACAGGTCCGCCTGAAGGCGGTCTACATCACCCGGAAGCACAAAGAGGGATGGACTGGATACGGAGAACTCAAACACGTCTCCGCGCTCGCCACCGTCTACTATACTCGATTTAAGATCGTCTGCCGAACCTTCCAAAAAGACGGCGTCCTGTTTCCAGGCTGCGGCACGAGCAGGGGTCCACAACCATCCATCGCTGGTTGTCGCTATTCCTGTTTCCGGGTTTGATTCCGAAATCACCGGGGCGGAAGGACGTGTCTCAACGGCCTCGACGCCAACCCCGTACCTGTATACCAGTTCGGCCCCGTGCGTTGCCGTCCAGGCAAGAAGGCTCAGGCTGGCTGCGCCAATCAGGAACAGCCCGACGCGCATCGCTCCCTTCTGAGCCAGGGGCGTGAACGACAGTCCGGAACGAACGACGCCATATCCGCAGAACAGCCACATGGTCCATTTCCCCAGATCCGCGTGTTCGGTCAAGAGGGCGTTGGCCCGGGCCGGAAGGAAAACTGAATCTGCCGCCAGGGTGCCCGAGTACCACGTGGCAAGCGTCGCGAGAGCCCCTACGGCGTACAGCCAATTGGCTCCATTTCTCCAGCCCCCTTTGTCTCTCGCCAGAATCCCTACCAGGTCAAATCCCGCAGCTGCAAAGAGCAGCGCAATCGGGAAGTGCATGATCAGCGGGTGTGCGTTTGGGGCCCAATCGGGCAGAAAGGTCGGCATCAGAATCTTATTTGGTGGGTGAACCCTTTTACCGCGCCTGGAGAGCAAAGTTACTCCCTGCCCATCTGTTTCCGGTTCTTGTTGGAGTTTGGGTGGAAACCCAGGGCCGCCGCAACATAACCGAAACCCTGGCGAGGATCACGGGTTGCGCCAGGCCGTTTATCCAAACACTATGTCGCACGCAGAAGAGAGTGGGCGCACGCCCAAGGACGATTGGTGGGATCGCTTTCAGGCTCTCCTAGATGACCAGAACACCTGGCCCACGTCCTACAAGTTCAAGTTCATCGCGCCGGCTGCACGTATTGACGAATTAAAAGCCGTTTTCGGGCAAATCGAACTTGTT
This sequence comes from Rhodothermales bacterium, assembly GCA_047619685.1. Classification (GTDB taxonomy): domain Bacteria; phylum Bacteroidota; class Rhodothermia; order Rhodothermales; family UBA10348; genus JABDJZ01. Next base: position 14,576 of record JBLHLC010000017.1, read on the forward strand.
GTTCGAGAGTCGCGGAAGGGCACCTACATGTCGGTCACCGCGGTGATGACGATGCATTCAAGCGACGAGGTCGTGGCCATGTACCACGCGGCTGGGAATGTCGAGGGCGTAATCGCGCTCTAGGAGGCTTTGTATACGTTCAGCGGCCGCAGAAGGGTGCGCGCCACTTGTTCAACAGCCTCTTGGTCAGGAGTACGTGTCCAAATGGCTGCCGGCGCGGGGTCCGGGATCGTAACCAGACTTGTCTTTCTCCTTGGCCTCGGGTGCCACCTTGATTTCCTTCGCGGAGATGGCTCCCATGCTGGTGTATGCGGCCGCGACAAAGGGAGAGCGGTCACCCACAGAGCCCCTGGTCAGGTCGAGGATATACGCCTCTTCTTGCCGTTCCCGTTCAGAGCGTTCGTCGTCCTTACGCTGCTGATCGCGCCGACTCTGACGGTCAATGGGCTGTACCCGTCGCTCTGTGGTATGTAGTGGTTCGATACGCATGGATTTCCGGCATCCTGTACGGTATCGGCGCCTGAAGGAGAGACCTTAAGCAGCCACATAAAATACTTTCCTGGACGCCCTCCAACGCAGTTCCAGGTAGCAGGCTATTGCCAAAGGAGGACAGGCCGCCTATTCTCGAAGCGCCGACTAAACACTCCAACCCCATGCGTACCCTCCTACTCGCCGTTCTGACTTGCCTGACCGCTTCGGCGGCCCTGGCCCAGGCCACCGTCATCGATGCCGCCAGGGTATTCGACGGCGAAACCATGCATTCCAATTGGCGCGTGGTCGTCGAGGATGGATTCATCGTGGCATCCGGCGCACGTTCGTCAATCGCCGTACCAAGCGGTGCCGTCACAGTGGACCTTGGAAGTGCCACGCTGTTGCCGGGTCTGATCGAAGGGCACTCGCACGTCTTGTTGCATCCGTACAACGAGACTTCGTGGAACGATCAGGTGCTGAAGGAGAGCAGGGCAGAGCGCGTGGCGCGGGCGGTTGTCCACGTAGAGGCCTCCCTCATGGCTGGCTTCACCACGATGCGTGACCTTGGTTCGGAGGGGGCGGATTATGCGGACGTGGGTATTCGGACGGCCATCAGGAAGGGTGTCATCCCAGGCCCACAACTCCTGGTTGCCGGGAAAGCGATAGTGGCTACCGGCAGCTATGGTCCAAATGGGTTTCATCCTGATTTCGACGTCCCCCTGGGGGCGGAGACGGCAGACGGCGTGGACCTCATAAGGGTCACCCGAGATCAGATAGGAAACGGCGTGGACCTGATCAAGGTGTACGCGGACTACCGATGGGGACCCCAAGGACAGGCGCGGCCGACATTTTCTATAGCCGAGCTGGAAAGTATAGTTGAGACCGCCGCCAGCAGCGGTCGGCCTGTCGTTGCCCATGCCTCGACTGAGGAGGGGATGCGGCGCGCCATCCTCGCGGGGATCGAGACCATCGAACACGGTGATGGGGGCACACCGGAGATCTTTGCGCTGATGGCCGCGCACGGTGTCGTCTGGTATCCAACGCTGGCGGCGGGAGAGTCCATCAGGTCCTACGGCGGCTGGATAAAAGGCGAAGGAGCCGAGCCAGCCAGGTTCACGGCCAAGAAGGCCGCCATGGCCGCCGCCATGGCCGCCGGCGTCGAGATCGGGATGGGCGGCGACGTGGGAGTCTTTACCCACGGACTGAACGCACTCGAAATGGAGCTCATGGTCGAGTACGGAATGACTCCCACCGCCGTGCTGCGGGCCACGACATCCCTGAATGCGCGCACCTTTCACCTTGACGATCGCGGGAGTGTCGCCCCGGGTCTGCGTGCGGACCTCGTGGCTGTTTCGGGTGACCCGAGCAAGGATATTTCGGCCGTGCGGGACGTGACCTGGGTCATGAAGGCCGGCCGCGTTGTGCGAGACGCGCCCTGAATAAAACCGTCGGTATTTTGAGGAAATTTCTGTTGTGTGTCCTGTGGCTGCTTTTCGCGGTGCCCGCGGCAGGACAAACAAACGGGGTGCTGCAGATCGACGATGGGATCCACAGATTCCTGGTCCGACAACACCTTGCCGGTCGTCTCCCGGGGGCCCACCTGTCTCACCAGCCGCTGTCAGCTGCAGACGGTCAGGCCTACCTGGACTCGCTGCAGATTATCAGACGCGACCTCAGCGAAACGGACAGGATTCTGCTGGACCGTTTCCGCCGTGTGATTCCGGGACCGGGCGTAGCCACGGTCAAGGCCCGGATCCCGAGGGTATACACGAATGGTCACGACCTTATCGGCGCTTCGTCTGAAGACTGGTCGATCTCCGTCAACCCCCTGTCAGTAGGGTCCTACGGCAAAGGAAAAAGGACGGCGGGCGAGGGGGTCGACACGCGGCCGACGGTTTGGCAGAACACCAGGGGACTGCACGTTGCCGGGACGGTTGGGCCTTGGTTCTTCTTCGAAGGCCGGTTTACGGAAAACTCGAAACGCTCGGTGAAGGTCGATTTTGCGGGGGGGTCGGCGCCCCGGCTCGGATACGTTCAGGCTGAGACCAACAGCTACACCTGGATGGATGCCGTCGGCGTCGTGGGCGTCCGGAGCAAGTACCTTGAGGCCCGTTTCGGACGGGATCGGTATCGGTGGGGGAACGGGCTCTCGAGTCCATTCCTGTCCAACTTCGCGCCCGCTTATGACCATGTGCTCTTGAAGGCGCGACTCTGGCGCTTCGAGTACACCAGTCTGTTCTCGGCCTACAGTTCCTCGGTCCCTTCAGGGTCCCGGATCCGGCGGCGCAAGTACGGTTCCTCCCATCGCCTGGCAGTCCACCTGCCCGGGAAACTGGAGGTAAGCATATTCGAAACGGTGGTGTTTGCAACAGATTCGCTGGAAGTACGGGAGCGATTCGATCTGTCGTACGCCAACCCGGTTATTTTCCTTCGGGCGGTCGAGCGCGATCGCGGCAGTCCAGACAATGTGCTCTTGGGTGCTAGCGTGGCCTGGCGGCCGTTGAAGGGCACGCGTGTCTTCGTGGAACTGCTCATGGACGAGTTCAGGTCTGACTTCGTGGGCAAAGCATGGTGGGCCAACAAGTGGGTCTGGAACTACGGCCTGCAGGTCGCGGACTTTCCTGTGTCCGGGCTCACGGTTCGTCTGGAAGCCGCCCGACTCCGGCCGTTTATATACCAGCACGGCGGTGAGATCAACGCGTATGTGCATTTCGGGGACATCCTGGGCCATCCGGCCGGTGCGAACGCATGGGACTACACCGTCGCGGTAGACTATCAGGCTTCCCCCCGGCTGCGGTTTTCGACACAAACCGCCATCACGCGGAGGGGCCGAAACGCCAACGGCATCAACTATGGCAGTGACCCGCTGGCGGATTACTACGCCGGCCGCAACGGAGATTTTGGCCACACCATCCTCCAGGGCGTGCGTCAAACGCAGATCCTTTCCGAGTCGTTTGTCAGCTACGAAGTGCTCCCGACGCTCTTCGCCGATCTGGCAGTGCGTCTAGAGTCCCTGGACGATGCGGAGCGTGGGTTGGACCGATGGGTCACGCCGTTCATCCAATTGCGGTGGGGAGTGCCATTTCCCTCCGTGCGCTGGTAGGAGTCCACGGCCCACGGCCGGGCGGCCTCAGTTAGCGGTTCCCGCCCTGAGGTCTTCGTTGAGCAATTTGCCCCATGTCTTGTCGAAGGCGTGGACTTGCTGGGCAGGCCCAAGGGAATCCACAATCGGCCGACCTTCGTTTGACCATTTGAAGATGGAACCCTCCAGATTCGAGATGTCGGCAAAGCCAGACTCCAGGAGGCGTTCCACTACTCTTGAGGAGCGGTAGCCTACAGAGCAGTAGGCGACGATGGGCGTATTCCGGTCCAGCGACAGCAACTCGGGAAACGAGACGGCGTCCGGGTCCACGCGGATGGCACCGGCCAGATGGCTCACGGCAAACTCCTCTGGCGTACGCACATCAAGGATGACAGGGCGTGCGGCCGTAGAGTCGGCGAGGCGAACCGAAAGTGAGTCGGTCGAAATCTGATTGACGGACGGAAACGAACTTCGCACCATCGCCTGAACGGCAGACCATTCCAAATTCTGAGAACATCCTGAACTGGTTACGGCTGCCAGGATCACGGCGAGGCCATAAAACAAGCCGGGCTCCGACGATAACCGTCGGAGCCCGCGCCTGAAAAAACTCGTCGTCGAAGACGCTCTGATCACTTCAGCTTGAACGTGATTGGCAGCGACATCTTGACTTTCACGTTCGTTCCACGCTGGCGACCCGGCGTGAACTTGGCTGACTGCACGGCCTTCAGGGCCTCCTCGTCGCAACCGGCGCCGATTCCACGAACCACGACCGGGTTCTCCACGTTGCCTTGCTCGTTGACCACGAACTGCACAATAACACGGCCTTCAACGCCGGCCTTCTTGGCAATCTCGGGATACCTGATCTTCTTCTGCAGCTCGCCAAGACCACCAATGAGGTCTGGCATCTGCTCCACGATGACGAAGATCTCAGGCTCTGGCTCTGGCTCATCATCCGGCGGAGGAGGAGGAGGAGGAAGATCGACGGCAGCGTCAAGGTCCAAAGACATATCCAGTTCGAGGTCGTCATCGTCCAGGATTTCGTCGTTAGGCACCTCGACCGGAACGGGTGGACGCGGCGGTGGAGGCGGCTTCTCGATCTGCTGGGTCTGCAGGATCTCTTCCATCTGGACCGTTTCCTGCTGTGCCAACGTGACATCGAATTCACTGTTCGCGCGGAAATCCGCGCGGAAAGCGACAATCAGGAGGGCGAGGGTGAGAACCATTCCAACCTCGACAAAAAGCGTGTACCGCTTCTTGAGATCTGCCTTCTCTGTCTTACGAAGGGCCATTTCAGTTTGGTAGGATTAGGTGTGGGGCGGCTGGTGCCCGCTTCTTTCGGGGCTAAGAATATATCCGCTTACAGTAATAAACGGAAGCGCAATCGAAATTGTTGTTGATGTGGCGTACATCGACTCCACATAATAGACACAAGGAGTGTTCGGAAGTTGCTCGGGCAACCGGAAAACCCCAAGGACTATTCTGCGTCGGAGGGGTGGATTCTGCGCCACACGCGGAAGGCCAGTACGCCCGCAAGGATACCGACAGTGTCGGCCACCGCGTCCCACGGATCTCCCTGCCTGCCACCTTCGGCCAGTTCCTGACCGATTTCGGTGATGATGCCATAGGCCATCCCAAGTACGATGACATAGAGTGTGGCGCGCGGGAGGTGATCTCCCAGCGCGACCATCCACAGCCCTGCAAATCCACCGAACAGGATGAAATGGGCCAACTTGTCAAAGTCTGTGATGCTTGACTCCGGGACGAATTCGCCCGGGAGGAGAAGGACGGACAACGTTCCCAGTGTCCAGAGAATGGCGAAGGGCAGGGCCCAGCGTTTGATAAATGCCCTTATGCGGGCGGCTCTTCCCATCACTAGCGTGCCTACTCAGCGTTGAAATTGTTCAGATAGAACGATCGGGAGCAGTCGAACGATATCTCCCGCCATCATGGAGGCCAGACCGCGGCCTTTCACGTAACGCGCCGCGCAACACCCGCCCAGATGTACGGCGCAAACCGCGGCCTCAAAAGGAGCGAGCCCCATCGCCAGGAGTCCAACACACATCCCGGAAAGAACGTCGCCGGTACCAGCAGTCGCGAGTTCGGGTCCGCCCACAGCCGCGACGACCACCCGGCCGTCCGGAGAGGCAATCACGGTCGGGCTGCCCTTCAGAACCAGGACGACGCCCCAGCGATTTGCCCATGCACGCGCGGTTTCGGCCGGATTGGAAGCATTGGCGTCTGACTGGAGATCTCCGCCATTCGGCATGGACCGGCGGAGGTGCTCGAACTCGGCGGCGTGCGGAGTGATGAGCCACGGGTTGGACCTGACCAGACCCAATCCTCCGGAGTTTCCAAGCACCCGCAATCCATCCGCGTCAATTACCAAGGGCTGTCTGGCTGCCTGGACGACCCGCTTGAACAGGGCTTCGGCGGCCAGCCCGCGTCCCATACCCGGCCCGACCAGCACCGCTTTTGCCCGTTCCAACCAACCCTCAAGCTCTTCGCCATCGGAATCGATGCTTGGAATCTCGGCTGGACCGGCCCACGGCACCCCCCCGGGGAGAGCCGTGGCCACATAACCTGAACCAACGCGTGCAGCGGCCGACGCGGCAAGCGCAGGGGCGCCCGGATATTTGGATGACCCGCCCACGACCAGTGCCGGTCCCGTCGAGTACTTGTGACCGATGCGAGCACGCCGTGGCAAGGCCTGCCGCACGAATGCATCATCCACGAGCAGGCCGCAGCCAGGCTCGGAGGAACGCGTACTCAGGGCAGCCTCCGGTATCCCGATCTCAACGACCGCGACTTTCCCGGAGACATCCGGACCTGATCCAAAGAGCAATCCTGCCTTGAGCGCCCCCAGGGTTACCGTAAGGTCCGCTCGGAAGGGGTCTCCGAGCAGTCCGCCCGTGTCTGAGTCAAGGCCGGTTGGGATATCGAGCGCCACCTTCAGGGACCGTTGAAGGTTCAGCCACGCCATACATGATGCAAGCGGCGGTCGGGCAGGGCCCTGCTGACCCGTACCCAGAAGCGCATCCACCAGCACCGTTGACTTGGAGAGGCCGTCCACCGTGTCGGCCCAGCGGAGGCTTGGGGGCGAAAGGCGACGCAGGATCTCCAGGTTCTTGGCCGCGTCAGCCGTCAAACCGTCCGAGCCGAGGGCCATGAACACGGTAACGGAGCGGCCTTCGCCGGCGAGGACTCTGGCCAGAACCAGCCCGTCACCGCCATTGTTGCCCTTTCCGCACGCGATGCCAAAGGAGGGAGCAGTCACGCCCTTGGCGCTCAGCCAGTCATGAATGGTCCTTGCCGCGCCTCGACCCGCAGATTCCATGAGGGTGAAGCCCGGAATCCCTATCTCGTCGATCGTAAAACGATCGGCGTCGCGCATGGCCCGCCCTGCGAGGACCGGTTTCATGGGCGTCCGGATGTTGAGTCTGGAACGGCGGGCACCCGGACATTTTGCGGGAGCAGAGGGACCAGCCTAAGGGTATCTGGGATCACGGTCTCCCACTTGGCCCGGACCTGTGGCGCCTGATCAAGCCAGCCCCGGAGCTCGGGCGGACTGAAGGGCCGAAGCTGACCGAAGTCCCACCGACCGTTCTGGTTGGTGTCCTCGAACAACTCCAGCCGCAACGATGAACCACCCGGAAGCCCGTTGAATTGAAAGGCACCCGTGGAATCCGCTTTCGTTTGGAAAGGCGGACGGCCGCCGGCTTCCAGAGCGCGAATGTAGAGGTCGTTCGTACCCCTGGAGACAACGCCTTCCAGTTCGCCAAGCATCGAGATCGGAGCCCGTCTGACCCAAACAGACGCGGTCGAGTCGCGACCACCTAAGGCGTTCATGTCAACGTCAATCCGGTAGTCCGCGGCAGATTCGACGTCCAAAAAAACAGTTGTTCCTGTTGTCGAGCGGGGGGTCCAGGGGAGCAAAACGTTGCCCGTATCAGACACCGCGACCGAATTCAAGATCGAAGCGTCTCCGGGAGGGACGGAGAACGCGAGTCCGGGCGCTGATCCCGGATAGAGGATCCTGAAGGCGCCGTCCACGGCCAGGGTGTCCAGTCGGAATCCAAGGAATCGGGTCCGGAACGTATCGATTCGGGCCGAGGCCGCGAAGCCGGTCGGCCCCACCATGCCGACATTTCCCGACGAGTCCGCAGCCACGCCTTCGGCCCAGACTTCCCAGTTGGCGCCAACGATGGGGTTGGTAACCAGTACGGCCTTTCTCCGGTCAGCCAGGGGTTGGTACACGCTCAGCACCTGCGTGGTCTGAAGTGTCAGCGTGTCCAGAATTTCCCAGCGCGAAGGATCCAGATCCAGCAGTTGTACATCCGTGTCGAAGGTCAACTCGACCCGCTGCTGAGACAACGAGGTGGCACGCCGAAGTTGAGGCGCCGTCGTGTCAACCCGGGCGGACATCCAGACGCCAACGTCCGATGAGTCGGCGTTCGCAACAACGAGTGGCAGCGGCGGCCACGCCAGGTCCTCTCCAGCATCAGCCGTCTTGTTTCTGTTTCCATCGCGGATTCCTACGACGAAATAGGATGCTTCCTGAAGGTATTGGAAAGAAAATGTCCCGCGCGCGTCGGTCTGGGTCCGATAGTCCGGCGGCGTGTCGGAGTTCGGTAACTCAGCCGGGGCCGCTCCGTCCGGTCGGAGATAGGCGAAAATGTCCAGACCGGGGTCGGGCTTCCCGTTAAGCGAACGGATCACAGAGCCGTCCATCCGGCCTGTGTTGATGCGGTCGCCGGTGGCGAAGGCAACCCGAATGGGAGTTGTGAGCGCCACACCATGGGCGTCTCGAAGTCCCGTGTCGACGGTAATGATGTAGGTCGTGTTGTCGCGAAGGGGCTCCCGGAATATCACGTCGATCGACTTACTCCCGGGCTTTATTTCGGGGGGGCGATTGGGCTCCGGAGTCATCGAGACCGCCGCACCGGCAGAGCGCGCGTCGATGAATTCGTCGAATCGAAAAGACACCCGGGCAGGCCGCGTGTTGACCGATCCGTCAGAGGGTTCAGTTAGAACGACTCTTGGCGGCTGGGAATCCTGCGGGCCTCCGCTTGGGGAGACCGGGACGGCGCATCCCGCCAGAAGTACGACGACGATGAGCGTGCACTTAACCCCCATCTGCCCGCCGACTTCGAAGCGAAAAGAAGAGAAGCGTGCCGGCCGCCGTTGCGGTAGCGATGATGACGGGCTGAGCAAGCCGCTGCCACCTGGAGAGGGGAATGGTGCCGCGGGTCTCGGGATATGCAGAGTCCTCAAGTGACGCGATAAGGCTGCGATCGACCACGTCGACAGAGGAACGAGTACACAGTTCATCGTGGAGAATGCGCCCATCGCCAGCCTTTAGCTCAACCGTGAGCGCCAGACTCACCGTCCTGGAAATCATGGATCGCGCCCCCCGTTGGTAGGAAACACCGGCGCGTTCGAGGTCTGTTACCAGTTCTCCCCGGGCGGATGAAGCGGATGCGAAGACAGCTTTCCCCCGGCTTTGAAGTGCATCGACGAGGGCACCCCTGAGGAAGGGGAGTCTCCCTGGGGGCGTGAAGAAGACGGAATCAGGAACTGCCACATCGTTGAGGCACGAGGCCGCCATGGCGGACAGCAGCGCGACATTGCTCTCGGGAGCGTCCTGTGCGGCAGAACGACCCACAAGGAGCAGTGAAAGGACGATGAGAACGGACCTTGCCATGACAGCAAGATCCGAACCCGCCTCCCACCGATCAAAGGCGTGACGAGATACTCTGGATAAAACTATGCGTAGATGCCGCGGAGCTTCAGAGCGTCAGCCACTTTCTTGATGGAGTCTACGTAGGCCGCAATGCGGAGCGTCGTGTCGTGCTTCTGGCTGACGTCATAGATCTGTTCGAATGCCGAACGCATCATCCGATCCAGGCGGCGATTGACTCGCTCCAGGGACCAGAAGTATCCCTGACGATCCTGAACCCACTCGAAGTAAGACACGGTCACGCCACCAGCATTCGCCAGGATGTCCGGAATAACGAGCACGCCGTTTTTCTGCAGGATGGGGTCTGCCTTGGGCGTGGTGGGTCCATTGGCGCCTTCGACAATGATCTTGGCCTTGACCTGCTCGGCGTTGTCGCCGTGGATCTGGTCCTCCTTGGCACACGGTGCCAGGACGTCGACATCAAGGGCGAGCAGTTCCTCATTGGAGATGGACTCCGCACCGTCGAAGCCATCCAGGGACCAGCCGTTGGCCTGCGAATAAATGAGCGCCTTCTGGATGTTGATGCCGTCCTCGTTGTAGTAACCGCCCGAGACGTCACTCACGGCGATAATCTTGCAGCCCTGCTCCGCGAGGAGCTGCGCGGCCACCGAACCCACATTGCCAAACCCCTGTACGGCAACGGTGCACTGCGAAGGACGAAGTCCCAGACGATCCATCGCTCCAAGGGCAGTGGTCATCACACCGCGGCCCGTCGCCTCTGGCCGGCCCAACGACCCGCCCAACTGAATGGGCTTTCCGGTAACGACCGCATTCTCCGTACGCTTGGCGTGCATGGAGTAGGTATCCAGAATCCAGGCCATCACCTGTGCATTGGTGTTCATGTCCGGAGCGGGAATGTCCTTGTCCGGCCCAAACACGTCGACGAGATTTGAGGTGTAGCGACGCGTCAGTCGCTCCAACTCTCCCATGCTCATCTCTTTTGGGTTACACGTAATGCCACCCTTGGCCCCACCGAAAGGGACGTTGACGACGGCACACTTCCAGGTCATCCAGGCGGCAAGCGCCTTGACCTCGTCCAGGTTTACGTCTGGCGCAAAGCGAATACCGCCCTTGGATGGCCCCAGAATGTTGTTGTGGATCACGCGGTAACCCGTGAAAACCTTTATCCGTCCCGTGTCCATAACTACCGGGATGGCGGTAATATGAATGCGCGTTGGGGTGATCAGGTATTCGTAGAATCCCGGGTCCAGTTCGAGAATCTGTGCCGCTACGTCGAACCGCGCGACCATGGCGGCGAACGGGTTCTCGTGATCGCGGATTGGAGCGGGCTCCTTGTACCCGGAACTGGAGTGAACGTCGCGCTTGAAAGGCATGGCTGTAAGTGGCGTCAGTTACCGTTGTGGCTGAAGGCCGTTGTGGCCGGAAGCGCTTTCGGGTTGTGTTGAGAAGACGACTCGTAGATTAGGGTAGAACCAATATTACCGCGCGCCCGCGGAACGCAAATACCAAGACATCTTGAATCTTGCCCACAGTTCGAGTGAATCACCGTTAACTGCCCGTAGAAAAGGAGAGTATAAATCACTCCATCAAGCTAAGGGTCGGAAAGAGCTGGGGGAATACCTGATCGAAGGGGTTCGGGCTCTGGAGGCCGCAGTGGACGCCGGCGCGCCGCTCGTTGACGTGGTCGCCACGCAGGAGGCCAGCCAAAATGCGCGCATCCTGAAAATCCTCGAGCGCGTGGCTTGCCCGGTGTTTATTGCCTCATCGCGCGACCTTGAGTCTGTCTCCGAAGTGCGGACCAGCCAGGGCGTGGCCGCTGCCGCCCAACTGCCCGATGTGACAGAGGTCAGGGCCGGGTCCTGTCTTGTGCTGGACGGCATTCAGGATCCGGGAAACGTGGGGACCCTCATCCGGACGGCGGCGTGGTTCGGTGTGAAGGCCGTTGTCTGTGGGCCGGGCACCGCCGATCCCTACCAGCCGAAGGTCGTAAGGGCCAGTCAAGGGGGGCTTTGGGACGTGCAGGTTGTAAGGTCGATGGACCTTCGGAGGCTGTTTGCCAGTCCCCGGTTCTCCGGCTGTCCGAGGTATGTGGCCGATATGCACGGAGTTTCTCTCGGGGAGTGGCGTCCGTCGGGAGACTCGGTCCTCGTCATGGGATCAGAAGCGCATGGCATTTCCGAGGCTGCCAGAGAGGGGGCGGTCCAGGCCGTGACCATCGAACGCCGCGGGTCCGGCGGGACGGAATCCTTGAATGCGGCTGTGGCCGGCGGCATAATGCTCGCACACTGGTTGGGCAGAAGGGCGAAGCCCAGCGGATAGTCGTATATTTTGAGACTACGCTAAATCGAAGGATGCCCAATGGAAGTGCCTTCCCTGCAGGGCTTGGTGGAGCACGGCCTCCGAACCATGGAGAAACGAGCCGAACTCGGCGAGAGGCATTCCAGCCTGCGCATTGGCGTGCCGCTGGAAGTCTCTAACGAGGAGCGGCGTGTCGCCGTCGCGCCGTCGGGGGTGATGGCACTGGTCGCGAATGGGCATCAGGTGTATGTCCAGGAGAAGGCAGGAGCCCAGGCCAATTTCTCGGACCAGGAATATTCCGAGGCCGGCGCTCAAATTGTTGTCAGCGCGGCTGACCTGTACAGTCAATGCAGCCTGATCGTAAAGGTTGGTCCTCCGTCTGAGGAGGAAATCCCTCTCCTTCAGGAGAAGCAGGTCCTCGTTTCCGCGCTTCATCTGGGGGGGACTTCGCCTGAGTTCCTCCGTAGCCTGATGGATCTCGGCATAACCGGAATCGGCTTCGAGTTTATCCGGGACTCGGATGGGACGCTGCCCATTGTCCGAATGATGCACGAAATCATGGGCTCCATGGCGGTCCAGATTGCCGCCCGGTATCTGGAGTCCGGAGAAGGCGGCAAGGGCGTCATGCTTGGCGGAATTTCCGGAGTGCCTCCGTCCAGCGTGCTCATTATTGGCGCGGGCGTGGTGGGGGAGTGGGCGGCGCGAACGGCCCTTGGTTTCGGTGCGCAGGTCACTGTGCTGGACAATGATCTCGGGGCGCTCCGCAGCATGGAGCACTACCTGAATCGACGCATCACGACGGCGATGGCCACAGACCAGTATTTGCGTCATGCGCTGGAGCGCGCGGACGTGGTGATTGGCGCGATGATGAAGGCCGGCCAGCGATCCCCCGTCTTGGTGACGGACGACATGGTGATGCGCATGCCGAAGGGTTCTGTGATCGTGGATACCATGATGGATCAGGGCGGCTGCATTGAAACGAGCAGGCCCACCACGCACTCACAGCCCGCCTTCGTGAAGCACGGGGTCATTCATTACTGCATCCCCAATATGCCATCCAACGCGGCGCGAACGGCCACGTATTCACTGACCAATGTGCTGGTGCCGTACCTGATTAAAATCGGGGAGGCCGGGAGCATTCACGAGGCGCTATGGCGTGACGTCGGCCTCAGGAACGGGACCTATGTCTATCGTCGGCACCTGACCAAGAAGAATCTGGCTGCCATGTTCGGAATGCCTCACCGCGACATCGAATTGCTGATTGCGTCCGGGCTCTGAGGCAGCAGGACCACCGCCCCCTTACTCTCGAGACGGACTCGGCGCATGAACCTGATCCTCCTTTCCAACTCACGCAACCCGGGCTCCGGGTATTTGGAACACGCCCTCGAGTGGGTTTCGAAATCCTTCCACGGTGTAAAGAAGGTGGCGTTCGTTCCGTACGCCGGCGTGCGGGTCTCCTATGACGACTACGAAAAAATAGTAGCTGACGCATTTTCGGCCCTGGACATGGAAGTAGTATCCGTCCACAGGTCCGCCCGCCCTGCCGAGGTGGTCGAGTCATGTGACGCAGTGGCGGTCGGAGGAGGTAATACGTTCCACCTCCTGGAGCGGATGTATGCCACCGGAATGATGGATGCCATTCGGACGGGTGTCCAGAACGGTATGCCGTACGCCGGCTGGAGTGCGGGCTCCAATGTGGCCTGTCCCGGACTCTGGACCACCAACGACATGCCCATCATCGAGCCGCCTTCGATGCAGGCGCTCGGGCTGGTGCCCTTTCAGATCAACCCGCACTATCTGGATGCCCATCCAGATGGACACATGGGAGAAACGCGGGAGCAACGAATACTGGAATTCGTTCAAATAAACCGTGAAATGCCCGTTGTCGGGCTCCGAGAGGGCTCCGCGCTGTTTGTAAACGGCCGTGAAGTCAGGCTGTTGGGTCCTCGGTCTGCCCGTATCTTCCGGGGTGTACATGCGCCCGAAGAGCTTCCGCCGGGTGCGACTTTGAACTTTCCGAAACTGCCGTAGAAAATGGACTTTTCCTTCGACGAGGTGCGCGTTCTGGGTGTCCTGATCGAAAAGGAGCTCGCCACGCCGGACTACTATCCCCTTACCCTCAATTCGCTGACAACGGGGTGCAACCAGAAGTCCAACCGGGATCCCGTGGTCAGTTTTTCGGAATCCCAGACCTTGGCGGCGCTGGACGCTCTCTTGCGCGCAAAACTGGCTGGCCATTCGGCAGGCGCGGGCAGCAGGGCGGAGAAATTCCGACACGCTGTGGCCGAGGCCTGGGGCTTGTCGGTGCCGGAGAGGGCGGTCTTGTCCGTTCTTCTTCTCCGCGGGCCTCAGACGGTGGGTGAACTCAGGGCTCGGACCGCCAGGCTCCACGCTTTTGAGGCCCTCTCAGAAGTGGAGGAAATTCTTGAGGCACTGACAACCCGAGAGGAACCCCTGGCGTTTCAGTTACCCCGCCAGACTGGCAAAAAGGAAGCCAGATTCGTCCACCTGCTCCTTGGCGAGCCCGATCTTGAGGCGCTCGAAGCCATGGCTTCCGCCGCTTCCGGAAGCCCGTCCACCGCGCTGACCGAAGATGTCGTGGAACTGCGCGAGCGTCTGGAAGCGCTGGAGAAGGCTTTCCAGGAATTCCGAACTCAGTTCGAATAACCACTCCGAAATGACTACTCGTTTCTTTTGCCTGCTCATCCTGCTGGTAGCGCTTCCAGCTTCTGCCCAGGACGCGGTTCTCCGGGCTGACCGCATGCTGGATATCAGGAGCGGACATCTGGTATCTCCGGCTGTCGTAGTGATCAGGGACGGTAGAATCACCGCCATCAATCCGGCTTCCACGCCCACCGTCACCGACGACCTGGGAGACGTGACACTGGTCCCCGGTCTGATCGACATGCACACGCATCTGACCGGAAACATAGAAGCGGACGCCTTCCTGCGGCCCGTGCGCGAGACCGCCGCAGACCAGGCGCTTCGCGGTGCGGCCAACGCGCGGCCGACGCTGTTGGCGGGTTTCACAACGGTTCGCAACCTGGGTTCTGGGGGATTCTCCGGTGCGGCACTGGCCAGGGGCGTCACCGCGGGTTATGTGACCGGACCGGATATTTTTGACTCCGGACACTCCCTTGGCGTCACGGGAGGGCATTGCGACGAAACCGGGTGGGCACCGGGCATTCTCGCGTTGGGCCCGGAAGAGGGGGTGGCCGATGGGGTCGATGAAGTTGTCAAAGCCGTGCGATACCAGATCAAACACGGGGCCAAAGTGATCAAGACCTGCGCAACGGCGGGCGTATTGTCCTTCGAAGAGGCGGTGGGTGCCCAGCAGTATTCCGACGAGGAACTGCGCGCGATGGTAGAAGAGGCCGGCCGCCACGGCCTGAGCGGACATCGTCGGTGTGCAGGGCAATCCCCTCGAAGACATTAGGACCCTGGAGCGGGTGCAGTTCGTGATGAAAGAAGGACGCATATACAAGCGTGGTAACTGAAATGAGTGTGGCAGACGTGGGTTCGATTCGCGCCGCGACGGGCAAGGTGCTCAGTTGCAAAGGATGGCATCAGGAGGCTGCACTGCGCATGTTGATGAACAATTTGGACCCAGCGGTTGCCGAGAGGCCAGAGGACCTCATTGTTTACGGCGGCGGCGGAAAGGCGGCCCGGAATTGGGAGTGCTACCACCGGATCGTCGCCACGCTGCGCCGGCTGGAGAACGACGAGACGCTTCTGGTTCAGAGTGGAAAACCCGTAGGTGTCTTTCGCACCCACGAGGAGGCGCCGCGTGTACTCATCGCCAACGCCCACCTTGTCCCTCGCTGGGCCACGCGAGACGAATTCAGCAGGCTGGACGCGCTGGGACTGACCATGTACGGCCAGATGACGGCCGGGTCGTGGATTTACATCGGTACGCAGGGCATCCTGCAGGGTACCTACGAGACGTTCGCTGAATGCGCCCGGAAGTACTTCGACGGGACGCTTCAGGGCCGGTTGGTCGTGACTGCCGGCCTGGGAGGAATGGGCGGAGCGCAGCCCCTCGCTGCCACAATGAATGGCGGCGCGTTTCTGGGTATCGATGTGGATGCCGGCCGAATTCGGCGAAGGGTCGATACCGGGTATTGCGACGAAATGACCTCGGATCTGGATCAGGCCATTGATCGGGTCATGGAGGCCCGCGACAAGGGAGAGGCACTCTCCGTTGGACTGGTGGGCAACGTGGCCGAAGTCCTGCCCGAATTGGTTCGCCGGGGCCTGACTCCGGACGTGCTTACCGATCAGACCTCTGCCCACGATCTGGACGTGGGTTACATCCCCGCGGGCTATGACACCGAGACCGGCGCCGAATTCCGCAAAAGAGACCCAGATGGGTATCTAAACGCGGTATTGGACTCCATGGTTGTGCATGTGGATGCCATGTTGGCCATGAAGCGGCAGGGCGCGGTGACCTTCGACTACGGCAATAACCTGCGAGGCCAGGTTGCTGACAACCGCGGTATGCAGCAGGCCTTCGACATCCCCGGTTTTGTGCCTGAGTTCATTCGCCCGCTCTTCTGTCGCGGATCGGGACCGTTCAGATGGGCGGCACTATCGGGCGATCCTGCCGACATTGCCGTGACCGACAAGGCGATTCTGGAGACCTTCCCGGAGAACGAAGCCCTGGCGCGCTGGATCAGGAAAGCGCAGGACAAGGTGCAATTTCAGGGCGTCCCTGCCAGAATCTGCTGGCTCGAATATGGCGAGCGCGCGGAGATGGGTCTCAAGTTCAACTGGCTGGTCAAGCGCGGAAAGGTCAGCGCACCACTGGTTATCGGCCGGGACCACCTGGATAGCGGCTCGGTCGCATCTCCCAACCGGGAAACGGAAGCCATGAAGGATGGCTCTGACGCCATCGCGGATTGGCCTCTCCTGAATGCGCTCTTGAATACGGCCTGTGGAGCCAGTTGGGTGTCCCTCCATCATGGCGGCGGCGTGGGCATCGGCTACTCCATTCATTCCGGGATGGTGTCGGTGGCGGACGGCACGGAGATGGCCGACCGAAGGTTGGAGCGCGTCCTGACCGCCGACCCGGGCACGGGTGTCATGCGTCACGCGGATGCTGGGTATGAGACCGCCGTGGAGACGGCCAACGAACGCGGAGTCGACCTCCCGATGGTGAACGGCTGATGTCCATCTCAATTCGCATCGCCTCGTTGTACGAGGACCTGAAAGCCAGCACGGAAGAGCTTCGCACCGATCCCGGCCCGGTCCTGCGCTCGAGGGCGCTTCTGGAAGGCGCAATTGCCACGGGCGGCGTCTTCTACGGGGTAAACACGGGATTTGGCAAGTTGGCCTCCAAACGCATCCCTGACGACAGCCTCAGGCAGCTCCAACGGAATATTCTGCTGAGTCACGCGGTCGGCGTCGGTGATCCAGTGCCCAGGACGATTGCCCGCCTGATGCTCGGCCTCAAGATCCACGGTCTGGGGCTGGGCCATTCCGGCGTGTCCGAGACCACCTTCAAGCGCCTGCTTGATTTCGAGAAGAACGACCTCATTCCCCTGATACCTTGCAAGGGCAGCGTCGGCGCGTCCGGCGACCTTGCGCCACTGGCACACATGGCGCTCCCACTGCTGGGAGAAGGCGAGTTCATGCGGGAAGACGGATCCAGCCAGACCGCAGCCGAAGGGTTGGCGGGCGCGGGCCTTTCGCCAATTCAGCTGCAGGCCAAGGACGGGATCGCCCTCCTCAACGGCACACAATTGATGACGGCCTACGGGGCCTTTGTGATGCACCGGGCGCACTCCCTGATTCGACTCGTAGACCTCATCGGCACGATGAGTCTGGAGGCATTGCAGGGATCTGCGACGCCGTTTGACGAGCGGATTCACGCCGTGCGCCCACACCCGGGCCAGATGCGTGTTGCCCGGAATGTTCGGACGCTTCTGAAAGGATCGGAAATCCTGGAGTCTCACCGAAACTGTGGCAAGGTTCAGGATCCCTATTGCCTGCGTTGCATGCCTCAGGTGCACGGAGCAAGCCGCGATGCGCTGGCGCACGTCACCGCGGTGATGGAGATCGAGATGAACTCCGTCACGGATAATCCACTGGTTTTCGAGCCGGGAGATATCGTCTCCGGGGGCAATTTCCATGGCCAACCCGTTGCCCTGGCGCTGGACTACGCAGCCATTGCGTTGGCGGAACTGGCGAGTATCTCCGAACGCAGAGTCTATCTGCTTCTGGAGGGGCACGACGGGTTGCCGACACTGCTCATGAAGGAGACGGGACTGAATTCCGGCTTCATGATACCGCAGTACACCGCCGCCGCCCTCGTTTCCGAGAACAAGATCCTCTGCCATCCGGCATCGGTGGATTCCATTCCCACGAGCCTGGGACAGGAGGACCATGTGAGCATGGGCGCCACGGCGGCCGTCAAGCTCCTTCAGGTGCTGACCAATGTGGAACACGTGCTGGCCATTGAGCTCATTACGGCCGCGCAGGCATTGGACTACAGAAAGCCGCTCAGACCCGGACGCGGGATCGAGCACGCCCACGACCTAATTCGCGAGCGCATTCCCCACCGCGAGGCCGACTACTACTTCCAGGAGGATCTCAAGCCCGCTATCGAGTTGATCCGAAGCCCCGGGCTCGTGGACGCCGTTAGCGATATCCTAGCGGACTGATGCCAGTTCTACGCAACATTGGCCGGTTGGCCACGTGCTCCCGGGACGGTGGCATTGGTCAGGTTCAGACGCTGGAAAACGCGGCGATCACGTGGGAGAACGGCCTCATCACCTGGGTGGGCCACGACGCGGATCTGTCCGGCGACCATGGGATGGAGCATGACGCCGGCGGAAGGCTCGTGACGCCCGGTCTCGTGGACTGCCACACACATTTGGCATTTGGCGGATGGCGGGCCGACGAGTTTTCGATCCGGTCAAGCGGTGCCACTTATCTGGAGATTCAGCAGGCAGGAGGCGGCATTCGTTCCACCATGCGACACACCCGAGAGTCCTCAGAGGATGAGTTGTTCGCACGGGCAGGTGGCTTTCTGTCCGAGATGAGTCGGCTGGGAGTCACCACTATCGAGGCAAAGAGTGGGTACGGGCTGAGCCTGGAGGACGAACTGAAGCTTCTCAGGGTCTACCGGCGCCTTTCCGGGGCGCAGCCCGTCCAGGTGGTTTCCACGTTTCTGGGCGCGCACGTGATGCCGCCGGAATTCACCGAACCGGCTGTCTACATAGACCATCTGATTCACACGGTGCTGCCTGCGGTCGCGGCCGGCGAGCTTGCGGAATTCTGCGATGTGTTCGTCGAAGAGGGCGCGTTCGATGACGTGTTGGCGCGCCGCCTCTTTGCGGCGGCCTCCAGGCTGGGTCTCCGGCCCAAGCTCCACGTGGACCAACTCTCCGATGGAGGAGGCGGCGAACTGGCCGCGTCGGTGGGGGCCGTCAGTGCCGACCATCTGGAGTACACCTCGGCGAGCGGGATGCTAGCGATGGCGGCAGCGGGTGTTGTGGCCGTGGCGTTGCCGATCGCCACATTATACCTGCGACAGAAGCCCATGGATGGTCGAGGATTTCTGGAGGCGGGATGCCGCGTGGCCGTGGCTACTGACTTTAACCCGGGTTCTGCGCCCAGTTATCATCTGCCGTTTGCCATGATGCTGGCGTGCACCATGAACGGGCTTTCGCCGGCGGAGGCACTGAGAGGCGTAACCATTAACGCCGCCGCGGCCATTGGCAGAGAGGCGGTCTGCGGTTCTGTGGAACCCGGGAAACGGGCAGATTTTGCAATTGTTGACGCGGACTCGGTGGAGCAGTGGGTCTACCACTTTGTGCCCAATGCGGTACGTGAAACCTTTATTGCCGGGAAGCCGGTGCTCGGGTAATTAGTACATGGAACCAATCGCGATTTTTTCTACCGGCGGGACGATCGACAAGGTCTATTTCGATGCGCAAAGCGAATACGAAGTGGGCGAGCCACAGATCGCGAACATCCTCCGTCTGATGGGCGCTCAGGTCAAATTCACCGTTGAAACGCTGCTTCGGAAGGACAGCCTTGACCTGACCGACGAGGACCGCACGCGCATCCGGCTCCACGCCGGCCAAACGCCGTCCACCCGGGTCCTGATCACACACGGCACGGACGGCATGGTCCAGACTGCAACGGTTCTGGCCGACATCAAGGGAAAGACGATCGTCCTGGTGGGCTCCCTCTCGCCGGCCAGATTCAAGGACTCCGATGCGGAGTTCAACATCGGATTTGCACTGGCTGCCGTCCAGACGCAACCGCCCGGGGTATGGATTGCAATGAACGGGCGGGTTTTTGCGTACGATAAGGTGCGTAAAAACAGGAAGATGAATCGATTCGAGGAGGTATGAGATGCTTCGGGGCGGTGGCATTTTTGTCTTGCTGGCAGCGGTCTCTTTCGACGCCGGCGCACAGACAGCGGCCAACTCCACCCTCGGACTCCCTCTCACGAAGGACGTTTGCCCGCTTGAGCTGGGTTTTTTCCAGGGCTACGGATCGGTAGGCCCTCTTTCGGGTCAGCCTCCGTTCACGAGCGTGTCCCGCGTGGCCTTTCGGACGGGCCAGGCTGCCGATGGTGCTCTGTTTAGCGAAGCGCCCGGCCTGGTCTACTTGTCTGACCCGTCCGGGGGCGATGCTGTGGAGGTGACATTGGAGCGGCTCTATGGGGATGGCACCAGGCTTGACGGTCGGTACTCCCGGGTGGCCAGCGATCGTTTGGACACCCCTGGCCTCGGGGCACCCGGAATCGGTGGGGCGGCGGATTTTCGTTACCCACCCAATAATTGGGAGACAGAAGATTGTCTGGAGGTAATTGAGGACTGTTCTCCATTTGACGCGGTCAATGTCTACTACCACATAGACCGGGTGGCGCGAGAATTCTGGCTGGGTAGGTTGGGAGTGGACATTCCGTTCCAGGCGGACGTGTACCCCCATATTTCGGGTGATGGCGCGTTCAGCGATCCCTCACGCTCGTTGATCAAACTGGGGGTGGGCTGGATTTTTATGCGCAACGCCGCCAAGGAGGACGAGATCATCTACCACGAGTATGCTCATCTGGCTATAGGGCACCTGGGTTTCGTCCAGGACATCGACACGCCCATCCAGGCGCAGGCGCTATCAGAGGGCTACGCGGACTATTTCACGGCGTCCTTCACCAACGACCCGCGCATCGGCGAATGGATTGTGACATGTCCGGACAGACGGGAATGCGAAGGGCCGCCGGATGACACGGAGATCCGGACCTTGGCCACGAACCCCGACGAGTGGAACTGGCGCGGAGGTAGCCCCGCCACTGACCTTGCGTACGGCATTTGCACCCGGTACCACGAACTGGATCGCAAATGCAAGATATCGTCGCTCAACCAGGTGGCCAGGTACACGTGGGGCATGATTTGGGGAGGCCTGCTCTGGGACCTTCGAGAATCAGTCGGCGAGGCGGTTACCGATCAATTGGCGCTTGAGGCGGTCCGCTACACGGACACGGCCACCGAGACTTTCGAGCGTGCCGCCGGTCGGCTGGTGGAGGCTGACCAGGAGTTGTTTGCCGGGGCACATCGTGGTGCCATCGAGGCCATGGCATCGGCCAGGGGAGTCGGCATCGCGGTTGACCGCGAGCCGGAGTTTTCTGAGGTCCCGTTCAGCGTTTCAGCGTATCCCGTTCCCGCTGCGGGGCAGATACATATCGAGATTCAGATGGACCAACCGGGCCCGTTCTCGGTGAGCGCGTTCGACGCGCAGGGTCGACTGGTGGAGCAGATCCTCTCAGGAAATGCGGGCCAGGAGATCACCTCTGTCCTCTGGAACGGTACAGGGCACACGCCTGGCCCCTATTTCATCAGGGTCAGCGGCCCCGGCGGGAGAATCCGCGTGATGCCGGTCGTCGTGGCGTACTAGAAGGCTGTTGAACCTTTCAGGCGACCTATATTCAGTGCTCACCAAGGACACCCCATGGCGCTTCCGTACGCACTGAGAGAGGGCATGTCGGGATTCCGGCGAGCCGCGTTGGCATCTGCTGCTTCCACCGGCGCGATGTCCGTCGCCCTGATTCTGGTCACCGTGTTTTTCGCGCTCGGCTTTGAGGCCCAGCAGGTAGCCTCGTGGCTTCGCCAGCGGGTCGGAGAAATCGAGGTGTTTTTGGAAAACGTGGACGATCGCTCAGGCCAGGCCGTCCATGACCGAATTCGGGTCCTGCAGGGCATCGAGAGCACCACGTACATCACACGGAATGAGGCCGCCGAAATATTCAGGACCGAGTTTGGCGAGGGAGCGGAGACGTTCTTCGACGCGCCGTTTCTGCCCGCCTCCGTGCGCTTCAAGGTCACTCGGCCCTACGCGAATCCCGACAGTTTGGCCGCCATTTCGGCACAGATCCAGACATGGACCAACGTAGACGAGGTGATATTCAATCAGCCGCTCCTCATAAAAGTGCAGAAGAACCTTCGGATGCTCACCATCGGCGGTGGCGGCCTCGCACTCCTGGTGCTTCTCGCCTCGGTCTTTTTGGTGGCCAATACCATTCGCCTGACGATTTACGCCCGGCGACTTCTGATCAGAAGCATGAAACTGGTGGGCGGGACGGACGCGTTCATTCGCAGGCCCTTTGTGATCGAAGGGATGCTGCAGGGGGCACTGGCGTCCGCAATTGCCTTGGCTGTCCTGTCCGGGTTCTACCTGCTGGCCGCACGCACCTTACCCCAGATGCCTCCCGTGGACAGCAATACGCTGGTTTTGTTTGGGGTGGGCGTGTTCCTGGGTGGGATATCCCTGGGATGGCTGGGGTCCGCTTTTTCCGTGCGGCGGTTCATCAAAAGAGTCTCGCTGAACTAGGCCGCTAGGGCACGATCGCGACGATGCGGAGCGGGCCGCCGGAGCCGCCTGATATTTTTATGGGAAGGGCGATGACCGAAAAGCCGGTCGCTGGCAGGGCACTCATGTCTGCCACATTCTCAAACGCCGGAATATTTGCGGCAAAGAGGATTCTGTGCGACATGAAATCTGCTGATTGACCGCGGTCGATCGACGCGGTGTCGAGTCCGATGGCCGCTATGTTGCGATTTGCCACCAGCCACTCCGCGGCCTCGGGGGCGATACCCGGAAAGTGGAGCTTGGGAACGGCGTCCGCCCCGCGCTCGGCGGTGCCCATATACGTCTCCCGGTCTGGCCAGAAGCGGGCGAAGCCGGTCCGAAGGAGCACGATATGCCCGTCCGGGATCGGCCCATGTTGCGCCTCCCAGTTGATGAAATCATCCGCAGAAATCAGGTAGTCCGGGTCCGCACTCGCCTCAGTGACGTCGATCATGACCGCAGGTGCCACGAGACGCTCCAGCGGTATTTGATCGTTGGTGTGTTTCCCCTCGGCAAAATGAACGGGCGCGTCCAAATGGGTGCCTCCGTGCTCGGAGGTCCTGAAGGTGTTGGCCTCGTACCAATAGCCGCCGTCTGTCATTCCAATAAAGTCGGGCACCATTTCAAATGCCGGTGCGGTCGGCCAGGATGGCGTGTTCTCGTCAAATGTGTGCGTCAGATCAATCAGCGATCCACCCGGAAACGCCGCCTGTTGTGGTGGAGGGGCCTGGGCAGCGGTGCAGCCGGCCAGGACAAAAACGAGAGCGATGCGCATCATGATTGCAGGGATGGGTGTTCAGCATGTTACATCAATCAGGGTCGGAGCGAAACAGCCGGGGCGCCGTTAGAGCGCGCTGACATGACCATCGGCCTCATATACGACCTGCATCAATCCTACCCCTGGCGGCCCGGAGACCCTCCGGATGCCGACGCGGAGTACGAGCCCATCGAGACGGTGGAGGCTCTGGAGCAGGCCATTGGCGCTCTGGGCCATGACACACTACGTATCGGGACGCCGCGGGACCTTCTGCTGCGGGGACCTCGCGGCATCGACGCGGCGGTCAATATTGCGGAAGGCGCGTGGACGCGAAACAGGGAGGGCTGGGCGCCGACCTTGTTGGAGATGTGGGGTATTCCCTACCTGGGCTCGGACGCCCTGGCGTTGTCCCTCAGCCTGGACAAGGTGTATACCAAAGAACTGGCGGCAGCGGCGGGTCTGCACACCCCCGCATTTGCTTCGTTCGAAGCCGGGCAGGAGGTCGTGGCGCCCGCCGGGTACCCACTTTTCGTCAAACCGCGCCTGGAGGGGACGGCCAAGGGAATCCGTCCGAGCAGCGTGGTCCACAATCTGGCAGAACTCGAGGCCGAAGTCGCATTCGTTACCCGGGAATACGGCCAAGCTGCCTTGGTAGAGGCTTTCATTGTAGGGGGCGGAGAATACACGGTAGCCGTGGTGGGCAACCCTCCCAGGGCCCTCCCGATGCTGCAGCGCGCCGTGGATCAAGGAACCCGTATTGGGTCACATGCCCTCGAGCGATTTGGCGACCGCGCCTGGGCATTGGAAGGGACCATGGATCCGGGGCTTGAGTCTCTGATGCAGCGTCAATCGCTGGCGGTGTTTGAGAAATTGGGTTGTCGCGATTTCGCCAGGATAGACTTTCGGGTGGATGCCGACGGCATCGCGTGGTTTCTTGAGATCAATCCCCTCCCGACCTTCGCGCCCGACGGGACTTTCGCCGTGATGGCCGAACTCATGGGGCAGAGTTACCCGGAGTTCCTCTCAGACCTGCTGAGGGAGGCGTTGGAGCGCGCACTTTCCGAAAGACAACCCAGCTACACGGATCACGCATGACACGGCCCGATCACGTTTCAGAAACAGATTGGGCCGACTGGAAATGGCACATGCGGAATCGGGTGTCCAGTCCCGAGGCATTGGCCGACTGGATCCATCCGACGGACGATGAACTGAGCGGCATCGAGGAGACAAAGGGCATCTTCCGATGGAATATTACTCCGTATTACGCGTCGCTTATGGATCCGACGGACGCATCGTGTGCGGTTCGACGGCAAGTAGTGCCGCTGGCCGTGGAGTGTGAGCCGGACCTGGTGGGCGTGGTTGACCCGCTCGAGGAAGTGGCCCATTCGCCCGTCAAGAATCTCATTCACAACTACCCGGACCGCGTGGCTTTTTGCGTCACGTCGGAATGCGCGATCTACTGTCGATACTGCCTCCGCAAGCGTATGGTGGGCGATTCCGACGCCATGATGCGCAAGAACGAGGTCGATGAAGCCGTCGACTATATCGCCGGACATCCCGAAATACGGGACGTGCTCCTGACGGGAGGAGACCCGCTCACGTTCGGCGACAAAGGCATCGAGCGCATAGTCTCTGCTCTTCGTGCCATACCGCACGTCAAGATTATCCGGATCGGTAGCCGGATGCCGGTAAAGTTACCCCAGCGGATTACGCCCGAATTGGTTGATATGCTTTCGCAATACCATCCGATTTGGGTGAACACACATTTCAACCATCCGAAGGAGTTGACCGCCGACGCAGATGCAGCGCTGGGCCGCCTTCTTGGAGGGGGGATACCCGTCGGCAACCAGACGGTACTCCTGCGGGGTATCAATGACAATCTGGACACCCTTCGTGACCTGTTCAACGGGCTTGTCCACATGCGAGCCAGGCCCTACTACCTCTATCAGGCGCAGCTGATTGGCGGCACGAGGCACCTTCGCACGTCAATTGAGCACGGAATGCAGCTCATGGAGCGCCTGCAGGGCACCATGACTGGGTTCGGAATACCTGCATACGTTCTGGACACGCCGTACGGCAAGGTGCCATTGACCCGATCGTGGGTGTTGGGGCGATGCGGGGATCACGTGGTCATGCGCACCACTCGCGGGACGGTCTGGGCGGAGCCCAATCCACGGCCGCCGGGGGATCCCTCAGAGCCGCTTCCCGAAATTCCGATGCCGGCGGGCGCAGAAACAATTCCAACGGGCGCCGCAAAATTTGGCGAGGAGCAGCGCTGGGTGGTTCCGGCCCTCTGAGACTTACCGCAAGAGGGTAACGGTCCGCGTGAGCACCGTGGTGGCCGTCGATAGCCGGTAGAAATAGAGACCACTGGGCAGCCCGGCCGCTTCGAAACGCACCTCGTGTTGCCCGGCCTGCCAGAAGCCATCGGCAAGCGTCTCTACCTGTCGCCCGAGCATGTCGAAGACAGACAGGTGCACGTCCGATGCCGCTGGAAGGGCAAAGCTGAACGTGGTGGTAGGGTTGAAAGGATTCGGATAGGCGGGAAGGAGGGAGATCTCCAGAGGCAGCTCTTCAGACTCCGTGGCCGTGGAGTTCAGTGCGCCGTACGCCATGCAGGTGACCGCTTCGTAGTCGCGGTTGCTGTTGATGCCGACCGCAGCAAATGGAGTGGCCTGGCCAGTCCCAAGGTTGATCTCTACCAAGTTCGGGCCGTCTCCGCCAGGGGACGCAAACAGGCGACCCTCCTCATCAAACGAAAGGCCTTCCAGATCCCGTACAGAAAGAGCGGCCAGGCTGTTGGCGTTGCCACTGACCCGGTCAATCGTGACGAGCGTAGAATTGTCGTCCAGGTCCGTAACGACGGCGAACAGATTTCCAGTGATCGGACTGACCGCGATGTCATCGACATGGACCTCGCCGCCACCGAAGTTCACGTGCACGTAGTCTCGTCCGACACCGAAAGCACCCTCCACGACCCGGCCGTTGTTGGGGTCAATCTGAACCAGAAAGTCTGTACCTGTGCGCCTCACTGAGCCAAAGAGTTCGCCGGATGAGGGATCGAATGTCAAGCCATCCACGTCCCCAGCCGAGAGCGGACCAGACTCGCCGTAGGCCGTTCCAAGCCATCCAACCGGGGAAAAAGTACCAGTCGAAAGGTCAATGGTCCCCAGAAGGCCACCATCGGCCGCATAAATGGCGGGCGTGAATGGGTGGAAGGCCATCGCTTCAATGTTCAGTGTGCCCGTGAGGCCCACCTCTGTTTCCACGCCCGAGGCCTTGTCCACCGCGGTCAGCACATCGGCATCGAAGCGCACGCCGTTGTTATCGGCCACCAGATAACAGAAGGCCTCAGCCCCCGTGGACTGGGCTGCGACAGGAGCCACAAGGAGCGCTGCAACAGCAAGCGCAAGAAAAGTCCGACCAGACATGGCAATACCGATAGAGTTCAATCTCTTCTGGTATCGGCATGGCGAGAGGGGTCTAAAGAAAAGGGCCGGCCCCCGCAACGGAGCCGGCCCCACTAAAACAAGGAGTCGTGTCGAGGAGAGACGTCTACTTGATTAGAATCATGGGTCTGGTATGAACACCGTTCGCGGTGACCATTCGGGCGAAGTAGGTGCCGCTCGGCATGGCACCCGCCCGGAATGTGACCTCGTGGCTGCCTGCCTGAATGTTGCCATCGTGCAGGAGGGCAACTTCCCGTCCGAGGACGTCAAAGACCGCCAACCTGATCTGCCCCGACTCTGGCACCTGGAAGGTGACCGTGGTCTGCGGATTGAACGGGTTGGGGTAGTTGCCCTTGAGGGCGTATTCGCCCGGCAGCTCTGCCGTTGGCTCGTCCTCGGATGCCGTGGAGAATGCGCCGGAGACCGGCACGCCGGTTTCCGTGGCCGAGAGGCCGAAGCCACCCACTGTGCCCGCAACCGGTCCATTCGAGAGCGTTTGGGCTCCGAAGGGAAGGGTCGAAGACACCACCTGCATGAGGAAGTCGCCGTTGGCCGCCGTATTGAAGCGCACTTGACCCATCTCGTCCGAGGCGGCCTGTGCGACCAGTACATCGCCGATATCCAGCGTGCCGTTGGCGTTCAGGTCCCTGAACAAATCCACACCCACACCCGCAAAGCCGGCTTCGCCCGTCTGATAGGCGCCGTCTCCGTTGGCATCTGCAAAGAGCGTCGTGCCCAGAGCGTTGGTTTTGCCGGTGAGACAGTCAAGGCCGCCGTAGCCAGCACCGGGGTCGTACCCGCTGCCTGAGCCGTTGCCCGGGTCGGGACCGTACGACCCATAGCCCGGCGCCGCCGGAGCTCCGGGGTCCGTGTAACCCACGCCGCTTCCAGCTGACCCGTACGAACCCTGACCAAGCGTAGCCTCGATCGTGATCGAGATGTTGATCCCGATGTCGAGGCCAATCAGAAGGGGAATCTCGGTCGCCGTAGAGGCGAAGAGTTCTCCGTTGTTGAAGAACGACAGGCCGTTGATACGGCCGGTACCCAGGTCGCGGACATCGGTGACCGTACCAAATGTGCGGTCGATCTGTGCCATGCGAGCAGACAGTCCGTCTGCCGTTCCCACGGCGAAGAGCGAGCCGTCGACCGGGTTGATGGCAATGTCATCCACCTGCGGCATCTCCGCTCCCACGACGATGTAGTCGCTGCGGGGCCCGAAGGCGCCACGGACGGCGCGACCGGTCAGCGGATCAACCTCAATGATGAGGTCTGATGCGTCCTCGCGTTGCACGATTCCAAAGAGACGTCCCTGGAAGGGGTCAAACGAGAGCCCGGTGACGCCGGTGAAGTCCTGCGGGCCGACTGCGCCTTCGCCGGAGCCCATATAGCCGATCCGATCGAACTGGCCGGTGGCCGCATTGATTGTGCCCAGCGTTTCACCATCGGTCGCGAAGAGCGTCTCAGTCCACGGGCTGTAGGCCACGGCGGCTATGTCGTCAGACAAGCCAGCCAGGAGTACATCGCTCGTTGCGCCCGGCGCAAAGGTTGACACCTCGCGATTACCGGTCAGGTAGCAGAGCGGGTCATCGCTCGGAGCCTGCGGGTACGACGGGTACGACTCGCGGAAACCGAACTCGATACCGGTCACGTGGCTTCCGCCTGAGACCCACACAGGCACGCGGGCTGCCGTGGTCCGGAAGAATCCAGCCGGCACCGTGATGTCCATAATCCGGACGCAGTACTCGCCGGTCTCCACATCCCAGAAGGTGAAGTTGCCGCTCTTGTCAGAATCCAGCGAGGCGATTTCTACATCGTCAAAGGTGCCGCAGGTGCGGTCCAGTCCAATGGTCAGGAGATCCACTTCGAAGCCGCCAAGACCGGTTTCGTAGTGGTTGAAGATGCCATCCACGTTGTCGTCCAGGAAGACCAGGCCGGAGATGGATCCGGTGGGCTCAGGCGCTTGATCCACGAAGATGGAGACGCAGTCCTGGTCGTCCTCGGCGTCGGGGCCGCCAACGAGAGGGCCGTACGCTTCGGCGCCGGAGCGGGAGTCGCGGTCGCCCTGATCGGCGTCCCAGACTTCCGCGCAGTTGCGGATCTCCCCGTCATCGTCCACGCGGGCCTCAAAGGAGACGGTGATGGATTTGCCTGGGCGCAGCTCTGCGATTGTCCAGGAGAAATCGTGCTCATCGTAGGTGATGCCACCTGGCTGACCAGGAATGCTGGAGTCGGTCGCCGATCCCTCCTGAAACCACAGTCTGCTGGAGAAATAGTCCTTGATGACCACGTTGGTTGCAGTGGCGGTAGGAATCTCGACACCCTGCTCAAACTGCCGATTGGTCAGCGTGAGGGAATAGGTAACAAAGTCACCAACGCGAGGGGTCTCGTTGGAGACGCGTTTGACCAATTCCAGGTCAGGCCGTTTGGGCGTCACCCAGACGGTGACGCAAGACTGATCGTCCTCGGACTCGTGTCCGTATGCAAGCGGCCCACCCGATTGCACGGCGGTGCGTGAGTCCCGGTCGTTGGGATCGGCCGCGTGTACTTCGGCGCAGTTGGAGTACTCACCGGCGTTGACCATTTCGGCCTGCATCACCAGGGTGAGCGACTTGCCGGCTCGCAGCGACTCGATGTGCCACGACGTATTGGCCGGGTTAAAGGTTATGCCATTGGTGCCGCCAACAGTGGCTGAACCGTCCACATAGTGCTGCCCGGGCTGGAGGTAATCGGCGATCGTGATGCTGGTAGCATCGGCCGTCGGGAGTTCGGCACCATCCACGAAATTGCGGTTGGTGACGGTCACAGAGTAGGTGATGATGTCTCCCTGGATGGGACGGTCATCGTCAACCACCTTGAGGACTTCCAGGTCAACAAGGAGGGCACCCGCCCAGAGGCTGACACAGTCCTCGTCGTCCTGGCGTTTGGCGTTCGCGAGTGGCCCGCCGGACTCGGCGCCGGTCGTGGAGTCGCGATCCGGCATGTCGGCATCCCAAACTTCGGCGCAGTTGGTGTATTCACCCTCAGCCTCCACTTTGGCGCGGATGACGAGCGATGTGGCTTTGCCGGGATTCAGTTCCCCAAGGTGCCAGGTGGTCGAAGCCTCGTCAAACGTGCCGAGTCCGGTACTGGCGTCGACCAGCGTCAGGCCGTGTGGCAGGTAGTCCTTGACCTGAATGTCCCGAGCGATGTTGGTCGGGAATGCCCGGCCGTCCTTGGACTCCGTGTTATTGGCGAGTGTGATCGTGAAGGTGACAATGTCTCCCTCCAGGGGATACTGGTTATCGACCACCTTGGTGACCTCAAGGTCAATGGTCTTCCCCTGCGACGGGCGCACGATGACCGTGCTGCTGTTGTTGGCCGTATTCAGGTCAGGCAGAGAACCGCCACTCTCGACGGTAGCCGTGTTGGTAAACGTGGCCCCGCACGCAGCCCAACCAAATTGGCGAAAGGTCGCCGACTCGCCCGCTCCAAGGTCCAGAATCCAGGTTGTGGTCTTGAAATCTCCGACGCGTGCATACCCGTGGCTCACCTCGGGCTGGTTGATTCGGTCGAAACATCCGCTCGGATCCGCCAGCCGGTCCCGGATGACCACGCCCCAAACTGCGGGGCCGTTGTTCGTGACCGTGAGACCAAACTCAAGGCGCTGTCCGACAACAGGATCAGGATGAGAGACCGTCTTCTCAATGGAGATGTCGGTGCTCGCGATCGGGTTAACCCAAACCTCAGACTCGTGGTTTGATGGGTTCGGATCAGGATTGGAGCCAGAGGTCAGTACCCAGGCCTTGTTGGAGAATGCTGTAGCACAGGTGATACGAACGGCCTGCGTGGCGGTCATGGTCTGCCCGGCATCCAGCGTCCCGGTCCAGAGGTAGCCCTCCTCAGGGGTGCCTACCCAGTTACCGTGCGAAAACTGTGGTTGCCCGATTACTTCGGCACAATCTGCTCCGTCGTTGAACAGGTCGCGGACTTTGGCCAGGTTGGTCGCACCTCCGCTGTTGTGGACCGTGACCGTGAACGTGATACGCTCTCCCAGAGCAGGTGTGGTATCGGTGACGGATTTAGTGAGGGTGAGATCCGAGGCGGCGGAAGTCGCCCCCGGGGTCAGGTCGAGACCGGAGCCCGAGGCGGCCCACGCGGGTGTCGTGAGCAAAACCGCGGCCGCGACCGGTACAAGAGCCTTCCTGATGCGCTCGAGAATTGTGGTAGACATAACTGTCTCTGGGTGTAAGCGAATGGGGTAGCCGCGAGTAGCGGCTCGAGACGGACGACCAGAATGGGCGACCCGGGAGATCCCGGGCCGGCGGAGGAGGCCCCGCCGACCCGATTCCCGCTATTTCAGGAGAACCATGGTCCGTGACTGGACACCCATGCTGCCGGACAGGCGAGCCATGTAGGTGCCACTCGGCAGATCAGCGGCGTCGAATGTCGCGTCGTGCGATCCGGCTCCGATCACGCCGTCAACGAGGACTGCGATCTCACGGCCAAGCACGTCGTGCACCGACAAGCGAACCCTGCCGCTTTCAGGTGTCTCGAAGCGAACCGTCGTCTGCGGATTGAAGGGGTTCGGGTAGTTGCCCGAGAGACCGAATCCGGCCGGCAGATCGCCTTGGGACTCGCTGCTCGTGGATGTGCTCATCGACGCGCTGGCAGACGTTTCGACGCTCATGCCGAATCCGTTGACGGCGGCCGGCAGCATAATCGGCGAACCACCGTTGTCGACTTCGATCACGAATGCACCCGTGGCGGCCACGGCGAACATGGCCTGACCGGTCTGGTCTGCAGTGGTCGTTGCCACCAGCATGTCGTTTTCGGAAACCGCTCCGTCTTCGTCCATGTCACGGTACAGGTCAACCTGCGTGCCAGCGTTGGCCGGTTCGAAGCCCTGCATGACGCCGTCACCGTTCATGTCGCCAAAGACGGCAACAGAGAGGTAAGACGGAGCCGCGGTCAGGCAGTCGATGGCCTCGTAGTCCCGGTTACCATCCACGCCGATGGAGGCGTGCACCGTAACCTGTAGGCTGTGCTTGTTGATCTCGATGATGGCCTCATCACCTTCGCCAGCAGTGCCGTACAGCGTGCCGTTGTTGAAGAAGGCAAGTCCCTCCACGTTTTCGACAGGCAGTTCGAGAACCTTGGTGATCCATCCCGTTGCCGGGTCGATGATCACCAGGCGGCTGTGCTCGCCATCCAGATTATTGATGGCGTATAGCTTCCTGGTGTCAGGGTCCATTGCCAGGTCATCGATGTCGTTCAGCTCCTGCCCGTAGTAGTAGCCGGATTCGGGCTGAATGACCAGGTAATCGACTCCGTAGCCGAAGGCCCCCTTGATGGCTTTGCCACTGGCGGCATCGATCTGGATGAGCAGGTCCCGCTCGCCTGTGCGGCGTACGGATCCGAACAGGATGTCGGAGTAAGGGTCGAAAGAGAGACCGTCAACGTCCAGGAACGCCAACCAGCCTTCCGCACCCTCGCCACCGCCAAACTCACCGACTTCGTGGAACTTGCCGGTGTAGAGATCCAGCGTGCCCAGCCTGTTTGCGTCGGCTGCGTAGAGCTTCTTGTTCCAGGGGTTGAACGCAATCGCCTCGATCTGCTCCGTCTGCGTGCCGCCGATGATGACATCCTGATAGGCACCTTCGTTCAGGCTGGTCAGGACATCAGCGCTTCCGTAGCCGTTGCCGTCATTGTCGGCCACCATGTAGCAGAGGGCATCGCCGGACGGTGGCGGTGGAGGAGGCGTGCTGTAGGATGCCTTGAAGCCGAAGTTGACGACGACATTGTCATACGCCGTTACGACAACCTTGACGGGATCCGGAGACGTGCGGGTGTAGCCATAAGGGATGGCCACGTCCAGAATCCGGACGCAGTAAGTACCTGCATCCACGTCCCAGAAGCTGTAGGCACCGTAGGCGTCGGTGTCGTTCGTGGCCAGTTCCACATCGTCGTATCCGCCACATACGTAGTCGGATCCGAGGTTGGTCAGGTCCACTTCGAAGCCGGTAAGCCCGGTCTCTCCGTAGTCCAGAACACCGTTGTAGTTGAGGTCATGGAAGACCACACCTGTCACGGAGCCCTTGCCCGCTGGCGGGTTGGCCACGTCGCCTACCCAGTAGGAGACACAGTCCTGGTCGTCCTCGTAGGATCCGGCCAGGGGAGAGCCAGCTTCGTCGCCGGTCTGCGAGTCGCGGTCTTTCTGGTCTGCATCCCACACTTCGGCGCAGTTTTCAAACTCACCCTTCTCATCCACGCGGGCCTTGAGCGTCAGCGTAACCGACTGTCCGGCCGCGATCCACTCGATCTTCCACGTGTTGGAGTTGGTGTCGAACGTCACACCGTTTGATCCGGCGTAGGAAGACGAACCCTCGATGACCCAGAGGCCGGCAGGGACGTAGTCCTTGACGAAGACGTTGGTGGCCTTGGCCGTGGGCACCTGCTGGTAGCCCTCCACGTCGTTGTTCGTGACGGTGATGGTGAAGTTGATCGTGTCGCCCACGCTGGGGTTGGCGTCGTCTACTGACTTGGTGACTTCCAGGTCGATCAGTTCCTCGGCAACCCAGAGGCTCGCGCAATCCTGGTCGTCCTCGGCATTTGGCCCACCAACGAGTTCGCCGTAGGCCTCAGCGCCCGTTTTGGAATCGCGATCGATTTCGTTGGCGTCCCAGACTTCAGCACAGTTCGTGAACTCGCCATCCGTGTTGACCACGACCTCGAGGACCAACGCGAGGCTCTTGCCGGCGCCCAGTTGATCGATTTTCCAGGTGTTCGAACCGGTATCGAAGGACGTACCTGCTGGGGCGTTCGCCTTATGCAGACCCAATCCTGCGGGCAGGTAGTCCTTAACCTGAACACCCGTGGCCGTGGACGTCACCGCGGTTCCGTACGCGTCGTTGTTCGTGAGAGTCAGGGTGAAGTTGACCTTGTCACCAACCGAGGGGTAGGGATTGTCAATCTGTTTGGTCAACTCAAGGTCAATCGTCCGTGGGCTCGCCCACAGGCTCGCACAGTCCTGATCGTCCTCGGCATTTGGACCGCCAACGAGCTCGCCGTAGGCTTCCTCGCCGGTCTTGGAGTCGCGATCCGTCTGGTTGGCATCCCACACTTCGGTGCAGTTGGCGAATTCGCCGTCCGTGGATACCGTGGCAGTCAGAACGAGCGAAACACTCTTGCCGGCCTCAAGCTGGTCGATGTGCCATGTCGTGGCGTATTCGTCGAACGTGATGCCGTAGCCCGCGGAAGCGTCATGGAACGTCAAACCCTGAGGGAGATAGTCCTTGACCTGAATACCCGTCGCGGTGGCCGTCGGCACGGTAGCGTAGTGGTCGTTGTTGGTCAGCGTCAGGGTGAAGGTCACCTTGTCACCGACTGTTGGATAGGCGTTGTCAACTACCTTCGTGAGCTCCAGGTCGATGGTGCTCTGCTGGGCCCAGAGGCTCGCGCAGTCCTGATCGTCTTCGGCGTCTGCGCCGCCAACGAGTTCGCCGTAGGCTTCTGCGCCGGTCTTGGAGTCGCGGTCCTTCTGATAGGCGTCCCACACTTCCGTGCAATTGGTCAACTCGCCGTCGTTCTCGACGCGGGCCTTCAGCACAAGGGAGACGCTCTTGCCGGCCTCGAGCTGGTCAATGCTCCACGTGGTCTGGCTCTCGTTGAACGAGACGCCGTAGCCCGTTGAGCCCTCAACCAGCCAAAACCCCTGCGGCAGGTAGTCCTTTACCTGAATGCCGGTAGCCGTGGCGGTCGGCACAATCTGGCCGTAGTGATCCACATTGTTGTTGGTGAGTGTCAGGGTAAAGGTCACCGTGTCACCTACCGTGGGATTTTCGTTGTCTACAACCTTGGTCAGTTCCAGATCGACCCGTGGCTTGAGGAATCCGAACTTGACGCCCGTGACATCCTCTCCTGCGCCTACCGTGACCTTGACTGGATTTCCCGTCGTCCGCTGAAAGCCGTGGGGAATCGTGATGTCGTCAATCTCGACGCAGTACGTGCCGGGAATAACATCCCAAAACGTGTAGTTGCCCTGATAGTCGGAGTCTGTGAAAGCCACCTCGACGTCATCGTAGGTGCCACACGTGTGGTCATTGCCGATGGTGTTCAGATCGATTTCAAACCCTGTCAGGCCAGCTTCGTAGTTATCGAAGAGACCGTTGCCGTCGAGGTCGTCGAAGACCATCCCGGAGATCGAACCGCTGTTGACGCCCCAGAATTCGGCACAGTCCTCGTCGTCTTCGCCCTGGTACAAACCAGCAAGCGGACCGTAGGCCTCAGCCCCGGTCTTCGAGTCGACGTCCTTCTGATCCGCGTCCCAGATCTCGGCGCAGTTCTTGAACTCGCCAACCTGGTTCACGCGCGCCTTGAACTGAAGGTCAACGGACTGACCGGCGTTCAACCATTCGATGTTCCACGTCAGCGTGCTGTGATCGAAGGTTATACCGTGCTCGCCTCCCGTGGTGGCGGAATACTGTAGAGCCGTCAGCCCATAAGGGAGATAGTCCTTGACGACGATGTTCGTCGCCTTCGCGGAGGATCCGTAAAACGTCTGGTTGCTGACACGAATCGTGTAGACCACGTCCTCACCGACGGCTGCGTACTCCGTGTTGACACTCTTGGTCAACTCCAGGTCCACAGTTGGGCTGGAATAGGTCTGCGCGGAGGCCGGGAGCGCCACTGCAAGGAGCAGGAGGACAAAAAGAATCCAGGCCGTGAAATCGGCAATTGAGGCGCGGGACCGCGATCCTATCGGAGTAGAGGGATACATAGCGTTGCTGCATTTGGTTGGTTCAGCGGACGCCGGGGGATTGTGGTTACGGAGCGAACTCCGTGACGAGTCGGCAGAGCGCAACCTCCGTTGATCCGGCTCGGGTCGTCGACGGGAGTGCTGTCTGCGACCAGATGTTATTACGCCGGTGTATTTGCGATTCGCGCTCCCATAAGAGGCCGAAAAGTTGCCATCCGGGAGGGTGCCATAAATCGGACAAGGTGCCTGCCCGAGACCGGTCCGAGACTGTTACAACTCCGACATTTCACTAACAATGTTCGGACGCAATCACCCAAACAGGGCTCAAAACGGGCATCTGCTGGCCCTTTCAGACAATCTGCAACACGATCGCGCAAACTGGACTTTTCCCCGCGTTCCGCGCTCCGCCAAATCGGGATAGGGGCGCCGAGGGAATTCATCGGCGAGCCCCTCCCACACCACCGAGCATACGGGTCCGTACTCGGCGGTTGGGCAGGTTGAGGTAGATTATGACGCCAGGCGAGGAACGCCCAGCGTGGTAAAATACGCGGTCGGGAGTGCGGTATTGAGCAGATGGCCCGAGGTGTGCCACCACCGTTTGGTGCCAGCGGCCACGACCGCTGCGGCGTCCGAGGACAAGCCTCGTTTGCGCAGTTCTCAGTACGTGGTTCTCCCTCGTTTCCACTGCTTCAACTGCATCGCCCGCAGGCGATGGCGGATCCATTGGTCCAGGGACTTGAAGATTCCGGGCGTGGCTGCCAGGCGGAAGGTTCTCGAACCAGTACTCGCCCTGAGAATTGCTCTCGACCGAGATGTCGATGTTGTCCGCAGCCGTGGCGATCAGTCCGTCCGGACCGGGACCCCACAGTTTGATGGTGACCCATGGCAAGGGCGCTTCGCTCGGATCCTGTACGCCGTTTCCGTTGTCATCGTTGAACACGATGCCATGAATCTCAGAGCGTTTCGGCATCAGGCCGTAGTCCGCCCCGTTGAACATCCACCTCGACGAGATGGATTTCTACGCGTGGCAGCAAAGTCCAAGAAGGATGCCACGAGTCGAAGGCCTGGGCCCTGGGTTCGGAGGGCGCGTCCGAGAAAGGAGGAAAAGGGACTTTTTGGCCCCGCTTGGGGCATAAGCGAAACGCCTTCGGATTCCGGGAAGCACTGCGTAAGAGCGGGAGGAAGCCCCCGATGAAGAGCGATCACAGCGGAAATAACTTCTTAGGGCGGTTCGGCTTGCCATAGCAAATTGAGAGCATGCAGTCTTCGCATCGGCGAGGGAGTCCAACCCACAAGCAAAACGGCCACCCGTCCTTCGACGAGTGGCCGCAGCCTTCTGGAGATCCGTTTTGTCAGGCCCGGTGAGGGGTCACGGGCCGTGGACCGGCCAGACGATTGGCTCCCTGGAGGGCTGGGAGTGAGGGTTACTTGAGCAGCGTGACAGTCATGGATTGGACCTGGCCGCCCGCGCGCATTCTGACCAGGTAGGTGCCACTGGGCACTTGGCCGGCTTCGAACGAGACTTCGTGATTGCCAGCCGTCATCATTCCGTCCACCAGCACCGATACCTGCCGTCCCAGAAGGTCGTAGACCGCCAGGTGAACGGGCGACGATTCCGGAAGGGCGAATGGGATGGTGGTACGAGGATTGAACGGGTTCGGGTAAGCCGACTCCAGGCCGAATCCAACCGGTAGGTCGGGGGCGATTTCCTCCGTGTCCGTAGACGTTGAAGAGGAGTTCGCCATGCCGTGGCCTACGAAGAGGCCGGAGCCGCTTGTTCCGATGATCAGCGTTTGGGTGGATTCCACCACTGCGAACGCCAGCACCGGCAGCGCACCGAACCCGGCATCCTGCCATTTTCCGGTCGCCGCGTTGTAGGCAAGCACGCCACGGCCCCATGTCCCTGCGAAGATGGTGTCGCCCATGAATGCTATGGTGCGGACGTCGTAGGCCTCAGAGCCTTCACCGAACAATTCGAAGGCGCCGTTCCGCTTGACATAGACACCCTGTGGCGTGGCCGCAAACAGCTTGCCGTCGTAGGGCCCGTGATGCGGTCCGAAGTGGAGGTCCCAGGCGCCCGTTGGCAGTCCATAGTGGCCACTGGTTTTTGAGAATGATTCGCCCATATCGTAAGACTCCCAGATGCCTGCTCCCACCGTTCCGGCAACCACGTGGTTGGAATTGTTGGGATCAACCTGAACGGCCCACGCCGGATCTCCGAAGGAATTGAGCTGGGTCCAGCTGTAGCCACCGTCCATGGAACGGTAGATGGATCCCCATTCCAGATTGACACCGGCATACATAATGTCCTCGTTGCTGGGGTCAATGGCCAGGGAGAGCACCTGCCGGTTGCCCAGATCCAGGTACTGCCAGCTGCGTGCATTGTCGTCTGAGCGCCACACGCCGCCTTTACCATCGGCCCAGATTCCAACGAAGAGAGTCCCGGCTGAATTCCTTTCGATGGCGTAGGTGTACAGGTTCTCAAAGCCGCGATTCATGCGCGTCCAGCACTGCCCGCCGTCGTTGGAGTAGAGCACGCCGTAGCCATACGTGGCAGCGAAGAGTTCGCCCGTCTCCGTCTTGACAAGGTCCTGGATGACGGCATTCACAACAAGTGCTGCCACATGACGCCACTGGTCCAGCGTTCCATCCATATTGCTATCGATGAATGCAAAGACACCAGAGCCCGGGGTGCCGGCGAATATCTCACCAGTCGTGAGGGAAGTCACTGCGGTCACCGTGTAGACGGGCAGGTTCTGGGCATTTACCCAGAGGTCTTTGCTCACGTCGTAGTAATAAGCGCCGTTCTCGCGGGTGCCTGCCAGGAGCACACCGTCCGCTCCGTGCGAGATGATTTGGATGGGCTGGTCGTCAAGTCCGTAACCGAACTTGTTCCAGATACCACCTTCCAGCCGGTAGATGCCGTCCGTATTGGTGCCGGCATAGACCTTCCCGTCCACGGCATGGATAGTGTTGACGAGTCCGACCGGCAGGCCGGCGCTCATCGGCTTCCACCAGCCGTCCACGAGCGCATACACTCCCAATCCAGGAGCCGCGGCGAAGGCCACTCCAGAAACGTCGTCCACGGCGACCGTGGTGACCTTCTTGTTCTCGAAGGGGTTTGAATTGGTGCCGGCGCGGCTCCAGTTCATGCCGTCCCAGAACTGGACGCTTCCGTCTCCGGCAGCGTAGATCTGCTGACGATTGTCCAGGAGGTCAATGTCCTGGAAGACCGCGTTGGTTGGGCCAATGTTATTCCAGCGCTCGCCTTCCGTATCCGAAACGAATACGCCTGCACCTGCTGTCGATACGTAGATGACGCCGGTCTTGGAGACCACGATGTCGCTGATCGGGACACGGTTATCCGTCTGCAAGAACGGCGGCCAGCTCCGTCCCTTGTCGTTCGAGATGTGGACGCCACCGGTCTGCGTTCCCGCGTACAGCTGGTCGCTGATGGGGTCGTAGACAAGTGCGGTGATCGTGCCCATGTCCGTACAGTCAGCCTGCGTGAACGTGGCGGTGGCGCGAGCCGTTACAAGAGCGTTGTCCTGGTCGTCTTCCTCGGGAATGCCGTTGTCCGGCACCGAGTCGACATCCGTTTCGTTCGCAAAGGTCACCTGAGCGATGTTCTCGATGGTATGGGAGGTAGACACGGCGGCATTGATGTCCAGCGTGACAGACTCTCCTGCATCGAGGCTACCGACGGTCCAGTAGCCGGTCATGAAGTCGTAGTCGCCCTGCGTAGTCCAGGCGCCCTCGAACTCGAGGCCGTAAGGAATGATGTCCCGGACAACCACTCCCGTGGCGTCACTCGGTCCGGCATTCACCAGGGTGATGGTGAAGACGACCGTGTCGCCAACATTTGGAGATGACGTGTTCACCTCTTTGGTCAACTCAAGATCAATCAGTCCCGTCGGCGGGCAGATGAACCCGAAGTCGTTTCCGGTATCGTGCTGGCCGTAGAGCGTGAATGTAGCGGTCTCCACGTTGTCGGTCGTCAGTTGCGCGCCGCTCGGGTAGGTCCCCAAATCGGTAGCGATCACGAAGTCGCCCAGGGAGGAGACGTGGAACTTGTAGGTCCCGTCGTATGCCGTGGTTTTTGATGCCACGAAGACGTCGTAGGTGTCCACAAGGCCGTTTCCGTTGACGTCGCGGTACAACTTGACGGTCACTCCTGCCTGTCCGTCTTCTCCGTAGCCCAGGTAGCCGTTTTCGTTGTCATCCTTGAACACCGTGCCAGAGATCTCATTCGTTGCGTCCGTCAGGCAGGCGATAGCTTCGTAGTCAAGATTGCCCCCTGCTCCCAGCGGGCTACGCAGCGTTGTCTGACCCGTGGAGGGGTCAATGACAACTACGGCGCGATCGGCGTCGCCAGCCACACCCAGGAAGGTGCCGTCCGCCGAGAAGCCAAGTCCCTCCACATTCTCGATATCGAGGTCTGTGAGGTCTGTAGTTGCTCCGTTGGTCCTGTCGATGAGAACCAGGCGGCTCTTCATCCCATCGTGGTTCAGGATGCCGTAGAACTTGCCGTCGTAGGTGTCGATGGCAATGTCATCCACATCATCCAACACCACACCGTGAACGGTGATGGTCTCGACAACGACGTACGTAACACCGGGGCCGAACGCGTCCTGAATAGCCGCTCCCGTGGCAGGATCAACCTGAATGATCACGTCGGTCAGGTTGGTGCGTCGCACGGAGGCATACATCTTCCCTGAGAAGGGATCCAGCGCCAGGCCGTCCACGTCGCCAAATTCAATGGTGCCCAAGGCGCCATCGCCGGAGCCGAACGCCCCGATTTCGGTGAAGGCACCTGTCGTCAGGTCGAGCTGGCCCAACCGGCCGGAGTCTGCCGCAAACAGAGTCTTGGTAGAGGGCTGGTACGTGATTGCTTCCAAGTGGACAGTTCCCGTAGCGCCAATGATGATCTCACCACCGGTTGCCGGGAGTTTGGTCAGCACATCGGCGGAAGGACCATTGAAGTCGTTGTCCGCGACTACGTAACACAAGGCCGGCTCCTTGGCGGGCTTGTGCAGCTTGAAGCCGAAGTCATTGTAGTTGTCAACCTCGCCGAAGCCGTAGAAACTGGCGGTGTGGAGGTCGGTCGTGGTTAGAACAGCATAGTCGGGTAGCGTGGCGATGTCGACTCTCACCAGAAAATGTCCCTTCGCCGAGATCTCGAAGACGTAGTAGCCAGCCGGTCCGGAGAGTTCTTCACCCACAAGGATGTCGCCGCCGTCCAGCGTTCCGTCACCGTTGACGTCGCGAAAGAGGCTGAGCGTCGCACCCTGGAATCCGATGTCTCCGTTATCAAAGACGCCGTTGTAGTCCACATCCTCGAAGACGGTGCCGGTGATTTTGTTGATGGAGTCCGTAAGGCAGGCGATCGATTCGTAGTCGGAGCCGCCATTGGTGCCCAGGATCGCCCTGACCGTCGTAACGCCAGTGGTCTGGTTGATGACGACAACCTTTCTGTCTACGTCTCCGCGAACGCCAAGCAGCGTCCCGTCTGCGGAGAAGTCGAGGCCCTCGACGTTCTCCACATCCAGATCAGTCAGATCGGTGATCGCGCCGGTGGTCTTGTCGATGGCGACCAGGCGGCTCATGGTCCCGTCCTCGTTGACGATGCCGAACAGCCGTCCGTCCTGCGGGTCAATGGCAATGTCGTCGATGTCGTCCAGCGATATCGCGCCCGAGACGTAGGGCTGAATCGGGATGTACGTCTTCCCGGGGCCGAACGCATTTGCGACCGCGACGCCTGTCGTTGGGTCCACCTGGATCAGCAGGTCTTCCTCTATCCGCCTGACTGCAGCGTAGAGCACGCCCGAGTAAGGCTCAAAGGCGAGTCCATCGATATCGCCGAAGAACTGATCGCCCAGGATGCCACTACCGGAGCCAAACTTCCCGATTTCGGTGAAGGCCCCCGTTGTCAGATCGAGTGTGCCGAAGCGACCGCTGTCGGCCGCGAATAGCACCCCAGTGTCCGGCTGAAACGAAACGGCCTCCACGTATATAGTACCCGTCTCGCCAACGAAGTACTCTTGGGAGCCATCGAGGCGAAAGAGATAGTCTCCACCCAGGTTGGTGTTGTCTGAGACCAGGTAGCAGAGGGCATCGCCTCCAAATGCTGCAGCGTCAGCGACAGGCATCAGAAAGGACAGGAGGCCAGCCAGAAGCAAGGCTCTAATTCCGTCTAGGGCGGTTCGGCGCTCAATCATTTCATCAGTGGCGGGTAACCGGTCTCCCGGCAGCCGCGCGATAAGTGTGTACATCGACTGGAATTAGATCTCCAACAACCGTGCCAGTCGCAAACAAATACATATAGAGATAAGACTGTAAATTATGTACCATATAAACGCAACAATCCCTTCCAGAGTAGGCCTCGGGAAGGGATTGTCATCACACGGGACGCGCCATGCGTGGCGCTGGACTTTGTCAGAACCTCTGAGAGTGCCGAAGGCCGGGTCAGCGGCCTCAGTGGCGCTCTTACTCGTGAAGGTGGGTTACCACGCCCGCCTTCCGAGTTGATGATGTCAAGGTGCGTGCCGAAACCGGAGGAGGGGCCTAAAACGCCCCGAACGGCCTCGGATCGGTCGGGATTGTTTCAATAGGAGACTCGATGGGTCCGATTTGGTCTCAAATCGAAACCCGTTATTGTTGACAAGGCTGGTGGAAATCGGGTACTTTGGCAAACCCCTCGTAAGTCTCAAACGCCCCCCTCCCCGAACCCCAGGCCGACGCATGCTTCGCGTCCTATTTATCATTCTCGCTGTCGTCTCGATGGCGCTGGCGTTCGTCTTGAAAATTTCGTGGCTCTACCTCGTTTCGGCATTAATGCTGATCGCGGCCGCGATAATCCTCACTCTGGATACCAGAAAGAGACTGAGCCGCTCTGCAGTAGCCGGCTCACGAGCCGCATCCGTTCCTCAAGCCGCGCCACCGCGCGATGAATTGAAGGCACTCGGAATCATGGAGATTCGTCCAGTTGCCGCCGGTTCATCTAGAACGGCAACGGGTGCCCAGGTAGGCTTGGCGTTAGAGGGGAATACACCCGTGGCCGACCAGAAGAAACTGGCCGACACGACCGGGTCAACGTTGCTCGCCACCAAGACTCAGGATTCTGGGAATCCCCACAAGCCCATGACGGAAGCTCCCGGTGAGCCCAAAGAGAGCGGAATCGGATCCCCTACAGCCATGGATGCATCGTCCTTTCAGACCGGATCTTCTCGGCTTGGAGTTGTGCGCAAACGTGTCCGCACGCCCAAGATCATGGTTGAGGGTGTAGCCGACCATCTTCGCGGCGACGTAATTCTGTCCACCCTGCGTGCTTTGCGATCGGCGGTTGACGCGACATCGGTGACGCTTCTGAAGCAGGAACGCGATCCGGTTGGCTACACGGTCGAGGCTATCATTTCGCAGAATTCATTCGCCCGAAGCGGGGGACGTTTTGGTGTCGCCGAACTTTTCCTCAACGCCGGAGGAGCCCAGGAGCCCGTGGTCTTGCGATGCAATGGTTCTGAGGGGTTCAACGCCCGCCGGTTGGGGTACTACCACGAGCCCATCGCCATACACAAGGTGGCCTTTGTCCCGCTGAACCGGGGTGGCGCCGCCTATCTGCTGGTCGCAGACAGCATGTCCGATCATGCATTCGGTGACGCGGATGCGCTCCGTATGCTCCGCGAGTTCGGCCGCCTGGTCGGAGTGCTCATATCTGACCCCGACACCGATGTCGGCGCAGCCGAAGAGTCGTCGTTGCGGCCCAGGCGCGAGATCATCGCTGAGGAAATGTCGGCGGCCCGTGGAGCCAGCCGGCCCTTGGCGCTCGCTCTGGTCTATCTGAACCGGGCGAACGCGCTCGTTGAAAACGACCGACCATCTGCCGAATCCGCGTTGGAGTCCAGGCTTCATGCCGAGTCCGGCGGCGGGCGCGTCGAGCGTTTTGGAGAGCTGACCTACGGAATTCTAAAAACGGACACGGCCGATCACGTCGCAGATTGGGCGTCCGGCCTGCAGGCCCGCTTCAATCTGGAGACCGATCAGCTTCGTGGCGGCATTAGCATTGGCATTGCCATGTTGGCCGATCGACATCGTGGTGCCGACTCTTTGCGAGCAGATGCCACCACCGCCCTCAGAGAGTCCTACGAAACGGGAGAGTGCATAATTCTTGAGTGAGACTCCGTTATTCGTGACCATCGTTCTGGATGGCGTCGGCGTTGGATCACAGCCCGACGCGGCGGACTATGGAGATGCGGGAAGCCACACTTTGGGACACGTCTGCGCTTCCGAGCGTCCGCACCTGCCAAATCTGGCCTCAATGGGCCTGGGTCTCATAGAGCCACTTTCCGGAGTGGAGACGGTCGAATCCCCGAATTCCAGTTGGGGTCGAATGCAGGAACGCTCGGCTGGGAAGGATTCCACTACGGGTCATTGGGAGTTGGCCGGACTACATCTCCGTGAGCCGTTCCCCACCTATCCAGCGGGGTTTCCCGATGACCTGATTTCTCGATTCCTCCAGGAAACCGGGGTTTTTGGGGTTTTGGGCAACGAGGTCGCCTCGGGCACAGATATCCTGGACAAACTGGGGGAGGAACACGTCCTCACCGGGTTGCCAATCGTGTACACGTCGGCAGATTCGGTATTTCAGGTGGCGGCGCACGTGGACCGGGTACCCCTCGAAGTCTTGTATGCGTGGTGTCAAACGTGTCGAGACACCGTATGTACCGGTGAGCACGCCGTCGGCCGGGTCATTGCGCGCCCCTTCACCGGGCCTATCGGCGCATTCACGAGGCTGTCCGACAAGCGCAAGGACTTCGCGCTTCCGCCTTGGGAGCCGGCACTGCAACAGCGGCTCCAAAAACGGGGCGTGCGAACGGTCTCCGTCGGGAAAGTCTCAGACCTCTTCGCGGGTGTTGGTTTTGACGAGACCCACAAGACGGGCCGCAACGAACGGGGCCTCAGCATACTCATCGAACGCATTCGGGCCTGGGACGGATCGCCGACTTTTGTGTGGGTGAACCTGATAGACTTTGACCAGGAATACGGTCATCGCAACGATCCTCATGGATTTGCTCTCAGCCTGGAAGAGTTCGACAGGGCGCTTCCGGCCATTCAAGCAGCACTTCCTCCGGGTGCCGCGCTGCTGATCACCGCGGATCACGGCAACGACCCGACGTACCCGGGCACGGATCACACAAGAGAGTTTGTGCCGATTCTGTTCCAGGACGGCCGGGCCGGTCGAAACCTGGGAATTCGGACGTCCTTCGCGGATCACGCCGCCACGGTACTCGACTGGTTTGGCGAGGC
This sequence comes from Rhodothermales bacterium, assembly GCA_047619685.1. Lineage (GTDB taxonomy): Bacteria > Bacteroidota > Rhodothermia > Rhodothermales > UBA10348 > JABDJZ01. The sequence goes on from JBLHLC010000017.1 coordinate 59,225, forward strand.
GAATCTTCCCGGTGTACCATTCCGAACCGCTCCCACTTCCTAAATTGCTCCCGCAGGGCTATTGTCCTACAAACAAAGAGAATGGAATGACGCTGGGCAAGGTTGTTGGTACGGTTTGGGCGACCAGAAAGGACGAGCAGTTGGTAGGCCTCACGCTGCTGATCGTCAGGGAACTGGCGTTGGATGGCGAATTGAAGGACAAGTTCGTGGTCGCCGTGGACAGCGTCGGGGCCGGCGTTGGTGAGGTCGTGCTTTTCGTACAGGGCTCCAGCGCTCGCCAGACTGAAGCCACCAAGAACAAGCCCGTAGACGCAGTCATCACCGCGATAGTGGACTCGATGGACCCCAAGAATTGAACCTGGGTCGAGTCATAGGACGGGTGTGGGCAACCAGGAAAACAGAAACGCTTGAGGGTAGACGCATGCTGCTGGTTCAACCGCTGGCATTTGACCGCACCGAAGCGGGCGATCCTCTCATCGCGCTGGACACCGTTGATTCGGGAGAAGGCGACCACGTCATCTACGTATCCTCGATGGAAGCCACCATCCCCTTTCGGCCCGCGCTAACGCCCACAGACGCCACGATTGTGGGCGTGGTAGACCGGATAGACCTGGTCTCAGGTAGCTGGAGATCCGGGCCCATCTGACCAGACGGCTGGCTCAGTCCGGTATAAGGGGGACAAAATTGAAGCCGTCGTACTCCTCCTTCTCGAACGTCGACTCGCCGGTGCGAACGATCCGGTGCATGACCTGCCCATTCGATCCGCCCACGGGGATCACGAGTCTGCCGCCAGCCTTCAAGCCCTCCGGCATTCGGAGTTGGTCAAGCAATGGCCGCGGAATATCCAGGGCTCCTGCCGTGACTATGATCCCATCAAACGGGGCCATGGAGTCCCAGCCCTTCGTCCCATCGCCCAAGCGGACGTTGGCCCGAATGTTCAGGTCCCGCAGGAGCGTGCGGGTCCGGTCGTACAGCGGCCGAAGCCGTTCTATGGTGAAGAGTAGAACCCCCATCTGGCAGAGTATCGCCGCCTGATAACCACTGCCGGTTCCAATCTCCAGGATGCGTTCCCCAGCCCGGGGCGCAAGCATTTCCGTCTGGTAGGCCACGGTGAATGGCTGAGAAATGGTCTGAGACAGTCCTATGGGCAGTGCTTCATCCTCGTAGGCTCTCAGTTCCAGGGCTTGGTCCATGAAGAGGTGACGCGGCACATCTCCCACGGCTCTGAGAACGGCTTCGTCCCGAATGCCTTTCTCTCGAAGGAAATCAACCAGACTGGCGCGCTGCCGCCGAAAGCGATTTCGGGGATCAGGCTCAGGCATCAGCGGGCTCTTCTGGTGTGGCGAGTTGGGGGCTCAGGGCGTCAAACAACATCTGACGGAGCCGCCCGGTGGATACGCCGGATTCCAGCTTACCCTCCTGCGACACCGAAACCCGCCCGGTCTCTTCCGATACAACTACGACGATGGCATCCGTTTCTTCGGTCAGGCCGATGGCCGCGCGGTGACGGAGGCCCAGATCGGACCCGATGTTCATGCTTGCCGACACAGGAAGGATGCATCGGGCCGCCTCAATCCGACCGTTACGGACAATGACCGCGCCGTCATGCAACGGGTTCTGGGCGTAGAAAATGGTCAGGAGCAGGTCTCGGGTAATGAAGGCGTGGAGTTGGGCACCCGTCTCGATGTATCCCCTCAGGCCCGCATTTCGCTCGAACGCAATGAGTGCTCCAATCTTGCGGTCACTCATTTCACTGATGGCCTCGACAATAGTCGATATGCGCCCCTCCTGGGCAGGCGACGCCATCAGTCGGCGGACCAGAGGGTTTTGGCCCACGCGTAGGAGGAGTCGACGGATTTCCGGCTGGAAAAGGATGATCACCGCAAGCACGAAGACATTGCTTATGGCACCAAACAGCGCGCGCAGCATTGTCATATTTGCCGCGGTCACCAGCACCTGGATCAGGTAAAGCGCAAGAATGCCGACGAAAATCTGTACGGCAATCGTACCTCTCATCCACTGATAGAGCATGTACAAAATCCACGCAACGAGGCCGATCTCAATCAGATCAACTACGCGGATCGGTATGACCCAGTCAAAGACGGTCAATGCAAGCTCAAATCAGAGGACTGGTCTGCGGCGGACGGATTCATAATACGCATTTCAGGCCCCGCCCCGCACCCTCAGCCCGGCGGCCTTTCGCATTACCCGGAGCATTTGGGCCGTGGCCTTCACGTCGTGCGTCCTCACGATGGAGGCTCCGCGCATCACGGCGACTGCCGTCGCACCCAGAGAGCCGTAGAGCCGCTCATCGACGGGAGCCGCATCCGCAGTCAGTGAAACAGCGGCACCGACAGAGGACTTGCGAGAGACGCCGATCATGACCGGATGCCCAAGGGCGATAAACCGGTCGATCTGATCGATGAGCCGGAAGTTGTCGGCCACAGATTTGCCGAATCCAAAGCCTGGGTCCAGAAGGATACTCGTTACCCCTGCCTCCACGGCGGTGGCTGCCGCCGTTCGCAGAAACGTGGCTACCTCTCCCGCAACGTTCTCGTGGCTCACAGCGTGTGGCATGCCCCCGACTTCCCCTACCGAATGCATCAAGGCCAGGGCTGCACCTGCATGGGCAGCAAGTTTGGCGAGCCCCGGGTCGTGGCGGAGCCCCGTGATGTCGTTTATGAGATGCACGCCTTCGTCAAGCACACGCTCAGCAACCTCCGAGCGGTATGTGTCCACTGAGACAACCACCCGGGGCAGTTCTCGAACGATGCGGCGAATAACCGGAAGAACCCGCTCAAGCTCTGTCTCGGCGCTCACAGGCTCGGCTCCTGCCCCATAGACCGTCCCGGCAGGTCGGGAGGACGCCCCGCCAACGTCAATAAAAAGTGCGCCCTCGGCTTCCATGACCCGAGCTCGCTCAAGCGCCAGCCCCACATCCAGATACTGTCCGCCATCCGAAAAGGAGTCTGGGGTCACGTTCAGAACGCCCATGACGTGCGTCGAGCCAGGCAAGCAGTTCACTTGTCGCCCCCGCATCTCCAGCATAAATGGGTCCTGAATCACCTTCCAACCTACAATTTTTAGTCCGGGAGCCTGATTCAGGTAGACCCATCGCCGTTTGTGCGGTTTCTTGCTGTCCCACGAAAAACCCGCGTTCCGCCGCGGGTCAACCCGTATGCCGATCACAGACGTCCTCAGCGCCCTGCCGATGCTGCGAGCATTGGACCGTTTTCAGGCAGACCCAGCGGGTACCCAGGAAGCGGTGCTCAGGGGTTTGGTGACCAAGGCAAAGGATACCGAGTGGGGCCTCAGGCACGACTACGCCGAGATTCTACGGCAACCAGACATTATTGCCGCTTACCAGTCCCGCGTCCCGCTCCATGACTACGAAGCATTTCGGACGGACATCGCCCGCATGCGGAATGGGGAGGGGGATATCCTCTGGCCCGGGACCACAATACATTTTGCCGTATCGAGCGGAACCGCGTCGGCTGGAAAGGTCATTCCGCTGAGCAGGGAGATGCTCGACATCAATCGGCGGTTCACGCTGTCGACGGCGTTGAACTACGCCCGGAGTTCCGGATCCCTGTCCTTTCTGAAGGGAAAGTTCCTCTCGGTGCCGGGTCGGATTGAAGAGGATCCGGACCACCCGGGGACGCTCGTCGGGGAGATGAGTGGGTTGATGTACCTCTTTGGGCCGTGGTGGGCCAAGCGTTACCTCCAGGCCGTCGGCAAGGAAATCCTCTTCCTGCCCAAATGGGAGGAAAAGCTGCGCGCGATGGTCTCTTCAACCCTGGAGATGAATGTGACATCGATGGCCATGGTGCCATCGTGGGCCGTTCTGTTCTTTCCGATGCTCATCGACGAGTACAACAGAACCCACTCTCGTCAGGTCAGCACCGTCCGCGAAGTGTGGCCAAACTTCCGCGTCTTCTTCTCTGGCGCCGTGGCCCTCTCATCGTATCTGGCCCTGCTAGAGGAGCAGATCGGCGACGGACCGGTCGATTTCATCGAATCGTATGGTGCCTCTGAGGGCGTGTTTTCGTTCCAGACCGCGTCCGGGGACAAGGACATGCTGCTCCATCTGGAAAACGGCGTCTTCCTGGAATTCGTGAGAATGGGCGAAGACCCCCTGACCGGCCGACGATACACCATCCGGGATGTGGAGGTGAACGTCCGCTACCGGCTGCATGTCTCCACCTGTTCCGGCCTCTGGGCCTATGGGGTTGGGGATGTGGTTCGGTTTACCAGTCTGAAGCCCCACCGAATCGTTGTGGCGGGACGCACGGCCGAGATGCTGGATTCCTACGGCGAGGCCATTTTTGGAGGCGAAGCCAGGACTGCCTTGGAGCGGGCCTGCGCAGAAACCGGCGATCGATTCAGGGACTATCACATCGCTCCGATGCCCCCTAAGGGCCGCCAACCCCCTTTCCACCAATGGCTTATAGAATTTGATCACAAACCGGACAACCCGGCAGCACTAGCCTACACAATTGATACGTACTTACAAGACGTGAATCGTCACTACGTAATACGGAGAGAGTGCGGTGCTTTTGGCGCGCCTGAAATCCTTGCGCTATCTCCCGGTACGTTCTTGCGATGGTTGAAGTCCACACGCGGAAGGGTGAGTGCCCAAACGAAAGTTCCGCGAATGAGTGAGGATAGGGCCATCGCTGATGGCATCATGCAAACCCTGGAAACAATCAACACGGAAGCGACATAAGTGCTGTGTTATCAATTGTTTTCAACTAGGAATAATATCAGTTTTCGCGGCCGCGGCGCACCAAAATCCTCGGGAACAAGACCTCAAGGAACGAGTGAAGTGCCGTCGCTGCGAGAGGACCGGTCCGTAACCCACCCTGCGGCGGTCTAAAGCCCACCACGCAAAAGAAGAAGAAGGTATATGTACGTCCCGCGACAACAACGGATGCTCGACCAATATCTCCAGGAGATCGGTCAAATACCCTTGTTGACTCCGCAGGAGGAAGTAGACCTGGCCCGCCGCATCAAGCAGGGTGACCAGGATGCTTTGCACCGGCTGACGCGTGCAAACCTTCGATTTGTGGTGTCGGTGGCAAAGAAGTATCAGGGACAGGGCCTGACGCTCGCGGACCTCATCAATGAGGGGAACTACGGCCTGATCAAGGCCGCCCAGCGTTTCGATGAGACCCGCGGTTTCAAGTTCATCTCGTACGCCGTCTGGTGGATTCGCCAGGCTATTCTGCAGGCACTGGCCGAGCAGAGCCGCGTGGTGCGTCTTCCTCTCAACCGCATCGGCACGATCTCCAAGATCCGGAAGACCTCGGCACGTCTCGCACAGACGCACGAGCGCCAGCCCAACATTGAGGAGCTGGCCTCGGAGCTTGAGGTAGATGTCGAGAAGGTTCGTGAGGCCATGCAGCACACGGGTCGCCATCTCTCAATGGACGCACCGTTCAATGAGGATGACGACAACAGCCTCCTTGATGTGCTCCCCAACGATGACGATACGTCACCGGATGAGCTCCTCATGGACGAGTCGCTCAAGATTGATATTGAGCGGGCTCTCTCCCTACTCCATCCCCGTGAAGCGGAAATTACGCGACTCTATTTTGGCATCGGTCGTGAGCATCCGCTCACGCTCGAAGAGATAGGCCAGCGTTTCGGTTTGACACGCGAGCGCGTTCGTCAGATCAAGGAGAAGGCACTTCGGAAGCTGCGGCAGAAGCATCGGAGAGAAGAACTCCAAATGCACATCGGCTGATTTTTAGCCGAGCTCTCCAGCAGCTCGGCGTTCCACTTCGGACTCGGGTCGCTGCGACGCCCAAGAGGGCGCCTCACTCCCCTCGCCTCGTGCGCCTTGATCTGCAGAAGATCTCGGCTAAAAATCCGGAGCCCCGGCTCAGGAGGCTCAGGAGGTGGAAGAAGGGGGCAGCGGCGGTACCCTTCGGGTCCCTGGCTCAAGGGCGGAAGGAAGGGGGCAGCGGCGGTACCCTTCGGGTCCCTGGCTCAAGGGCGGAAGGAAGGGGGCAGCGACGGCACCCTTTGGGTGCCTGGCTCAGGAGGGTGTTGGTCTAGAGAACCCTCTAGGTCCAATTCTGGCTCACGGGGCAACTTAGCGACTTCTTTGAAGACAACTCAATTCCTGGCCTCGTCCAGGTGGTGGTCATACTTGGTAGGGGCTGCGGTCTACACGTCGGGGTCGGAAGCAATATTTGCGATTCTACTGATCCTTCCGTTCCCGGCTGCCCATCCAGCATTTGCATTCCCAAAAGAGACCGTCCAGAAGCGATCTTCACCGATGTCGATCCACGTTTGGCCGCCATCAATGGAATATTGGCTCCCGAAGTCCCTGGAGACCGATACCAACGTTGGCTGACTTGTCCCTGGGACGACCGCTGCTCCAAAAACGACACCTCCCACAGTCCGTCCTCCAGGCTGCCAGGTAATTCCACCGTCGTTGGTTATGGCGACGTTCGATACTTCCGGATCGTCGACCCGCCCTATAGCAACTCCGTTTGCGGCGTCAAAAAAAGCGGCCGAAGCTAGTCCTTCTCCTTCGCGACCGCTCGGCACTGGAGTAGGAGATGCCGACCAAGAACTTCCATGATCGGAGGTGTGAAGGACTCGAGTCCCGAAGCCTGGAATTCGCGTTGTGATCCACCCTCTCCCCTCTGCTCCGGCTAGGGCACAAGTCCCGGACGCAGCCGCCACATGTTCTCCGGGTATCAGCTTTGGTGCCGCGGATTGAGGTACTTCAGACCAGGATCTCCCCGCGTCTTCTGTCTGCATGATGATCATGCCACCGTTCGAACTGACAGCCATGAAGCCACGGTGATCCCAAAACGAGAAGCAATCGAACCATCTGTCCGGTTCGGTCGCCTGAAGAACCAGACTCCATGATTCCCCAGCATCGTTGGTGCGGTATAACCTGGCCAAACTTCCGGGCCCAAGTGAAGCGATCACCACTTCTTCAGGAGAGAATGCGTGCACATCTCGAAACCGGAGAGAGTCGTTTTGAGCAATTTTTTGGACGCTCCAGGTCTTGCCGCCATTGACTGTGTGAACTACTGCGTCCGGTTGACCCGAAACCCAGACGACGTCTTCGTTAACGACCGACATTCCAACGAAGAGCAAGGTCGAGTCTTGATATTGAGTCACCCATGAGGGATTGGACAAATCAGCAGTAAGCGGAGCTTGATCTGACTCCGGTGATGAACACGCCAGCATCCAAAACATGGCTGGTATGATGAACGCTTGGCGACGACGCATAGAGTCGAATTCGATTGATGGCGGGAATCCATAGTACTCGATAGGGCGAGATAGAGGATGGGCTGGAGAATGGTGCGACGACTCCGGCGGCCCGGTTAACTCGGCGGTCCGATCTATAACCATCGCACATTGCGGACTTGCGAGCCTCCTAGCATTACTCGCGCCAAGCCGTTAGTATCGTCTCTGGGAGCAGTCCTGCCCCTCGCCGCAAATCCATCAGCCGGTAGAAATTTTGAGATCCATTGCTCCCATCTTCCTCTCCCTCTCCCTCTCCCTGTCGCTTCTCGGAGCACTATCGTGCTCGACCGAGCCCTCCAGTTCGGACACCCTCCTGACGAGAGTTTCCTTGGGTGGAGTGAGCTTCCCCACATCCTGCAACGCGGCGGCTGCCCCACTCGTAGAGAGAGGTGTTGCTCTCCTTCACAACATGATGTACGAGCCTGCGAGGAGAAGTTTTGTCGCCGCCTCCGATGCCGACACTGATTGTGCAATCGCACATTGGGGGCATGGTATGTCACTCTTCCATCCGTTGTGGCCGGATCGCCCGAGCTCGGAAAACCTCGAACTCGGGCGCAGTCTTGCCGAAAGCGGGATGACCACCGGTTCCCCGACCAATCGGGAACGGGCCTACATATCGACCATCGCGGCATATTTCGACGACGGGCTCAACAAGTCTGAACAGGCGCGACTGGCAGCCTTCGCAGAGGCTTGGCAGGCGGTTCACAACGTGTATCCAGAGGACAAGGAGGCGACGGCGTTCTATTCCCTTGCTCAGCTTACGCAAGCGCCCCAGGGCGACAAGTCACATCGGATCCAGAGAGAAGTTGGACCTCTGTTGGAACGCATACTCGAGTCGTCTCCCAACCACCCCGGGGCACACCACTATCTCATACATGCTTACGATTTCCCGCCACTCGCAGAAGGTGCACTTGAGGTAGCACGAAACTATGCGTCGATCGGCCCGCAGGTGACTCACGCTTTGCACATGTCGACCCATATTTTCACTCTGCTCGGTCTCTGGGACGAGGTGGCGGCCAATAACATCAAGGCGGGCGATGCTGCCCTTGACCTTTCGCGGGACATGGGCGCCGTGAGTCTTCACTACACCCACGCCTTGGACTATCTGGCATACGCATACCTCCAGATGGGAATAGACGGCGAGGCCGAAGCTGTTCTGGACAATTTGACCGCGCTTCAGCCACCGTTTCAGACCTCCAATCGGGCAGCGATTGTGTACGCCTTCTCCGCAGTTCCGGCGAGACTTGCCGTAGAACGTCGCGATTGGGAGCGCGCTGCAGGTCTGCAGCTGCCAACGCATGAGACCTTCGGCTGGGAGGCGGGAAATTACCCGGCCGATGACCTCTATCCGTTCATCGCGCCAACCCTCTTCGCCCGTGGAATGGGCTTGGTAAACTTGGGCCGTTTCCAGGAGGCGGAGGCCGACATCGCAAAACTGAGACAGATGGAGAATGATCTCGGGAGTTGGGGTTCGTATTGGCAGAATGAAATAGCGATTCAAAGGACGAGCGTTCAGGCTTGGCGTTCGCTCCGTTCCGGAGATACTCTGTCCGCCATTTCTTCCATGCAGGCAGCGGTAGCATTGGAGTCTGGATCGTTCAAGCACCCGCTATATCCCAACGAAGTCACCCACGCAAGCGAGCTATTGGGAGACATGCTCCGGGAGACGGGGGCGTTTGAAGCAGCAATTTCAGCTTACGAAATATCCTTGTCCAGGAGCCCCAATCGGCTCAATGCCCTCTTTGGAATCGCTCTCGCAGCCGAGGGTGCGGGTTCTCTGTCCCTGGCGAGCCGTTACTTCCAGAAAGTTCTAGAGCTGACCCGGTCGGCAACCGCGGACTTGCCCCAGATCACGTATGCCCGCTCATATGTTGAGGCTTTGAACCCGTGAGACAACCATTCAAAATCGCGGCCGTCCAAGCCACTCCGGTGTTCTTGGACCTGGAGGCCACAATCACCAAGTCCTGTCGACTCATCGAGGAGGCGGCTGAGGCTGGAGCGTCCCTCGTCTCGTTCCCGGAGGCGTTTGTACCGGGATACCCCCTTTGGGTGTGGTTTATCCCGCCGGGCAAGACGCACGACCTAAGAGCGCTGTATTCCCGGCTGCACGCTAACTCGGTGGCAATTCCAGGACCCGAGGTCAGTCGCCTCGCCCAGGCTGCGGGCGATTGTGGGGTCACCGTAACCATCGGCGTAAACGAACGGAATTCAGAGGGCAGTAACTCTACGCTTTTTAATACGCTCTTGTATCTAGGCCCTAATGGTCAGGTCCTGGGAAAGCACCGAAAGCTGATTCCCACTGCTGGCGAGCGGCTAGTCTGGGGCCAAGCAGCGGGCAGCGATCTCGAAGTATTTGAACTCCCGTTTGGGCGCCTTAGCGGACTTCTATGCTGGGAGAACTACATGCCATTGGCTCGCCACCTCCTCACTGCGCGGGGTGAGCAGATTCACGTAGCCCCGACTTGGGACCGCGGCGAGCCTTGGATTTCGACTATGAGGCACGTCGCTAAGGAAGGCCGGTGCTTCGTGATCGGGTCTTGCCAGTCTTTCCATATGGATGACATACCAGACGATCTGGACTTCAAAGCCGAGTACATGACCGGGATCGAAGGCTCGCTCAACCCGGGCCTAAGTCTCATCGTCGACCCGGACGGCAAAATCGTGGCAGGACCGTTGGATGGCGAAGAGGGGATCCTGTACGCAGATGTCCAACCGGACCAACTCATCGGCCCCAGGTGGCAATTGGACACGGCGGGTCACTATTCGCGCCCCGACATATTTGAGCTTCGGGTTCGGCGAGACGCGAGACCCGGCCTAGTTGAGCATGATAGTACCCCGTTTGATGCTGAGGCGGGGGCCTTCTGACACGCCAATGTCGCTAGCCATCATTGCCCGCGTGCGCCTCCGCGACGCCGCGCGCGCACAGCCTGCCTGCCTAGTAGACGAAGTTCCTTTCTTCCAGGGAGCGGATTACGGGTTCCAGGACCAGGCGGCGGAGGCGGTAGCGGACTCCTGGTACGATGGCGGCGCCTTCTACGGGGTCGAGGGCTTCGAGTAGGCCTTCGGACAGGAGGGTTTCGAAGGCCATTATGGAGCCGGCCTCTGTGGAGCGGAAGATGAGGGCGTGTTCTTCTACGGTCAGGATGTTGTGGAAAATGAACGCGCGCAGGGTAAAGGCGACGTCATTCTCGAACTGCTGCAGGTAGCTGAAGGAGAGCGGCTTGATGGGGCGAAGGGTGAGCAGGTCTCCGTGTTCACTGAATGTGCCGGCACGTATCCACTCGAAGAGGGCTCGCCTGGGGTTCTGGCCGGCGACCTTGAACAGCCCGTCGAAGAACTCCGAGGCCAGGATGCGCTGGGCATCCTGTGGGGTCTTGGCGCGGCGCAGGCGTTGCTTCACGAGGGTCGAATGATCATCCGGGGTCTCAAATACCAGTGAAACGCCACTCCGGCGGTGTCGGCGGAGGATCAGTTCGGCAATCGAAGGAGATGACCATCGAGTCAGCGAGTGTGATACGGCCAGCCGGGATGCCCCGGTGGCGGCCTTGGTTGCAAACTGCCATGCCAAGGACCCCGAGGTTGCGCACCACGCGACCCGGTCATCTGTCCTGATCCAGAACAACAAAAGCTTGTTCAGGAGCTCCGTACCGCCGGCCGACTGAAACAGGAGCATTTCGAGGTTGTCCACCAGAACGAGGGTGCCTCTCAATTTTTCCCGAGTCCGTATAAGGACCTCCAGGTCGCTGAAGCCACCCTCGAACGGTTCATCCGGGTACAGAGCCTGCGCCAGGACGCTTGCCAGGGCCCGTTCGTGTGGTGGTCGGCGGTCCAATGACAGGCGGATGGTCCGCAAGTCATCTCGGAGGGCCGAGTCCAGTAGCCTGAGGAAGGAGGTGCGTCCCGAGCCAAGGGGGCCATGAACAACCAGAACTCCCCCTCCCAGGTCAGACCGCCAACGTTCGATGAACGTCTCGGCAGACTTCAGGTCCTCCACTCGGTTCTCGGCCAGGCCTGGGTCCGACACCGGATCCACGGAGAAAAGCCTTCTGTAAACCAGCGGGAGCTGGGCGTAAAGCGTCCGTGCACTCGCGACGGTATCCAGCGCCAGGTGCCGCTCCTCGGTCGTGGCGGTACTGACCCCCACAACCGTCCGCCCGAATCGAATGAGGTTTCTTGCCCTGGTCCGTACCAAACGAAACCCGGCCACCGTGTGTCCAACACCTGCCGTCCACGCAGCCGCGACCTGCTTGCTGGTCTTCTCGGACTGCCGGACGGCCGCAATCTGAATTCTCAGAAGTCGCTTGGCCAGGAAGTCGTCAGATTGAACCGCGCGGAAAGTCGCGTTCCAGTCGTCGGCGAGTACGCGGTGCACCCGAGTGACGAGGTTGGCCCAGTCCGGCCCCAGGGCCTGGTAGCGGTCTTCGAGCGACTCGGCAGCCCGGTCCATCCCACGCGAAACCAGGCCCTTCAGGTCGGAATCAACCACCGAGAGCGGGACCTCATCAACAGGGTCCTCCGTCTCGCCTTCGCTGAGTTGCTGAATAATTGTGTGAATGGTGTTCCTCACCACATCCTGTACCTGCTCGGTCTCGTTCCAGACCTTGGCTACTGATCGGCGAAGCGGATCGGCGGCAGATTCAATCCGGGGCGGTATGGGGCGCTCAAATGCCGAGCGCGCCGTACCCCTCAGGTCGGCGTTGTACGAGCGGGTTCTTTCGCCGACAGCTCCCCTCAGGTGCAGACCGTCCGGAAGCAGCGCGACACGCTTCAGGACGCCGCGCCATGCGCCGTCACCGGGGCTACTCAGCGCCCGGTCTGCGGAGGAGAGGCCCGGCAAGTCCCTGTAGAGCCGGTCTATGTCCTCGCTCCTTTCAAGAAGGCTCTCAAGTTCACGCACCAATTTGGCGTGTCCAGCCGGCCCGCGTCTCTTTTGTCGGTCGATGAGCCGGTGCGCCTCGGCTTCGATCTCACCAAGCTGAGCCTTGATGGCGTCGTACGTCTTTTCGAGAGGGATGAGGGCCTGGAACGCGATCTCGCCCAGGAGCCCGTCTTCGACGTCCCTCAGTCCGTGATAGAGGTCCAGAAGGCCGTCACAGAGGAACAGCCTGTCGCGAGCAAAGGCCGGGGGTGGCTCGGGATGGGCCGGCCACCCGGACGTTCCGAAACCTCGGTATAGGAAAGTCCCGGCAACGGCGAGATCTGTGGCAAGCGCTTGAAAGACCTCGGTGAGGTCCGGTCTGGCGATAACGGGCGCGTCCCCGCAATCAAATTTCAGGACGGCAGCAAATGTCGGCTCGGGGAGGGCTTTGGCAGGTGTTGCTGTTGACTTGGGCCAGCGCAGGCGAATGGCGCTGGTGACATGGTACTCGGGGAGATCCAGGTCCGTCACAAACCGGAGACCGCCAGCCGTCCAAGCCCAGGCAGACCGTTCCAGGGTCTTGAGTTGATCCTGGAGCCAGTTGCGCGGCAGGATGTGCGCTTCCATCAGGGCCGGAAGCAACTGCTGCGCCAGTCTCGACTTGGCTACCTCGGCCGGATCGCAACGCCTCGTCGGTCGGGCCAACTGCCGTTCGGCCTTCCCAAACGCCTTCCCGACTCTGTTACGGAAAGTCCGGCTGGCACGCTTGAAAGACCGCCCGAGAAGATGAAGGCCCTTCCTCGCCCCAATGCCGACCCCGTCATGCTCTGCCTTGTGCATCAATTGGAGTCCCACCGGAAGAAGCGAATCCGAGGGGAGTTGGGCAGCAGCCTTTGCGATCCGGTCTTGGGTCCGGTCCAGAAGCTGTTCCAAGGCGATGGCCGGATTGGCATCACCGAGATATTCCTGCACCCGTTCAAAGCACGCATCGTGCACTGCCTTTACATATGCGGAGACCGCGGTGTAGTGGGCATGCCGCCCCTTGTCCGAGATCGGACGCGGGGAGGCTGAACCGTCGGTTGGTGATGAGGGTGGATCTCCGGAGTCGGTGGCATCGGAGAGCGCATTGGAGGCGGCAGAATCGGAAGCAATTTGCTCCAGCGCCGAGACGAGTTCGGCACGCAGTCTTGTATGAGACTCCTCGACCTCATCCAGGATGGTTTGAAACGGGCTCAGGACGTCACGCTCTACCGAACTCGTCCAGGCCTCCAGGATTGAGGCAAGCGCCGATTCAAGCTCTGCCCTGGCCCGGTCGAGCTCTTCCTCGGCAGCGCGGTGGTCCGCCAGCGGGGCAGCCCAGACCGATTGGTTCTGGCCGCTCATGCGTCACCTCCGGGCCCGGTTCGGCCCAAGATGTCATCGGGCGTTTCCAGGCCGTAAACGGGGTAAAGGAGTCCTGCCTTCAGGAATCCCATCTTGGCGGTTTCCGTGATATCCGTTTCCAGGGCGGACTCGTACAGGTGGTCAAGTACGTAGGCCTTGACCACAATCTTCGTCAGGAAGGTCTCACGAAACTCATCGCGGATGTGAACGACGATAGGCTTGTCCAGGAATACATACCGGGAGTTTGCAGCGGCCTCGTAGGCAATCTTCTTCGCCAGCGAAGCGTCCGTCCACCCAGGTAACCAGAGCGTCGTTACTACCTGGCAATCGAGGACGCCGGCATTGGCATTGGCAACCTGTCCGTCCACGACTTGCGAGTTGGGGACGGAAACAAGACTATCCTCGAGCGTCACGATTCGGGTAGAACGAAGGCCGATGGATTTCACCTCGCCATAGGTGTTTCCCACACTGACCTTGTCCCCGACCTGGAAGGGAGCGTCGAAAATTATAATGATGCCGCCGAGCAGGTTCTTGATCAGGTCCTGGGCCGCCAGACCGATACCCACACCCAGGGCGGCCGAAGCGGCAATAAGCCCGTTTCGGTCCACCTCGAAGACACTCGTCACGATGAAATAAATGACGATCGCCCACATCACCATCCGCACGATCGGGATGAGTCGCTTGAAGAAGAGCCGTCGATTGGCGCTTCGATCGGCTATGGCCTCCAGGATCCAGAGAATGCCCTGAAGGATGTAGAAGGCCCCCAGGATGACCAAGAGGGCGAAGACAATTCGTGCGCCGACGTTTCGGAGTCCCTCCTGAATGCGCTCAACGGGCCTGGAAGAGGTCGTGTCGGTACCGGCTACGGAGGGCGTGTCCAGACGCACAATGAGGGTATCGCGGAACTGACCGCGCAGCTCGTTCAGAACCAGTGCGGCTACGACTTTGGCCAGGCTGTCTGACGCCACAACCGGCGAGCCTGACGGAGGGCTCAAGACTGCCAGAGCCGCGTCGGGTCCCGGGTCTGCGTCGTCCGCGGGCGGTCGAATAACGCCGAGGGGGAGGACTCCCAGAAGGGTGTCGCGGCGGGCTCCGGTAGACCCAGCAGGACCTCCGACAGACAGGGCGGCTGCGGAAACCGAGTCCTCTACCGCCAGGGAGCCGGTCTCGGCGGCCGGCGTCCCGATGCCGAATCTCTCGCATCCCGGCAAGAGAATTGCCAGCATGACAAGCCAAAGAGCGCCGGATCTATTCGCACGAGTCCACATGCGTGTATATACTTCGGCTTACCATCAGTTAAAAGCACTTTCAGGCATCGCAATGGGCTGGCTGCGCCACGTAATAATCGACCTCGCCGTCGTGCTGGTCATTTTGGCCGCGACATTTGGCGCATACGTCTGGGCGGCCTGGATCGTCTGGGTCTACACGCCGCTCATGTTGTTGCTCAAACTGGGTTCGGTGGCCAGCAAAGTCACCCCCAGCGCCAGCGGCGTGCCGCACCTGTTCTATCACGTCATTTATGCGGCGAGCGTGATGGTGCTGCTATATCATGCGTGGTACTGGGAGGCGGCTGGTTGGACGGCCATCTGGATCCTGTCTGTCGTCTCCGAGGTGCGCGGTAAAGCGCCCATGAAAAAGGCACCCAAGACGTGATCGGTGCCGGGGGACCCCTCTTACCGTGCTTCTGAGCTACTACGTCATTCGGGCCCTTTCCCGAGAGTGGGGGGCTTCTGCCGGGTTGACCGGAGCCACCATCGTGGACGCGTACTCATCCTCGAAGGACGAACTCACGCTCAGCCTTGCCAGCGCCTCAGGCGAAGACATTGCACTTCGGATTTCCGCCAAGCCAGGGATGGCCTACTGCCTGCTGCAGGACGGTCTCGGAAAGCCCAAGAAAAACGTGACACCCCTATTTAGGTCCGTCTACGGTCAGCGCATAACCGCGGTAGAAGTGGCGGATCTGGACCGGATTATGGATCTGGTGACGCACGGCGGGCACCGGATCAGGATGCTGCTGTTTGGATCGCAGCCCAATGTTGTACTGGCTGGGCCAGACGGCGACGTAAAAGAGGCATTCCGGGGAAAGGTACCGCCCGAAGAAATGCCGACTGGCCGCCCGGCACCCTCGCCCATTTCGGCGCAGGAGCTGACGGAGCGATGGCCCAAGGGGGCGCAACCTGTCGCCAAGGCCATTTCGCGGGCAGTCCCCTTGTTCGATCAGTGGCTGGCCGCGGAGGTCGAGGTGCGAGCCAATCTGGATGTGGCTGACGCTTGCCTCCTCGGGCCGGCCGAGATGGAAAAGGTGATGGCCGGGATTTTGGAGGTGAGGGGGGAGTTGGAGGACCCGAAGCCGGTTCTCTATCGGGACGGACGATCTCCCGTGGCCTTGTCCCTGATTCCCCTCACGAATGAGCCCGGAGAGCCGGAGGTCTTTGATACCGTCAGTGCTGCGGTGTCCGCATTCGTTAGGGCCACGCTGTCCGAGCGAGGTTTTCGCTCGCGGTATGACCCGCTCCTTCAGGCCATCGAGGTGGCGGCATCCCGCGCGGCTGACGGACTCCTTGCGATGGAACGCGAACTGTCCAAGACATCGCGCGCGGACCGGTACGAACACTGGGGGCATCTCTTGATGGCCTCGTTCGCCGCAGCTCGCGCGGGCAGTGAGTCAGTGACCGCGCCTGATCTTTTTGGTGACGGCCGGGCCGTTCAGATTGCGATGGATCCCGCGTTGACGGGCGCCGAGAATGCCAATCGGTACTACGACAGGGCTCGCCGAAGCCGAAGGGCTCGTGAGGAGGCGGAGAAGCGAGTCGACTCCGCCCGTCGACTCGCCGCGGATACGGCTGGCCTTCGTACCCAGATTCGACTGATCGAGGACGGAAAAACCTTGCGGACCTTCACCAAGGACAATGAAGATGCCCTGGCATCCCTTCGAGGAGCGGGTGCCGGAGGGGGGAAGACCAACTCGGTCCCTTTCCGCGAGTACATCCTGCCCTCCGGCGACGTGGTCTGGGTTGGGCGGAACGCGAAGCAAAACGACCAACTCACGTTTCGACACGCCCAGAAGCACGACATATGGATGCACGCCCGCGGCGTGGCCGGGTCCCACACCGTGTTGCGCAGGCCCGGAAAGACAGGCATGCCGGGCCCGGACGTCATTGAGGCTGCGGCTTCCATCGCAGCCTTTCACAGCAAGGCCCGCGGCTCCGGACTGGTGCCGGTAATCGTCACGGAAAGGAAGTATGTTCGGAAGCCCAGAAAAGGCCTCGTGGGCGCTGTGCTTGTTGAACGCGAAGAGGTGGTCATCGTCCCGCCTGGCCTGCCGTCACCCGCCGAATAAACGCCATGAAAGGATCGCTTCTTGTTGCCATTGTGATGGTTCTGGTAGGCTGTCGTTCCACCGCCCCGTTCTCCAAGGGTGATGTGAAAGGGGCCCAGAAGGTAGCCGGGCTCGCCTTCACCGACGATGAGATCGAAACGCTTCAGTCCAACCTGAGGCGTAATCTCACCAGCTACCTGGAGTTGCGAGAGCATCCGTTGGACAACGCGATTGCACCCGTGCTGTGGTTCGAGCCGCGACCTGCCGGCTTTCAAATGCCTGCCGGCGGCGACGAGGTTGCGTTGCAACTCCCAATCTCCGTGAAGCGGCCAGCTGATGGGGAGTTTGCCTACATGACGGTGGCCGAGTTGGCTGCTCTCCTCCGGCAGGGCGACACCACCTCTCTCGAACTCACCGAGTATTTCCTGGCGCGGCTCCGAAAGTTTGATCCTCAACTCAAGGCCGTCGTCACACTCACCGAGGAACGGGCACGCGAGCGAGCCGGGAAGGCCGACAGGGAGATCGCGGCGGGCATGTGGCGTGGGCCGCTCCACGGGATTCCCTACGGCACCAAGGACCTGTTGGCGGTGCCCGGGTACCCGACCACGTGGGGCGCCGGGCCGTATCGCGATCAGGTCATCGACCGGACGGCTGGCGTGATTTCCCGGCTTGACGAGGCGGGCGCGGTGCTGTTGGCAAAACTGGTGAGCGGAGAACTTGCCAACGGGGACAGGTGGTTTGGTGGCCGGACAATGACACCCTGGGACTCGACAACGGGAGCCAGCGGTTCGTCCGCCGGCCCCGGATCGGCGACCGCGGCGGGCCTGGTGCCTTTTGCCATTGGGACGGAGACATGGGGCTCCATCATTTCGCCATCCAGCAGGAACGGCCTGACCGGCTTGCGGCCCACCTATGGACTGGTCTCGCGTTATGGTACGATGACCCTCTCGTGGAGTCTGGACAAGATAGGACCCATGTGTCGCAATGCGCTGGACTGTGCCCTGGTGTTCGACGCCATCCGAGGCGTTGACGCCAACGATCCCTCGACCATAGCGGCGCCGCTGGTGGTGGGCGGTCAGCGCGATTGGTCGGAGCTTCGGGTTGGGTACCTCAAGGCAGCGTTCGACAGCGACACCACAGCCACTGGACGAAACGCAATGGAAGCCGTGGAACTGTTCCGCGAGATGGGGGCGCGGGTTGACTCCGCCGCCTTGCCTGGACCGCTGAGTTGGGGCGGCGTGATAGGGACTGTCATCCGGGCGGAATCGGGCGCTGTTTTCGATGAGCTTCTGCAGACCAACCAGGACGATTCCCTTTTTTGGCAAACTGGCGGTTCGAGAGCGAACTCACTTCGCCAATCCCGATTCATCCCCGCGTCCGAGTACATCCAGGCCAATCGTCACCGGTCGCTCCTGTTGGTTCGTATGGATTCTCTGATGCAGGAATTCGATTTTCTGATCGCACCGAGCGGAGCCGACGGCTCGGTGACCAATCTCACGGGCCACCCTGCCATCACGGTCATGAGCGGATTCCGACCGATGACCGACGATCCGGATGGAAAGCTGCCCACCGGCGTTTCCTTCATCGGCCGCCTCTATGATGAAGGACTCTTGCTGGACGCCGCGATCGAATACCAGCGGCGAACGAAGTTTCACCTCGAACACCCTCCCAATTTCCGATAAGCATGAACTGGTGGGAAGCCATAATTCTGGGCCTGGTCCAGGGCCTGACTGAATTTCTTCCGGTGTCCTCCTCCGGACACCTGGTGCTGGGGGCCCACATCCTGGGTCTGGATCCCGGCGAGGACGTGGTGTTCGAAGTGTTTGTCCACTTCGGCACGACCATGTCCATCCTGGCGGTTTACCGGGTGCGTGTGTGGGCCATCATATCGGAGACCGTGCGATCCTTGATGACACCGTCCCGATTGGCCGACCATTATCGGGACCGGCCTGAATTTCGCATCGCCATGCTCATCCTGCTGACCCTCATTCCGACCGGGGCGGCCTACGTGATGTTCAAGGACTCCATTGAGGCCGCCTTTGGATCACCGCGTCTTGCCGCAGGGATGCTGTTGGTGACGGGGCTGATGCTGCTCTTGACCAGACTCAAGAAGGATACCACCAAGGATGTGGGGCCAATCCGCGCACTGGTAATCGGGGTAGCGCAGGCGTTCGCGATGATTCCGGGCATTTCGAGGTCTGGATCCACGATTTGCACCGCCCTATACATGGATGTGGAGCCTGAACGAGCTGCCGATTTTTCGTTCCTGATGTTGCTCCCGGTCGTGATCGGCGCCACACTCCTCAAGACCGGCGAGTTGTTGGAAGCATCAGATGTCTCCTGGATGCCCATTCTGGTGGGCGCTTTGGTGGCCTTCATCAGCGGGATCGGGGCCATTCATCTCGTGCTGGATTTTGTGCGCCGTGGCAGGCTCCAATATTTCGCCGCCTACTGCTTCGTGGTGGGGATCGCCGGGCTGATACTGATCAGTTAGCACGCCTTTCAACGGGCGTCTCATTTTAAGATTGCCTGCTTTGGCCGATACACCGGGTTGAACCGTGTCTCCACGACGTGTGGAACACACTCTAACCTGATCCCCTCGGTCATGAAATACAGGATATTCGTCGTAGATGACGACAGACACTACGCCAGGATGTTGAGTTACAGGCTCGACAAAAATCCTGACTATGAGGTCGAGGCGTTCGCCAGCGGCGAGGAGTTGTTGCGCAACATGGTCAAGAACCCGGACCTGATCCTGTGTGACATCATGATGCCGGGGATAGATGGCATTGAGGTTCTGCGTCGGATTGTTGCCCGTCGCCCCGAACTGCCAATCATCATGGTATCGGCACAGGGTGTCGTCGAAACCGCGGTGGAAGCCATGAGGCTCGGCGCCTACGACTACATCACCAAGGGGCAGGACGATCTGGTAAAGCTGGATGCCATCGTCAAGAATTGCCTTGAGAAGGTGTCGCTTGAAAAGGAAGTGTCCACGCTGCGGGTTGAAGTAGCCCAAAAGTATTCGGTGACAGGTCTGATCGGGGAGAGCCCGGCCATGCAGAAGGTGTACCGGATGATTCAGAAGGCCCTGCGGGGCGATCTGACGGTAGCCATCCACGGAGAGTCAGGGACCGGTAAGGAATTGGTGGCCAAGGCCATTCACTACAGTTCTCCCCGCAAGCGCGGCCCCTTTGTGGTTGTCAACTGCGCGGCCATCCCGAGAGACCTCATGGAGAGTGAGTTCTTCGGTCACGAGAAGGGCTCCTTCACCGGCGCTCATGCCCGCAAGATCGGGAAGTTCGAGCAGGCCGACGGGGGCACAATATTCCTGGACGAGATCGGTGAGTTGGACCTGGATCTGCAGGCCAAACTGCTCCGCGCGCTCCAGGAAGGCGAACTGGTTCGGGTGGGTGGCAACGACACCATCACGTTCGACGCCCGCGTGATCAGCGCGACCAACAAAGACGTGGTCCAGATGATCAGGGCACAAAAGTTCAGGGAGGACCTGTACTACCGCCTGTTCCAGTACCCGGTCCCGCTGCCACCACTGCGCGAGCGCGGGCAGGACGTCATCGTGCTGACCAACTATTTCCTGAAGGAGTACATGAAGAACCATCAGGAATTCAAGGGGAAGAAATTTTCCGCGGCAGCGCGCCACGCCATCGCCAGCTTTGCGTGGCCGGGTAATGTTCGGGAGTTGAAGAGTGCCGTTGAACGAGCCATTCTGCTTTCCGACACCGATGAAATCTCTGCGGCTGATCTGATGCTGACCCACGGTCAGGGGATTTCGCCGTGGGCGGACCGGATGACACTGGCGCAGGCAGCCGAGTCAACCTTTACCCCGTCGCAACTTGATCTGGATGACGAGGGTATACTGAATGCAGCTTCTTCTTCCAGCGTATCTGGGATCGTGCTTGGGCAGGATTCTGATGATATTGTTTCGCTGGACGATCTCAAGAGGCGGGCAGTAGAGCGGGCCTACCGGCTTTGCGATGGCAACGTGGACCGTGCTGCTGTGGAACTGGGAATTGGACGGGCGACGATGTACCGTCTCCTGAAGAAGTACGACATGATGATGTAGCGGTCCGGGCGCGCCTGGGCCGCAAGGCGGTATCTTCCGCCAAGCGAACACTGGCATCTAATGCGCCTGACCGACTACGAAAGACAGGCTCGACGGCAAGTCGAGACCTGGCAGCACGGAGACGCGGGACTCGTCTCGACCCTCCTGAATTGGGCCATGCAGCCCATGGACTGGGTGGTGAAACAGGTCATCACCGAAGACATGGAGTCTCAGGTTGATGAGGTGGTCAGCAAAATGCTGTCCCTGCTAAATGACGCATCCGAGTGGACGTACGATGTCTCCGGCGTACTGACTGAGGCCCGCAAGAAAGGGTTGGATGTCCAGAAAATCATCGAACTTCGCGACGCGCCGCTCGAGGTACTGGACGTTCTGGCAAAGGAACATACCACCGAAAACGCGCTTCTGGCGGCGGTTGAGGGCGGTGGCACAGGATTGGGTGGGGCGATGCTCATTGCCGCCGACATCCCGCTGCTGTTCACGATCAACCTCCGTTTGATCCAGCAGATAGGCGCGAGTTACGGGTTTGACATGTCCGGTGAGGACAATCGTCCCCTGGTTTTGTCCATCTTCAACGTTGCCTCCTCGAGCAGCAAAGAGGCCAAGAATGACGCCATGCGTGAGGCCAGTGTGGCCGGCGCGGCGCTGGCACGAGACCAGGAGTACCGCGGCCGGGTGGGCAGGACTTTTCGCGAGCAGAATCGGCACCTTCCGCGGGAGATCGCCAAGAATATCCTGGGACGAAAAATCGCGCAGGCCATCCCGATTGCCGGCGCGGCCGTCGGGGCAGGCATCAACTATTGGTTTACCACGGAGACCGCGGAGACCGCCTTTATGCTGATGCGGGCTCTGTATCTGGAGCGGAAAGAACGGGCATAGGTCAGGCGCGGCTTCCCACCGAATTCGCCGCCGGATCAGGAACGGCCCGTTTGACTTGCGGTGAAAGTCGAATGCCTCTATTAGCGATCGTAGGCCGACCCAACGTCGGCAAGTCCACCTTTTTCAATCGACTCACGGAGAGCCGCGACTCGATCGTGGATGACCTTCCGGGCATCACGCGCGACCGCGTCTATGGACACTGTGAGTGGGGTGGGCGCGAGTTTTCGGTGGTGGACACCGGTGGTTTTGTTGCCAACTCCGAGGATCGGTTCGAAGCCGCCATCCGGGAGCAAGTCGCCATTGCGATAGACGAAGCGGATGCCATTGTGTTTGTCGTGGACGTGACCGTCGGGGTCACGGACCTGGATCAGGACGTAGCCACCTTGCTGCGGAAAGCAGACGTGCCGGTCATTGTTCTGGCCAACAAGGCCGACAACGAGGAGCGTAGTTGGGGGGCCTCCGAGTTCTACGAGATGGGCCTGGGGGAGGTCTACGGCGCGAGTTCCATCAACGGGATGGGAACAGGCGATCTTCTGGATGCCATCGTGGCGGTTCTGCCGCCAGGCGCCCCTCGCGTGGACAACCGTCTACGGGTAGCCGTGATCGGCCGCCCGAATGTGGGAAAGTCTTCGTTGACCAACGCGTGGCTGGGCACAGAGCGCTCCATCGTGACCGAAATCAGTGGCACGACGCGCGATGCCGTTGATGCCGTGTTGAAGTATCACGGACAGGAAATTCTCCTGGTGGACACGGCTGGGCTTCGCAAGCGCACCAAGGTTACCCAGAATGTGGAGTTCTATGCGCACCTCCGGACGGAGCGTGCCATTGAGTCCTGCGACATCGCTGTTCTCCTTCTTGACTCGGTTGAGGGCCTGGAATCTCAGGACATCAGAGTTCTGAAGCTGGCAGAGAACCTCCGCAAGGGACTCGTGATCGGTCTGAACAAGTGGGACCTGGTCGAAAAGAAGGAGACGAACTCGGTCCGGGACTACGAGGCCAAGATCAGGGACCGCCTGAAGACGCTGGACTTCGTGCCCATCGTCACGTTTTCGGCGTTGACGGGCCAGCGCACTGGCAAACTCCTGGAGACGGTTCTCGGCGTGAATGAGCGCCTGCACAAGCGCATCGCTACGAGCCAGCTCAATGAGACCATGCTCCCGCTCATAGAGAAGCATCTGCCTCCGATGTACCGGGATCGGCGCGTCAAGATCAAGTACGTGACCCAGACCAAGGAGAATCCGCCGGTCTTTGTGTTCTTCTGCAACTACGCGAAGGGCATCAAGGAGCCGTATCGCAGGTACCTGGAGAACCGGCTGAGGGAGTCCTATGACTTCGAGGGCGTCCCCATCGTGATCTCGTTTCGCCAGAAATAGCAGACATGCGAAAGGCCCGCCCTCATCAGAAGGCGGGCCTTTCTCCAAGGTGGCGAACTATCAAGCCCGTTTGAAATCGGATTGGACGGGCGCGCCCGCGCGAACCCGTTGAGAATCTGCCGTACATTGCATGCTAACGAATCCAAGAAGTCCCGATGGGCGGCACCCCGGTCAATACCGCAAAAAAGAACGAGCGAACGCTCAACATCTGGGAGCGGATGTACCTCCCGGAGGTCCTGAAGGGACTTGCCTATTCCGCGCGGAGGATGAAGGATCCGGTGTACACCTTCCAGTACCCAGAAGAGCAGTGGTATCCACCGGATGCCTATCGAGGACGGCCAGTTCTGGTAGAGGAGGAAGGCAAACCTCGCTGCGTGTCCTGCAACCTGTGTGCCCGTGCCTGTCCGCCGATGGCGATCTCCATGAAGTCCCATGAGATTGAGGGCCCCAAGGAGCGCGAGCCGGAGTGGTTTGAGATCAATATGCTCCGCTGCATCTACTGCGGCTTTTGCGAAGAGGTGTGTCCTGAGGAAGCCATCGTGATGTCCAAGGAGTACGACCTCACCTTTCAGGATCGCGACGAGGCCATCTTCGGTCTGGAACGTCTTCTTGTGCCTAAGGAACGACTAAAGGATCGGCTGGATTGGCTGGCGGCGCAGTGCAACCCTCAGTTTGGGGAAGACGCCTGGGACCACCAGCCAGAGAACAACAAGCATAGTCTGCAAAACCGGCCGTTCCTGAAGGCGCTGGCTGCGGGGAAGGGCCACTAGTCTGGCACTTCACCCGATTCTTGAGCAGATGGCCTACCTGTGTGACGAATTGGAGGCCCAGAAGGCCGTTATTACGCTGGTTCCAGAGGTTATCTGGGATGCGAAACCGCCCGGTGATTCTCTGTCTCTCCGCGAGATGTACCAGCGGATGTTGCAGCGGGAGTGCACCGACTTTCCAGAATCCATTGGCCGTCAGGGGAGTCCGGTCTCTCCCGAGGCCGAGCCGATCATGTTGCTGGAGCAAATAGCCGTCCGGCGCGCCGCCAACGTAGAGACAGTCCAAAAAATGGACACCGGGGCAGAGCTGTTGAAGACCTGCCATCGCCTGATCCAGGCGGATACCGACTCCCTGCGTGAGGTCGGCATCAGGCTGAACGAAACGAGTATGGGTACGCCCCGGACTTCGAGACTCTAGATCCAGTCCATCCGCACTGTCTAGCCAGCCACCCGAGAACCCTGGTCAGTGACGTTCCTGCTGGGTACAGCAGGGCGCCTTTGATGGTTCTGAGAACTGCCATCAGCGTCATAGTCACGGGCCGTTCTCGCCGGTCGCATCGGTGATGACCACGCCATTGGCTGTCACCTCAAGCGCCTGCAATTTCAGTGATTCGAGGGTCATCGTCTCAATGGGGATCTGA
>JBLHLC010000018.1:0-83209 GCA_047619685.1 Rhodothermales bacterium
TTGATCCCAACGCAACCAACCCCCCGACACCGGTCGTG
Organism: Rhodothermales bacterium; assembly: GCA_047619685.1. Taxonomy (GTDB): domain Bacteria; phylum Bacteroidota; class Rhodothermia; order Rhodothermales; family UBA10348; genus JABDJZ01. The sequence goes on from JBLHLC010000018.1 coordinate 39, forward strand.
GAGGCGGTGACCGTGAGTGTTGCCGGACCCAACGGTCGCCTCGAAATCGTTCTAGGCAATACGGGCAAGAACCGGGTAATCTCGGCCTCCCGCGACGCGATCATCACCGAGCTTGCTGACGGTTCCATTCAGGTCCAGGCGGTTCAGCGGTAGCGCCCGCGGGCTTTAAGGGGAAGGCACCCGGAATTCCTCGAAGAGGCCCAGGTCATACCTCTCAAAGTAGAATTTGTGCTCTGCCCGTGCCTTGAGGTGGGGTATGACAAAACGAGCAGCATCGGACCCGGCGGATTGGAATGCCGTCCGCAGCCGGCCGGCCATCGGTTGCGCGGAGAAGAAACTCCAGTCTACCGCGTCCGTCGCGGGTTCGGCGATGAGGATCGTAAAACCTGCATCCATGAGCGGCCTGACGGCAGAAAGGCGCTGGCGCAGATCCCCCTCAATCCTGTTCAACTCCGGCGCGGGGCCGGGTCCAACTGCCAGCAAGTCGGACGTTTGGCCCATCGAAAGGGCCTCAGCCAGTCCGACCGTTGAAAACGCATCGGCGCCTGGTCGTGACCGATAGGCGGTCTCCGTGGCCAGCATTTCAAGTACCGCATTGAGCCACACCGACGGATCATTCAGGGCCGTGGCACCCGTCAGGCCTTCTTTCAGATCGGACGCGGCAAGGTAGCCGCGGTAGTACTTCGGGGCCCGGAGAAAGGCCTCCAGAGACATCGCTTCGGCGGGCTCTCGGGAGGCTGGCGACTCTCCCGAAGCCAACAACTCCAGCGACGCCGGTTCCTCGTGAAAGTATTTGACGACCCGCATCAGGTGGCTTCGTGGGTTCGACTCACCATTGCGTGCTCACCGTTCCATCTGGCGAGACGGCATAGAAGTCCAAATCGGCGCCGGACTTGAGTTTCGTGACATACGTGATCTGGCCTGTGTGCCCCGAAAAGTGCTCAACGACGTGATATACCGCCTGGAGTACCGTCATCTCGAATCCCTGTACGCTTCGTTTCTCTGTCAGCGCGGCGACAGGAAGTGACGCCAGCGCCGCGTCTACATCTTTCATGGTTGTGGTCAGCAACCTCCCCAGGGTGTCGCGATCGAAAGCGCCGTCCGCGGTAAATTCCGCTGTTCGGACACGGATGTCGTGATGCCCCTCGATGCTCGCGACGATCCACTGCCTTGCATTTCCGCAGAGATGAAGGACCAGATTGCCGATGCTGTTTGAACTATCGTTTGGGCGCCACCAGATATCCTCCTCCGACAGCCGGGCCAGACATGCCAGGATTTTGGGGACGTATTCGTCCCTCAGTTGAGCGCGGCTTTGCTGCAGGAAAGCGACAGCAAGATCTTCCGACACTTCTGGGAATACTGACATGGGATTGGCCCCCGATGGTTGGAACGTTCATAATCTACATCTGGGCTCAGCAGTTTCCAGAACCTCCGCCTTTGGTGAAGTCTCGGCAACGATTTTGTCTCCTTGGGTATTTACGACAACTTTGTCGTTATATATAACCGTCAACAAATGGAATTGGTCGAATGGAAGCTGTACCTGATATGCTGGATCGTCGAGTAGGCGAAATCGTAGCCGAGGATTATCGGCGAGCTCGCGCGCTCAAGAAGTTCGGCATCGACTTTTGCTGTGGTGGCGGCATCACGCTGAAGGAAGCTTGCGCAAGGAAAGCCGCTGCACCGTCAGAGGTAATCGCCGCACTTGATCAGTCGGTCCTGGGTCCCTCTGAGCCTCTGGCGCGGGTCGCCAGCTGGTCTCCGACATTCCTGGTAGACTACATCGAGTCCGTGCACCACTCGTTTGTGAGAGGCGCCATTCCCGCGATTCGGGCGTTTACCACGAAAGTGGCCAAAGTCCACGGCCACCAGCAGCCCGAATTGGCGGTGATTGCGGACCGGTTCGAGGAACTGGCCAGCGCCATGGAGGACCACATGCTGTTTGAAGAAGGGCAACTCTTCCCGGCTGTTCGTGCCGGAAACGCAACCGACCTCGTCCAGGATATTCGGCGGGCGGAAGACGAACACCAGCATGCTGGCGCTCTGATGGAGGAGATCCGCCAGCTTTCAGATAACTACACCCCACCGGAGTGGGCATGTGCCACCTACCGGGCGGCGTATGTCAACCTGAGTCAATTCGAGCAGGACCTACACGTACACGTCCACTTGGAGAACAACGTCCTTTTCCAGAAGGTCGTGCCCGCTACCAGTATCTGAGCCTCTCGCGCGTCCTGGCGCGTCCCTGCACCTCGGGCGGTTGTCACTCCCGGGCGAGTACCATGCGAGCCGGGTCATCTCCACTCAGAAACCGCGCTTCGGTCCAGATATCTGGACCAAAAAGCGGACCGTCGGCCGATGGCGGGATTGCAAGGTCATAGCGCTCCTCGGCGAAGGACCCTCTATACCCAACCTGATTCCACGCGCAGCCTTGCAGGACCAGGCGGGCATCCGTGCCGTCCAGGCTACCGGTGATGGTGACGGATTCTGTCCCGGCGCCTTCGATTGTCTGACTGAGTCGAGCGGTATGCCTTCGGGTGGTCCAGGAGCAGATTCCCGTCCCGGAGAGCACGCCGTCAGTCTCTGACAGATTTAGTGTCCCCTCGATGGTGCCCTGTATGTCTTCCGTAATGCCGTTGGCGGCATCCACAATCAGGTTCAGGCGAAAGGAGATGGGGTCTATCAGCCATGTCCCCGCTGGTCCCGTCTCCGGCGGTGCTGGGGTTTCGGCGGTCGGGCTGGAGTCGCATGCTGAGACGGCCAGAAGAATCAGAATGAACGTCGGTATGTTGCGCACGCTAGCTGCCATTTATTCCCTTTGGAGGCGCCAACAACGCCACCCGTCGAGTTTCAGTTCACATTGAGGAAAGACCCGTGGACCCGACCGAACATCAGTTCACCTGCCCCTACTGTTGGGAGACTATTTCCATGATCCTCGAACCCATGGTCTCCGCCCAGACCTACGTCGAAGACTGCGAAGTATGCTGCAATCCAATCCAGATCCGGTTTAGCGGAGATGAAGATGGGCTCAAGGACTTTGAGGCCAGTCCGCTTCAGCAATAGATATAATAGTCGATATTCGGAACACGGGGAACCACCCTGCTCTCTTTGGGAACATTTATTGCGGGGGAGCCATTACATTCTGATTGGCCATTCCGGCCCAACTACTCGGCGATCGCGCGTAGGCGCCAGACTCTTCTGGTCGCCACATCCCGAGTCTGCAATTCTCTTCTCTCGTTAGCGGCGCGCCCCCACGAGACCCGCAAGCCCTCCCAACGGCCATTGAATGCCGTCCGAGGCCAACGCACCAATCGTCTAAGAACTTGAGTTCATTCTCCGAGCTGGGGCTTATTGAGCCCCTCCTTCGCGCTATCAAAGCTGAAGGTTACACCATTCCCACGCCGGTCCAGGAAAAGGCCATACCCATCGCCATTCAAGGCATTGACATACTGGGTGTCGCCCAGACGGGCACTGGGAAAACTGCCGCATTCACCCTCCCCATCCTTCAGTGGATTGAAGAATCGGGAGAACGGGCTGTGCCCAATTCACCACGCGCCCTCATTCTGACTCCCACGCGAGAGCTCGCCATCCAGATTGATGAGAGCATAAAGACCTACGGTCGTCACGTGGACCACAAACACGCCGTCATCTTCGGTGGCGTGGGTCAAGGGCCCCAGGTCACCAAACTTCGTAAAGGAATCCACACGCTCGTGGCCACGCCTGGCCGTCTCCTGGACCTCATGCAGCAGGGGCACATTCGGCTTGACCGTGTGGGCGCTTTTGTCCTGGACGAGGCCGACCGGATGTTGGACATGGGGTTCATCAACGACGTTCGAAAGGTCGTTGCCAAACTCCCCGACCGTAGGCAGAGCCTACTCTTTTCGGCCACCATGCCCAGTGCCATCACCACACTGGCGGAACAGATTCTCTGGAAGTACGAGCGGATCGAGATCAGGCCCGCCGCAACCACGGCGGACCGGGTGGAGCAGCGTGTCCTCTTCGTGCTGAAGAACAACAAGCGAGAACTCTTGCAGGAGCTCTTCGATGACCCCCTAATGGACCGGGCCATCGTCTTTACCCGCACCAAACACGGCGCGGACAAGGTGGCTAAATTCCTGAATCAGCGCGGTATTCAGTCCAACGCCATCCACGGAAACAAGTCGCAGTCGGCCCGTCAGAGGGCCCTTGGCGGCTTCAAGGATGGTCAGGTCCGGGCACTGATAGCGACCGACATCGCATCTCGAGGAATCGATATCGACGATGTCAGCCACGTCATCAACTTTGACCTTCCCAACGAGCCCGAGAGCTACGTCCACCGGATCGGGCGGACGGCCCGAGCGGGCGCAGACGGCATGGCGTTGTCTTTCTGTGACGCGGATGAACTGGAGTTTCTGGACAACATCGAGAAGATCATCCGGCAGAAGGTCCCGATCGAAGGCAATCACAGTTTCCATGAGGATCGGATAGCTGCGATGCATGCGGATCACTCCATTCCTCGGCCGCCTACGTTCAAGGCTCAGCAGGGTGGTCGCGGCGGACAGGGCGGCGGCGGTGGGCGCTCCCACAACCACAATCCCCGGTCCGGCGGCGCGCCCAAGGGCGGATCCCGACGCCAAAACAACCGCGGCCGCTAGGCCTGCCTGACGGCGCATGTCAGACATTGTCATCGGCTCCGTGCTCACCTGTCCCAATTGCCAGGTGAGCACGGAGGCCGAAATGCCCGAAGACGCGTGCCAGTTCTTTTGGCAGTGCCCATCGTGTCAGGCCCTTATCAAGCCGCTTGAAGGGGACTGCTGCGTGTTCTGCTCTTACGGAACGGTACCCTGCCCTCCGGTCCAGAAAGACGGCAAAGCCGGTTGTTGCTGAGTCCTGGGCGGACGCCGGGCTCTGCCCTGTAGGAGAGCGCGTGATGGCCGATACCACTGATTCCCCATGTGGAATCCTTTCGACCATATTGAACGAACCGGCGACGCCGTCCTGGACGAGCGAATCCGCGCCGCCGCGTACACCAGTCTACGTCCGGGCGCAATCTGCATTGCCGTCCTGTATGCTGTCTCGGCGACCCTAAATTATCTGACATTGCCCCCGGAAATAGGGATACCGATGTTGATTTTGGGGATGGCAACCGTGGCCTTTCTCCTGGGGGTGCACAAGACGGTAATCAGTACCGACGCATCCTGGGCTGCCCATCACATTTGGGGAGGGATCTCGCTGCTCGCGGTCACCAATGGGCTCTCCCTGCTCTACTTGACCGGTGACGCTTCCACAGCCACGCCCCTGATGCTTGTGGCTGTAGGCGCCGGGTTCATCATGCTGTCGTCGACCTGGGTGGCGCTTTTGTACGCCATAATTGGTGCTGCCTGGGTGACCATCCAGCTTTCGGTGGAACCGTCCCCGGAGTGGACCGCTGCTTGCGTGGGGTTGATCAAGGCCCTCATTCTGGGCGGGGTCGTCCACGTGATTCAATTGCGCACCGTACGCCGGCTGGAGCAACTTCACCTGACCGACGTTGCGCGTGTCGGGGAGCTTGAAATCGCCAAGGGCCGGGCTGAACAGGCCGCCCGGGTCAAGTCCGAGTTCCTGGCAAACATGAGCCACGAAATTCGTACACCGATGAACGGCGTCATCGGCCTGACAAGTCTCCTTCAAGAGACGAAGTTGGACGCCGAACAGACGGAATATGTGGAGACCATCAGCCGTAGCGGGAGCTCTCTGCTCTGCATACTGGACGACATCCTGCACCTCTCCAAACTGGACGCCCACCGGGTCGTCCTGGAGCGACGCCGCTTTGAACCGCACCGCTGCATCGAGGACGCGCTTGATATGTTCGGGGTGGCAGCAGGCGAGAAAGGAATCTCCGTCGGGTATGAAGTCGGACCAGGCGTCCCGCAAAGCGCTGTCGGAGACGAATCCCGCGTGAGGCAGATCCTGGTCAACATCCTCTCAAACGCGATCAAATTTACGGAGACGGGCCAGGTTACGGTCATCCTTACGTCAACGCCTCGGGACCAGGAGCACGCTCTGGAGTTTTCGATTCGGGATACCGGCATCGGCATTCCCTCCGAGAGTCTGTCCAGTATTTTCGAGACATTCAGCCAGGCGGACGCCTCCACGACACGCCACTTCGGGGGCACCGGACTCGGCCTTCCCATAAGCCGACGCCTGGCAGAACTGATGGGAGGTGGCATATCCGTGGAGAGTACGGTTGGCGGCGGCTCCACCTTCAGGGTGCGAATCGTCGTTGGGTCTGAGCCCTCCCTGATTGAGGCTGGAGAATTTGGCCTCTCAGGACTCCGGGTCCTTCTTGCAGATGGTAGTAGCGCCAGTTCCGGCGAACTGCGTCGTTTGGCTGGCACGTGGGGGATGGAAGTCGAGGAAGCAGGTTCTGCCGACGACATCCTTAGCAGAGCCGCAAGAGCACCAGCGATAGACCTGATCGTGTTGGACGCCTGGTTGCCAGGACTGGATCAAGAAGAATTACGCCTCATGCTGAGAGGACGCGCGCCCGTCCTGCTCATCCGCCCGATTACGCAGTCCGGAGAAACCTGCATATTCGAACAGGCCATTTCCCGCCCCATCAAGCGGGCCCGCCTGTTGCGAACCCTGCAAGACTTAATAGGCACGGCGAAGGACCGCGCTGAAAAGTCCCAGCGACCACCCGCCCGTAGGCATGGGCCTGACCCGTCCAGGCCTAGGACCCCAGAAGCGCGTTAAAGACCAGTTTGAACGTGCCGTGGGTCTGCATGCGGTGCTGCGGCCGGAAACCAATCAATACCACATCGCCCTTCCCGTACCGGGCCCGCACCATGGCGGCTTTCTGGGCAATGCGCTCCTCTCCTATGAGCCATCCGCTCTGGAGGATGTCCCGCTCCCTGTATGTGATCAACCGCTCGATGTGGTCGTTTCGGCCTGAAGGATTGACCTGGTAGACCTGGCCGCCTCCGAATAGAATGGCAAGTGCGTCCTTGGGCATCCCGTAGGTCAGCGCGTGGTTGTTGTTCACCCGCACCTTCAGCGTTGACCCCGGGCTCCAGAAGTCCGTCCCGGAGACATTCTCGATGACGTTTGTGATGGGCAGATCGAAGTGCTTGAGCGCCAAATCGCCGGCTTGCCCAAACGTCATGAGGCGCCCGCCAGCCAGGACAAACGCTTCCAGTGAGTCCGCGCCAGCCTTGGCAAACCCCGTCCGATACTCCGGCGGCGTGGCGGCATCCCCACGCCCAAAGTTGTCCTCCGGGGTATCGTCGCCCAGCATCCCGCTGAGGGACGCGTTGGCAAGCACGATCACGTCGAAATTCTTCTCCAGGCCGCCTGCCTTGATGTCCTTGTCCCGAATCGTGGTGTACGGAAACCCGAAGGTCTCAAGCGTCAGCCTTGTCCACCCTTCGTCGCTGTTTCCGCCGCCATAGGGCTGGTACATCGCCACCCGTTGCCTGGTGACCGGCGCCGTTTCGATGCCGGCTGGCACGGGATGGAAGTCGACGCCAGTTTCCAGGGCCACATCGCCGGCGACGTCGTCGTCTGTGGTGACCACAAAGTCACCGTTGTCCGCACCAGCGCCGCCTGTCACCCGCGCTACTGACGCGCCCCGCTCGAGGAGCATATTCACGGCGCGATAGCTGTCATTGAGTTTGCCGCTGAGCAGAAATGCATTGCCAGCTGCCACCCTGCCTCGCGACGAAGCTGGCGCCACCGCCTTCTCGAGACTCGCAGAGGGCATCGATCCCGCCGGGTATACCGTCACACCCATGAATTCCGAAATATTGTCCGTCGTCATGTCGTACGGGCGCATCGGGCTTCCGTCGCGGTTGCGCGTGAACGTGTTGTCCGGGTAGTACGTCTGGCCGAGCAGCCAGCGCACGACGCCCATTTTGGGCTGCGCCATGCTCACTGCATAAGAGCCGGCACCGTAGACCCGCGACTCGTGGGTGAACGGGCCAGAAGCGCGGTACACGTCGATCCCCTGTCCAAGCAGCTTGCTCACCATCTTCTCCATGGTCAACGGGTCGTGCTGATCTGCGGGAATCAGGTAGGCAGCATGTTCAAGTGCAGCGCCACGCTCTGATTGACGTTTGGCCTTGAGGTAGGAATTCGTCAGGACCGTCTCCCGATTGCGCGCGGCGATGTCCAGCGTGGCAAAAGAGGCAATCTTCTGCTGCTCGACAATATCCCGCACGGTCCACCAGCCACCCATCCACGGGTTGGGGAACGTAGTCTGCTCCTCGTACGCCGGAAGGCCGCGTGAGCCCCTGAGTTGATCCGGATGCACGAAGAGTGGCGTGGCCAGGCGCGCGCTCGCGGATTCCGTCAGCATGCCCGCGATGTTGTGGAACGGTGTAATCCAGTGGAAGCCGAAATGGCCCCAGCCGGAGTAGATGGCCGCATTCACCACACCCGCCCGGTCCGCCTGTTCTTCCTTGTAGGCGATGTGGGCCCCGTACCAGCTCATCTCGCGCCAGACCAATGGGTCGGCGGACGGGCGCGTGGGCTCGGCGTACGGCGGCACGTATAGGCGGGCACCGTAGGCGCCCATCTGGTGATGGTCCACGTAGGCCTGCGGCACCCACTCCCGGAACATCAATTCGGCCCCGTACTGCGACTCCACCGTGTTCTGCATGAACGCGTCACGATTGTTGTCGTGGCCGATGTACGGGTGGTACAACCAGGGCATCCCAGAGCCTTCGTATTCGGTGCCCACATATTCATTGTACCAGTCGGTGATCATGATTTCCCCGTCCGGATTGAAACACGGAATCATGATTGCGACCGTGTTGTCCAGGATGCGCAGCATGTCTGTGTCGCTGCGCGTGACCATTTCGAAGGCGATCTCTGCCGCAGACTGGCTCGCCGCCACCTCACTGGAATGGAGGCCGTAGGACTGGGTCACGATGGCCTTCCCACTGGTTATTGCCATCTGGATGGCTTCCTCCGTAGCACCGCGCGGATCGGTCAGCGTGGCATTCATGGCCTTGATCCCATCCAGCATTGCCATGTTCTCGGGCGATGTGATGTAGAGCACCAGAAACGGATTCCCCAGTGTGGACTCACCCGCCGTAACCACCGTCAACCGCTCGCTGGACGCGCCCAGCATCTCGTAGTACTCCACGAGCCGGTCCCATCGGGCAAGCTTGCGATCCGCTCCCATTTCGTGGCCAAAGAAGGCTTCTGGCGATGGGATCTCCTGGGCGGAGGCAGGGGCGATGACCAACAGGGCGGTCAGGATCAAGACGAAAGAGAGCGTACGCATGACGGCGAGGGTTGGTCGTCGGAAGTATACAAGCCGCTCCGCCTTAATGAAGGGGCACCCGTGGAATCACGATTCCGGGCCGCCTACATTCACCGACCCGGAACCGACTCCAACCTGCCATGATGAGACGCACCCTCACCCTTCTCGCATCGACGCTCCTTTGCGTCGCGGCCTCCGCCCAGAGCATATACGGCGGCACCACTGATGGCGCCGGGTTCAGCGGCGCGATGGCCGCCGTGGGCTCCGAATTTCTGGTTGGATCGGCACCGGTTGGCTGGCCGTACGGACACGGACCCGCGGGGCTCGTGTATCGGTACGTCCGCGAGGCAGGCAGCACAGACGGGAACTGGGTAGAGGCCGGATCCATCCAGGCGTCGGACGGCGCGATGGGCGACGACTTCGGGAGATCACTGTTTGCGTCCGGGTCCACCCTGGCCGTTGGTGCACCGGGAGTCGGCGCGGTGTATCTATTCGAGCGGGGGGCGGCCGGTACATGGTCCGAGACGGGTAAAGTGACTCCATCCGCCTTGGCAGAGGGCGCAGAATTCGGCGGGACGTACGCGAAGGGCGGACTGAGAACGGGAAATATCACCATGGCTTCCGGCCGCCTGGCGGTGACATCCTTCAATTCCAAGACGCTGACCGGCGCGGTCCATGTCTTCATCTATGAAGATGGCATTTGGAGAGAGGAAGCTGTCCTGAAGGGTGAGGATGGCGGCGGTTTTGGCCACGCGATTTCGGGCACTCTGGACGGACTATTCGTTGGGGTATCCGGGGCCAACGAGGGAGCGGGGGCTGTGGATGTCTACACAGTTGACGACGGCAACTGGTCGCTTGCGTCTCGCCTGACACCGGCGGACCTTGACGCCTCGAGTGACTTTGGCCAGGCGTTGGCAGCCACAGATGGCCGGCTGTACGCGGGAGCCAGCGGTGCTGGAACCGTGATCGTGTTTGAGAAGGATGGGTCTCAAAAATGGGCCGAGACGGGCAGGCTTGCGCCGCCGGAGTCGGTTGGTGACCAACCTGTGACGGCCGAGTTTGGGAGTGGTGTAACGGCAACCGGTAATGCCGTGTTGGTCGGGGCGAAAGGCACTGCTTTCCTGTTCGAGGGGCAGATGGTTTCTCGGCTGGATCCGCCGGACGACCGCAGTCGAACGGGCTTTGGAACCGGTCTCGTCATCGGTCGAGATGCCGTCATGGTGGGATCTCCAAGTGCCGACTACGGTGAGGGCATCGCGACCGTCTTCGAGAAGTCTGATATATGGGAGGCCGCTGGGACGCTAGCTCCCGAGGTCAAGTTTTTGGAGTCCATTCGCGGTGAGCAGATCGACTGTGAGGAAGGGAAAGCATCGGCGTTCGACTGTAAAGACGTGGACATGGTGTCGTTTGTATCAAGCGATGAGTTGTCCACAGAGCGCGGGGTCAAGATGACGGATCTCTGGGGATGGGAAGACCCCCAGACCGGCGGAGAGTGGGTGATTCAGGCCAGGTCAGATGGCGTCGCCTTCGTGGATATCAGCGACGCGTCCTACCCGGTCGTAGTTGGCGAACTCCTGCGCACCGAAGGCTCTCCGGGCGCCACGTGGCGGGATGTGAAGGTGTACAAGGACCACGCCTTCATCGTAGCGGACGGGTCGGGCGAGCACGGCGTGCAGATCTTTGACCTCACTCAACTCCGTGACGTGAGTGCGGCCGATATGCCGGTGACATTCCAGGAGACGGCGCATTACGCCGGCGTGGCCTCAACGCACAACATCGTGATCAATGAGGACACCGGCTTTGCCTATGCGGTCGGCAACCGCGCAGGCGGCGAGACCTGCAACGGGCAGATGCACATGATCGACATCCGAGACCCTGTGAACCCGGTCTTCGCGGGCTGCAATTCGGAGGATGCCTCGAAGGGGACCCACGACGCGCAGTGTGTGATCTATCGAGGTGCGGACGCCAACTATCAGGGCCACGAAATTTGCCTGTCGTCCAACGGGTCTTCCTTCGTGATCGCAGACGTGACAGACAAGGAGAGCCCGACCACCGTGTCGATCAACACGTATCCGCTAACCCACTACACCCATCAGGGGTGGCTGAACGAGGATCACAACTACTTCTATATGAACGACGAACTGGACGAGATGAACGGCGCCGTGGAGCGCACGCGCACGCTCATCTGGGATGTTCAGGACCTGGAAGATCCACAACTGGTCAACCAATTCTACCTGGATTCGGGAGCCAGCGATCACAACCTCTACATCCGGGGCAACCTGATGTATCAGTCCAACTACCAGGCTGGCCTGCGGATACTGGATATTTCAGACCCCATGAATCCGGTTGAGGTCGGTAGTTTCGACACCTCCCCATACTCAGAAGACGCCCCCGGATTCGGCGGCTCGTGGAGCAATTACCCTTACTTCAAGAGTGGCGTTATTGCCGTGAGCAGCAAGGGCGAGGGGCTGTTTATTCTGAAGAAGCGGAAGGTGGACTCATAGGCGCTTGAGATTGACGAACGTGGCTAGATACTATAGCAGGACCCAAGACAGGGTAAGGATCGGGTATTCCTAGGGATCCCACCAACTCAGTCCGTTTTGCTATGCCTACTCATACGCCACACCCGGTGGTCGTCGGCCTCGACGTCCACAAAGACACGATCATGGCCTGCATGTTCGATCCCGCTTCCGGGGAGATCGGCAAGGCTGTCCAGTTCAAGAACGAACCGAATCGCCTCGCCAAGTACCTGCGGGGCCTGCAGGGTTCAGGCTACGCACCAAGGGTATGCTATGAGGCCTCGTCCTGCGGCTTTGTGATTTATCGGCAACTGGCTGCCATGGACGTCCCTTGTGAGGTCATTGCCCCGACCTCCATCCCTCGCCGCGCCGGAGACCGGATCAAGACTGACCGGCGCGACGCCGAGAAGTTGGCCACGATGTGTGCCGGCGGCTTACTGGAATCGGTCCGCGTACCGGATAAAGAGCTTGAGCAGGTGCGCGCACTGGTGCGCTGCCGCAATACACTCACCGAGGATCTCATCCGGGTCAAGCACCGCACGACACGGCATCTCGAGGCCCGAGGTCGCGTCTTCCGCGCGGGCAAGAACTGGAGCCAGCGCTTCTGGGCGTGACTCAAGAAGATCGAATTGGAAGGCGCCGATCAGACCGCGCTTCAGCTCTGGATGGACAACATCGGGTACCTCGAAGGCCAGATCCAGGCAGTCGATGCCCAACTGAAGAAGGAGGCGCAGTCTGATCGCCTCCGCGAAACGGTGCAAGTCTTGGGAGCCTTCCGGGGAGTGGCCACGCTGACGGCTCTCACATTGGCCACGGAGTTGGGTGACATCCGGCGCTTTGGCTCTCCACGCCAGCTAATGGCTTACTTGGGCCTGGTGCCCAGCGAATACTCCTCCGGCAATAAGACCCGGCGAGGATCCATCACGAAGACAGGCAATGCCCACGCACGAAAGGCGCTCGTGTCAGCGGCCTGGAAGTACGCGGCCCGACCATATCGATCCAGTGTCCTCAAAAAGCGTCAGGAAGGAGTCTCACCACCGGTGATCGCTACTGCATGGAAGGCGCAGCAACGACTGTACAAACGCTTCCACGCCCTCGCCTGCCGCAAGCCCAGGTCCTTGGCCAACGTCGCCGTTGCGCGCGAACTGGCTGGCTTCCTCTGGGCAGTTCTTCAACACACCGAACATCGGGCAGCTAAGGCCGCCTGATCCAGCCAACATCGACCATAGAAACTGAAAATGCCTCCGGACAAAGAGCCGGGCTCGACTGGAGAATCCACGACTACACTATGCGATAGTCACCGTAATCTGGGATTGGTTACCCAATGACAAACTCGCGTTGCTAGATCGTGGCAGCTCCCGACGAATCACGTATCAGGCGATAAGGCCAAAGGCCCGAACTCGCGTACATCAGGGTGATCCATCGTCGAATATGCCCGGCTCTGTCCGGTAGGCAGAATAGCTTACCCAAAATGATCTAAAAAAACGCCCCACCATACCTTGACAGGGTCCTGCTACATCCGTGTAGTGCGCCGTTCTGTTTGGCACTTACGCGTTGGCCTAAGTAGAATACGTTCTCCCAATTCCACTTCCGTGTGGTCGATCCGGGTGCGAAAGTGGAATTGCCGCCCGTGTTCCGCTTCCGTGCGGTCAATTCGGCGGATTTGGTGGAATTGGGATTCCTTATTCCACTCCGGCGCATCGAGCGTCCGCTTATGTCCACCTTCAGGCTGGGGCGATGTCCTCGCGTCTGCTTGAGAGAACAAGCCCAAACAAGCTCCCTCAACTACGACGCACTACACTGGTACTGATCTCGGACGGGAAGTGCAGCATTCCGCGCCGCCCAGCTCCTCTCACTGACGAGGCGGAGCGATCTCCTTCAACCTGGTGAACCAATTGAAGGCAATGCTTAAGTCCGGAAACGCGGCGTCAGAGGCCGTCTCCGGACCGAGGATGAGGATGCGCTCCCCATTCTGCTGCAACGAGAAATGGAAAAAACCCCCGACGTCCAAGACGGTCTCAGGACTCCGAAAATCGAATACGGGACTGGTTTCCACCGGGATGCGGTGAAGTGCGCCGGCACTACTGAAGTAGAGGAAACGACCATCCGCAGACCACTCGGGGTAGGCTTGACTGCGGCTATCGGTGCTGACCTGGACCAGACCGTCACCGTCCACCTCATGAACGACAATGCCGTTGTCCGACTCAATCGCCAGGTACCGGCCATTCGGCGAAAGCGCGGGCATGCCGGCATCCGAGTCTCCCACGAGAAAGCTGTTGGTGGTGTCGGCTAGCTCAACGACCCGGATACCTTGACTCATGTAGTCGTAGAAAGCCAACCATTCCCCATTTGAGGATATGGCAGGTTCGGATCCAAGGCGGCCAACCACGGTGGAATCCTCCGCTCCCGAGAGATCAGAACGCTTCCTGGTTATTACGGCATTTGCATCCTCATCGCGGACGAAGTAGATCCATTCGCCATCCGGGGACCATATGGGTGACGTCGCGCGGCCGGAAAACGTTAGGCGCCTGCTCGTCATGTCCGCCTGGTTGTGGATATAGATGTCAGATCCGTCTTGCGATTGGACGGCGTTGGCCACTCGGCCTCCATCGGGCGAAACGCGAGGTCGGTTGGACCGACTGCCCGAACCACCGTCCAGCTCTGACAGACCGGGCAAACGTTCGCTCGGACTACCGTCGGCGCCAATCCAGTAGTAGGACCGCCCGGTTAACTCCGTTGCGGACGCATAACCTACTGTTCCGTCCCGACCGACAGCGAAGTACCCGCAAGATTGTTGACCGAGGCCGGATGGAGTCTCATTTCCGGCGAACCGCCTGGCGTTTGCATCAAAGGGTCGGACCATGACCTCCCCAGTCATCTGCCCGCCATCCACGTACAGCAGGTGACCGGACGCCAGATACTTGACGCAAGCGGCCTCTCTAATCAAGACCTCGTACTCACCAGTTCGAAGATCAGCCAGGACCACGTCTCGAGATTGCCCCGACCATCCGTGAGCGACAGCGAAGTCGCCGCCAGGGAGGACGTCGGGGAAGTACAACCCGACGTGACCGCGCGCATAGTCCTTGCTGGCAACCAACGCGGCGTTCTCGCCATCAATGTCGACCCGCCACAGCGACGAATCGACGGATGACGTGAAGAGCACTGTGTTCTCAGTCAGCCAAGTGGCGCCCATCCCATCGTTGAGAATGGGAACCGATCGATTGTCCGAGACGCGGAGTCGCGCCAGACCCGGGGCCGTTGGCCCCCCGGAATTCAGTAGCCACTCGCCGCTCGGTGAAAACTCATGCCTCCATCCAAAACGGACGTCAAGCTCCCTCACCCAAGTTGCGGTCTCGGTGTCGTACGCGCTGTACCCCTCGTCGTCGGATACGGTTACGATGAGGCGCCCGTCGGGAGCTATGGCGATTGCCTCGCTGGCGGACCCGACCTGAAGGTCGACCCTCCGCAGGGGCCGAGGATGCACGTCCGCGGGTCGCTTGACTATCCAGGCACCCGCAAACCCAAGAAGAGCCGCCGCGGCAAGGGCGCCCCAGACCCATTTGGGAGTTGAGACGCGGCTCCCTCGCGGCCCCGGCGCTTTTGAAGTTTTCGACCGCCCGCTGACGGTCAGGTCGAGAGACTTGAGGTCTGCCAGCAGGTCAGCCGCACTTTGGTACCTGTGGTCGCGCTCCTTTCGCAGGCACTTCTGGACGATCAGTTCGACTTCTGCCCCAACCGCGGTTCGGAGTGATGTGACCGGCTCGGCTTCTGCGTTCAGGATGCCGTAGACGACCGCCTGCTCGTAGGCTCCGGGGAACGGCAATTGGCCGGTCAACATTTCGTAGAGGACCGTGCCGAGGCTCCAGAGGTCCGTGCGGTGGTCTACCTCCTCACCACGCGCTTGCTCAGGGCTCATGTACGCTATCGTGCCCACGGTTGAGCCCATCTGCGTGAGCTTGGTCGAGGCGTCCGTTTTGGCCAGTCCGAAGTCCAGGACTTTGGCCACGCCGTCCTTCGTCAGCATGATGTTGGCTGACTTGATATCCCGGTGCACGATGCCCCCGTCATGGGCCGCCTTGAGAGCCTCGGCGATTTGGACGGCAATGGCGATGGCTTCGTCTACTGGCAGCGGCTTTAGCTTCAGCCCATCGTCGAGTTGGGCCCCGTCCACGTACTCCATCGCGATGAAGGGAGAGCCGTCGCCCGTCTCATCGATTTCGAAGATCGTCGCGATGTTGGGATGGTGCAGCGCCGCGGCAGCGCGAGCCTCGCGGTAAAAGCGCGCCCTGTCGGACTCGGAGCTCAGCATGTGCGGCGCCAGCAGCTTCAGCGCCACCGTCCGGTCCAACTTGGTATCCTCGGCCTTGTAGACCACACCCATGCCGCCCTTGCCGAGCTCTTTGACGATGCGGTAATGGGAGATGGTGGTACCGGTCATGAGCCGAAGTTAGCCCGGTTATTTCATCCGCGCGCGCCGTCCTCACCCGGGCAACGCAAAAGCCACGTACCGGTCGCCGGACGGCGTACCCATTTTCCCGCCACCGCAGGCGATCACCAGATACTGACGCCCGGCGACCTCATAGGTGGCCGGTGTGGCGTACCCACCGGCAGGAAGTGGCGCCTCCCACAGCAAAACCCCTGTGCCGGCGTGGAATGCCCGGATCTTCTCGTCGCGGGCAGCGGCAATAAAGACAAGCCCCCCGGCGGTAACTATTGGACCGCCGTAATTTTCGGTGCCGGTGACCGGGTGGTTGACATCGTCGAAGTCCGGGTCATCACCAAGTGGGACCTGCCAGAGATGATCTCCGGAATTCAAATCGATTGCCGTCAACGTTCCCCAGGGGGCTGCATCACGGCCTTGCCTTCGCCATCGACGAATCGCTCGTACCTGCTCAGGACGTACGGAGGTGTCTTGGATGGCTCGGTAGTTGGAAGGTCTTCGATTCCCCGAAGAAACCCCACGAGCACATCAACTTCGCCTTCAGAAAGGTGCGGATGCGCCGGCATCGCGTTTCGTCCGGATCTGATAATCGTGGCCATCGAATCCGCCGAAAGCCGATCGCCCACTCCGGACAGCGAGGGAGCGGCGGCCCCTCGCGCAGAGGATCCACCGTGGCACCGCGCGCAGTTGACGCCAAAAAGGGTTTCGCCCCGGCCCATTCCGGATCCGGTTCGATTCATGCGCATCACCCACGCCATCTCGCTGGCGTTTACGAAGAGGATGCCGCTGGTTGGGTCGACGGCGGCTCTGCTCGGTGACAGTCATTGATCTGCAGGTTGCGTTAAGGCGAACCTGCTGGCCACAGATCCACCATCTGTTACTCTGATCTGGCCAGTTGCTTGAGCCTATCCAAGACGATCCGCTCCCTTCCGGGATCGATGACGTGACCGGGTACGGCGTCCAGGAAACCAGGGTCCTTCACCAAGTTGCCGAGGATCTCTGAGACGTGATGCCGGATACTCAACTCGGACTCTTGAACGTCTCGAACAATACTCGGACGCCCGTCGACCACGGCAATCAGATCCTCGATGTCATGACTGGCCAGGTAGTCGCCTCTTCCACGCGATTGGAACGCTGCCATTTTGGTGGCGATGAAGTCCGGAACCCGAACCAGCTGAATCTCAACCTTTCCAAGATCAAAAACGTCGGCATGGCGGATAGCGTGTTCAAACCAGGGGTTCGGAAATCCCAAAATCGAGTCGTCCGTGGGCATAACATCCAGGCGAACGCCTCCGAGACCCCACGCGCAGGCTGGGACGTCCTCGCCAATCATTTCCACGAATCCGCGCGCGACGAGGCTGTCCCGCACCCGACCAAAGTAGTCTGACCGCGAAGCTACCTCGATGATGCAATCGATGTCCTTCGTGATCCGCACGGGTGGAGCAGCAGGGTCGGTAACAAGTAGCCCAACTGCAGCGCCCCCAAGAAAGACCATTTCATCCAGCAGGTCTCCGAGGGCAAGTGCAACGGTTTCGAGGGCGGCTCGATTGGGGTCAAAGCGCGCGAGCATATACCCTCTCTTCTAAATGTCGCTGCGCCAACTCCCTATCTCGTGCACGCCCCGCCCTGACCGCGTCAATCAGGGCCAGCATCTCGTGGAGTCTGGGGTCTCTCTTTGCGGCGAAAGGCACTCGCTTGTGAAGGGGCTCCAGTGACTCTCCCCTCATCTCTCCCTCCGGATCCGGCCATACAAACGCTGAGCCGTTGTCGACAAATACGCTCCTAAGGGGCGGTGCAGAGTGAGCCGTCGCCATGCCTCTTGTCACGGGCCCGCGTTTGGGCGGATATGCGTACTTGACGCCGTGCACCAGGAATTCGAGCAATGCCGGGCTGTTTGTTTGGAGCGTACCCGAGTGGATCAAGCCCGAGGCCTGGCTATTCTTAACGGCGCGGTGGACTTGGGATGCGCTCAGGCCCAGTTCGAAGGCCAGGTCAGCGTACGTTGCGGCCTCTGTCGAAACCGCCAGTTTGACGACGACGAACACATCGATTGGCTTCAGCATGGTCTATTTATTCCAAATATCGGATTCCAGAATATGGAATGTGTAAAACAATTGCACTTGCCCATTCTCTCGGCGCTTGGTCACCCCAGGGATCAATCGCGAACGCGCGTCTCTTGTTGGTCCGTGCCCGCGGAACTCTCGACCGTTTCCCGGTCGGGAATCTCGAGCAGCTCTTTCGTGGGCTCAACCGACAAGTCTTCGACAGCCGACGCGACCAACGCTTCCGTTGCGGGCGGCGCCCCAAGAATCTCCTGGAGCCGGTCACCCAACTGCTTGAAGCTCTTCTCCTTCTTCTGCTTTGAACGCTTAATCAGAGCTCGCATGGCCACCGGCAGCGCAAGGGTAAGGGCCATAACCCCCATGTTCAGGGGCCCAAGGGGCTCTCCGAGTAAAACGCCGGATATGACAGCCGCAGGAGCAAGTGACACCACGTAGGCCAAAAACGCTGCGCCGCCGAATTGCTTCCGGATTCGGAGAGTCGTCCCGCGCTCGCCCGGCTCCATTGTCATGCGTGTCGACTCGAAATTCACTCCCGACTCCCCCTCGCCGACGTACTTAAACCACTCCCAGGCCGGGCCAACCTTGCTGTCATGACCGGTCTTGCCCATGAAACGACGAATCTCCAGCAGGACATGGCCCCACTGCTCCTCCGTCATGGTTGCGGGGATGGCGCGGTCATGGTCCACCACAAAGGGACCGCCCCAGAGACTGAACCCTTCCTCCTTGTCTGGGCGCGTGTCCAGTTCCAGCGCCGCCGTGTGCAGGTGCTCCGCTGGCACGCCCAACTCGGCGGCCAACTGCTCAATTTCTTCCAACGAGAGATTGCGGTCGGACTGCCCGATGGACGCTTCGTGCAACTCAGTAGCTCGCTGGATGAGCTTGCCGATTTCCCTCTCGTTGTAATTGCGGCCTTGCTGGCGGTCGTTCATGGTCTCTGACGTGTTTCCGAGCAACTGTACGGCTCGGGTGGACAGCCGTTGCAGAAGACCATTCCGAATCTACCGGTCTCTGGGCGCCTTCTCCAACAACTCGACGTCCCAGTTGAAAATCACCTCCAGGCGCGCGTCTGGGCCTCGGCGATCTGGATGGCGATCTCGACGGCCTGGTCTACGGGCAGCGGCCTCTCTGAAAGCCCCTCGTCCAGTTGCGCGCCTTCGATGTACTCCATAGCGATGAACGGACGCCCGTCCTCGGTCTCGTCAATCTCGAAGACCGTTGCAATGTGCGGATGGTGGAGCGCAGCGGCGGCGCGGGCCTCGCGGTAGAAGCGACTCCGATCCGCGTCAGAGGCCAGCATGTGCGGCGCAAGGAGCTTCAGCGCCACCGTCCGGTCCAGTTGGAGTCCTCGGCCTTGTAGACCACGCCCATCCCGCCCCTTCCGACCTCGGAAACCACGCGGTAGTGAGAGATGGTTGTGCCAGTCATCGATTCTTCGGATCCGGGTTCAGTGGGTCTTCCAGATTTACGGCATCGACAGGCACGCGGCAAGCGCTGGTCGAACTCTGGCCCGGCAGACTGTCACACAGCTTGGATTCCGCCCTTCGGATCGCCATCATGGCGACCAACAAGCCTTCCTGATTATGCGCGCCCTACTCCCCCCAACCTGGCTGTCCTGCCTCCTCCTGGCGCTCCTCTCGGCTCCAGTTCACGCCCAAACCACCGCTTTCACCAACGCCAACGTATTTGACGGGGTCGGGGAAACCGTTCTGGAAGGGACGACTGTGGTGGTTCGGGACGGGCTGATTGCTTCCATCGGTGGCGCAGTCCCCGCTGACGCCAAGGTGATTGACCTGGAGGGCCGCTTCCTCCTCCCTGGGTACATAGACGCCCACGTTCACATTGCCTCCATTGCTTCGCTTCAGCGCGCCCTTGAGTCTGGCGTTACAACGGCCAGGTCCGCCAATACACCGCAGTATCAGGACGTAGGGCTACGAGATCTGGTCCGGGCGGGACGCTTGCCGGGACCAGAGATCCTGGCAGCTGGCACCTTTGTCACACCGCATCCGGGAGACCGGGCCTTAGCCGACCCGAGACTCGCGCTCCTCTTCGATGAGGTCCAGACCGAGGAGCAAATCCGTCAGGTGGTGCGGATCAACGTGGAACGAGGTGCAGACGTGATAAAAACCAGAGGGACCGAGCGGGCGGGGCTCCCTGATACGGATCCGCGCAAACAGGTCTATACGCAGGAGCAACTCTCATGGGTCGTGGATGAGGCGTCCAAGGCCGGCCTTCCCGTTCTGGTTCACGCCCATGGTGATGAAGGTGCGCGGGCGGCCGTTCTGGCGGGCGCCAGAAGCATCGAACACGGCACCTACCTGACCGATGAAACGCTCGACCTCATGAAGACCCGGGGCACATTCCTGGTCCCGACGTACACCGTCGTCACCGATCTCCTGGAGCCCGGTGGAGACTACGATGATCCGGTCCTCATCATCCGCGCGCAGCACATGTTGCCGAATCTGGAGCGTGCCATCCGGAGCGCCCACGCGAAGGGGATCCGCATTGTGGCGAGCACGGACACTGGGTACGATGCCCAGAGCCTCGCGCGGGTGGGGACGGAGATGACCCACTTCGTCCGATTGGGAATGACCCCTTTTGAGGCGCTTCAGTCCGCAACCACGGTTGCCGCGGATCTCCTTCAGGTTTCCGATCGGACCGGTCGCATCGTAGAGGGCTACGAGGCTGATCTCGTGGTCGTGGCTGGAAACCCGCTTGAGGACATTCGCCACGTCCAGGATGTGGTGCTGGTTATGAGCAACGGGGTCCTTGGAATGAACCGCCTTCCTTTCGGGAAATGACAGCCGAGTGACGGCCGCGCCGACATTTGACTCAGGGCCGGAATACGCCTATTGTCGAGTCTCCCAATGGGTTATTGGTTAGGATGACCGACTCTCCCTCAGCCGCTTCCGAAATCCTGGCACAGGTCATCGGCCTATCGCCTGACGAGAGAGATACTGCTCTTCTGGATCCTGCGGGGACGACGACGGTCTGAGTAGTGCGGTCCGTGCGATGCTGTCCGCGTTTGACAGCCTGCCGTCGGAAATGAGGGATGCCCTTCGCCGTGCTTCACTGGAGCCGGAGCCGGAGCAGGAGTCAGTGACGGTCGTTCCCCTTCCGCACGAGCTCGTTGGCTGCCAAATTGGCCGCTATCGTATCGAGGCCAGGATAGGGAGCGGTGGTATGGGGGAGGTGCTTCGTGCCGTCGATGAGCGGCTCGGGCGAACTGTTGCGCTGAAGGTCCTCCCGAGGTCGGTCTCAGGAAACGAGGCTGCCAAAGCCCGCTTCCTGCAGGAGGCGCGAACCACCTCGCGCATCGACCACCCAAACGTTTGCACCATATTTGAGGGGGACGAAGCGGACGACGGGCGACTCTTCATCGCCATGGCCTATTACCCTGGTAAGACTCTGGCCCAGAGACTCGAGGACGGCCGGGAGCTTCCCGTTTCGGATCCCCAGGCCATCCGGCTCTCCGAGTCTTACCTCTTCACCAAATTCGCCGTCGCCCAGGACTACCTCATCCTGGTCGACGAAGAACGGAATGGAAACGTCTGGGTTTTGGATGAGCTACCGGAGTTGTAGCGGGGGCTCGCTGTAGCCAGAAGCGTATGAAGGGCCTGCCGGGACGCGGTACTGCAATCAGCGCGAGCCTGGAAGCCCATGGGCAGGGTCGGTGTCCCGAATCATCTCCCGAAATCCGGCAGGTCGCGCCGGTGCCGCTCCCTTGCGTACTCTTGGGTTCGTGACCACTCGCTCGTGAACATGAGCCCCGCCCTCTCGCGGCGGGTCATCACCACCTGATATGATTCAAGACTCCCTCGGTATTGTCGCCGTCCTGCTGGCCGCGATCTGGTTCTCGATTTCGATGGTGAACGCTTTCCCTTGGGCGAAGCGGGCGTCCGCCATCATCTGGGTCATTTTCACCAGCGCCCTCTTGTCGAATCTGGGCCTGATTCCCACGGACGCGCCGATCTACGGGAGCCTGGTAGGCTTCGCCGTTCCTTTTGCAGTGTGTGTCATCCTCTTCACGGTGAACCTCAAGGATGTGCGCAACGCCGGAGGACCCATGCTGGCCGCGTTTGCGCTGGCCGGACTCGGAACGGTGGTCGGTGTTGTGGTGGCGAGTGTGGTGCTTGAGCCCCTGCTCAGCGGGATTCTTGGGCCGGACAGTTGGAAGCTGGCGGGGCCGTACACGGGCACCTACATCGGAGGCAGCCTCAACTTCTTCGCGCTTTGGACCGGGCTTGAAATCGAGAACCCGGACTTGTTTGCGGCCGCGAACGCAGTGGACAATCTCACGCTGTTTCCCCTCTACATGCTGTGGATGACGGTCCCGGTGTTCCTGGCAGGCCGATATGCGGTTGCCAAACGGTGGATCGCACCGGGATCGGACGGCAATCACAAGGATGCCGAGGCGCCCCCACTCGTGCCTCAGGATATTGCCGCGCTGTTCTTTCTGGCGGTCACGGTTATCGCCGCCAGTGGCTGGATCAATGCGAATTTGATCGCTCCGCTGATTCCGGGCATCCCGACCATCCTTGTAGTCACCACGCTGGCGTTGATCCTGGGGCAATTCAACTTCGTCCGCCAACTCAAGGGAGCCTGGGAGGTGGGTGATATGGCTTTCCTGGTCTTCTTTGCGGCCGTGGGAGCGCTGATAGATTTCTATTTGGCCGTTGTGCTGTCTCCGGCGCTCTTTGCTTATGTCCTGGTCATTATGGCCGTCCACTTTGTGGTGGTATTCGGTCTGGGGTGGGTATTCAAGATGGACCTTGGGGTACTCACCATCGCGTCGGTGGCCTCCAAGGCCGGACCCGCACTTGTACCACCGGTGGCCGAGGCACTAGGCATCCGGCACCTGGTCTTGCCGGGTATCATCGTCGGGATGCTGGGCTACGCGATTGGCAACTACGTTGGCTTTGGAGTGGCGAGGGCCGTTCAGGCTCTGCTCGGGGGCTGAGGCCTGGCCGCGGGGGCCTAGTCGTCGTGGAATTTCAGGGACACGGCGCGATTCATCGTGCCTGGCCATGTGCCCGATATTTCATCGTGCGCGGATAGTACGAGGCCCGCGGCCACCTGCGCCGGAGTGGCGCCCGGGTGCGCCGGCGAGTAGGTTGCGGCATCCACACTGTTGTTGCCGGCGGCAACGACTACTACGCTCCCGGCATTCACGGCGGCGACAACCTTCTCATCCAGCACGTTATACGTTGAGCTCTCGATATCCATCCCGAGGCTGAGGTTTATCAGCACCTGATCGGAATCCAGATGGACATTCGCCTTCTGGTGCATCACCATAGGTGAGAGCCGCGATCACCGTGGTGACATCGGTCTGCCCCTCGGCCGTGAGGACTTTGAGACTGTGTAGGGCCATGCCAGGGGCGACGCCGACGACCCCTGTGTTGTCATCTTGCGCCGCCAATGTGCCTGCCAGGTGAGTGCCGTGTCCGAGTTCGTCCTCGGGATTGCCGGCGCTACCGGGGTCAAAAAATGGCGCCTCTACATACAGGCTGTCCTCCCAGTAGACATCGTCCTGGCTGGTGAAGAGCATGGTAAAGTCCTTCTTCTCAACCGTCCGGATATCCTTAGACGTTACCCCCGAGTCAATCAGATATACGTGGGTCGAGGCCGTTCGGGAAGCCGTTGCGGCCGGCATCGTGGTCGTGGTGTCCGCCGGAAATGACGGGGTGGACGCCTCCACCTACTCCCCGGCGCACGTGGCCGAAGCCATCGGGTCGGGGCATACGATCCGAACGGAGCCTTCGTGAGCTACTCGAACTTCGGCCCATCGGTTGATCTCTTGGCGCCGGGCACGGACGTGGTTTCGCTTCCCTTTGATCCGCTCGAGGTGAACCAGAACTTGCGCGTCGTCCGCTCCGGCACGTCGATGGCTGCGCCCCACGTGACGGCGTGCGGCATGACGACGATGAACTCCGGTGTCGCGCCGGCGGACGTGAGGCTGTCCAACGCGATCTGTATGTCCATCCCCTGGTAGGTCCCGTCGACCCACTCTTCTGGCCATGACGTGACGCCGTGCAACAGGTATAGAACCGGGTACTGGCGGCCCTCTTCCTCCCGGTAGGAAGGAGGCAGGTACACCAGCACCTTGCGAGCCGGGTCATCGCCCACCAGATTGGACGCGAGACCCGCCGACAACACGGTGTCGACCTTCACCACGCTCTGCGCCGAACTGACGCCAGAAGAAACGAACGCGAGTGCGAACAGCAACACGAACCCGAAGATGGGGCGGGACTTTGCCATGGTATTGGGCTATTTCAGTTCCACACCATGGATCGCAGCGCGGTCAGGTTCAGATTGCCCCCACTCAGCACGCACGCCACTTTGGCGCCCGGAGGCGGCTTCACGGCTCCGGTCAGTAGTGCGGCCACAGAAGCGGCCGCGGCGCCTTCAGCGACGAGCTTGCAGCGCTCCATGATCCACACTACCGCGTTGAAGATCTCCTTCTCGTCTATGGCGACGATCTCGTCCACAAAGACCTTGCAGACTTCGAAGTTGTAGGTGCCGACCGTTTTGACCGCCAGGCCGTCGATCACAATGGGAATGCTGTCCAGCGTGACGATCCGCCCGGCCTCAATGCTCCGTTTCATGGCCGGCGCACCTGCCATCTCGACGCCGATCACCTTAGTCTTCGGACTGATGAGCTTCACGATTTGGGCGCAGCCTGAAATCAGCCCGCCACCGCCAATGGGCACAATGAGGATGTCCAGATCAGGCACGTCCTCGATGGTTTCGTAGCCCACACCTCCCTGGCCAGCCACTAGCAAAGGGTTGTCGAACGGATGGAGGTAGGTCAGATTGCGCTCTTTCTGCAGTTCCAGCGAGTGAGCGTAGGCGTCGTCCCAGACGTCTCCGTGGAGCACCACCTCGGCACCATATCCCTGTGTAGCGCGGATCTTGGCCTGGGGCGCGCCCCTCGCCATGACAACGGTGGCTTTGATCCCGTAGACGCGCGCGGCTCTGGCTACTCCCTGGGCGTGATTGCCGGCCGATGAGCAGATCAGCCCGCGCTGACGGGCCTCCTCGGACATATGTGCCAGCACGTTGAGCGGGCCGCGTACCTTGTAGGAGCCGGCCTTTTGGAACAGCTCGGCCTTCAGATAAACATCCGCGCCGGTCTCCTCACTCAGTGTTGCCGAGTGGATGACCGGGGTCCGGTGGATATGCGGCGCAGCGTTGCTCCGGGCAATGTCAAAGTCTTCCTTGGTGAGGAATTGCATAGGGCTTGGGAATCAGTCCGTTAGGGCAAATAGTACGGCAGCGAGGCATGATTCTGCGCGCCTCCTGCACTTTCTGACGTCGCTGTGCATTCTGTCGAGTTCGCCTCACATTCCACGCACCCTTGTGCTGCCCTCCAAACCTGAATCATTGACCGAACGCCGCATTCTCATCCTTGGCAACTCCGGCTCGGGCAAGACCACGATGGCGCGAGCCCTCCAGGACGAGTTCGCTCTCCCACACCTCGACCTGGACTCCATCGCGTTTGGTCAGCCGGGCGAGCGACTTCCGCTTGGCGAAAGCAGGGCCGCGCTCAAGGCGTTCGATCAGACACACGACTCCTGGGTTATCGAGGGTAGCTACGCGAGCCTGGCCCGCGCCGCGCTCCCGTTCTGCACCGAGTTTCGGTTCTTGAATCCGGGGGTCGAGGCGTGTGTGACCAACTGCGGATCGCGGCCGTGGGAACCGGAGAAATACGCCAGTCCTGAAGAGCAGGACGAACGCCTGGCGTTCTTGTTGGAGTGGGTCCGTAGCTACGAGGATCGGGATGACGAATACGGTCTAGCCCAGCACCGGGGCGTTTTCGACGGGTTTGACGGCGTTAAGCGCGAGTACGCCGGTACGCGATAGACAGAAGCCCGCCTTCTTTCGCGCTGATTAAGAGTGCTCACAAGGATCTCAGATGCTGCTCATGCACCTCACTGGGTGCTTTCGCACCTTTCGGGCAGTTTATCAGGGGAAGAGACAAAGGTGCGTCATGAATAAAGCAATTATCGCCGGAGGGAGGGCCGTTGTCGCGCTTGTCGTCCTGGCCCTCGCGGCCGGCTACCCTGTCCGCGGGCAAGACGTCGATCCCGCGGCGGCGGCCTCAACCTCGATTACCCTCCCGCGCACGGCCGGAGCTGAGGCCGACCCGAGTTTCCTCTATGGTCGTGTGACCACCATAAGCAACGATACCTTTGAGGGCCGGCTGCGTTGGGGCGGGGACGAAGAGGCGTTCTGGGGCAACTATTTCAATGGCTTCAAGGACAAGAATCCCACGGATGGCACCACGTGGATGGCCTGTTGGCGAACAGATCAGACTGGCGATGCCCTCTACGAAAATGTAGATGGTTCGGAAAAACTGCCGTTTGGAAGGCGCCGCGGAGAGCCACGGCTGTATCGACAGACATTTGTGTACGGCGCTGGGCTCTCCGTCGCCCACGAAAAACGCGCGTGGCATCGCGCTGATCCTCCTGGGGATTAGTGTGGTTCTCTTCACCTGGTTTGGCTTCGGATTCGTGGCCACCAGCAATCGCCTGTTCGGGACGGGCGAAATGTTCTTCGGAGTGCCCGATTCCATGGCAGCCCTGACCTGGATGCCGGCTTGTCACGCAGCGCTAACTCTTGTGCTGGCAGTTGGCGTCGTGCTGGCCTGGGGAAGCGGCTGGTGGGACCTATTCCGGCGGATGGTTTTTACGCTGGCATTTGGTGCTGTGGCCCTGCAATTCCTGTTTTTTGTTAACTGGAATTATCTCCCGATTGCCTGGTAGGCCAAGAGGTTGCTCCAGTCGCGGGAAGACGTAGCTTGTCCGAGCTACTCGCCCACCATCCTTTGTCGGTACCAAAAATGTCAGCAACCATGCTTGAAACAGCCGCGCAGTTCTTCGACGCTTGTGAAACAGGAAAAGGTTGGGAGCGATGCAGTTCCTACTGTCACCCTGACGCTTCGTTTTCCTCGCAAACAGCCGTTTTGGCGGACGTCTCTACCGTGGAAGGCTACTGCGAGTGGATGAAGAATCTATTTACCCCGATTCCGGATGGTCATTACGAACTGAAGTGCTTCGCAGCCGATGAAGAACGCAGTTCTGTTGCCGCCGTCGCGACATTTCACGGAACTCAAACTGGTCCCGGCGGCCCCGTTCCGCCCACTGGCAACTCGATTTCTGCTGACTATGTCTACCACCTAGTCTTTGATGGCGATCGGATTACACACATGACCAAAATTTGGAATGACGGCATCAGTCTTCAGCAACTGGGCTGGGGCTGACATTTCCGACGTGATCTATTTACTCAGATTCATCCGGGAGCACGAGTAGAGTCGGCGACCTCGGTATAGGGCCGAATGGGATATGCCGGTGTGCAGCCAGGCCCCTATTATGGGGGCGAACCAACACAATCCCTCATGCGCGGTTTTTCGGCCTTCTTTGCCCTTGCCCTGATTGTTGCTCCCGTCCGGGCGCAGCACACCTATTCGGACAGTTACCCCAAGAACCCGGGAATAGATGTCCAGAACTACGTGTTCGAAGTCACGCTGAGTGACGAGTCGGACACGATTCAGGGTCGGACCACCGTGGATGCCCGCTTCCTGGAGGAGAGCCGCTCCCTTCGCCTGGACCTCATCGAACGCTCGGAAGCGCTCGAAGGAAAAGGCATGACCGTGGAGTCGGTGTGGTTGGGGGAAGACGAGCTGAGCTGGCAACATGAGGATGACGCTGTCCTGATTGACCTCGGCCGAGTCGTCGAAGCGGGCGAGCGCATCCAGGTGGAGGTGGCGTACTCCGGGGTTCCGGCTGCGGGCCTTCGCATCGGCGAAAACAAGCATGGAGACCGGACCTTCTTCTCCGACAACTGGTCGTCTCGCGTGCGCAATTGGCTGCCGACTGTCGACCACCCGTCCGACAAGGCATCCACCGAGTTCATCGTGACGGCCCCGGCCCACTATCAGGTGGTCTCGAACGGTCTTCGCATCGAGGAAACAGATCTGGAGGGCGATTTTCGCCTTACCCATTGGAAGAGCTCGGTACCGATTGCTACGTGGCTGTACTTCCTTGGCGTTGCGGAATTCGCGATGCAGCAGGTGGACACGTTCGACGGCAAAGCTGTCGAGACCTGGGTGTATCGCCAGGATCGGGACAAAGGCTTTTACGATTTCGCGATCCCGTCCAAGCAGGTGCTGACCTTCTTTTCCGATCTGGTCGGCCCGTATGCCTATGAGCGCCTCGCCAACGTGGTTTCTCCGGCTACCGGCGGCGGAATGGAAGCCGCCTCCACTCCCGCCTATGGCGAGGCTTCAGTCACGGGCGAGCGCACTCGCCGTTGGCAGATCGTCATCATCCATGAAATCGCACACCAGTGGTTTGGCAACGCGGTGACCGAATCCCACTGGAATGACGTGTGGCTGAGCGAAGGCTTCGCCACCTATTACACCCTGCTCTTCCGCGAATATGCCTACGGCCACGATGACTTCATCGCGGGGCTGAAGGATTCCCGCGAGCGCATCGTCACATTCTACAAGGACGACTACGACTTCCAGCTGGTTCGCCCCTACGTCGAGGACCTGAACGACGTTTCGGGAGGGATGATGTATCAGAAGGGTGCGTGGACGCTGCATATGCTGGAAGAGATGCTGGGCCGTGACACCTACAACAAGGGAGTGCGCGCGTACTACGCAGAGCATTTCAATGGAAACGTCCAGACGGAAGACTTCAAGCGGGCCATGGAGGAAGCCTCCGGAATGGACCTGGACGGCTACTTTGACCAGTGGCTATTTCAGGGCGGTATCCCGCATCTGGAAGTCTCCTGGGGGCAGGACAACGGGACCCTCGAGGTCGATCTGAAGCAGACGCAGGAGACCTACTCCTTCGATCTCCAAGTTGACATCGAGATCCGTTTCGAGGATGGCTCGACCGAACGCGCTACCGTCGCTGTAGAGGGGATGGACGCCGCCAAGATCCAGGTCGGATATGACACTGCGGTCACCGAGGTGGTCGTGGATCCAGATACGCGTCTCCTGGCATCCTGGGAGGTCAGCCGGCGCTGATCAAGCGCGCTCCGAAGGCAGGCCGCTTTCACGTAACCGAAGACCATCAATGACCTCGTGGATCGCATTATTCAGGGGAATCAATGTCGGGGGCAACAACATCCTCAAGATGGCGGAACTGCGGAGCGACCTTGAATCGCTGAACCTGAAGAACGTCCGCAGCTATATCCAGAGCGGGAATGTAATCTTCGACTCGGCGGCCGGGACCGCATCGTCACTCGCCGAGAGGATCGGAGCACTGGTCCACAAACAGCACGGCTTTCAACCGAGTATTTTCATCCTGAAACGCGATGACTTGCTCTCGGCGGTCGCATCCAATCCTTTTCCCGGGGCCGTGTCTGAGCCTAAGACGCTCCACTTCTTTTTCCTTCAAGAGTCCGCCGCCAATCCGGACTTCAGCGCAATTGAGAAGGCAAAGGCCGAGACCGAGAGCTACAGATTGATGGATCGGGTCTTTTATCTCCACGCTCCCGATGGCATTGGTCGCTCCAAGCTGGCCGCGAATGCAGAAAAGTATCTTGGCGTGGCGGGGACTGGTCGCAACTACCGGACGGTTGATAAACTTCTGTCCTTGGCCGCGTAGACAGATCCGTGACACCGCGTGGTCCGGGACCCGCACGTACCGGACGAACATCAATTCATGGCCGCGTCAAGGCTCCGCAGAACCGTTAGATATGTCCTGGCCGTTTTCTGGCTTTGCGCTGTCGGCTTTTTGTTTGCCAACATGCAGGCCAAGGGTGTGGCCGAGCAGTTGTCGCGCAGCAGTGACCGCGTGCGGGTTGAGATCAACTCAGAGCAGATGGTTTTTACGCCGACCGTGGATACGTCAGGGGTAGGTCTGTTCTTTTTCCCAGGGGCGCTGGTTGACGCCGACGCATACATTCCGCTGGCACGCGAGGTAGCCGAGTTCGGCTTCAAGGTGGTAATCCAAAAATTGCCGTGGCGTATGGCACTGCTCGCATCACATCGCGAACTCCTCTTTGACTTGACCAGGCAGCTCATCATCAACGAACAAACCAGTCGTCACTGGGTCGTTGGAGGGCATTCGAAAGGAGGTGCGCTTGCCGCAGAGTTTGCTGCCGGCAATGCGTCCCTTCTTTCTGGCCTTCTCCTGATTGGGACAACGCACCCAAGAGAACGCGCCATGTCTCAACTGACGATCGATGTCGTTAAGGTATCCGGGTCGAGGGATGGATTGGCCAGTCCCGAGGAAGTCGAACAGTTTCGATATTTGCTGCCCACAGGAGCCGAGTTTATCCAGGTGGAAGGAGGCAATCATGCCCAATTCGCGTGGTATGGCTGGCAACTGGGTGACAAATCCGCGACCATTTCCAGATCTGATCAGCACAAAGAACTCGTCCACGCGACGCTCACGCAGCTCACGCGGGTGTCGGCCAACAATCCGCGAGAGTAACAAGGAGAAAGACCATGTCGATCAGTAGGAGACACTTTATTGGAACCGCAATGGGCGGAGCGGCAGGTGCCTTGGTAGGCCCCGGAGCATTCGGGCCCACGTACGCGCTCGCTGCCGGACTCGGAAGACCCTCTGCCACGGCACGGGCACTGCGCATACTCGTGTTGGGCGGAACCGGCTTCATCGGGCCACACATGGTCCAGCACGCGCTGGATCGCGGTCACGAGGTCACGCTTTTCAATCGCGGTCAGACCAACACCCACCTCTTCCCGGAGGTCGAGAAACTGGTCGGAGACCGAAACGGACAACTCGACGCGCTCGCCGGTCGCTCGTGGGATGTGGTGATTGACAACAGCGGGTATTACCCGTCGCACGTGCGCATGTCCGCCGAAGCCCTCCGCGACTCGGTGAGCCACTACCTCTTCACGTCGACGATAGATGCGTATCGCGACTACAACGTCGCAGGCTACGACGAGACCTATCCGCTCCATCCGGCTGACCCGGCCCGGCCGGAAGATCCGAGACGATTTTACGGCCCGCTCAAGGCAGACTGCGAGCGCATCGTCCGGGAGATCTACCCGGAAAACTCCACGCAGGTTCGTCCCGGCTGGATTGCCGGCCCGGGCGACAATAACCATCTGCTCACGTACTGGGTCACGCGTATCGACCGGGGTGGCGAGGTCCTGGCCCCCGGCTCTCCGGACGACTACATGCAACTCACTGACGTGCGAGACCTGGCGGAATGGTACGTCCAGATCGCCGAGGAGGGGGTCTTCGGGCAGTTCAGTGCGGTGGGGCCGGTCATGTCCTGGGCCGAGTGGCTCTATGGCATCCGGGCGGTTACACCATCGGACGTTTCCTTTACTTGGGTGGACGCCGACTTCCTTCTTGAGCGAGACGCGAAGCCGTGGACGGATATTCCGCTGTGGTGGCCTACCCGCAACGACTGGGGTCCCCCCTCGTTTGGGGGCAATGTTGGAGGTGTTGGGGCCTTCTCAATCGATCCCGCGCGTGCCCACGCCAACGGGTTGGGCCACCGCACCGTGGCCAACACGGCCAAGTCAACACTGGACTGGTACAACGAGACGTTCGACGGCTGGCCAGAGGGTGAGCGCCCCGGCTTTAGTGCGGCGCGCGAGCGCGAGTTGCTTGATGCTTGGCACGCCGCGAAGGGCTGAGAAGCTGTTGTGATTCACAAAAACCAACGACCATGAAGCGACCATCAGCAGCCGGTATTGCGGCGGGGTTCCTAGTGCTCACTGTTGCAGCGGGCTGCGAGTCGCCGCGCCAGTCGCCTCCAACCAATCCAATGGACGCCTACGGTATCACGGCCAGTAACGCCTTCTTCTACTACGACGACTTGGAGGCGGCCAACGAGTTCTACACCGGCGTGCTGGGGCTCAAAACCATCGTGGATTACGGATTCGCCAAGATCCTTCAGATCGGTCCGACATCGCTGCTGACTCTCGTGGATCAGGCCCACGGGATGCACTCCTCCCAGGAGCCCAAGACCGTCGCCATCGCCCTCATCACCGACCAGCTCGATGAGTGGTTCGACTACCTGAGTGGACAGGATCTCGAGATGAAGTTTGGATACGACCCGCAGGAGGGTCGGCCCCACCACGGATTCGTTGCGGTTGATCCTGAAGGTTATCTGCTGGAGTTCGAACGGTTCAACCAGCACCCGGAGAACGAGCGCTTCATGCCCATCCTGGATGCCACTGCGACGGTACCGGCCACCCCGACCGCCAGCAACGCGCCTAGCGGACTGGGTTTCAAGGCCACTGTGATCTGGCTGTATTACCGTGACATGGAGAGAGCCGAGCGGTTCTACGAGGACGCCTTCGGCCTTGAGCTTCTGGTCGATCAGGGATGGGCGAAGGTCTATCGCACGTCGGATTCCGGGTACCTCGGCCTGGTCGATGAGAAGCGGGGTATGCATAATTTCACGGAGACCAAGGCCGTCACGGTTTCATTCCTCACGGATGACCTGGAAGGGTGGTTCTCTTACGCAAAGGGTGGTGCCTTCGAGTTGCGTTCTGACACCCTGAGCGGAGAAGGGGACCGGGTCGACGCTTTTGTGGGATACGATCCGGGCGGATATTTCCTGGAGTTCGATCACTTCCTGGAGCATGCGGATAACACAGAATTGCTGGCGCTGCTGCAGGCGAGGTGACCTCGGCGTCCCGACCCTCCTTGACACTTAGCTGAAAATGAAAAAGCTCTCGACCTCGTTGATCTGGCTCGTGCTCGTGGTCGCGACCAGTTCAGCCAACGCGCAGTCGGGTCCGGTTCTGCGATTAGCCTTTGACGGAGCGGTCCAGAATGCGACGGAGCCGGGCATCGCCCCGACCGTTGAGGGAAGGCCTGCTTTCGCGCCGGGCCTTGACGGACAGGCGCTCCGGATTGAACCTTCCAACCCGGCCGCCACGATCTCCGTCGATGCATCGCAACTGCCGTTTGACCACGGCAGCGACTTCTCGCTCCGCTTCTGGATGCGGACCGACGCGCCGGCCGACAGTCGCTTCGTCCTGCTCTCGCAGAAGGAATTTCCAGACAACAGCCTCACGTCGCAGAAGAACCCGGGCTGGGTCTTCTACACCTCCGGTGGCACATGGGCCTGGAGCATGGGCTCCGGGTCCAGGCGTATCACGTACGAGCGCGACAACGGACGCCACATGCCATTGAACGACGGCAAGTGGCACCAGCTCGCGATGACCTACAGCAGCGACTTGTCGGAGGTCCGCCTGTACTACGACGGAGTCAATTGGGTGACCTACCACGTCAGCGACTCAAATGGCTTCGACTTCACGAATCAGCGCCCCCTGACTATCGGTGGCGAGCCGGTGATCTCCAAACCGGGCGTACTCCCGGCAATCGAGCAGGGAGCGCAAGGACTGCAGACGCTGGTCGATGCGTTCAACCGGCTGGGGCTCCAGGCGCTCTCCCCGGATGAGCTCATCCACCTCGTCGTGGATCCCCGCCGCGTGTTCGACCACAAAGTGGACCGGCGGGCAGCCCTGCTGGGCGCCGACAGCGTGGCCTTCCGGACCCAGATGGACTCGGTAGACTGGAAGCCTGTCGCCGCCGCCGAGTCGGCCTTGATGGCGAATCCGTATACGGTGCACCAGGTGTTGGACTTCGTGGAGACGGCGCCGCTCTTGCGCGTCTATGCCCTGGTGGACGGCCGTGTCGAGGTTCAGCCAGAGGGCGCCGCACGCTACGCTGAGCGCGAGCGCCTCGGGAACCCGGACTTCGAAATGGACGAACTGGCGGTGTGGGACCGGGTCCTCGCACCCGGAGAGGTCGAATCTTCCTACACGGAGCATTTCGAGCCCACCCGTCCAGAACCGCACAAATCCGTTCGGTCTCTGACCGCCGCATGCTGGAATATCTGGCACGGCGGCAAGCACTGGACGCAGCTGGAGCATGGCTGGGATTCCCGTGTCGCCATTGCAGACATGCTGCGGGACGGGGATGCCGACGTCGTGATGATGCAGGAGACGTACTCCTCGGGCGACTTCATAGCCGCGGAGCTCGGTTTTTACTTCGCCACGACGGTGGACTGGGACTACCTCAACCAGGGCTCCAACATCTCCGTCATGAGCCGCTGGCCCATCACAGAGGTTCACATCGATGAGGACTCGCCATTCAACGATGTGGGCGCCCGGGTTGCCGTCAGCGAGACACAGGATCTCTACGTCATGTCGAACTGGTACGGCATGGGACAATTCCCATCGGTCTTCGACTTTCACCGGCCCCGTTTCGAGGAGTCCGACGACATCCCCACCCTGTTCGCCGGGGACTTCAATGCCGTACCGCACACCGATGGAGGGGACAGCCCCGCGTCGCGCACCCTTATGGGGGCAGGGTTCACCGACGCCTACCGGAGTCTGTACCCGAATGCGACCACGCATCCGGCACCGACCCACCAGAACGGACAGCGGATCGACCAGCTGTATTATCGTGGGTCGGGACTTACCAATACCGCGACCCAGGTTCTCTCCGACCGCCCCGGTGGCTTTCCATCCGACCATAATTTGATTCTCTCGACCTTCGATCTCAACTACGTCACGGACCAAGGTGGACGATGACGTTATCTGCCGGTGACTTTGTGAGATGCTTGGTCATCCTCTGCCTGGTCCCAGGTCTCCAAGCCTGCAACCCCCAGGCCGATGACCTACCTCCCCCCAACATCGTCTTCATCATGGCCGACGATATGGGATGGGGCGATGTCGAGTCCTACAATCCAGAGTCGCTGACTCCGACGCCAAACATCAACCGGTTGGCCGAGGAAGGGCTGTCCTTCATGGACGCGCATTCCGGATCCGGCGTCTGCACGCCGACGCGGTACGGGGTCATGACGGGGCGCTCCTACTGGAGGACATACAAGGGGCATTCACTGGTCATGCCCTATGATCCTCCCGTCATCCCACCGGAACGATTGACCTGGGGTAGACTCATGCAGGAGCAGGGCTACACAACCGGTTACGTGGGCAAGTGGCATCTTGGGTTGTGGTACCCGTCCAAGCCAAGTAACGTGTGGCCGCGCCAGTACACCATGACTGAAGGTGAGGTCGATTTCAGTAGGCCCATAGTGGGCGGCCCTACCGATCTGGGCTTCGACTACTTCTTCGGCAATGCCGGCGGACCCAACAACGACTCCCCGTACACCTTCATCAGAAACGATCGTTGGGTGGATGCGCCAACCGTGATGACGCCACCAGAGATGATCCAGCAGCTTGGCGTCGTTGAGGGGTTGATGGCTCCCGACTGGGACCAGGAAGTTGTGGATAGCAGGTTGACCCAGGAAGCCGTCGCGTTTATCACCCGCCATGTAAAAGACAATCCCGGGAAGCCTTTCTTTCTCCAGTACAGCCTTTCGGCCCCACACATTCCCTGGACCGCTCCCGCTTTTGTCCGCGGAACGAGCGGCGAGGGTCCCCGAGGCGACATGAACGCTCTGGTAGACTGGATGGTCGGAGAAGTCCGGGGTGCCCTGGAAAGCCAGGGTATTCTGGATGAGACGATCCTCATCTTTACCAGTGACAACGGGCCTCGCCAGGGTGCCAACGGGCAACGCTCCGCCGGCCCCTACCGTGGGTTCAAGAACACTGCGTACGAAGGAGGTCACAGGGTCCCGTTCATCGCCAGGTGGCCCGGAAAGATTGCGGCCGGAGAGCGCTCGGACGTACCCATCAGTCTGACGGACATGGTGGCAACCTTCGCCGAGTTCTCGAACTACGACCTGCCGGATAACGCCGGGGAGGATAGCTACTCGGTGCTGGCCACTCTGATGGGACAAGAGAACGGCGCCCGGCCACGCCCGGCCCTCATCACGGACACCAGCAGAGGTGATTTTTCGGTTCGCAGGGGTACCTGGAAACTGGTTGCGTTGAATCCTCACCCTCGGAATCGGCTGGAGCGGGTGACATACGAGCTCTTCGATCTGGCTCAGGATCCCTATGAGACGACGAATCTGGCTGACGTCAATCCGGACATTGTGGAGCAGCTGAAAGAGCTCCTTAACGAGAGCAAGGAGACCGGTTTGCGGTTCCTGGACCAGCCTTGAGAGCGATGCACACAACTATGTTTCATACCTCGTATTCGTCGCTCCGCAATTCCGCCGTCGCCGCGCTGGTACTTCTGCTACCAGCGTGCACCAGTACCCCCGCTGAACAACCGCCCGCACCCACTGACGCCCGGGTTGATGCGGTCTTCGCTCAGTACACCGCTGAAGGCTCGCCTGGTGCCACGGCCATGGTCATCAAGGATGGAGAGGTCGTCCACTCAGCAGGGTATGGCCTGGCTGATCTTGTGCCTGCTACACCCCTGACCCCCGACATGCCGCTCAGACTCGGCTCGGTAAGCAAGCAGTTCTTCGCCATGGCCATCATGATTCTGGCCGAACGAGACAGCCTGGATTACGATGACCCGGCGGTCAAGTGGATTCCGGAAATGAGCCGCTTTCCGGGGATCACCTTGCGGCACATGCTCAATCACACGTCGGGACTTCCGGATTACTACGACGAGGTGGCCAAACGGAACCCCCAGCTTGACGATGACCCGCTGATCACCAACTCCGAGGCCGTCACCGTTTTCGAGTCATGGGGTGAGCTGGATTTCCAGCCTGGCGATAAATACCAATACAGCAACCCGGCCTACGAGATGCTTGCGCTCATAGTCGAGCGGATTTCCAGGCAGAGCTCCAGGCAGTTCATCGGGGAGAACATCTTCACCCCCCTCGGAATGACAACCGCTGATATCCGCGACCGACGCGATTTCAAGATCCCGAACAGCGCGGTTGGCTACCGCATGGACGAGGACAGCACGGCCTGGGTTGAAGACGACGACAATGAATTGAATGGACTCGTCGGGGCGGGGGGAGTCTATGCTTCTGTGGTGGACATGTATCGCTGGGATCAGTCCCTCTACTCCGGTGGCGTGGTGTCCTGGGAAACACTCTCAGAAGCATTTGAGCCGGCCACACTCAACGACGGCTCAGTAAGCGAGTACGGGTTTGGCTGGGGTACCGGGGAGCGAAACGGTCATAAAGACATTTCCCACGGCGGTTCTTGGGTCGGCTTCCGCACCAGCATTGACCGTTACGTCGATCAGAGGATGTCCATCATCGTTCTGACCAACTCCTCCGGGCGCGTAGGCCAACTCCGGGATCAGGTCGCGGAGCTGTTCCTGGTCCAGGCGGAATGCGATGCCGAGTGCATGACAGAGCGGGTGGTTCTCTACTTCTCCGCGCTCGATCAAATCAGCAGACAAGGCTCGACGATCGAGTACGTCGATGGTCTGCTGGCGCAGATGCACGAGACCGCCCGGTACATCCACCTGACTTATGAGGCAGACTTCACCAGGGAAACCTGGCGTGAAGCCTTCGCCCGAAACCTTGCACGAGGAGCCTACACGAATGGCCCCGAGAACGAGGCAAGGATACTCTACTCAATTCCAGGGCTCGATCATCTGGCCGTGGAGTATGCCCACGGAACGGTGGGAGATGATGGCGTCTGGTCAGAGGGAGAGCGAAAACTCGTCCTCTTTCAGTTCAAGGATGGCAAGATCTCGCGGATCGAAGAGCTGTGGTGATGGAGGTCCCGCCCCCGGCTAACTGGGTACGCCTCTAATTCAGCGCACCACGACAGAAGCCGACACACTTCGCCACTTCCATCAGCACGTTGGACGTCTCCGGCACGGGGTACTCGAGCTCGATCATCGCCGTGATGGGATAGCCTTCAGTCTGGATGAGCCGAAGTACTTCGGCGATGGGCGTATCGCCTTCACCCCACGACACGTTGTCGCCGCCATTGGCCGGTGAACGTCGGTCCTTGATGTGGAGGTGCGTGATGCGGTCGTGGTATTTCCGGATGACCGGAACCGGTGAGTCGCCCGTTCCTGCAACGTAGTGGCCGATGTCGAGGTTGAGCGCGTTATAGGGCGAATGGGACAGGATGCGATCGAGGCTCCAGCCCGGGTCGGCCACCTGCGTGTGGTTGTGCATCCCGTTGTAGAGCGCATGTCTTGTGGCAAACGGTCCCATGCGCTCTGCCGACTCATCACCGCCCTCGAACGAGATGCCGCGTGCGCCCATGGCCCGCGCGGCGTTGTAGGCATAGTCGATCTCGGCATCAGACCAGCCCGGAGCTCCGAGCTTGAGGATGTCTACCGCCACGCCCGCGTCAGCGTACATCCGTCCCAACTCTGCGAACTTGGCGGTCCCTGCAGAGAGTCTCCAGGAAAGGACTTCTTTACTGTGGGCATCGCGAGCCTGTTGGAATTCAGCCCGCTCGGCCTCACTGGCCTCGCGTGCAGGCCGCTCGGGGCCCTCCGGAATCCCGGCGTACGCCTCTGCCGGCCCTCCCATCAGTTCCACCGTACTCAGTCCGCCCTGCACGAGGTAGCCCAGGATCTCTTCCGCCGAGCTTGGGAGCGCGCGATACGAATAGGAGATGGCGCCAATCTTCACGTCGGCGAAGCGCTTGATATAAGGCGCACCCTTCAGGCCCTGGGCCGGGAGGATGGCCGAACCCGCTGCTGCCACGGCGGCGGTTTGAAGAAATGTCCTGCGATTTACAGCTCTCGCCTTCGACTGCTGATTCGCGTTTTGATCGTTCATGGTCCTTGCTGGGCTGCCCGCGATAGGTGTGCGCTGAATGTACTGCTCCTTGGGCACGCTTGGAATCTGGCTTGGTGACCAGGCGTTGTAGAGGGAATCGACTCGTGAAAAACATGCAGCCAGAATTCCGCCTTGCTGTCCCGGACGACTCCCGCGACTGCCTGATCATACGAGGTCAGACCCGTGAGAACGCCGCTTCGGCCGAGCATCTGGCAGCCATTGGAGTAACCGAGGAGTCCTGGGCCGAGGGGGTCGGGAATGGCTCCCTCGTGGGCTACGTCTGCACGGAATCTGATTCTATCGTAGGCTACTGTTTCGGCCGCACGGCCTCCGGAGAAGTTATCGTTCTCGCTCTCCTGCCTACACATGAAGGGGACGGCATCGGTCGGCACCTGATGGATCTTGTCGTCAAGCATTTTTTCGATGCAGGGCACCGCCGCCTAGTCCTCGGATGCAACCCGAACCCGGCCGTGCGATCCTACGGTTTCTACCGCCACCTGGGCTGGACGTCCACAGGCAATTTCGATCGGGCGGGCGACGAAATCCTGGAGCTATTGCCTTCAGCGGCGAATGACCTTCGCCCGAACTGACAGCCAGGTCGGTGAACGGTCAACAGTCGGCAGGTGCCTCCGCCTCAGGGAGAGACAAGCGATGGATCCCGGTCCCGTCTGCTTCCAGCATGTAGATAGCGTAGGCGCCATCCATCTCCGCGTGAAAGGCCAGCCTTCCGTCCGGTGCCCAAGTCAGCCCACCTTCCCTGACTTCCGGCGTGGTCGTTACACGTCGCTCACGGCCGTCCGCGACCCTAACCCATATATCCGAATCGCGACTGAATGCCACCGCTCCGGCGGGTCCAGCGACCGGTTGCCTCCCTTCACCTGCCGAGAGTCGGAGGGTCTCGCCAGTCTCCGCGTCGATTTTTACGATGGAGGAAGACCCGTCGGTCGATGAATCAGCCAGGATGAATCGTCCGTCCGAGGACCACTTGGCGTGGAATTCCCGTGCCTCGGTCGTCGTCAACTGACGCACGTTTGAGCCGTCGGCGTCGGCTACGAATACTTCGGTCCCATCGGCAATAGATCGGATAAACGTGATACGGGGCCCGTTCGGCGACCAACTTGGATGCATTTCCCGTTCCGGAGACTCCATCAATCGCAGCGCTGCAGATCCGTCCGCATTGATAGTCCAGACATCCCAGGAACCGCCCATTCCAGCCTCTGCCCGGGTAAAAAGAATGCGGGTACCATCCGGCGACCACGAAGGATTGCCATCGTAGGAGGGAGCCGAGGTAATGGCAGTTTCACGGCCCGTCTTGGCGTCCATAACAATCAGGTTGGCGTAATCGCCGACACGGCGATAGTACGCCAGTTGAGTCCCGTCCGGAGACCAGCGCGGGTGGATGTTGTATACCGTTTGCGCTGAAACCGAGTCGAGCGTGCCGGTTGCAAGGATGATTGTAGCGAGAACGCAGAGAAGAGAGCGCATGGGGTCCGTGTTTGTTGCTACCGAAACCTAGCGCGAGGCTGGGGAGGCGAACCGGACATTCCTCGGGGAGAGAGCGGTCAATCGCGCGTCGGCTACGCGGACGGGCGGCCACTTTCACGTGGTATGAACGCATACTCGGGGTCGAGCTACATTAGGACAGATTCCGACGGTCGACCCAAAACAGCTTCGAAGATGAACACCTCAGGCGTGAACAAGGAAGATTCTGGATATGTCGGCGTCGGGATTGCCCTCGGTGCGGCGTTCGGGGTCGCGTTCGGAAACATCGCTGTAGGAGTAGCGATCGGACTCGCTATTGGAGCGGGAATGGCGGCGAAGAAGCGGAAAGAGGATGCGCGCCGCGAGCAGGCGGAATCGGAACCAGAATAACACGTTTGCCGAGGTACACCCATGACCCAAGACAACGCAACCGAACTACCGGACGAATCATCCCCACCAACGTGGTTCTGGGGCGTTTCCATCATCGCACTCTTGTGGTTTGTGATGGACGTCGCTGCCTTTCTCATGCGCGTGCTCATGACGGAGGACGCCCTCGCTGTGATGCCGGAAGGTCAACAGCAGCTGTATCGGAGTATGCCGACTTGGGTGAACGTCGTCTTTGCCGGCGAGGTATTTGGTGGGGCGCTCGGATGCGTGGGCTTGCTGCTCCGGAAGAAATGGGCGTTGCCCTTCCTCATTATCTCAATTCTCGGCGTGCTCAGTCAGACGTTTTATGTCTGGTTCCTGTCCGAGGCCATCAGCATCATGGGCACTCCGGCGATCGTAATGCCGCTGGTGGCCATCCTAATAGGGAGCGGACTGATCGCGCTGGCCAAGTCATCGATTCTCAAGGGCTGGCTGCGATAGAATCGTCCAGACTCGCGCGCACGGTCAACACCAGACCGGTCAACAGAACCAACGCCCCAAACACCACAAAAGGCACCGTTGTCTCGGTATGTAATGGCAAGAATAGCAGCCAGAAAGGCCGCAGTCTTGGCGATTGGCTGTTTCATTGGACGTCCGGAAGGACTAGTCCCCGGAAATCAGCGTCACGCCCCATGCCTCGGGGTCGTTCGGCGGATCAGCGTTCCAATCCTCATAGGAATGTGAGCCGTCGGAGTCGTAGCGCAGGTAGTATTCCCCTGCCGGTAGAACGATGGTCCCGTCGAAGACTCTGTTCTTTTCCGCGCCTCCCGCGTGATCGGTTGCTCGGTAGGTTTGCTCCCATACGGTTCGTCCCGTATTCCGGTCCTCAATCCAAGCCCCGTCGTTCATCTCCCCGGACGTTCCTTCGCCGAGAGCAATAACTCTGACCTTGGACTCACGCTGTAACTTGAAGCTGACCCGCTCCTCCTCGTTGTCCCCAATCTGAACAAGCTCCGCAATGACTCCTCGCCGGGCACCACTTTCCATGGGTCCAACCTTGTCCAGGTCATTGGCGCTTGATGCGTACAAACTGACGCCCCAGTAGGCGGCTTCCGCCGGTGCGCTCGCGTTCCAGTTTTCGGAAGAATGGGAACCGTCGCTCCGGTAGTAAGCCAGATAGCTGCCTGCGTCCAAGCGGACGCGGTCGTCGGATAGGCGATTCTTGTCAGCACCGCCAGCGTGTTCGGTGTCTTTATAGTCCATCGACCAAACCCGGCGACGCGTGTTCGCGTCAACGATCCAGGCGTAGTCAGCCATGTCGCTACGCGTGCCTTCGCCGATGGCGAAGATGCGGACGTCCATGGGACTGCTGAGCGAGAAGCCCTCGGATACAAGCTCGTCATCACCGACGTCGGTCAAGGAGACGAATGTCAAATCTGATGGGACCGGCTCATACTCGAAGCCTCGCACACTAGCGCGTGCAGATTGGTCTCGGACCCAGATGGTCAGTCCCCAGAAGCCCGGGTCGAACGGCGGCATGGTGTTCCATTCCTCCGGATCGTGCGAGCCATCGGCCGCGAAGTATGCCACGTACCTCCCAGCCGGGAGACGCAGCTCTTCCTGCACAACACGATTCTTGCTGCCACCACCCGCAGGGTCTGAGCGGTAGTAGTCCATCTCCCAGACCCGGTCTCCACTTTCGGCATCCAAAATCCAACCGTAGTCATACTGACCGTCGCGGTTCAACTCCCCGATGGCCAGCAGGTCCAGATCCGTCGTCTCCGTCAGTTCAAAGCCGAAGCGCTCGGAGCCTGATCTGTAGGGGTGAAGCGCCACAACAGCAGCTTCGTCAAGCGCGCGAGCAGCGGCTCGGACGTCGCCGCGTGTCGCTCGGTCTCCGTCTCCCCTGACGGCTATACGATAGTCTCGATGTGCATCGTCATCCCATCTCTCACCCCGATCACGGTCGGAGTCGTTAAAAACCCTGCTGATGAGGCCCGACACACCGTTCTTCACGGTGTAGGAAAGGGAATTGAACGGATACGTGGCGTAGTGGACTTCATAGAGGCCGGCCCCAAGCGTAACGGATCCCTCAAAGCGCCTGAGATCGTTGCCTGATCCATCTGAATCTGCCGATTCAAGATCCCAGACCAGTTCGCGCGTGTCCGCATTGAGAATCCAGGCATTGGCTCGCCACATGTCCCGGTCTTTGTTGTCTTCAGAAGTCCA
The DNA here is from genome assembly GCA_047619685.1 of Rhodothermales bacterium. Taxonomy (GTDB): domain Bacteria; phylum Bacteroidota; class Rhodothermia; order Rhodothermales; family UBA10348; genus JABDJZ01. The sequence goes on from JBLHLC010000018.1 coordinate 42,930, forward strand.
GCCTTGCCGGTCCTGCGGTCCGGCACCAACGGCGTCAATCTGAACGGTCTGGCGAGATGCCAAAAGAAATCCGTCAACCGCATGCTCACGCGAATCCAGGTTGTCGATTTCGGCGAGGACTCTGGACTGAGCCGCTGCGTTTCCGGTGCCCCAGATAGGCGAGGTCAGGATCAGGAAAACGAATGGAAAGAACGCGTATCTCTTAAGCACTTGGGACTCCGACTTTGTGACGTGGGTACCGCTCCCTACGGTCGGACAAGCGCAGATGTTACTCGGGCGGGATTAGGCACTCGAACGACCCCGGACTTCGGAGGCGTTCAGGCGTTCGCGAGCAAGACGGCGATGCCTGGGACTAAGGCACCAAGCACCTTGCGGACACTGATCTCCCTTCGGCGCTGCGGCGTGACCGCCGCCGTCAGGCCCACAAGTCCCAAGCAGGCGATAAATATCGCGAGCCCGGCAAAAATTCTCAGGATCCCGCCAAAGTGGGTTTCGGCCCGGTACTGAGCCTCAATCGTCTCGTCCAGGAATCTGTTCAGAAATGGACGATGGGGCGCGGGAGTCGCGAAGATGGCCTTCATGTTGGCGACCGCCCCGACCAGATCATCCGTGTTCAATTTGGCCGTGATAAACTTGGACGCCCGGGGTTCTAACCTGATCGAAAGGGGAGATGTTTTCTCCTGGAGGGAGACGTAGTTGAAGTCCTTCACGACGCCAATAATGACCCCTTCTTGGCCCCATAGAGAGAATCGTTTGCCGATCACCTCCGCATTCGAGGCATATCCCATCTCGCGTACGGAGGCTTGATGGATTACCAGCACGTTGCCCAAGTCCGTTTCGAACTCTCGGCTATACGCCCGACCCGCCGCTATCTCCATGTTGAAGTGTTCGATGTAGTCGTAGTCGACCTCGTGAATGTCAGAGCTGAACGAGACCATCTCTCCGCTGGCATTCGCGACCTCTCCGCCCCCTTGCGGGAAGAACTCGCCCGGAACGGTCCGCGACAAGGCCACGCTGCTGACGGCCGGGTGCCGCAGAAAAGCCTCCCTGACGAAGTCCATGCGCGAATTGATGGCCTCGTCGAAGCCTAACTCCATGGTCATCATTCGGTCCTTGTCAAAACCAAGGCGCTGATTCTGCATGTATTCGAGTTGCGAATACACCGTAGTAGTTCCTGCAATCAGGGCAAATGTGATCGCAAACTGAAATACCACGAGGCCCTTCCGCAGAAGTGTCCCACTGCGAGACGTCGAGAAGGCGCCCTTCAGAACGGCCCCCGGCTGAAAACGAGAGAGAATCAGCGCTGGATAGCTTCCCGCCAGCAGACCGACCACGAGAACGATGCCCGCCGCCAGGCCGAGAACGCGCGGCTGGAAGAGGTCGGCGCGAGCAAATGACTTGGCCGCCACCTCCGCATAGGCAGGCAGAAATAGAGCAGCCAAGGCGAAGGCCCCCAGAATCGTGATGCCGGCGAAAACCAGGGACTCGGAAAGAAATTGGCCAACCAGGGAATCCCGTTGCGCGCCCATCACCTTGCGGACACCTATATCCTTGGCGCGTTCGGACGCCCGCGCTGTCGAGAGATTCATGTAGTTGACGCAGGCAATCAACAGAATGAAAAACGCGACTGCTGAGAAGATCATCAGATTCGCCGGGTTGCCCTTTGGACCCGGCTGGAAATTCCCGGTGGGACTCAAATAGGCCTCCCGTATGTTCTCGAACGCGGACTCAAGGGTCGACTTCCTCTCGGCCTTCTCGGGGGACAGACGGGCCGCGTAGAACCCTGGCATCTTCGCGGCAAGCTGCTCGATGTCCGCCTCGTCATGGAGTCGGATGTATGTGAAAAAATCCACGTACCCCCAGTCAAATTTGTAGTCCTGCCAGGCCTGCTCGATTGTCGACATTGACATGAGCATGTCGAAATCCAGATGCGAATTCGCCGGCACATCCTCCATAATGCCGGTGACTACCACGGAAAGTTCTGAGTCAACGGTCAGGACCTGACCCATCGGGTCCTCGCCATCGAAATAGCGACGTGCCGCCGTTCGGGTCAGGACAATGGACCCTGGCTCCACCAGCGCAGTCTGGGGATTTCCCTGCGTCAGCTCAAAGCTGAATACGTTGAAGACATTGTGGTCCACATACATGTAGCGCTCCTCTTGGAAGGATCGCCCATCTCTCGAAAGAAGCAACTGGTGCCTCCCTGAAAACCGGACCTGCTCAATAACCTCTGGAAACTCTGCGACCAGGGGCTGGGCCAACGCGGGCATTTCCCCACGCTTGAAAGTCGCTGAGAGGGGTTGTGCCCGGAGAGTCCGTGTAGTTGTCAACCACACGAAAGATGTTGTCCGCATTCTCGTGGAAGCTGTCATAGCCGAGCTCATCGGATACGTACAGCGAGATCAGAAGAAATCCCGCGATGCCGACAGAGAGCCCGGCAATGTTGATCGACGAGTAGGCCTTGCGTCTGGCCAAGCCGCGAAGCGCGACAAGGAAGTAGTTTCGGAGCATGGATGTTTTCCAGTAGATGACGTCCGCGAGAAAACTCGGGACGGACTTCAGGGCCTGAGCCCAATACCAGCGACGAGCCGCAGGAAGGCCCTCCTGGTCAGAGAGGTGGTAGAAGTGCTCGGCAGAATCACCCAGGGCCGAATAGTGGACTTCGCTATCCGCTGCCTTCTAGAGGAGCCATTCGGCGAGGGGTGGCGGGCCGTGTTCGGTCTCATCCATCACTTCGAACCGAGGTCGATGACCAGTGAATGAATTCCTGCCCACTGTGCATCATGAACGCTCTTGACATGGATGAGCTGATGCTTGCCCTGGTCGGTGAGTTCGTAGTAGACCTTGCTTCGGCCGCCTCGGCGTGTTTCGGGCTTCCCGTACCTTGACGAGACCCATTGCTTATTTTCCAGTCGGCGGAGCGGTGCGTACAAGGCGCCCAGCGTCCATTCCTTACCGGTCGCCTTTTGTACTTCCTCCCGGATCGAGAGCCCGTACGCTAAGTCGACTACCGCCGCCCTTCTGCTAGTCCTGGTTTTGGCGCCGACCGCTGCGTGCCAAAGCCCGGACTCCCTATTGGCGAGCCCAAGCTTCATCGCGGTCCGTGTTGATGACGTGACGGCTGCTTCAGCGTGGTATCAACGCGTGTTCGGAGTTGAGGAGGTGAACCACATCGATGCCGAGGATGGGCGCTACGCCATCCGCATTCTTACCGGAGGCGGCCTACGTGTCGAACTCATCCGGGCGCGGGGGACAGAACGGCCGTCCGACCGGCACCTTGGCCTTTTCAAGACGGGCCTCTTCGTATCGGACATCGAGGCGTTTCACGCGGTCCTGGAAGAGCGGACTGTTGATGTGGACGCGCAGATTTTCGTCGATGAGGCACTGAACGCGCGGAGTTTTGTCTTCCGTGACCTCGAAGGAAACAGGATTCAGGCGTTCCAACTGCTCCCGCGGTGAAACCATCTCCTGGCTCGTCACGCCGCAGAGAAACCGAGGGCTGCCCCTCAGTAGCTGACCTTCAGAGTCCGGGTCTTGAGCATCTCTAGCGAGCGGGCAACGGCCGCCTGCACCGCCTGCACCTCATCATCCGACAGATCGCTCAGACGAATCTCATCCTCAGAGATCGCCCCTCCCCGCAGAATCTCGTGGCCAAACAGCTCGCCAGGAGTGTCTTTCGGCGCTATCTCGAAAATCGTGGCCGCCAACGTCATGGCCGCCATGTAGGACCCGACTACCGAGGGGTGCGATCCGTCTATGAATAACCCGATATCGGGGTTTTCCCGGATGCCCTCCCAGGCCATGCCGACGGGTGCTACCCGGCTGCCCAGCTCTTCGGCGATGGCCAGATACGCATGGGTCAAATATGGCTGCTGTTCTTTCTGATCCTTTCCCGCCCAGGTCATATAGAAGACCGTTTCCGCCCCGCTCTTGCTTATCTCGGCGTCGAACCTTCTGGCGTACTCGTAGAACTGGTTGGGACTGTCGGGGTCAGTCAGATCTGACGCCCCCAGCATGCTTTGCTCCTGCAAGACAACGTAGTCCCACTCGCCAGAACGGATTTCAGCGAGGGCAAGTTCGACCTCCCAGTGCACCTTCAGCGTGGCCCCGCCACCGCCGAGAAACTCGGCCTCGACCTGATGGCCCGGCAGGCGCGCCTCGACCATGGCCTTGAACAGGCGCGGCATGCTATTGTAGTACGTGTAGCTGTTTCCGAGAAACAGGACGCGGTGCGTCTGCTCCGATGCGGCTGCGCCCGCGGGAGTATCCGACTGAGCGAAACCGCTTCGGGGGGCAATCAACAGGAGAACCAGAACGGCGAGACAGGACAGCTTCTTGTTCACGTTCCTACAAGGGCAAGTGGTGATGGGCTTGTTACGCCGCCGAGATCTGCCGAAGCCTGAACCTCAAACCAAACCAGGCGAACCCCGAGAGGATAAAGACGGCCAGGCCAAACTTGAGAGCGGTCAGGGAAATGGCGTAACCGGCGGCAAACATCGCCGGGGGGAACTGGCCGAACATCTGCAGACCCGATTGGAGTCCCGAAAAGTGAGAATAGGCACCCATGCCAAGGACGAGGCCGGCAAGAATCATGACCGAGTTGATGTCGACGGATCCATCGGCCTCCTGGCCCACCATCTTCAGCGCACACCTGATCACGAGCAGCGCGATAACCAGCGCAAGAATGACCATCGGCCATCCGTAAGTCCCCATTTGACCCACAAAATCGAACATGTTTTCTCCCTCTTTAAAGTGAATGCCGTTGGCGGCTGTTGGAAGTGTACCGTGTCTCGGCGCCGATGATGAACAATCTATCTCAAACGCTCAGATAGCTAATGAGCGGCGAGAAGGTCTTTCAACTCTTGATATCGCGTCCGGCTGACTGGCAATTCCTGACCGGTCTTTAACAACAGGCTGTACTTGCTTCCACCGTGCGAGGTCAGGGATTGCACGAAGTAGAAGTTGACGATGTACGACTTGTGGACCCTACAGAAATTGGAGGGCAGCAGGCGGTCGATTTTCTCCAGGTTCTTGTGGTGCAGTTCCTGCTTGTCGTCAACCAGGAAGAGCTCGGAGTAAACACCCGCGCCTTTCAGGTAGATGATGCGGTCTACCTCGACGAGCTTGATTTCGCCGTCGTGTTTGAGGGACAAGAACTTCGAGGCAAAGTTATTCTTCGCGTCGAAATTGCTGAGCTTCTCAAACGTTCTGGTGAGCCGCTCTTTGTTGAACGGCTTCTCTACAAAGTCGATGACGGGATGGTCAAACGCCCGGATAGCCTGCTCGCTGTAGGCAGAGATTATCACGGTATGGAAGGCGCCTGACTGCGCGCTCTTGAGCACGTCGAAGCCGTCCTTGCCCCTCAGGTTGAGATCCAGAAACAGCAAGTCGATCTGCTGCGTGAGCAGGTAGGAGTTACACTCTTCAAGTGTGGCGCACTTCTTTATGTGCGTGATCCGGTCGCCGAGTATTTCCCGGGTCAATCGTTCGATCCTCTTGGCGATGACCGGCTCGTCTTCTGCGATGAGAATCTTCATTTCGGGATCACGATAACCGTCACCCAGCTGCCCTTCTCCGGTCCGTATTTCAGGCTCCACTTCCCGGGAAACGCCTGCTCCAGCCTTGATTCGACGTACTTGAGTCCCAGTCCTTCCCCTTGCTCCGTAGGCACAATCAGCGGTTCCGAAGAGATCCTGAAGGATGTTTCCTTTCCCGATTCCTGCTGCTCAATCACAAACCTGCCCTCCTCCTCATTTGAGTGCGTCAGCCCGTTTTCAACCAACGTGTGGAAGATCATGGGGGGTATTCTGGTTTCGGCAGCGATGTTTTTGGTCTCGAGGGTAAAGCGCTTCGATTGTTTGGCGTTGAAGACGTCCAGGTGCACCTGGCAAATCTTGAGCTCCTCGGCGATGGGTATCGTGACCTTGTCCGACACCCTCGTGATGAAACGAAACTCCTGCGACAACAGGTCGATCTGCTTTACGGCAAGTTCAGGTTGTTCTTCTATCCATTCGCTCAGCACGGTCAATGTATTCAGCAGAAAATGGGGCTGAATGGACTTTTTCAACATCTCGTTTTCCAGCTGGACGGCCCTGATCCTGAGCGCTTTCACTAGCGCCTGCTGTTCTCTGACGTCGTGGAGCACCGTGTAGGTGACCGCAAGAATCAGCAGCACGGAAGAGATGCTTGTACTGGAGACGAAGAACGATTCTGAAACCAGGACCACGCTCAGAATGAAAATAGCGGCGGTCGTGATGCTCAGGAGCCTGCCGGCGTACTTGTGACTTGTCGCCGCACGCAGCGCTATCCAGGAGCACGCCATCAGCGTCAAGGCGTATGCGAACCACGCGATGACAAAGAAGATGGTCTTGGGATTGGCGACAGCAAACTCAACGTCGGCGCCCGCAACCAGTATCAGCAGCGCCGCAATTCCGGCGACAATCTTGGACCGGGCGACGTCGAAAAATGTCGCGAAGAAATACAGCAGCGACAGATTAACGAGCGTGGATGCAGCCAGAAACGGTAGAGGCCGACCCGTCCCCAGAAACACCAGGCTCAACGCTTCAAACAGCGTGTACGAGAAGAAAAGCAGGTACGCCTGCTTCCTGTCCAGTCCCAAGTAAATGGTTAAAAAAAACAGCGCGGTCGCCAGAAAGACGCCCAAGAGCAGCGCCAGCTGTGTGGTGTCTACAAAACCCGCCGCTTCTAGAAATTGGTTCAAATCTGTTTCCTGGATTGCGCCCCTGTAACAGATAGTGAATTACGGCGAATCAGATGGAAATGATGTTTGAACTGCTCGCACGATGAGTGAACGTATGTTTAGATCTCTCCGCCAGCCCAAATCACGGATGAAACCATTGATCGTCACCCACTCGCCGGTGAGTCATAGTGCCTGACCCGTCAGCCCCCCTCGGTCAAGATGGATCGACCATGCACATCTGGACCTCGTTTCGAGAGGCCCTGATGCGGTATGTGTCTGGCAGGGTATCCGTGCCGGAAGACGCAGAGGACATCCTGCAGGATATTTTCGTCCGGATTCACACGGGTGTATCCACGATCCGGGAGGCCGATAAGACCCGGTCCTGGGTGTTTGGATTGGCTCATCGGGCCATCGCGGATCACTATCGCAAAGCCTACCGGAGACCGGCGCAGTCCTCCGTGGACCAGGAGGATGAGCGTAATCTGGGGTCTGTGGAATCGGAGATCAGTCTGGAAGACTACGAGGGAGAGCACGGCGTGCATGAAGAGGTGCTGTCCTGGCTCGAGCCCATGATTGAGCGTCTCCCGGACAAGTACGCCGCGGCTTTGCGACTCTCAGACATAGAGGGCAAATCTCAAACCCAAATCGCGAGCCAACTCCACATGTCGCATTCGGGTGCGAAGTCAAGGGTACAGCGTGCTCGCAAACTCCTGGGACAGGTGCTGACGGACTGCTGCGAGGTGGAGTTCGGTTCTCAAGGCGATGTTGTTGAGTATCGCGAGCGCCGGAAAACGACCTGATCCGGTGTAGCGCCGACTGGCGCGGAAATGGTTTTGCGTCTTTTCCCGGACCCGAGCGACTACGGGGTTACTGATGTCTCTAATCCCGTTGAAAGCATGTCGCAAGAAGCACCCCTCGCATCGAACCATTCTGACCTACCCGTCGCCGTCCTTGGCTCGGGTCCCGTGGGACTGGCGGCCGCAGCGCATCTGTTGGAGCGGGGCCTACGTCCCGTCATTTTTGAAATGGGGGATAGCGTCGGTCACAGCGTGAGTCAGTGGGGACATGTCCGTTTGTTTTCACCGTGGTCGCAAAACCTGGATGCCGCTGCCGTCCGGTTGCTCGAGGGACGTGGCTGGGTGGAACCTGCTTCTGAGGAAGTCCCTTTCGGGCACGAACTGCTCTCAAAATATCTCGACCCCTTGGCGGCCGTCCCGGTCATGGCGAAAGCCCTCAGGCTTTCCTCGCGAGTCGTATCTGTGACGAGGCGAAATGTCGACAAGACCAAGACGGCGGGCCGTTCCGCCCACCCTTTCGTCATTCGATATGAAGAGGCAGATGGCACGCAGAAAGAGTTGGACGCAAGAGCCGTTATCGATGCAACCGGCTCCTGGAAGTCACCGAATCCGGTAGGATCTTCAGGGGTGGAGGCGCTTGGCGAGCGCAGGGCAGCCAACAAGGTGTTCTACGGCATGCCCGATGTGGTGGGTCGGGACCGCGCCCGGTTTCAATCCAGGAAAATCCTGGTCATCGGCAGTGGGCACTCCGCCGCAAACGTACTCCTTGATCTGGCCTTGCTCCAGACCCGGTATCCGGACACAGAAGTGCACTGGGCCATAAGGGCCGCCACCCCCGACCGGTATTTCGGAGGCGAGGATGGCGATGCCCTCGCCGGTCGCGGCGCGCTGGGTCGGAGGCTTCACGAACTGGTCGATAGCGGCAAGTTGGTGATTCATACCTCCTTTAGGACACAGTCGGTCTCAAGCACCGCAGGCAGCGTAACGGTCGCAAGCGTGGCGGATGGCGTGGACCATGAATTGACCGTAGATGAGGTCATCGCCTGCACGGGGTCTCGACCCGACTTTTCGTTCCTGACGGAAATCCGTCTGACCATCAATTCCGCCCTGGAAAGCGCGGAAGCCCTGGCTCCGCTCATCGATCCAAATTTCCATTCGTGCGGATCCGTGCGCCCCCACGGGGAACGCGAGTTGAGGCACGAGGAAGAGGGCTTTTATATTGCTGGCGTCAAGAGCTACGGTCGCGCTCCCACGTTTCTGATGATGACCGGATATGAGCAGGTTCGATCCATCGTCGCGGCCCTTGCTGGAGACCAGGACGCCGCGGATCGGGTTGAATTGACGCTTCCTGAAACCGGGGTTTGCTCGTCTAATTTGTTCATTACCGACTCCTTGTCTCCAGATCGACTTCGAGAAGTAGAGGCCAGTGAATCTTGCTGCGGCCCCGCTCCGTTGGTGCAATTGACACTACCTGACTAAATAAGAGCAAGCGGGATGAATGGAACGCCGGACGGCAGCATAGAGGTCTGCGTTGATGACCTCATGCAGCAGGGCTATTGCTACTTCCTCATTGAGCCCATCGGCCAGAACTTCCATCCCGGTTTTCAGCCAGAACTGACGCCCAGGGAGATGTTGGAACTCGGCGTGTTCGGCGGCAAGTACATGACGGACTGTGCGGGGGAGTTTCCTTCCGACTGGTTCGAGAACGCTCGTCTGTGTTCGGATCGTCGCGACCCCAAGCTGAATTTTTTTGGAGTGAACGCGTCTCAACCGCTTGCGGAGTGGGAGAGAAAGGGCTGGCTTTTCGAAGACGACCCGCGCGGTTGGTTTCAGTGGTACTGTCGGTACTACATGGGTCGTCGGGGACCGGACGATGACCGCCAAATCAAACGGTGGCGCGCCATGCGTCGCCACATTGCCCAGATCAAGGTGAACTGTCCCGAGGGTGCCTTAGACTGTCGTCCAAGGCAAAGGCAGGCGCTGCTGCACTGGGCCTACGATTCGCGAAAGATGTAACGGATACAGGCCCAGGCCGGGAGGACTAGGGGCCACCTTATCGGAGCGCCTGCAATGCCTCGCTCACCCGAGCCAGCCCCTCCTGCAGGTAACTCAACTCTGATCCGATGCCAATGCGGATCCGGTGGTCCATTCCAAAGCAGTCGCCAGCAACTACAAAGGTGCTTTTCTCCCGGCGGATGTAGTCTACCAGTTCCGTGGAGTTCATGTCCATGGCATACTCCATAAACACCATCCCACCTGCCTGTGGAGGTCTGAACGTAAACAGGCCTGGGTGCGAAGCGGCCCACTCCGAAACGGCCGGCAGATTCCCGCGCAGAATGCCCCGGTTGCGCTCAAGAATTTTCTCACGCCTCTCTGGTCTCAGTGCGATAGCCGCAATCTCATTGGACAGGATTGAGGTCGTGATCGTGGTGTAGTCTCGGCGCTTCCAGGTGTCGGCGATCTCTTGATGCGGCCCTACCAACCAGCCTATTCGGAGTCCCGGCAACGCGTAGGCTTTGGAGAGTCCACCCGTCACAATGGTGCGATCATAGCGCCCATGGAACGATGGCGTTTCGGGGCCGCTCAGCTCTGCGCCCCGGTAGATTTCGTCGGCGTATACCCAGGCTCCCACCCCTTCCGCCATCTCGACAATGGCGTCCATGGCCTCAGGGCTCAGGACGGCCCCTGTCGGGTTGTTGGGATTGCAGACCGCAATCATTTTGGTGCGAGGACTGACGAGCGACCGGAGTTCGTCAAGGTCGGGCTGCCAGCCAAGGTCCTCCCGAAGATGAAACGGCTTCACGTCTACCCCGAAGGCGCGCGCCGCGCCCCACAATTGCATGTAGTTGGGGAGCATCAGGATCAGTTCATCGCCCGGCTCAAGGAGCGTCCACATCGCCACGAAGTTGGCCTCGATGGAGCCGGCGGTGACCATCACATTGTCCAGGTCTGTACCCGGGTAGAGCCGGCTTATTTCCTCTCGAAGCGGGATGGATCCGTTTGTCTGCCCATACCCCAGGCGCAGATCCAGGAGGCGCCGGTTCTCCTCCTCAGTGAGTAACTCATTGAGCTTGAAGGGATGCAGACCCGTCTCCGTCAGGTTGTACTCGACGGTGTTTTCCCAGATCGACTGGGTGCGCTCGAGGTCAAATACTTCGATATTCATAGCAGGGAGAGAAAGGCAAAACGGCTCGGTAGCGGTCAAAGCTAACTCAAACCGCCCGCGCCGTTACTCCGAACCGTTTCGCAGCACTTCGATCGGATTCAGGTTTGCTCCACGGTAGGCCCCTGCCGTCGACGTCGCCGTGGCAATGGTCAGGATGAGGACCGCCGGTAACACCACGAAGGCCAAGCTCACATCCAGTCCGGCGGGCAACATGGCGTTGAGAAGCGTGGTCACAATGAAGTAGCTGAGCACACCTCCGATTGTCACTGCCACAAACATGACTGTAACCATTTCCTTCTGCACTACGCCCAAAACATCCCATACTCCGGCGCCCACGACCTTTCGGATTCCGATTTCCCGGGAGCGTCTCGAGACCGTAATCAGGAGAAAACCGAATAGTCCCATGATGGCAATCGCCAGTGCGATGACTACAATAAACACGAAGATCTGTGCGCTTCGCTCCATGCCGGTGAAATAGTCGTCGAACACCGCATCCTGAAAGAACCCATCGAACGGAAGCTCCGGCGAGAGAACCTTCCAGGACGCCTTGAGATCGTCGAACACCCGCACGGCGGCGCCGGCGTTCGCGTCTATAGCCAAGTATCGATGCTGGGATGCGTCCACAACCCGGAATACAACCGGGTCGATGCCCAGGATGAATGGCTTGTTCTGGAAGTCCTCCACGATTCCAACAATCTGGACCTCTTCGGAGCCCATTCGCAGGCTCGTTCCCAATGCAGAGGCCACGTCCTCCATGCCGACGCTCTCGATGAAGCGCTGATTTACTACGACAGCCCCCTGCACATCGGTCTGCCGCTGCTCATCGAAGAACCTGCCCTCGGCAAGGCGGATCTTCATTGTTTCGAGGTAACCGAACCCCTCGTCCAGCTGACCCGCCTCGTACTCGCTGCCGTCCAACGTCACGGCCACGCTGGCCCCACCGTTTGAAATGTGGTGCTTGGTCGAGGCAACCTGAGCGACATTTGGATTCTGAGCTATCCGCTGCTGAAAGGCCCTGAGAGACGGTGTGTCCGCAAGAGGGACAACCATGGTCTGCTTCTGATCATAACCCCAGTCCCGTTTGCGCTCTGAGGTAGCGTTTTCGACAATGGCGATGCTCAGGGCGAGAAGCAGAAAGGAAAACACGAACTGGGTGCCAAGAAGCACTTTCGTCAGGCGCTTTTTCCCGCTGATAGTCACGCCGCCCTTGAGGACTCGGGCAGGCTGAAATCCGGAGATGAAGACGGCCGGGTACAGGCCAGCCCCGATACCTGTCAACGCAAGAACGCTGGCAAGGAAGATCCACAGCGTGGCATTCTCTTTATAGTTCAGCGAGAATCCGGCGTTCAGGTCAAGCACCCCGTTGAACCACGGAATAAACAGGAACTCGGCCATGAGGACGCCAATCAGCACCGCGATAGTGCTCAAGACCAGGTTCTCTCCCTGGAACTGAGCGACCAACTGGAAACGGTAGCTGCCCACAACCTTTCGCACGCCGATCTCCTTGGCGCGGTGCATGGCGCCGACAATCGCGATGTTCATGTAGTTGAAGCACGCGACGGCGAGCACCAGGAGCGCCAGGGTCATGAACAGCCAGACCGCGACCGGATGGATCTTGGCCATGATGCTCTCTTTGAGGTCTATCCACTGGGTGGGGATTCCCAGCAGAGGTACCGCCGAGATTCCCGCGACCTTGCGGTCCTGGTCTGCGGCCTGCATGCGCGGCACAAACTCCTGAAGGAGGTCATTGATGGCCGCCCTATCGGAACCAGGCTCGGTGAGCACAAAAGTGGGTCCGCAGGAAGGTTACCCGCTAGACTTACTTGGTGGGCGAGTAGTCCGAGAGAGGATCTTTTTAACGTAAGCGGCCTATGATATCCCATGAACGAAAGTATTCGCGCATATCTGGCCGAGATTGGCCGAAAGGGTGGCAAGCAGAGCAGCCGTTCGCTTAATCCAGAGACCGCTCGTCGGATGGTCCAGGTGCGAGAAGCGCGTAGGGCGTATCGCATGTTTTATGCAATGTGCTTTTGGTCATCGCCACCTGAGATGTCGGTCGGGTCGAATGACGTGGCCTGGGTGGCCCGGAGCCTCATGAAGCATGGAAATCGTGAGGCGTGGGAATTTGCGCAAAGGTTATGCCCCTAACGCCGCTCCAGCACACCATTCTAGCCGTAATTGGCCCGTCGCGGACGCCAGAGAGTTACGTGGCTGGAGGCACCGCCCTGCACTTCGCCCCGAACTCTGCCAGGTACAGTCGTGATCTTGATATTTTCCACGACGCCCTGGCGGGCGTAGCCGAGGCATTCGAGCGAGACTCGCAGTTGCTTGCCGGATCGGGCTTTTCGCTTGAAACCCTGATAAGTCAGCCTGGCTTTATTCGAGCGCTGGTAGAACTCCATGGCGAGTCCACCCAGATTGATTGGGCTCGAGATTCTGCGTGGCGGTTTATGCCCGTGATGAAGGCCGCTCTTGGGGGCTATGTCCTTCACGATGTGGACCTGGCGACCAACAAGATTCTCGCCCTTGCGGGTCGGGATGAACCTCGCGACTTCGTCGACACTCTCTACATCCTGGACCACATCCTGCCCCTTGGACCTCTGGTCTGGTCCGCCGCTGCCAAAGATCCTGGATACTCGCCGCTATCGCTCCTGGAGCAGATCCGGAGACGGGGGAAGTATCAGGCTGAGGACTTCAAAAGGCTGGACCTCGTCAAACCCTTCGACCAGAGGCGGGCAAAGCGGCAATGGACTGGCGCCCTTGAGATGGCCGAAGAGTTTGTGCTCTCTCGCCCCCCTCATGAGGCGGGCTGTCTCTACTATGACGCGTCCGCGGATCGCTTCACCGCACCAGAGTCATCTCCATCTCTCGAAGATCAAGGGTTGGTCACGCATTTTGGCAGGGCGGGAGGAATCCTGCCTAGACCGTCTGAGCAATCCCTTTAGAGTCTTCGCGGTTTCTGGGGAGCTTGCCCTACTTGATGGGCGAGTAGTCCGTCGGTTGCATGAATACACTCTCGACATTCGTGACGATGCGGCCTCCCGCTTCCTCGTGCGAGGCCTTGTAGACGGCCTGCCAGTCCGGGTCCTCCCCGAAGGCTTTCCAGGACGCATCCCGTGCCTCTCGCGACGGGTAAGCCAGTATGTAGACAAGCGTGTTGCTGGCCGTTTCACCCTCAGTTGGCGTCCAGTACCCGACCAACTCCATCCCATGCTTCTCGAACAGGCCGTTGGTGTGGTCACGGAACCTCTTGTGAAGGAAATCGAGCTTCCCCTCGTTGGTTGTGTAGGTCCGCATTTCGAAGACGCGGGTGTCCGCGTCACTCCAAGGAAGCGAGAGCGCGAGTAGCAGCACCAGAGCAGCCGCCGGGACGAAGGTGAAGAGTCTTTGGGTCATGGCTTTCGGGTTGCGTTGTTGGGAGTCAGCGGCCTGAAGGCCAGACCCCGGCTCACTGAGAGCACTGAGTTTGGCGCCGATGTCTTCAACGGCCTGGACATGATAGGAAGATCCATTTCCGCAGTAAACATCGTATTGTTTGTGGAGACCCCAGATAGGACGGAGGAAGGCTCATGACACTCTCAGCAAATGCTGGACACGGCGCTGGCGGCGGGCGAGTCGTCTTGGACACCTGGCTCAACCAGATCGCGGTGCTTCTCGGTGTCCTACTCACTTGTGCTGGCTGTGCCCAGCCCTCGGAACGGCAGCCAAACATCGTCCTCATCTTTGCCGACGATCTGGGCTACGAGACAATGGGAGCCAACGGTGGCACATCCTACAGGACGCCCAACCTTGATGCGCTGGCGGCCTCCGGGATGCGATTCACACAGGCATTTGCCACGCCTCTGTGTACTCCGTCGCGGGTCCAGCTAATGACAGGCAAGTATGGATTCAGGAACTACGTGGGCTTCGGGATCCTGCGACAGGGAGAGGAGACCTTCGCCCATCTCTTGCGGGGTGCGGGTTACCGGACTGCGGTCGTGGGAAAGTGGCAACTCTACGGGACGCCGGGCCAGCAGAAACTGGCAGGGCAAACGGGCAGCCGCCCCGCAGAAGCCGGTTTCGACGAACACCTGCTGTGGCAGGTAGACAGACAGGGCTCGCGGTATGCAAACCCTCGACTGGAAGCCAGTGGAGATTCGTCCCGCGTATTCGAGGGCGAGTACGGCCCGGACATGTTTGCGACCTTCATTGAGGAGTACGTTCGTCGACCCAGCGAGAAGCCGTTCTTTCTGTACTATCCAATGGCCCTTCCGCACGATCCCTTTCTCCCGACCCCCGGCACAGAGCGCTACGGAGATGAAACGGTCAGGTCCGATACGTCCTACTTCGCAGGGCATGTGGAGTATGTGGACGACATCGTCGGGAGGATTGTGGCCGCGCTGCACCAAAGTGGTAAATCTCAGGATACCGTGGTCATCTTCGTGGGCGACAACGGAACCCACCGGCGAGTCGTCTCGGCCATTGATGGCACAACGGTCCAAGGGCATAAAGCCTATCCCGATGCAGCTGGCACTCACGTGCCCATGATTGCCAGTTGGCCCGGTACGGTGGATGGCGGGCAGGTAAACGGCAATCTGATCGACCTGACAGATTTTCTTCCGACCCTGATGGAGGCGGCAGGTGCGCCCGTACCACCGGACTACGTGTCGGATGGGCTAAGCTTTCTCGGGCAGATGAGCGGGCAGGCAGATACGGTTCGCGCCTGGACATTTACCCACTACGCTCCGGGGTGGGGCGGATTCGCGGACGCCCGATGGGCGCACGACGGGTCGTGGAAGCTCTACGAGGACGGCGCCGTCTTCAACCTGAAAGACGATCCGACTGAGGTGCAACCGGTGGCCCTGGATTCCCTTCTGCCAGAGGCCTGGGTTGCGGTGGAGGCACTAAGGGGCGTTTTGCAGCGGATGCACTGACCTCTCGGTTGACAGCTTTCAGCGCCCGCTTACCCGGCGGACGGCTCCCGCAGCGAGGCGGTCAGCATCGCATCCAGCCGCTCGCGCGCGTACTCCACACGGGGCTGGACCTCTGGATCCGAAAGCTCCCAGGTCTCAATCACGCGGGCGTAGGCGGCCGCTGCCGCCTTGAACTGCCCTATCGCTTCGTAGGCTTCGGCCATTCCCAAGCGCCAGTAGCCCTCCCACATGGGTACCTGGGCCGTCGAAAGACCATCCCCTATCGACCGGTAGAGTGCAAGGGCCGGACCGAAGGCAGCCTCCTCCATTCGAAGCTCTGCCAGCACGTAGCGCTCAAATGGCCCCACCTCGCTGATCGAGGTGATCGCGTTCACGAATGTGCCGGTGAGCCCCCGTTCCAGCGCGTCACGCGCCTCATCCAATCGGCCCTGGCCCCACAGTTGCAAGCCTTCCAGTCGATTCCCGAATTGGAGAGCCAGGCCGTGAACCGAGCCTTAACGTCCGGGTCCGCCGATGCGTGGGGCGGAAGGAATTTGAGGGCGACGTCCCGATCCAGCTTCGTATCCAGGGCCCGGTAAACGATGCCCATCCCGCCCTGTCCGATTTGTTCGGTAATGCGGTATTGGTGGATGATTTCGCCGATCATGTCCTCATTTACGACAGCACAAGCCAACAGGGCGAGGGCGCTGCAGGTCTACGGTATGGGCGGCTCGCGGCAACGGCAGCTTGGCACCGTCTCCCGCTATCCCAGGGCTCAAGAGTGCCAGCGCTCCACGGTGAGCCCGGGGAAGTCGCTGAAGTCTGCGGCATTGCGGGTCACAAGGACCAATCCTTCCGACACGGCCGTTGCGGCGATCATCGCATCGTGCTTCGGCCGCCGGATCCCTCGCTTTTCCATCTGCACTCGGGCCATGGCCAGCCATTCGGCCGCACCCGCATCGAACGGCAGGGCGCGGTACATACGGCCCAGCCCGGACACGTAGGCGTGCAGCCTGTCTCGACGTCTGCCGGCGGGGAGGCGCCCTACTCCAAATAGTAGTTCTGTCCACACCACGGCGGACGTGCACGAGCGATGCGCCTCTCTGGACAGCATCATCAACAGTCGTCGATCCGGGTTGACCTTGGTCGGTTCTGAGAGTACATCCGTATCGAGAAGGAAGCGTGTCAAGACCCGGCCGCCCGGTCGGACTCGAAACCATCCGCGGGGCGCAGGCCCTGAAAATCCTTGTCCGTGAGGTCGCCGGGACCCCACTCGGAATAGAACTCGTCCAGAAACCGTTTGAAGTCACCGGGGCGCTGCCGCGCGAGGGCCCTGTCCAGGATGTGGATGGCGTGCTGATTGACGCTCCGACGGTCAGAATCGGCGGAATGCCGAAGGCGCTCCATCAGATCCTCAGGAATGCCCTTGAGTGTTAGTGTAGGCATGGGTGCCACAATGCTGTCTTTGACATTCATTTTGGAACCGTGCATTTTGACTCAGGTTTCCTTTGATGGATAGAGCCCCGACCTCGGCCGCAACGGCTCGCGGACACACCCGCAGCCAAGAGCCTTGGCGAAGATGCCCGCCGGACCTTAGTCTTGTGTGAGAACCATCAAGATTTTGCCGGGAGTCTGCCGGCGCTCAACGCAGTCCATAGTGGAGGCACGGAATGTTTAGCCCCGAGAATGTCCTGACCCGGCAGCTTTTGTTCTTGTACTGCATACTTGGCGTGGGCGCATTCGTGACCGCGTGCGGAGGGGTGGAGCAAGTGCCTCCGGAATCGTCGGTCCCGCCCACAGGGTCCTATGAGGATTTTACGTCGGACAGGTTGATTGACGTATTCCAGCTTAGAGAGAATGACGTGGCTGCTCGCGACCTGGTGGGGTGGAGTCCGCCGTCCAAGGTGGTGGTTGTGGTCCCCGAGGAATGGGATCAGCGCGAGGAGCGCATGGCGTTTCTGCAGGCGGTAGCTCCCGGCGTCGAACTCATCCCGGTTCAGAATCGAGCGGATGCCCTTGATCGGGGCGTTCTCGAGGACGCGCAGGTGGTCATCGGACTTGGGTGCGCTGCCAGCACAGTGGCGGCCATCGGCCCGGTCACACATTGGATTCAGTCAGGCTCTGTTGGGGTTGAGGGCTGCTTTACGAGCGGTACGCCGCCGGGCGAGACAAACCGCATCCTTCGCGAACGCGGAATCGTCGTCACTTCGATGCGCAGCATGACTGCGCGGGCGATTGCCCAACACTCGCTCACGCTGATGCTTTCGCTGATCGGGGGCATGGACATCCACGACGAGAGACAGGGAAATCACGTCTGGGGGAGAACACAAACCGATGTGGTCAAAGACAAGAACCTGGATAAGGAATTCCAGGATCAGACGCTTTTCGTCGTGGGCCTGGGTAGCCTCGGAACCGAAGTCGCCAGACTCGCAAATGCTCTGGGATTTCGAGTCATTGCGACCCGGAACACCAGCCGCTCCGGTCCCGACTTTGTCGAATACGTTGGGTTATCCGACGAGATGTATGACCTTGCGGCTCAGGCCGATGTCGTATTCGCCGCGGTGCCGAATACCCCCGACACGCAAGAGATGTTTGATGCGGAGTTCTTTGGGGCCATGAAAGAGTCTGCCTATTTCGTCAGCATCGTACGCCTTCCGGTCGTGAACTGGGAAGACCTGAAGGACGCGCTGAAAACCGGGGCGATTGCCGGGTTTGCGGCCGACGACCTGCCTCAGAACGACTTCGAGCTCTGGGACCTGCCACGCGTGATCATGACGCCGCACGTTTCTGACTATTCAAACCGATATCGCGACAATCAATTCCTCCTCTATCGCGAAAACCTGCGTCGCTATGTCGCCGGCGACAGAATGCTGAGCGTGGTTGACCTTGAGCGGGGGTACTAAAAGACGACCTCATCCCAGTTGACGTTGTCGTTGTGCGAGTGGGTGAAACCAATCGCACGCTCGGCCTTGATAGTTTCCGCGTCCCGAAAGGCCATCACATACGTCTTGCGCCAACCGTCTGAGCTGTTGCCACCCGATCCGTGAACGATCCGTTCATCGTGAACGGTTACGCTGCCGCGAGTCACCGGCAGGTAGGTTGGCCGCTCCCCTGGCAAGGCTTCAATGACGAGCGTGTGGGAATCCTCACGGCTGTCCCCCGCCGGCGTGTGTTTCCGCAGCTGCGGCTCGTTATTAGATCCGGGAATGACTTGAAGGCATCCATTGGCCAGGTTGGAGTCGCTGAGCGCAAGTGATACGGTAGCCGTCCAGGTGTTCTCCGTTTTTGGCCAGTAGCCAATGTCCTGGTGCATGACGAATTCCGCGCCATCCTTGTTGGGTCGCTTGGCCAGGAACTGTTCGTAGTCCATGCCTGCCTGGCCACCCACATAGAGCTGGCTGGCAATATCCTGGGCGACGCGGTGATAAATGCTCCCGGCCAATTCGGTCCGATAGCTACTCGGCAGCATCGCGTTAACCAACTGAAATTGATCGAATGGTGTGCCGTAGGGCTGCGACATGTCACAAAAGTCCCGGCCCATCCGATGCATCTCCTTGCCGCTGATGAAGTGTTCGAACCATGGGTCGAGCTCCTCCTTCATCTCTGCTTCTGAGATGACATCTTTCAGGACGACGTAGCCCAGTTCCGCGTACTGCTCGACTTCGGCCTTGGTGAGCTTGTATCGAGCGCCGTCGCGGCGGTGTGAGCCGGAATCAGTCGAAGTCATGGTATTGGCAAAGGATGCGCCGCCTCACCGAGCTCGGCTTCGATGGCGTAGTGGGAGAGGTGGAGGCCTGTCATGGGGCGTGGCAGAGCGCGGCCGAAGACACTTACGGCCCTCAATACCGCCAGCTCGTCAGGTCGGCCCCTTCCGGCGCCGTTTTCTGCATGCGATCGAGGATTATCGGCAGGTACCGGGTGTTGTAACGCAGCCGACTGATCGCGTTGGGGTTCTCATGGTCACCGTTCCAGCAGTGCTCGGCCCGGTCGCCGTAGTCCACCACGCCTCCGTAGTAGGGCTCTGTCGTGCTCTCCAGGAACTCCTCCGCCAAATAGACGGCGTTGTTCAGGTAGTAGTTGTCCATGTCGCCGGCGTAGATGTGGATCTTACCCTCCACCTTGGGGCCCAGAGTGGCCCAATCGCGTTTCATGATGTGCACCAGGTCGAAGTTCTCACGCCAGTAGTCGGCTACTTCTGCGTCGATCTCGCCCGTCAGCTTGTCCCAGATCGGCTGCGGATAACCATCGGGACCCATCGGCGAGTACACAGCCTGCCATATGTCCCACTGATCTCCGCTCCGCCCGTTCGTTCCGAGAGCAAGCTCGTAGTGGTTGTAGTCCCGCACGGACCCCTGGATGTGTCCCAGGTAGTCCCGATGACCGGGACGCTCGACGGGCCGGAAGTCGGACGGGTAGTAGTAGGCATTCTCGTCTCGGTAGATATTGACCTGTACGAACTCGCGAAAGTCTATCGGGTCGGGGCAGGCGGCGAACGCACCGTTAAAAAGATCAGGGTAGAACAGTTGGACGGCCAGGGCCTCCCAACCCCCCGTCGAACCCCCGTACGTGAAGCGCGCCCAGCCTTCTCCGATTCCGCGGAACTGCTCCTCGATATGCGGGATCAGCTCGTAGTTGATGGCGTCGCCATAGGGACCGATGCTGGCGGAGTTGACGGCGTACGAGTCGTCGTAGTACGGATTGTCATGTTGGACCTCGATGGCCAGGAAGCGCGGGAAGTCGTCGCTGACCCATTGTCGGTAGAAATCGTGAGCCTCTTCCTGCTGGATTCGATTGTAGCCATCAAGCTGGAATCGGCTACTGAACTCCGGCTCGAGATCGGGGTCGGGGGGGTCGGTCCGAAACCCGCCGAAATCGCTTGGCCAGTGTCCGTGAAAGACCATGAGAGGGTAGCGGGCCTCCGGATGGTCGTCAAATCCGTAAGGCACGAGCACGTGTGCGCCCAGATAAACGTCCGTACCCCAGAACTCGGAAAGGAGCTGGGAACGGATCCGCACATGGCGGATGTACTCGGTGTCTTCTTGCTCGGGAATCGGCGGGTTTATGCGATCGACGATGAGGTCGATCTTCTGCGGACCGCCCTCGATTTCGACCCATTGCGGCTCGCTGAAGAGGTTACCAGGCTCGCGTCGCCAGTTCTGCCCAGCGCCCCGGGCTGGCGGGAGCTGGACGGTGTGGCCGGTGGACAGGTCGTAGGTTTGGTATAAATGAACGCCGGCCTGGACGTAGTACGAGCCCGGTTGGAGATCGTCGATGCTCTGGACGGGATAGCCGAATACCGAACCGTCGAACGTGACCGCTTGGCCGGCACCCAGTCCTTCGACGTCCATCCCCAGGATTTGAATCGCCGAGACGCCGCCCGCCGCCTGGAATCTCGGCTCCTGGTCGTCGTTCTTGGCGAACATGAGCAGGACACGCCCGTCGATCAGGGCGTCGTGTGCGGCAGCGTCAACGGTGACCTGTGCCATGAGGCCGGTTTCGGACTGGGCATGAGCCAAGCCGCTGGTCAGGAGGGCGGCCAGAACGGGAATTGCGAGACGCGGTGTCATAGTGAAGGCGGGTCTGTGAGACCTCATCATATTGCCGGGGCCGCGCCGAATCAACATTCAGGCCATCCTCGGCCCGCTTAGCCGTCTGGTGGCGCCTTGCGGGTCAGCTCCACATCCCATTTCTCAATCGCGCTGAGGACGGACCTGCTCTCCCTACCCGCCTCGAAACCGATGTGCGGGAGCTTCTGCAGATAGGTTACTCGCGTCCCTTACTTGATGGGCGAGTAGTCCGTGGGTCGCATGAACACACTCTGGACGTTCGTAACGATCGGTCCCCCCGCTTCCTCGTGGGAGGCCTGGTAGACGGCCTGCCACTCGGGGTCGTCTACGAACGCTGCCCACGACGCGTCCCTGGCCTCCCGATCCGGGTATGCCAGTATGTAGACCAGCGTGTTGCTGGCTGTCTCACCATCGGTGGGCGTCCAGTACCCAACCAACTCCATCCCATGCTTCTCGAAGATCGTTGGTGTGGTCACGAAACCTCTTGTGAAGGAAATCGAGCTTCCCCTCGCTGGTCGTGTAGGTTCGCATTTCGAAAACACGCGTGTCTGCGTCAGCCCAAGGAAGCGACAGCGCAAGTAGCACCAGCAGGGCTGCCGCCGGGGCAAAGGTGAAGAGTCTTTGGGTCATGGCTTTCGGTTGAGTTGTTGGGAGTCAGCGGCGTGAAAGCCAGACCCCTGTCACTGAGAGTTCGTCGGCGCAATCCGCCGCAAGTACTCGTCGAAGTTCACTATCGCATCCAGGTACGTCAGGTCCGGGCCCGACGTCCCACCAATCAGAAGAATGCGTTCGCCGTCCGGGTGGAGATCCCATTCCTCGTTTGCGGACAGTAGCATGATATCCTCGGCGCGGGCGGCGCTAAAGCCGGGCTCGTACGTGATCCTGGACCGTTTCAGAATACCGTGGGTCTGGTAATACAACCATCTGCCATCGGCGGACCATGTCACATTTCTCAGGTCGTTCTCGGGAGGCTGAGTAATGGGCCAGAAGCTCTCCCCGCCTAATTCTTGCACATAAATTTCGGGGCGGCCGTTTTCGAAAGTAAAAAAGGCCACATACTGCCCGTTGGGAGAAACCGACGCCTCCCACTGCCCGAACTCCCGCTCTATGGTTATCGGGCTGTTCGAATCGTTTGTCGGAATGAGCATGATCTCGCCGGTGCCGTCGGCCTCTCCGGTGTACACCCAGTACTCGCCATTCGGCGACATCGTGAAATAGGATCCACGCATCTCTGGTCCCAGCAGGGACTCTTCTACCCCGGATCCATCAGCCCGTTTGCGGAACAACCCAGTCCCCCCCCAGGCCCCGTGGTACAGCACATAAAGTCCGTCTGGAGACCAGGACGGAAAGTTGACCGCTCCCGAGAAGGTCACGGGTTTGGCGTCGCCTGTATCCAGATCCAGCACCCAGATGGCTTTGTCGTCGTCGCGGCCTCGGACAAACGCTACCTGTTTTCCGTTCGGGGAAAGAGCGGGGCTGTCGTACTCTCCGGGCTCCACGGTCAACTCCTCCAGGCGTTCGCCAGATACTGAGTACCAGTACAACCGCTGGTCGGGGGGCTCCGCGATGCCCACGCGATACACGAAGAGACCATCCTTCGAAATCTCAAAGTACCGGGGGTCGATTTCGTCGGTCAAGACCTTAACGGCGGCGCCATTCGACCTTCGGCGCGCCAAGTCGAAGGGTTGAGCCATCAACGTGCCCTCCTGCGCGGCCCCCTGGATGAAGACGAGGTGGCCACTGCGAACATATTGCGCGTCGTGGGCATCTTCCAGGATTCGCTCGTAACTACCGCTCTTGAGACTGCCTATCCCTACGTCCGCTCTTTCATCCTGCCGGGTAAGATTCAGCAGGAACTGATCCCCATCTCCAATCGGGTGAGCCAGCTCCACGGACAGGTAACCGCGCGTTGTATCCGGCGCGAATACGAGTTCAGGTTCTCCGTCTTCGAGCGGCATCCGATACACGGCGGCGGGATCCCCGCCGCCGCCCAACACGGTCTCATTCGTCGCGAACTGGGGGCTCCGCAGATCGGTGAACTGAACCGGAGTCCCTCCCGAGATCCGCACCTTGGCGGCGCCCCCGCGACGCCCGTGCAGTAGCAGCCACTGGCCGTCCGGGGAAAATTCGGCTCGAAGGGCAAAGTCGAATGGCGTTGTCTCCCGTGTGGCCAGATTCAACACATAGATCCCACGGCCGGCACCATCCCGCCCGCTTGCGACCTCTCCGTCCGGCAACCCGCCGAACGCCAGCATGCTGCCATCCGGGGAGATCGTAGGAGACCCTTGAAGTGTTAGCCCCCCAGGTGAATGCGCGCGTTTACGGGGGCTCGGGGAAGGCGATCTGGTGCCGGCTTCAAAAGCCACCCTCCAATCCCGGCCATTAGGACCAAAGCAGCAAGCACGCCCCACCCCCAGTTCGGGAGCACAGCCTTTCTGAATGGCAGAGCCACCGGGCCGGTCTGAGCTGGCATGGACCGCCGCGTCTGCCCGCTCCCGCTGACGTCGAGTGACTTGAGATCGGCCAGCAGGTCTCCGGCGGTCTGGTACCGATACTCCGCGTCTTTGCTCAAGAGCTTCTCGACCACCCACTCCAGCTGCATGGGCACACCCGTTCGAACGGCGGTCAGCGGCTCGGGCGGCTCGTTCAAGATGCCGTACAGCACCGCCTGCTCGTAGTCGCCTGCAAATGGCAGCTTGCCCGCCACCATCTCATACAGCACCGTCCCGAGGGAGTAGAGGTCGCTTCGCCCGTCTACCTCCTCCCCGCGTGCCTGCTCCGGGCTCATGTAGGCCACCGTACCGAGCGTGGAGCCCATGCGCGTGAGCATCGTGGACTGGTTGGTCTTGGCCAGCCCGAAGTCCAGCACCTTCGCCACGCCGCCGGTCGTGAGCATCACGTTGGCGCTTTTGATGTCCCGGTGGACAATCTCCTTGGCGTGCGCCTCTTTCAAGGCCTCGGCCACCTGGCCGGCGATGTTGACCGCTTCCTGGAGCTTCAACGGACCCTTGGCCGCGTAGTCGTGGAGGGTCTCCCCTTCGATGTACTCCATCGCGATGAAGAGGCGCGGCTCGGTCTGGCCTTCGACCGGTTTGCCATCCGGGGTGGCCGGCACCGCCTCGTCCACCTGGTACACGTGGCAGACGTTGGGATGCGAAATGGAGGCGGCAGACTGCGCCTCTCGCATGAAGCGCGCGCGGTCGTCCGCCGAGGCCAGAGCCGCAGCCGGCAGCACCTTCAGCGCCACCTTTCGATTCAGTTTGGTGTCCGTGGCAAGAAAAACCACGCCCATGCCGCCCCGGCCGAGCTCGGATTCAATCAGATAGTGAGAGAGGTGGAGACCTGTCATGGGGCGTGTCTACAAGCTACCGCTGGCCGGGGAACTCATTGATCCAGTTGACCACGACATCGATAACCCAACCTGTCTCCTCGGCTCCAGTAGGATCCCTTCGAACCACGAGCCGGCCGTCCGATGGATGAACGCCGAAGTTCTCAAGGGGCCCCGTCGCAGACACCAGTCGAGTCGCTCCGACCGATGCCCGTTCGTCCGTCAGAACGACTTCGGTCTCCGCAATGCCCGCTTCCGTCATGTAGTAAACCGCCTTTCCGTCCGGCCGCCACATGGGTGTGGAGCCGCCATCTGCCGAGAGGAGCACCCGGCCCGAGGCGTCGGGAAAACGGCGCACGAGAACCTCGTCCGAACCGCCGAGCTCATTGGAATCGTAGGCGACCCACTTGCCGTCGGGGGAGAACACCGCGGTGTCAATGTCGAACTCGTTCTCGAAAAACTTCGTGGCCTGACCCGATTCTACGTTCAGATAATAGATCTCACTTAGGAAACCCTCGGAAACGTCAAACAGGATGGTCTCACCGTCGGGTGACCACGAACTGGGTCTGATTTCACCGTCGGTGCCAACAAACAGCGTATCCACTTCCTCTGGCCGGGACGGGTCACGAGACAGCAGCGCTGCGGGGGCGCCATACGCAACGCGAGCGCCGGCGGGATGCCACACCGGCGACTCGCCCACGGGATCCAGCACCACCGATGTGCCTCTGATCGCGTCGATCACCCAGACCCCGTCTTGACCAATTTCCACGGCGATCTCCGCTCCGGATGGACTTACCCGCGGGAATTCATAGGGCCGCAGATCGTCCGTCACCGGAGTCAGGGTTCCATCCGGAAGAAGCCAGGACAGTGCCCGGGGGCTGGCGACACCGGCCCCGGCACTACCCTTCACCTTGACCAGGGTACCATTCGCGGAAACACTGTATTGCGACCCGCGCCCGACTCCCAAACTGAATACCTGATCCGCCACAGGAAACTGGCTTCCGGTAGCTTTCCGCTCGTCGGGATCAAATGGCACGGCGTAGAGCGAGTTGTCACGCAAGAACACAAGGTGGCCGGTCTCCAAAAGCACCGGGTCCTGACCGCGTTCGACGACGAGTTCGTCCGTGCCCGATTCGATGTCCAGGTACCGAACCTCAGGCGCCCCCTCTTCAGAGAAGGCCTCAGCTTGAAAGGTATAGAGGACCGTTCGCTCATCAGCAAGCATCTGCGGTCCCTGATACCATCCCGGATTGTCTGCTGGGTCGATAAGTATTTCGACGGTGCCGCCGTCGGACCGGACACGCCCGATCCCGTGCCGGCCAAGGCCCAGATATATCCAACCATCCCGGTTCCAGTGGGCTCCTGCCAAAGAATTTGGCAGATCGGCGATCCGGGTAGGCGATCGGTCGGACGGACGGATTTTCATAAGCCAGTCGTCCCCGGTGTTTTCAAATCCCAACCACTCGCTGTTAGGCGAGAAGAAAAGCTCACGCGGGGCAGTCAGCCCGCTCAGCGCGACAGGCTGGTCGATGGCATTTGTTTGGCGCAGTCGAATTCCTTCTCTGGTCAGGTACCCCACCGTTCTGCCGTCGGGAGAGATGGCTATCGAACGCGCTCCCAAGCGAGCAAGCGACTCCTCCAGCTCGATCGAAAACCGAACGACCGGCTGCGGCTCAGGTGGGGGCGGTGAGGGCCTCAGCAGCCAGCCAACCGCCAGGGAGACTACCGCGACGGCTGCCAGCACAAGCCAGGTCTTCGTCGAGCCAAAGTCTGATCTTGCGGACGGCGCAGCTGCGGGCATGGCAGACATGGACCGACGACTCAGACCGCTGCCGCTCAGGTCGAGGGTCTTCAGGTCGGCCAGCAATCCCGCTGCGGATTGGTACCGGTACTCGGCCTCCTTGTTGAGCAGCTTGCTCACGACTCGCTCCAGATCCATCGGAACGCCGGTCCGGATGGCTGTCAGCGGCTCCGGCGATTCGTTCAGAATGGAGTAGAGCACTGCCTGCTCGTAATCGCCTGCGAACGGCAGCGAGCCCGCGATCATCTCGTAGAGCACCGTGCCCAGGCTGTAGAGATCGGTCCGGCCATCGACCTCCTGGCCGCGGGCCTGCTCGGGACTCATGTACGCCACCGTCCCCAGGGTCGAGCCCATGCGCGTGAGCATCGTCGACTGGTTCGTCTTGGCCAGCCCGAAGTCCAGCACCTTGGCCACTCCGCCCTCGGTCAACATGATGTTGGCGGACTTGATGTCCCGGTGCACAATGTCCTTGGCATGTGCCTCCTTCAGCGCCTCCGTGATCTGACGCGATATTTACCGCCTCCTGAAGGCGCACCGGGCCCTTCAGGATGTAGTCCCGAAGCGTCTCTCCTTCGATGTACTCCATCGCAATGAAGAGGCGCTTTTCCGTCTGGCCTTCCACGGCCTTGCCCTTGGGCGTGAGTGGCACCGCCTCGTCCACCTGATACACGTGGCAGACGTTGGGGTGTGAGATGGAGGCCGCCGCCTGCGCTTCGCGGAAGAAGCGCGCCCGGTCATCCTCAGTAGTCAGCGCAGAGGCCGGCAGCACCTTCAGCGCCACCGTCCGGTTCAGCTTGGTGTCCGTCGCCTTGAAGACGATGCCCATGCCGCCGCGGCCGAGCTCGTTTTCGATCAGGTAGTGGGAGAGGTGGAGGCCGGTCATGACGCGCAGGGAATTAACCTCATTTACGACGCCACGAAGCCTTGAGGAAAGGCCGCCCTACCAACCGCAAACCCTGCCGCGGTTTTCCTCGTCCAGCCATTCTCGCAGCGGCTCGTAGTACTCGAGCATCGCCGATGCGTCCATATCCCGTTGGCCCGTCAGCACTTCGAGCGCGTCCGGCCAAGGTAGTTCTCGCCCCAGCTCCATCATTTGCTGCAGGCGCTCGCCCGCGGCCTCGCTCCCGTAAATCGAGCAAAGGTGCAGCGGCACGTCCTCACCTGCCACCTCACACAATGCCTTGTGAAACTGGAACTGAACGATCTGCGATACGAAGTAGCGGGTATAGGGGACGTTGGTCGGTATGTGCCTTCGGGTGCCCGGATCGAATAAGTGCTCCGGCCGCTCAACCGGGGGCGTAATGCCCTGGTATTCCTCCCTGAGGTCCCACCATCCCTGGTTGTAGTCGTCCGGCCCGATCTCGCCGCTGAAAACCTTCCAGCGCCAACGGTCGATCATCAGCCCGTTCGGCACCGAGGTCACCTTGCCAAGCGCGCTGCGCAGGAGTACACCCAACTGGCTGGCGTTCTCCGGCTCCCGATCCAGAAGGCCCACGCGGACCAGGTAGCGAGGCGTGAGCGAGAGCGCCATGGTGCTGCCTAGCGCCTCGTGAAAGCCGTAGTTGGCGCTGGCCCGGAAGAGTGTTGGTTGGTTCTGGTAGGCACGCTGATAGATGTTGTGGCCCACCTCATGATGGACCGTCTCAAGGCTTCGCCCAGTGATCGATATGCACATCTTGATCCGGACGTCATCCTTGTCGTCCAGGTCCCAGGCGCTGGCGCCACAGACAACGTCGCGATCCGCGGGCTTCTTGAACATGGAGCGCTCCCAGAATGTGTCGGGCAGTGGGTCCAGTCCCAGCGAAACGAAAAACCGCTCTGCATAGCGGGCCATCCCCTGCTCATCGACCCCCTCCTCCAGCAGGATCGCGGTGAGGTCGTATCCGGGATCGGCGTTTTCTGGTGCCACCGAATCGAACAGGTTGGCCCATCCGGATCCGGACATGCTACCCAGGAGATGAGCAGGTATCGGCTCCCCGGAGCGGACGACGTCCTGGCCATAGCGCGCCTGCAGCTTGTCCCCCACGTAGCAGTGCAGGGCCTCGTACAGCGGCCTGACCTGGTCCCACACCCGATCCAGTTCCTCAATGAAGACGTCGGGGTCCAGGTCGTAGGTAGACCGCCACATTTCTCCCAGATCGGCAAACCCGAGTTCCTCTGCTCCCTGGTTCATCAGTGCCGCGAACCGCGTGTATTTGTCGCGCATCGGGGGCGTAGCCAGGCGGCCAGCCTGCCACGCCAAGCGGAGGCTGTCGACATCTTGGCTCGTCGACATGATCCGGTTGAGCTCTTCAATCTCGAAACAGGTCCCGTCCGGCTGGCAGTACTCCGGTTTGGCTGCCAGCGAGGTCAGGTCCGTGTACAGCCTGGACACCTCCGCCATCAATGCTGGGTCCGCGGGTGCCGGGGTGACCAGAAGTGATCTCAGGATGTCGAACTTGCGCCGTAGCTCTGTTGGCAATTCTACGCTATCGAACCGGGCCGACTCCTGGACAAAACGGATTGCCGATGCGGCGTAGGCGTCGCTTGCGTCGGCGAGAATCTGCTCCGTGTCGTGGGTTATGTAGGTCCACTGCACCCACTTGGCCCTGAGGAGCTTGAGGCCCAGGTCTTCGAGGTCTTCCTCGACCCGCGTTATAAATGCCTCCGCGCCTTCTGCCGTGAGGGCGGCGCGCTCAAGGTTTTGTGCGGCAGCGGGCGTTGTAGCGATCGGGACCAGGCTGGCGACCAGGACGAAAATGGCGACGATTCTGCCCATGGGAGTCTCCGTGTGAGGCCGATTCCACGCCGGCCCGGATGTATTCGACCCGGGATCGGGAGTCTTGACCGGTCACGGGAGGATGGAACATCCCCAATTACGACGCTCGCTTCCGTTGAGGCAAGCGCGCTCAGCCCGAGTCTGAGCCCATCTCCGGAAACAGCGCGGCAAGCGACGCCTCGTCGGCAGCGCACACTCCACGCTCCGTGATCAACCCGGTTACCAAACGGGCGGGCGTAATGTCGAAGGCAGGATTCATGACCGGCGAGTCTGGTGGCACGACCACGACTTCAGCGACCGAGTCTCCGTAGGCACCGCGGACCCGCCGTACTTCTTCCGCCGAGCGCTCTTCGATCGGGACCGCGCTCCCGTCTCGCGCGGACCAGTCGATGCTAGAGGAAGGCAGAGCAACGTAGAACGGGATCCCGTTGTCGTGCGCCGCAAGCGCTTTGAGATAGGTGCCAATCTTGTTCGCCACGTCCCCATTCCGGGTGGTCCGATCGGTGCCAACCAGCACGACATCCACCAGCCCTTGTTGCATGAGGTGCCCTCCGGCGTTGTCCGTCACGACTGTGTGAGGCACACCGTGCTGCCCCAACTCCCACGCCGTCAGCATGCCCTGATTTCGTGGCCGGGTTTCGTCGACCCACACATGCAGGTCAAGGCCGCTGTCGTGAGCCAAGTAGATGGGCGACGTGGCCGTGCCGAAGTCAATACAAGCCAGCCAGCCGGCATTGCAGTGAGTCAGCACGCGTAAGGGGCCGTCTTTTCGCGAAGCCAATTCCCGGAGCAAGGGCACTCCGTGTTCGCCGATGCGCCTGCAACGGGAGAGTTCTTCCGCGAAGATGCGATCCACGGCGAGTCGGGCGGCCCGTCGCTTGTCCGTTTGTGTTGAGACTTCCGCAATTGCCGCCAGCACCTTGTCGACGGCCCAGGCCAGGTTGATCGCTGTTGGCCTGGCCGCCTTCAGTCTCCTGGCCGCGTCGGCCGCGGATGCATCGATATCCTCCGCCTGCGTTGCGACTAACATCCCGAAGGCAGCCACGGCCCCGATGAGAGGCGCGCCCCTAACGTGCATGTCCGCAATGGCTTCGACCACCTGCGAGAGCGTCCGCAGATCCTCGATTTGGAACCGGTGGGGCAGGTGGCGCTGATCAATGACTTTGAGGACGTCCTCATCCTCCGGGTCAATCCAGGCAGCGTGAAAAAGTGTGTCTCCGACGTTCACAGATCAGGATGGGAAGGGTTGACTCGACCAAGACTTGGCCTTTTGGCAAGTTAGAGGTGATGCATCTGCCGCAACGCAAACGCGCCCTCCAGCCTGAAACCGGAGGGCGCGTTGCGGAGAGAAATATGTTGCCTCGCCTATTTCAGCAGCACAATCGTACCAACCGCGACCTCCGTCGAACCCGTCATTCTGGCGGTGAGTCGATACAGGTAAGTACCCGAAGCCAGCGCCGTCCCGTCCAACCGCAGTTGCTGACTGGCACCGGCCGAATAAGACCTGCTTGGGATCGACTGAACTGTCCTCCCGGTCATGTCCACGACCTGAAGGCCCACTTCTGCCGGGCCGGGGAGGTCGAATTGAATGGTCGTAGATGGATTGAACGGGTTTGGATAGGCGCCTCCCAGTCGGAATTCCGTGGGGAGGACCTCGTCTTCAATGGCAGTGACGTCGGCAGAGACAATGGTGAACGTCTGCGTATCCGACAGATCTTGGCCTCCGTTTGCGGTCCCGCCGTCGTCTCCGATGACCACATCGACCGTCGTTTCTCCCGCTGACCCGGCCAGGGTATATGTCAGAGTCCCGTCCGCTGACACCTCCGGCCCGGCCGAGAACAGGCTCGCGTCGGCTGGGGCCAACCCGAAGGTGACCGTTTGAGCGGATTCGTTGGCCGGCCCGGCGCTAATGGCTGTCGCCCATCCAGGCACCGATTGTGCCCCGGCAGAAGAGGCGGTCGTTTGATCCCCCCCAACTGTAAAGGAGGGGGCGTCGTTGACTCCCTCCACCGAGACCGACGCGGTCGCCACATTCGAGTCCACGGTGCCATCGTTGGCTTTGTAGGTGAAGGTGTCGTCCCCGAAGAAGTTGGCAGCTGGCGTGTACGTAGCCGTCGCTCCGGAAATTGCAACGGTTCCATTTGCCGGCTGTGCAACGACGGAATAGGTCAGTCCGTCGTTATTCGCGTCGGTCGCCGATAGCGTGACGGCAGCGTTCGCATCCTCGTTGCCTGCCCCGTTTACGTCGGCAGCGACTGGCGCAGAATTGGCGGAGCCTGCCGAAGGCGTTCCCACAAAGACGCCCCGGCCATGCGTTGCAGCAATGATCCGGCCATCAGATTTGCGAGAATCCAGCCAAGCGATGGCCACATTGCCCATCTGTGCCGCACCTTGCTGGGCCCAAGTGGTTGTGCCCGCGCTGAACGTCTGGGTCGAATAGACCCCGACGCTGGTACCGACCAGGTAAATCATCTCGCCCCCACTTGGGAGAATGGTGGCTGACCGGACGGACGGACCGTCTGCCCCGGTCAGATTGCCTTCCACCCCGGTGTAGGTCTGACCTCCGTCGGTCGAGTGGTAGATACTTTCCGTGTTGTAGTTGGCTATGACAACGAGAATTTCCTCGGAGTCATCGGGGTTGATCGCAATGTCCAACACATAGCCACCAGCCTCGGTGCCCGGGACTGAGCGCTCCACGGCACCGGACGTTGCGGTTGATGAGTTTGCAAAACGCCAGATCTTCGGTGAGGCCCCATCCGAATACCCTGCGTAATACAGAACGCCTGTCGAGGACCCTTCGGACACGGACAGCGCGCTGAAGCCGTAGGCAGCTGGCAGTTGAAGAGCATCCAACTTGGTCCACGCGTGTTCAAAGGTGTTGTTCTGGTCGGGCGCTACGCCCCGGTAGAGATCCTGGCCTGCGGGATAGAAGATGATCGTCTCGTTGGCAGGGTCAACCGTAAAGGGATGTACAAACAGAGCTCCGCAATTCGTACACGGTATCGCCTCGCCGGCGAACTGCGCGTTCCCCCCGTCATTCAGGTAGTAGTTGATGCTGCCGTTCTGTGAGGATGCGTAGTGATCATTGGCACCCAGGTACTGAAAGGCGCCATCACCGGTTGTCTGATCGGCCGACGCGGACGTCGTGGTCCCGTCGAACGTGAAGAAGGGGCTCCCGTTGTCCTGGGTACCTCCCGCAATTCGATTGTCACCCGCGACGCGAGAGATGGAGGCCTGGTAGAACTGCGTGATGTTGAGGCTGTTGTTGAGCCAGGTCCACGTGATCGGACCAGCCGGCGTGACATCGGACACCGTGGCAATCCCGCCGTCATGGCCGTTATATAGCCTGTTCGGGTTATTGGGATCAAAGACGAGGGCGTGGTGATCCGGGTGACTATTCGGGTACTGTGAAATGTCATTGGTCGTAGCATAACCTCCAACCCAGCCATCGGCAGCAGCCGGCGCGGTGGCGAAACCATCCCTGCTTCGGAACAGGTTGGTTCCGGCCAGGAAGACATGATTTTCGTCTGTCGGATGTACGGCAATCGTCATGTTGTAATTGCCCTGAGAGTCGTAGCCGCCAACGTTCACCGCGCCAGTGCCATCCAGATACACGGGAATGCCGTCCGATCTGTCGCTATAGGTCCCGGTCGAGATCGTCAGCTTGAACAACTTCATGTCGTCCACCTCGCCTCCGGTGACAGCCTTCTTCTGCCCGAGATAAGTCAGCAAATACGCCACGTCCGGGTTGCTTTCGGAGAGCCCGATGACCGTTCGGTCGAAGTCAAGGTCGTAAGGAGGTGGGAATGCGCCGCCTCCGTTTTCAAAGACCTCGGTCCAGGAAACCCCGTCGTCTACGGAGCGATAAACACCACTCGCGACAAATGTCGTCGAGTTGTAAATAACCGCAAGGAGGTTCCCGTTTGGATGGACGGCAACGTCAGCGTTAGGCTGGCGCCCCGCCTCCCCCAAGACGCTGGTAAAGGTCGCTCCACCATCGGTTGATCGGAAGATCCCGTCCTGGTTGAGCACGGCAAAAACGGATCCTGTTGTCGGGCTCACGATCAGTTCCGGGATGTAGTCGTACAACCCCGTCGCCGAGCTAGGGGTGTCGGCAACCTGAATACGGGTCCAGGTGGAGCCGTTGTCCGTGGACTTGTAGATGCCGGTACCGTGGAGGGTCTCGCCCGTCTCTGAGCCGTTGTTGTACGATCCGGAAGACTCACCGGTGGCGGCGTACCACGTGCTCGTCTGTCCGGCCCGAGGGTCCTGGGCGATGCGCGTGATGGCCAGATGCGACTCACTTACGAGTGCCCAGTCTGCCCCCGCGCTCGTCGATCTCCAGATCCCGCCGGTTGTCCCGCCGGCCAGAATGGTATTGGAATTGGTGACATCGATGGCGATGGCGCGGGTGCGCCCGCTGACATCATTGGGCCCGGCCTCCTTCCAGGACACGTCCAGCGCCGAACTCTTGGAAGCGACGTTTTCAACCAGGGGAAGCCGCTTCGCCAAACGCAATTCCCTTTCTTTGATCCCCGCCGGGATGCGACCTGTCGACGGATCACCGTAGATCATCCTGAAATAGTCGTCGCGGGCCTTCTTGCGCTCAATCGAGGCCTTGAGTCCACCCTGCTTCTCGGTGATTCTGGCCGGCATGCCATCTTCGCTCACGTCCTGAGACGGCGAAATGGTATCGGAATCGAACAGCACGAACGCGACAAGAACTCCGGCTGCAGAAAGCGCCAGTCGCCGAAGCAGGGTGGAACTCGAACTGGGCAGGCGATTGGGCATAACAGATGGTTATTGTTGAATTGGATCGGGCTAGACTTTGATTGCGGCTCCGAGGGCTATCTGGATACGCTGATGGCCTGCCAACCGGCCGAATTTGGGACAGTCTCGGTCGGCAAGACGCGTTTGATGGTGAGGGAGAGCTGTCCTCCCGATTCCAGCAGGTTCTCCAGGCTGTCTGCGCCATCAACGCGAAGCGAATTGCGGAAGCTGACTCGAATACTGGTCCCCGTCGGAAGTTGGGTCGTGCCAGCACCATACTTCTCCACGTCAATGACCCGCATCTCGCAAACCACGACGCGCTCTTGGGGCTGACAGTCGCCTACTGAAGCCGACAGAACGACGGTTCCGGGCGCCGGGGCCGGCGGCCTGAGAGGTGGTACCGGCATAACGGCGTCGCGTTGACAAGCGGAGAGAAGTATGCAAGACACCAACAGCAGTGGCACCAGGAACTGTCGGCTGCTCAGTGAGATTCGGGCTGTTTGCTTGTCAGGTTGCATGTGGGCGTGTGTCAAGCTCTACTAGAGATTGGTGACTGCCGATCGGACTGTCTAAGGAATGTACGGACATACCCGTCCAGTGTCCGTGCTGTCGTCCCTGCTGTGTCGGTGCTGTCGTCCCGACGTTCCGCCAAATCAGCCTCCGGGCCCGCAACCCCTACGTCTCACCCATCCTGAACCGAGACTGCCAAGTCCAGAACGAAGCTGTAGAACCGCTCCAGGGGCGAGGGCGAGGCTAGTTCGCCGACGGTCGACGGCCATCGAAGCTCAACCGCCTGGCTGTCTGCCTCCAGCCGGATGTAGCCGGTCATGTTGCCAGCGATGCTGTCGGTTCGCACCAGCATGCCTTCATCCTGTGCCATTTGCCAGATTTGGCCCACAGCCTCCGTTCCCATCTGGCCGACGGAGTCTGCAAGCGCCAATGGCCCCCTGCCCTTCCATCGGAACACGGATCCATCTGCAGTCACACGATAACCCTCCCAGAGGCCGGTGAAGCCGCCGCCTTTACCGACCGACACGAAGAAATCGGCCGGGACCGCCGCCTCCCCCTTGCCGCCGCCACGGCTTGAGCATCCCTGGACCATCATCAGCAAGACGGGGAGGAGCGCATACGTGAAGAGCCGCGTCACTTGGCAAGCACCACAGACCGAACGAGTTGCTCCGCACCCGCCTGCAATCGAACGAAGTACAGGCCGCTGGGCATAGAATCTGCCCTCCAGGAGACCTCGTGAGCCCCAGCCTGAACGTGCCCGTGCTTCAGGACCGCGACGCTGCGCCCCAGTACATCTACCACCTCGACCGTCACCTGGCCTGCCAACGGCAACTCGAATCGAATGGTCGTGGTCGGGTTGAAGGGGTTCGGATAGGCCTGATCGAGTGCCACCCTGGTCGGAAGCACCCCTTCGTCCTCTGACGCCGTGGCTCCTGCGCGTGCAAACCAGCGAGGATTGTAGACGGGGCCGGCGAATTGCCAGCCTTCAGTCCCAGCACCGTCCGTCACAATCAGAGTAGACGTAGACGGGCTCGAGAAGGCAATGAATTCATCATCGGGCGAAAATGTGGGCCGCAGGGGGTCCGGGTATTCCGCAAACTCCAGGGTCGCCCCTCCCGAGCCCGCGAAATCGACGACGTCGATGAACGTCTCGTCGGTAATGGTCTCCCAACGATTGGCCGCCATGACCTCCGGATCGGTGTTGGAGAACGTCAGGTTGCCCACGTTGGTGCCCTCGGGCTGACTGGCCCAGAGGTTGAACACACGCTCGGACACGACGTCCATCTGGTATACACTCCAGAATTCGATGATGTCGGTGCCGGCGGTCAACCTTCTGAGGGCGTCAAACGCCACCACCGGCTCATCGGCAAAGGGAGACCACGAAATCACATCGGGATACACGATGCTCTCGTCCAGAATTCCATCCTGAGTCGTGACCGCCTTCAACGGGATGGTAGCGATGTCGATGCCGTCCGAGATGTAGAGATTCGGATCTTCCTCGTAGAGCGAGGCCAGCATGACCACAGAGTCATCGGGAGCGATTGCAACATTCCACAGGTCTCCCGGCTCTGCAGCGAAGATATCATCCCAGACACCAACTTCGAGGGTGGTCAAATCCACACGAGAAAGACGTCCGTCGGCGTTGATGAAATAGATAGCGCTGCCGTCCAGAGGCGTCGAAAGCTGACTGGCCTCGTTGGTGAACACGCCATCAAGCATGGTCACCTGGTCGCTGGCCACATTCAGGATGCCGACCTGATTGTCCCCATCCACGAACGCTATAAACTCATCGCCAACAATGGGCTCGACGTTATTCTCGTTCGGGTCACCCTGCCCGCGGGTCCCCCCTCCGATCCCAACCGCGTCAAACGCTGCAATGACCGCCGCATTCTCCGTGCTGCCCGCGCCGTGCAGGTCCACCGATGCCTGTTCCAACGCTATTCGCGCATCACCAAACTGACTATTGGCGGTCATGTACGTGGAAAGGGCGCGATAGTAAATCTGTGCCGTTTTATCGCGACCGATGGCATCCATCACCAGAAACGCGGCCCGGTTCGGAATGCCAGAGTTCACATGGACACCGCCCTGGTCATCATTAATCCCAAGGTTCTGGAAATCATTCATGTGGGCTGGCTGAACGGAGAGGACCTGGGGGTTGTCTGGATTCTGCAGGTCACGGAGCGCCAGACCCATCCCGGGCTGCATGATGTCCTCTCCGATGAGATAATTGTCTCCGTCGATCAGAACGCCAAAGACATCGGCCATGGATTCATTCAGGGCGCCGGGCTGGAATTCGTAGACCAGGTTTGCGGTGTGTTCCACCACGCCGTGGGTCATCTCGTGGCCGGCCACGTCCACTTCACCAGCCAGTGGCTTGAACGTACTCCCGCCATCGCCATAACCCATGATCCGGCCGGTCCAGAACGCATTCTCCATCGACTGGCCGTCCTCGGTAATGTGAATAACCGAGATGAGAGACTCGTCTTTGTTGTTGATGGCCTTGCGACCAAAGGTGTTGGCGAAATAGTCGTAGGCGACCTTCATGTTTTGGTGGGCGGAAACCGCCACCGCATCGCTCCATGTGTTATTGCTTGAGGTGACCAGGGACCCATCGCCAGAATCCTGGAACCCCGCGCTCAGGGTAATCGCTCCGCCAACAGCGGGTGTGTTTGGCAGAACAAAGTCCGTGGCGTTCGGCAAGTCCCAGATTGAGTAGTAGAGGCCGTCGTCGTTGAGGAGTACCCGGATGGTCTGGGTGACTCCGTTGAGGTCAGTGGCAGACGCGTCCTGATACGAGGCAGACCCGGAGGTCTCCGGCGGTGAAATCGAGAAATGCTCCTCCGGCAGGTTCGGGACATCCACCCGGCTACCCAGATCCGGATCGTGGATCAGCGTGCAGAAGAGGGGCAGTTTCTTGAGCACGCTTCCGTCCTCTGCATCGATCGTAAAGCGCCAGGACTCCGCCATATTGGCGTGCAGCGAAACCTCGAATGCAAACCGGAGACCGGAATCGGTAGGAAAATAGACCCCTTCCGCAGCGGGCGGGTCTATGTGAAGCTGCCGCATGCCGCTCTCGGACACAGGGTTCCATTTGCCGTCGGCTTCGAGTTCAGACACCGTACGCGCAATGGCCTCGCCGGCTGACATCTGCGGCGTACCATCCGCGACCCGCGCATCCGGCTCGTACCGGCCATTCAGCGCATATATCTCGCCCTGGGAACTCACGTGGACCAGGAGTTCGCCACCGGCCACCGGCACGTTATCGATGACCTGGATATAGCGGACGTGGGTCTGGCCGAGTTCGTCGGTCGAGAGAGTCTGCACCTCCATCTGTGCCATCGGTATTCGCGAACCCATCGATCCCGAGTGCCCGTCCTCGAGCGCGCGCGATATGGAATTGGCCGCGGCCGCCGGAGTCTTGCCGGCTACCGGATCGATCTGTCCCAGCGTCCCCCTCATCCAGGCGATGGAGCCGTCCCTGGCCAGAAACACCTCCGCACCGTTGGATCTGCGCAACACCCCGGTCGATGAACCCTTGTTGTCAAGGTTGCCGATCGCTGAAACGGACAGCGGCCGCTCGATGGCTCGCCCGGTGATCCGGGGCGTCGAAGAGAGGAGAGCGTTGTGCTGGTGGCTCGCTCGGAATTGCCCAACCGATGCATATGCCGGCACTCCAGCCCGTGGAGGCGCGATTCGGGTCCGCTGATACTTATTGAAATCCTGGGACTGGGCCGAAGGCGCTAGCAAGAGAGCCAGTAAAACGGTAAGGAAAGCTGATTTCATGCGAACTCTCGTCCAGATAGTGCGGGGGCATAGTAGGGGCGGGACCCTGAATTACGACTCGAGTTGGCATATTGGCAACCGGAAAGCGCACGCTGTATGGGAAATTCAGCGTGTGCTACGGGCATCCTGAAAGTGCGGCACCGGACCCCTCGCCCGAGATGACGCGACATCCCGCGCCCGTGTACGCGACCCTGGATGCGCTCCTGCTGGAATAGGCATACAGGAACCCCGCCCTGGAGTCGATCCAGGTCAGGAGGTCCTCGGCGCCCTACTTCCGGATCAACTCCCCCAGCCCCCCTGAGATAAGGGTCGCGACATCCATGAGGGCCCCTGCCAAATCCAAACGGCCGCGTGGTACAGCCAGATACCGGGGCTTCCATACCGGGTCAAACTTCTCCTTGTAGTTACGAAGCCCCTGGAAGTTGTAGAAGTGCTCTCCGTGCCTGAATAGTAGGTGCCCGGCCCGATTCCACAGGGGTGCCAGGCTGGCATCTCCGTCTGGTTCCAGCCCCGAGAGCGGCGCCATCCCGAGACTAAAACGGCCGTAGCCCTCCTGTTGGGCCCAGAGGATGACCTTGGTGATCAGGTAGTCCATGACACCATCAGGTGCGCGCTCCCGGTCAAACCGCATGAGATCGATGGAGGCTTCCGTCTTGGACGCGGCCCCTGGCGCTGCATCACCAGATAAGCGGTCGTTCACCCACATATTGGCGAATGCTACAATCTGCCCCTTTCCCGCGGCGCCTTCAGAGCTCGCTCCCTGGGCATCTGGACTGATCACGGGAGCGTCGACGACCTGGCGTACCACTGCGACAGGAAAGTTCTGGAGGTAGGCGGGGTTAAAGAACCCCAGCGAGAAGCCCTTTTCCGCGACAGCCTTTCCATCCATCCAGGCTTCGGAGATCCTTTGGAGTTCCGGGATCATCTCCGGCACCGATTCTGACGGCAGCACCTCCAGGGTGTACCCTGCCTCGTCGACTCGCCGAATCGTTTTCCTCAGCCCCCTTCGGGAGCCGCCGTCCAACGAAAACGTGCCGAGGGGAATCACGCCGTGCTCGCCGAGCTTGTATGGCGTCATACCAAGATCAATCAGGAGGGCAAGGTCCGACTCTGGGACGCCGTAGAGTACCGCCCGCTTTTCGGCCTTCTCAGCGGCAGTGCGAAACGCCCAGGCCAATTCTTCCCGCGTCTCAGGCGGACCCACGGGCCCTCCCATGGTGATCCAGCTTCCGCCCTGCTCCGCATACATCACAAAGCCGTCAGTGTCCGAACCCGCCGCGGCTGAGGCCGAGAATAGCAGTCGCTTATCGCCGAGCAGAGCCAGGTTGGCCGCGGGGTCTGGAGATCGGGCTATGACTGCCTTCGCCCGATTGAGCGCGTCTTCATCCGGCGCCAACCCTACCGCTGTAGGCACGCGACGGAGAAGGCGGATCAACCCCGCGATTGCAACAACGGCAGACGCGCCCGCCAAGCCGCGCAGGAATCGCGGAGCGTCGCCGCGAAACGCAAATCGCCACCAGAGATCACTGGAGTACTCCACTTCGCGATAGGCAACGAGTCCGATCGCAATGGTACCTAAGTAGAACCAACCCGACAGCCGTCAGCCAACCCTCGACCCGCGGGCCGCTCAGAAGGGCCGTGCGGCGATCGAACTCCGAGCGGCACGGCAGAAGTGCCAGCAGGGCAACGGTCAGGAGTGCTGCCGCTGCGAAATCGGCACCGCGTACCAGACTGGTCACGATTCCCATCGCCAGTAAGACAACCGCGATCCAGTAGGCTGCTTCCATTCGCAGCCAGAGACCCCGGGCTACTACCAAGAGCGCGGCACCCACGGTGCTGCCAAGTAAATGGGACAGCTCAACGCGATCGCTGCCGGCGTCAACTCACTCGAACACGCGTGGGAACTGGATGCCGACGATTTCCGCGCAATGAAGGAGAAAGGCATCTTCCTGGTTGGCACGGACTTTCCACCAGACCAGGCGGGCTACTTCGCAGGATATGACATGGCGCTTGCAAGGGTTCAGTACGATCAGCGCATCGATCGGCTGAAGCGCGGCTACGCTGCGGGCATCAACATTGCTTTCGGCGCCGATGTCACGGACCAAATGGATGACTTTACTCGCGGCTCCCGGACGATCTCGTTTATCGATAGCTACCTGGATGCCGGGATCTCCCCCGCCGATCTACTGCGCATCCTCACTGTGAATG
>JBLHLC010000019.1:0-81338 GCA_047619685.1 Rhodothermales bacterium
CCAACCGTCGCAAGCCGCAAGGCAATTCGCCAGTGGCCCTGCGAGGTGCCTCTAGATGGCAGCCCGGCAGACAACGTGGCGACGGTGGAGGCTTACCGCAAGTGGCTGACGGGGACTGCGGTGCCCAGGCTCCTCTTTCACAGCCACTCGGGAGTCGCCATCAAACCCGCGGAGGTCGCTTGGTGTCGGGACAACCTGTCCAACCTGGACGTCGTGGACCTAGGCGAGGGCATCCACTTTGTTCAGGAGACCCACCCGGAAACGATCGGCAACGAACTGTCGAAATGGTATGAGGGACTTGGCGCATAGGCGTAATTCAACCACGAACAGAGGAATTCGAGATGATGTATCGATCGCAAATACTTGTATGCAACGCCGGCAAGAGGGACCAGATGCTCATGGCACTGGACAAGGGCCTGGCTCACAAACCGAATGGCATGCTGGCTATGGCGTTCTCCGCCGACGCCCACGACGACAACACGATCGTCATAGTTCAAACTTGGGAATCCAAAGATTCCTGTACTGCGTTTCAGGCCTCACTCTCCGCCGAGCAGGCCGCCGGATTTGCGGCCCTCGTGGCATCGAAGGCTGAGGGTTGGCATAGAGAGGTTCTCTCAGTAACGGTGTCATAACCCTTCGGTAGAAGATTCAGCGTGCCACATATGGGAAGATCACCCGACGAGTCTACGCGAGATCGCCTGCTGAGATCAGGCACCCTGCTCTTCGGTGAGAAGGGGTTCAGCGGGGTGTCCGTGCGGGAGGTATGCGAGCATGCCAACACCAGCATGAACATGATCCACCACTACTTCGGGAGTAAGGCGGGCCTGCTCGACGCGATCGTCGAGCAATTCAGCTCTGGCGTCTTTGCCGTGCCCATGCGACTGCTGGATCTACCGCCGCGATCCATAGAAGAGTTTCAGTCAAGAATGGAAATGCTGTTTGAGGCCACGGTTGACGCCTACATCCAGCACAGGGACGTCCTGATGGTGGTTGTTCGAGAGCAGGCCGATCCCGGCGCGCTCCCTGAATTCATAGCGCAATTGGCTCAATTCCTGGAGCAGGCCAAGGATATGGGCTTTGTAAGAAAAGCACTCGACTCCGAAATGATCACGGGCTTCATGCTCGACCGAATTCTCAACCAGGTTCAGTTTGCCCCCTGGATCACGCGAAACTACGGGACGGATCTACTGACCGACGCGGCCTACAAGAAGCGGTGGTGCAAGTCGAACCTGGATGTTTTCGTGAATGGGATTGTGCCCTAGGACTGCCGAATCGCAGGGGAGGGCTCGCAGGGCGATCGCGCCGGACCGGTACGCGGCTGTGCCAAGTTCCATCGTTGGGATGCTGACCGACCTGTTCGACGTTGAGCTTTCGGGAGAAGCCAAAGACGTCCTCATAGAAGGTGACAGTCGGAACTCCGAGGCACACAAGTTCTACATCCAGGCGGTAGGATACGCTGGTCGATTCGAACAGGATCAGGATACTGAGACCGCGATTGGCTTGTATCAGCTGGCGATTCGACAGGATTCAAGCTACGCCCTTGCGTACGCGGGCCTTGCCAGGCATTTGAGACCGGCGCGACTCTATTCACCGTCGAGGTCAACCCCTGGTTGGATGCGATCCGCACGTCAGACGCTTTCAACCTGCTGGCGAGTGAGTTCGAGTAGGGACCCCTACCGCACCCGCACCGCATAAAGCGACTCCACCGTCGTAATAAAGAGGATGTCCCCCTCCGCTCCGCCGAACGCGATCGAAATGGGCCGCTCAGTCAGGTTGATCCGTTCGGTCTCCTTGAGATCGCTGTCATACACGAATACCTGGCCGTCCGCCACATAGAGGTTGCCGTCCGGATCGACCACGTGGCTGGTTTCTCCACCGGCCAGGACCTCCTTCAGATTCGAGAGGCGGGCACCCGGCCCTACATCCATCTGGACCGTCCGCTTCCCAATATCGCCCGAAGCAAAGGTCGGGCGCCCCAGCCCGGCCGCCGCCAGCGTCGAGGTCCGGCCGATATCGTAGGTCTCCGCGAACGCGGAGTCCGAGGCCAGATCCGGCACGACCAGGCCGTGCGTGAACTCGCGGACCAGATACGCATCGCCGTCGCTCTTCACGTCGGTGCCACCGTTCCGGGCGTGCAGGCCCACCATCGTCAGCCCCGAGTTGTGCGACCGGATCGCAGCGCGCCGCTGCCCCTCGAAGTAGGTGTCGACCATCATCATCGGCCAGTTGGGCGATGTCGGCCCGGTCACGATCCCGTAGTCTCCGCCCCAGAATTCCACGTTCTCCAGCTCGTTGCCGACCTCCGAGATCCCCGCCTTGCCTGACCCGATGCGGATGACCGAGTGGCTTACGAAGCTGTGCTGGGCGTAGTGCGTGCGGAGGCCGACCGCGCCCGGATTACCGTCTTCTATCCGAAAGTCGATGTTCGAGACGGCGCTGTAGAAGGTGCCTGGGCTGGCATCCCGCGGCGGGCTGTCCGATGTGACCAGGTTGCCCGTAAACCAGACCATGTACTTCTCGTCCTCGGCATCCTGGTACCCGGGGCTGGCCGCGCTCAGGACGAATTCCGGCCGCCTCGCCCCGTATCCGATCAGCCGAATAGCGGGAGGAACGTGGAGCGTACCTGAGATGCGGTAGATGCCCTCTGGAATGAAGAGAATGCCGTAGTTCCGTTCGGCCTTCACGCGGTTGACGGCTGCCTGAAGGGCCGCGGTCGCGTCTACAGCACCGCCCCCGTAGGCGTCGGAGTCGAAATAGTAGGCCGCGGGGTCTACCGGTCTCTGAGTGTAGACGGATTCGGGATCTGTGGCGGGAGCGATTCGCGAACCCAGGAGGAGCTCGCCGTGGCTTCCGCGAGGCCCCCTTGAACTCTCGAATCCCCTAGCACAGGCCGAGGGGTGGGGCGAGTTTATTGAATGGAGATGTGCAGCAAGTACCAGAGGGCTGTGAAGAACACGGCTCCGACCGCCAATGAGCCGTAAAGGAAGAAGGTCTCCATCTTGCCGGAGGACGGAGGCCGCTCTTGCTGGCGCCGCTGTTGCGGGACCACCACTTTGCGGGCTTTGAGGGAACGACGTGAAGGAGCCTGCGGGGCAGGCATAAAGAGTGTCGACATGATTATCTGCAAAGGAATGAGGTAGTGTGAGACACGCAACTATGCGCGTTACCGTCGGACCGACCAGAGGCCGGCCCTGCAAAACCTTGCAGATTTCAGAGTCGAAGAGGCATGGCGTTCGGAAACACAAACATGTCCTTAGCCTGCTTGCCAGGCCCGGCAACATCATGCCATGAGTCCCAGGGGGAGTTGGCAGACCCCGCCTCTTCGATCCATGGCCAAGGAGCGGTTCGGCTGGAATAGACCTGCGGCCCCGACGCGATTGGCAGAATCATGGCATGCCCCGGGGGAATCACCACAACCGGGGAGATCGTTCCGATCTCGGTGGCACTCTCCTTCGGGTCAGTCTTCGCGGCCGCCGCATTCCCTGAGTCGGTGCCATAGGCAGACGGGGCGACCGATCCGGAACCGAAATCGCCAGCGACCGACACCGGACTCCACAGCGATGGCTCGCTCCGTCCGGCCAGCGCAAGGATCAGCGCACCGAGAAGGAGCCAGGAGGCAAAATCAAGAAGGGACCGGAGGGAAATCATGGATGAGTGCATAAACGACGGCTTTTGTACAAGATCCCGTTTTGTTCATGCGCCAGCAGGTCGTCGAAAATATTGTTGGGGGCTGATGAGCGGCTCGTCCCTCCCGAAAAAAACCCCACGCAGTCCAACGACATGCATGGGGTTTTTCCGAGAGACTTGTGGGCCCGGTAGGACTTGAACATATGGTATCGTAATTCCACTCATTGCCGCATGAAGCAGCGTCATGCACTATATGGGACTATGTGAGTATGCGAATGGCATGGTTGACCGGAACTGAATTGCGCGATTCGGTCCCCGCGAAGATTTGCGGTGGTCAACTTGGCTGCCTGGGTCGGGGTGACGGTGACAGGCTTACCTGCGGCACCACTGGCGCCAGCTGTGGAGTCACTTTGGAAGGAGAAAGAGCGCCGGCCTGGCGTCATAACGTGGTTGTCAGTGGAACCCCTGCTCGCCCTGGCTACTTTCTTGAGGCTCCGATTCACCTACGCCGCCTGCAGGAGCCGGGCCTTTGGGACGCAATCGCAGCCACCACCGCCCGCATTGAGGCGGCCATCGGGACTTCGGCCCGCGAGGCCGGAGTCCCCATCACGCAGACAAGGCTTGGTACGATGTTCTGCACGTACTTCGCGGATTGGGAGATGCACGGTGAGGCCGAGGTCGAGGCCACTTATCAGGCGGCGGGAGCGGCCTTCAAAGCTGTGGCCGGATGAACGTTGGTGTTCTGATGCTCAACTTCGGGGAGCCTGAGAATCCCATGCGCGAGGAGGTGATTCCCTTCTTG
This sequence comes from Rhodothermales bacterium, assembly GCA_047619685.1. GTDB lineage: Bacteria > Bacteroidota > Rhodothermia > Rhodothermales > UBA10348 > JABDJZ01. The sequence continues at coordinate 4,430 of JBLHLC010000019.1, forward strand.
GGGCAGTCGATATGATGGCTACGTGGCGGAGCACTGCGAGCGAATCGCCCACCTGCTTGGTGGTTGTCGCTACACCCTGGGCTATCAGAACCACGCCAACCGCGGTATCGAATGGACAAAGCCCGATAACGAAGCCCACCTGCCGACCGTGCGTGCGGAGCGACTTGTGGTCGAGCCTATCAGTTTCATCCACGAGCAGTCGGAGACCCTGGCTGAATTGGACTTGGACTTCCGAGGCGAAGTTGAGGCTCTCGGGATGGCGTTTCATCGCGTGTCGGTCCCGACTGATCATGCGCGATTGGCGTGTGTGCTCGCGGACCTGATCGTTCCCGCTCTTTGCGGCGTCCCTGCTGACGCGGGCCTCCTCCCATGTCTATGCAGCCCGGGCTCGCTATGCACCAACGGGCATCGGCCTGTCGATTGTCATTTCAGTCGCCAGCAGTCCTCCATGCGAGAGATCAACCCGTAATCCAACGCCGGCGACCCTACCGCCCGCCGCGAACCACCACTCCCCGGCCGAGCCATCCCTCTCCGCCCCTGATCACATACGTGTACAGGCCGGGAGCCCAATCGGCGGTGGAAACCAGGACTGCCTGTCGGCCTGTCGATGCATGGAGTTCCACTGCGGTGACGCGCCTTCCCAGTAGGTCGAAGACGTCCACGATGGTGCGCCCTCCAGCGGCGGAGTGGAATTCAACGCGCAGCTCATCCAGGAAGGGGTTGGGAAAAGCAGCGCTTGGCTGCGCCTGCGGAGTGAAGCCTTCAGCCCGAGACGTGGCGGCCGCCAAGTCGCCCGAAGCGTCCCAGCGGGCCACAAAACCGTTCGGGAAGCCCTCCACGTCGAAAAAGAAGCCGCCCGTGTACAATTCGTCGCCACGAACAGCCACGGCGTCGATACTCGCGGTACGATCTTCGACGACATTAAAACCGCCTCCAAGGGCATGCCAGCTTGCCCCGTCCCACCGAGCGGCACTGAACGCCGGGACGGATCCCGCGGTATCGAATCGGCCCACCACGTACACTTGCTCATTCCGAATCGCTATTCCGCGGACATCGGGGTCACCACCGGCACGATCGAGCCCGACGCCGGATGCCAGGGCGCTCCATTCGGAGCCGTCCCATTTAGCCATGTGATTCGCTTCAATTTCCGTTCCGTCTGACTGCGCTACTCGCGCGAAGTCTCCGCCGACGTAGAGGGCTCCTCCGGCGACCCCCAGCGCGTAGGCATGGGGGCGACTGCGAAAGCCAAGACCTTCCTGGAGGCCACCGCCCAGGCTTTGCCAAGCCGTGCCGTCCCACCGCGCTACGCCGACTGCTTCAACCACATCCGGGATCTCACCGGCCTGTTCGAAAACTCCTCCCACGTACAGGGCGGTTCCATCTGTTGCCAGGCTGTAGACGTTCGAAGACACCCCGCCTCCAACAGGGTGCCACTGCGATCCGTCCCACCTGGCAACGTGGGAGGCGTCGACGGTCGAGCCATCGGGATTCACGACGTGCCCAAAGAACCCGCCCGCGTAGAGATCTTCGCCCAGAAGAACGAGCGCCTGCACGCTGTTGTCGAATCCTTGACCCAGCGATTCCCACGCGGAGCCATCCCAGCGGGCGATGTGATTGACAAGGACGCTGTCAGATGAGGTGTTGAATGCGTAGTCAAACAGTCCGCCGACGTAGAGGGACGTTCCGTCGCTGACCAGGGCCCGCACATCCGACACGACCACGCTGTGCTGCCACTTGACCCCGTTGCCGAGGGTCGTCCAGGCCTTCGCACCGGAATCCCAGCTGACGATCCGATTTGCCGGCTGGGTAATGGATCCGAATGTGGCCTTGGTGAAGGTCCCACCCAGCACGACCTGGCCGTCGTGTTCGGCAACAGACGAGACGAGGTGATTCAGGCCGTAACCCAGGGCGTGCCATTGGTTAGCACCGAACCGGGCGATGTGGTTGGCGACCACCTCGCCCGGTTCGGTAAGGCCCACGTCACCGTTGGTAGCGAATGAGAAGTTGCCGCCAACCCAGATCGAGCCCGGCTCTGCCTCCACGGCGTTGACGCGCACATTAACGCCGGCTCCCATCGCCTCCCACTCCGAGCCGGTCCACCGCATGATGCCTTCCGACTCGACAAGAGGATCGCCAGCAAGGTCTCGGTCAGTCGTCCGGTTGAAGGAGCCGCCCACGTAGAGGGCTCCGCCCTCCGAATCCATCGCACGCGGGAGCCCGTCCAGGAAGTCGGCGAGAGGACTCCACATGTCCCCGGAGAACTTTGCGATGTACATCGGAGAGGTACCGGTTTGAAGCTCTGTTCCGTCCGCGTTGTATGCCCGGTGGAAGGCGCCGGCAACGAAGATCGATGTACTCATCACTTCGACGGCAGACACCGGCGCGCTAACACCGAGTCCGAGGGGTTCCCAGTTGGAACCGGCCCAGCGCGCAACATACTGGGTTCCGTTGCCGCCGGAAGTGGTGGGAAAGTCGCCCCCGATAATCGGCCCGGCCCCGGAGGCGTCGACGGCACGAACCGTGCCCGACACGCCTCCCATCTGGCTCCAAGCGAGTCCGTTGAAGGCACCGATGTTTTGGGCCAGACCCAGTCCGAGGGTTGCCACCGAGTAGTTCCCCCCCGCAAACAACCGCGAGCCATCCGTGGAAAGGGCAAAGACGCTGTCTTCAGCCGCAAGGGTTCCCCCGCCGACCTGGTGCCAGTCCTGTCCATCCCAACGGGCAACGTTCTGGGTGAAGGGCACGGCATCGCCTGCAGCACTCACGGCGTGAGAAAAGTGGCCCGCGACGAAAACGTCGTCTCCAAGGACTTCGATTGCATACACCTCTCCGTCCACACCCCCGCCTAGCGGTGTCCACTGCGTTCCGGACCAACGACCAATGCCGTTCAGCAATTCACCCTGCCCGTAATGAAATTCGCCCCCGACGTACAAAAACCCCTGTCCGTCACTTTTCAGGGCATGAACGTCGTCGTCGACACCCAGCCCAAACGGTTCACGCCACCCGTCCTGTGCGTCGGCTGAGGGAGCGAGCGCAAGAAGAACGGCTGCCAGGAGTAAGGTTCGCATAGAGATTGGGGTTCGTGATCACTAAAACTATCTCAGAGGCCTCGAAAACGAAAGCCAGGTCTGATATCAAGTCGCGCCAGAGTCTCCAAACTGAAATGCTCTTTGCCAGCGAAACAACAATCGTCGCGTCGTTAGGAACAGCGATGTCCGTGATATTTCGGATTGATCCGCACGTTGGATCCACACAAAAGCGCGCGGATCGTACAAATTCCCAAGTGAGCCCTCCGTCCGTGGACTTGACGATTCCATCTGACTCGTTCCGTCCCGCGTAGACAGTACCGCTGGGCCATACGGTCATCTTCTTGGGCCAGAACCCGGTTTCCACGAAAGACCATGTGCTGCCTCTGTCATCGGATCGATACAAACCGCCCGCCATCGGCGCGTACACTGAATTGCCGGAAGCAACGACCTCGTCAAACGTTCCTCCACCAGGTCCCGTCACGGCCTGCCAGGTGACGTCCTGCGCGCCGACGCTCTGGCTCCAAGTCAGGAGAGCGAGCGTGGGAACTATGAACCAAGCCTTTGAGCGCTGAGAAGACATCAAATGTGCCAGGTTTGGGTAAAATGAGGGGGTTCTGAGCAGTCAGAGATAGGGAACGCGCGACGAACAGTCCGCTTGTAATATTCTGTCTGGCAGGAACTTGCAAGTTGGTTGCCGACGTCGCAGTCAGGCATTAGTCCGTTCAATCAGTCGGGACCCCCCAAAAAAACCCCACGCAGTCCAACGACATGCATGGGGTTTTTCCGAGAGACTTGTGGGCCCGGTAGGGTTTGAACCTACGACCAATCGATTATGAGTCGACTGCTCTGACCGCTGAGCTACGGGCCCTTACTTGGCCGAAAGATAACGCATCGGTTCAGGCCCGTCATTCCCTCCCCGAGTTCTTCAGGGAGAGACTTGCTTCGGACCGCCCCGCTACCTCAGGAACGTGTAGTTCAGCTTGACCTGGAAAGCGTTGCTCGGAATCATGTCGAAGGTGCTCGACAGCTGATCTGTCACGCGGTTGTCAAACGGAGACCGCGGGTCCGGGGACAGCGGATTGAGCTCATCGTCGTTTCTCCGGGCCTGAGTCCAGACCAGATAGAGGGTCGATCCGGGTCGGTATTCCCACCGTAGCACAGTGTTTGCCTGGAGGCGGCCGAACGAGAATTCGTCCCTTTTGGGATGAGCGGCCAGGTCGGTGAAGGTGTCCGCGTCCTGGAGCACGCGGAAGTCTTGGTACCTGCCCTGTGCGACGAACATCTGGCCGTAGATCTGGATGGACAGGCTCTTTGTAAACGTGATTCCGCTGCGAAGCGTAAAGTCCATCGAGCGGGTGTCTCGTGCGCCGAACACGGGGAGGTAATACGCGCCATCCTCGTCGTAGGGGTCCACCGAACCCGCCAATTGGCCCAATACTCCCAGGTCATCGAACGGCACATAGTCCTCCGGCGCCAGGTTATCAGGCGACGTGTTCTCGCTTCCTATCTGCCACGACCCGCCGCCGAGAAGGAAGGATTCGTTAGAGGACCAGGCCACGACATTGCGCTCCCACTTGGTGTCGACCTCTGCCTTGAGGGTCAGCCTTGAGCCCACGCTCAGGTTACCCTCCAATCCAACGGAATATTGCACGCCTCCGTCATCCATCACCTCCAGCCGGAGGTCGTTTCTGGCGCGCCAGGAATTGCGCTCGTCCGTGTGGAATTCGGTATGGAGGCTTAGAGACGCCGGTTCTGCTCTAGGCCCGAGCCCGCGGGTTTCGAACAGGTCATACCCGCCGAAGGGATTATCTACCGAGACGTCCAGACCGATGCGCTGAAAACGATTCGTGTTGGCTCGGAGGCGAAGAAACACATTCGATCCCAGGTTTCTTCCGTCCGTATATGACCAGGACTGGCCACCGAAGATGTTAAACTCAACGCGTTGTGTCCCCGGGACACCAGTGAAATCCCGGCTCAGACCGCCGTCTACACTTGTGTAGTTGTTGCGGGTAAATCTACCCAAGTCATTCGGGTTGAATTGATCATCGAAGACGCTACCCGTAAGGTTATAACGCCAGGTCCCTTGCCGACGCGCTGCACGGACTGATCCAGCCATGCCGGTCTGGTTGGAAACGCCCAGGGCGGCCGGCATTCGTTGGGTCACTACCGCGAATCCGGTCAGGCTGAACTGGTTGTTACCCAGGCGGACGTCCCAGTCGGTGCCTCCAACCACGCTACGGTGGCGTCCGTCGGTATCCGGCTTATCAGTGGCGGTCAGTATGCCTCCAAGAGACGAAAAATCGCCAATCTGCTGACTCATCCGGAGCACGCCGAAACTCCGGTCGGGCGTGAACTTGTCTCCGGTTGTGGCACCAAGAACCCCAAACGAAAGTCCGTTCGCCGTGCGGCCCGACAATTTGGTTGCGCCGACAATCGGCGATGCGGCCCCGATGCGCCTTGAGTACAGCAGGCCTCCGCCGTGGCCCATGCTGAAGTCGAACAACTGCGCTCCTTCAACAAAAAACGGCCGGCGCTCCTGGTTGAAGGTCTCGAATGCGGTCAGGTTCAACTGGGCGGGGTCGGCCTCGACCTGGCCAAAATCCGGATTGATGGTGGCATCAAGAATAACGCTGGACCCAAGGCCCATCTTGACGTCGCCGCCGATATCAAAACTTCCGCTTCGATCGATACCGCCGGGGGTGACGCTGCTCTCCGCGGTCTGCAGTCGCGACACGGTGTACGGGCTGACCTGGATGTTGCTGCGGGGACTGATATTGTCGAGGCCAGTCAAAAGGCTGAAGCGCGCAATCTTGTTGGCCTGGTCTGCTCGGGGCACATGAGGCCACTCGACGTCCTCACCCCTGCGCGGCATCTTCCGCTCGAAATGCACTCCCCACGTCTGGGATTCCGCGGCAGCGAAGCGGAGCATGCTGTAGGGAATTCGCATTTCCACGCTCCATCCGTCCTCCTCAATTTGGACGCTTGAGGCCCAGATTGCATCCCAAGAGCGATCGGGTCCGCGCATTCCGGAGCCCTTGTCCAGGGCATCATACTGGACTCCGGCAGCGCTCACTCCGAACACGAAGGCGGTCTTGCGGTCCAGGTAGGAATCCAGGGAGACGATGAACCAATCGGCCCTGTTCAATTCGTCGCGCCGCCCGAGACGCCGCTCGATGTTACGGGCGTCATCGTCGTACAACTTGGCGCCCACGTAGATGTAGCCCTGATCGTATAACACCCGCACCTGGGTCTCTTGGCTGGGGGCTCCTCCCTCCGAGGGCTCCGACTGCCGAAATTCCCCGATGCTCTGGGCACCCTGCCAGTCCGCCTCCTCCAGGCGGCCATCCAGATCCATAGATCCGATCATCCGTGAGGCGCTCATCACGGGCACGGACTCGTTCGATTCCTCGCCAGAAAACTGGGCGGATGAACCCTCAGCCACGAAAAAAAAGGCGAGGAGGACCAATAGTCGAGGTGACATACGCAGAAGGAATCTGGATGGGGGACGGTTCTCGACAAAGAACCACGCACCCATAGCGTGGAAACCAACGAAAGTTGCGCAGTCATCGGAATAGCGAACTTCCGTGACATCTTCGCCACAGGTTCAGACTGTCTCCGGCGAAATCAGCGTCAATCGCGGATAGTAAGTGCGGTATCGCCGTGTGTCGCGGGTCAGGAGCGGGATGCCCAGGACCGCGGCATGAGCTCCGATCAGGAAATCAGGCAGGAGTGAGGTCTTGGGACCCTTGTGCTCAAGGCGATATGTTTGAAACTGGCGGCCTGCCAGAAAGAGCGCGGCTCGGGGTAGCCGGTCAAACGAAATCGCAAGATGAGAGAGGTCCGCTTCGAATCTCTCGATGGTCGCGAAGCCGACCGACACCTCGGCATAGACAATGGGATTGATAAGGAGTTGAGACGTAGACCTGATCCTGGCAGCCATTTGCCACGACCACTCCCTCCACGCGGACTCCTCCCCCGTAAGATCAATCACCACATTGGCGTCAAGAAGCACCGCGTTCCGCGTCTCGTCGTTCATTATGGGCCTTCATGAGAGAATCGAGTTTGTCAAAATCTGGAGACCCCTCTGGCGGCGAGCCTTCTACCCAATCTTCGCCGCGAGTCATGCGCATTATTTGGGCAGTTGTGAGGCCGCCGTCCGCAGTCCCGCCGAGGCTCTTCACAATAGCCAAATGTCGCTCGAAATCGTCCTTCTTGACCAGATACACCCGTCCATCGGGGGCCTCCTCGAACGCAATTTCACTGCCTTCGAAAATGCCCAGCTTATCCCGGATTGGCTTGGGGATGGTGACCTGTCCCTTCTTACTGGTAATACTTGCGCAATATGATATTTGGCGTTCCAGCAGAGAGGCATTGAATCAGGATGGGAGGCAGGCGGTTGCGCCTGTAGCGTGCTTCCCGTTAAGATGAGACCACCCATCACATCGGCCTCACCATGAAGCACTTCGCACAAATTCTCCTGATCGCAACCGCCGTGGCGGTCCCCGCATCCGCCCAGGAGTGGACGCCGGAATTCGGAATGCAATTCAAGAATGTTGGCTCACCGGAGATCAGCCCGGATGGTGCGACAGTGGCATATGAGGTCTCCGAAGCCCTCATGGAAGGCGAGAAGTCGGAGTACCTGACCCACATCTGGATGTCGGCTTCGGACGGGTCATGGAACAGGCAGTTCACGTTCGGCGAGAAGTCTGCCTCCAACCCATTGTTCTCTCCGGACGGCAAATGGCTCGCGTTCACGACAAGCAGATCGGACGACAACCAGGTCTGGCTGCTCCCGGTGCAAGGCGGCGAGGCGCAGCAACTCACCGATCTGGATCAGGGCGTCGGTGGATACGCCTGGTCTCCGGACGGAAACCGCGTGGCATTCACGGCCAGCGATCCCGAAACGGAGGAGGAGAAAGCACGCAAGAAGGAGAAGCGGGATGTGATCCTGGTAGATCAGCAGTTCAAGTATTCGCACCTCTACACGGTAGACTCCGACCCCGCAACGGAAGATGAGCCGCAGCAAATCACGTCAGGCGAGATCCACGTCACGGGTTTCGACTGGTCCCCGGACGGGACGCTCATTGCCTTCAGCCACGCCGCAGATCCGCGCATCAACAGTTCTATCACGCAGGACATCTCGGTCGTTCCATCGGACAGCGGGGCCGTCTCCACGCTGGTGGACTGGGCCGGGGCGGACCGCTCGCCGCGATTCTCTCCAGATGGCAAAAGCATCGCTTTCGTCAGTGACGGCGGTCAGGTCGAGCGGGTAGGGTTGGGCGATGTGTTCATAGTGCCCACCAGCGGAGGAGCCACGACGCGTTTGGCCGACACCTTTGACCGGGGCGCGGGTCTCATCGACTGGACCGCCAACGGAAAAGGCCTGCTCGTGGCCGAGTCCCGCCGCACGAACCGGGTCCTGTACTACCTCCCGGCCGATGGCGGGCCTGCTGAATTGATGACCCCAGAGGAGACAGTGGCGGGTGGATTCTCCTTTACGCCGGATCAGTCCCGCGTTGCCTTCACGATGGAGGACACGGACACCCCGGCGGAGATATTTGTGACCGACCTTCCGGGTTGGAATCCGGTGCAATTAACGGAGGCGAACGCGGCTCTGGACATTCCCCCAATCGGCACGACAGAGCTTCTAAGCTGGACGTCCGCGGACGGACTCGAAGTCGAGGGCCTGCTGACGTACCCCATCGGATATTCGGCCGGCGATGAGGTCCCGCTGATTCTTCAGGTCCACGGGGGCCCGGCGGGTGTCTTTTCCCGCACCTACACCGGCGGTCGTCAGTTGTACATGACGCAGGTATTTGCGCAGCGCGGGTACGCCGTCTTGCGGCCCAATCCACGAGGATCAAGCGGCTACGGCAAGGAATTTCGCTATGCGAACATCATGGATTGGGGGTACGGTGACTACGAGGATCTGATGTCGGGAGTCGACAAAGTGGTCGAGATGGGTGTTGCCCATCCGGACAGTCTTCTCCTCATGGGCTGGAGTTATGGCGGCTACATGACCTCGTTTGCCGTCACCAAGACGGGCCGTTTCAAGGCTGCCTCCATGGGAGCGGGTCTGCCCAATCTGATCAGCATGGTTACGACCACGGACATTGGCGACTACCTGACGGCTCACATGGGGGGCGAGTTCTGGGACGACTACGAGACGTACGAGAAGCACTCGGCCATGTACCACATCAAGAACGTCACGACGCCCACCCAGGTCATCCATGGGGCCAATGATCTCAGGGTGCCCTTTACCCAGGGGCGGGAATTCTACGTGGCGCTTAGCCGGCGCGGCATTCCGACAGAGATGGTCGTCTACCCGCGGACACCACACGGGCCACGTGAGCCCAAACTGCTGATGGACGTCACTCCCCGCATCCTCACCTGGTTCGAAAAAAACATGGAACGTAAACAGGCCTCGCCGCAGCCAGATACGGACTAGGCCCGCTCCTTCATAGACAGCCAGAGTCCTCCTTTCACCAGTACGGCCACCTTCACGTCCACGGGGTATTTGCCTGCCCGCTCTGTCTGGCCGCCAAGGCGAAACGAGAAGCGGGAGCAGACGGCCTGGACAAAGGCAGCGGTTTCCAGCGTGGCCATGCGCCTGCCAAGGCACGCGTGTGGGCCTTGGCCGAAGGGCAGGTAGTGGAATCCGGGCGATGGCTTCAGTGTGCCGTCTACCAAAAAACGGTCCGGATCGAAGAGGTCAGGCTCCTCCCAATACTCTGCACTCGTGTGCAGGAGATATGGGCAAATGACCATCAGGTCACCGTCTCGAAGCCTCTGGCCCTCAAGCTCGTGCGCCTCGCGTACTTCCCGCTTGAAGAAGAAGAGCGGCGGGACCAGCCTCATGGATTCATGGACGGCGGCCCCGGTGACAGGTCCTTCTGGACCTTCCGAGGCCACTCGGCCTTGGGTGTCCGAATCCTGCGCCAGGTGCCAAAGTGCCCAGAGAACGGAAGACCCCACGGAGTCCACCGCCGCCACAAAAAAGGTAGCCACGTGGTCTCGCACTTCGCCAGCGTCCAAATCACCTCGTTCCTCTGCCGCCAGAACCGACGCAAGAAGTGGGGCCGCAAGGCTCCGGTCCGCCCGGGCAATCCGGATGATCTCGTCGACCTCGTCTTCCACAATCCGCATGGCCCGCCTTTTCGGCGCGGGGTGCAGGAGGCGCCAGGCCAGTTCGGTGCTCATGGGCTGCACAGCCATTGAGGCCGCCGCTCGGCCAGGAGACGAATAGTGCATCGCCCGCTGGATGGCATTGACAAGGTGGCGGGCGTCCCCGGGGAAGGGATCCAGCAATAGATGACGTGCCGCCACGGACAGCGAGCCCATTATGACCTCTGTCTGGACGTCCACGGGTTCCGGGCTGTGGGACAATGTCGCCAGCCTGCCGCAGAGCGCCTGAACCTCCTCCCCGACTATCACCTGAAGCCGCTCATCTGATTGCGCCTTGAAGAACGGGGCCAACATCCGGCGTTGCCGAAGCCACTTCTTGTGTGACGAAGAAGCAACACCCTCACCGGCGGGCGGAAACCAGTAGCGGAGATCGGCGGTCCGTTCATAGCGCTCATTTGCCCCGGTGAGAATGGTCCGGGCGGTCGCCGCGTCATTGGCAACGAAACACCGAATTCCTCCAGCCTGAAGGCGCATCAAGGGTCCGGCGCCAGCAGATGCGCTGCGAAGCGCCAAGAGCGGGTTTGCAGCGAAGTCTCGCAGCAGGCGCAGGGTGAAACGGTTCGTCGACATCAAGCAGTGACGGGTGGTGGCTGACGGCAAGGCCAACCGGGCATCAAGCGGGTAATCCGCCCGCCCTACTTCCTGAAGAGAAGAGGGTTCAAGGGCGTGTCAATAATTTCCCCGACTCGGGCCCCCGGACACCACGTTTCCCAATCAAGGCGCTGGTTGTCGTTCTCTGGGTTCTGGAGGACCATGTCGGCATCCATGTAGATGATGGTCATCACTCCACGCGGCATGTCGGTCACATTCGGTCCAGCGCGGTGATAGAGCCACCCGGAGTGAAAACTGACATCCCCCAGGTCAAAAGGAGCCACCACGTGCTCAAAGCCGCCATTGGCGAGCATTTGGTCGATGGCAACTTCGCTCTCGTCGGAGATGCCCAGTGACCGGCCGCCCTCCAGTTGATGGCTGCGGGATGCAAACTCCAGGGGACCCATTTCAAGCGGCGTGCTCTGCAGCGGTATCCAGGCGGTGACGGTTCTGTCCGTGGAAAGCGGCCAGTAGTATTGATCGGCATGCCACGGTGTATGCCCACCGCCGGGCTCTTTGTACAGCCCTTGGTCGTGATAGAGGCGAACCCCGTCGACGTCCATCAACTCGGCGGCTATCTGGGCCAGTCGCTGGCTGAAGACAAGTTCTTTGGTCGCATCGCTCCGGGTCCACAGGTTCATGACCTGGAGGAACGCACGGGAATAAGTGTCGCGCTCCGCCATGGGCAGATGCATCGTGTTCAGGTCCACAAGGAGCCGGGAGATCTCCTGGCCGTATCTCTGGATTTCAGCCGTCGAAAGGACATTCTTCAGGCGGAGGCACCTGTTGGCCTGGTAAGAATCAATCTGGTCCTGAGTAAGAGGATATCTATCCGGGTTAATCAATTTCGTGGGTGTATCGCCACGGTTGCCTTACTAAACTAGGCAAGCGCGATGATTCATGTGAAAAAGGAGCGAGGTCGTCACGGAAAATACCCCCAAACGCCCATAATAATCGTATTGGTAACCAGAAGTAAGTTGTTAGCAACTTCACGCTGCTCAATCCGAGGTAAAATGTATTTTATCGCCTAAATTAATTAGGTAAACACGCAATAATGGACCGTATCGACGAAATAGACGCCCGCATTCTAGAGTTGCTTCAGGAGCAGGGCCGAATGAAGCGGAATCGGATCGCCGAGGATGTAGGCATGTCCCTGCCCTCGGTATCTGATCGCATGCGCAAGTTGGAAGAGCGCGGCGTCATCAAGGGCTACTACGCTGAACTGGATGCCAAACGCATGCAGTACGACATCATGGCGTTCATTCGCGTCACGGTAGATGGCTCGGCAAACTACCCTGCTTTTGTCGAGAAGGTTGTTGGCATGGACGAAGTGCAGGAGGTCCATTCCATCACAGGAGATGGGTCGCACGCACTCAAGGTTCGCACACGCGATACCGCCTCGCTGGAAAAACTTCTTTCGTCGCTGCAGTCCATGCCCGGCGTCCACGGGACATCGTCAAGCATTGTCCTTTCCACATACAAGGAGTCGAGGGTCCTGAAGGCCAAGCCTATGGTCCTCATCCACCCGGAAACCGAAACCGCCCGATAGATCCACATCCGGGTTTGTCTACCAATAGCTCAAAATTAGCATCCCATGAGCCGCACCATAGCTGACTATAACGTCAAGGCCGCCACAAAGCACGTCAACGGAAACGGGGCGTCGAAGCAGTCCCCGATGGACATCGAGCGGATATTCGGAGAGAACACCTTCGGTTTCGACGAAATGAAGGCTCGCTTGCCCAAAGCCGTCTTCAAGTCCATCAAGGACACGATCGAGAGAGGTGCCACTCTGGACCCAACGATTGCGGACACGGTCGCGCTTGCCATGAAGGAGTGGGCTGTCGAGCGTGGTGCGACGCACTACACCCACTGGTTCCAGCCGCTGACAGGCTATACGGCCGAGAAGCACGACAGCTTCATCACGCCGAACAAGGGCGGCGGCGCCATGGCGCAATTCTCCGGCAGTGATCTCATCCAGGGAGAGCCCGACGCATCCAGCTTCCCATCCGGTGGTGTCCGGGCCACGTTTGAGGCTCGCGGATATACGGCCTGGGACGCGACGAGCCCCGCGTTCATCATTGAGAACAAGAACGGCTCCTACCTCGCCATCCCGACGGCTTTTGCGTCCTGGAGCGGAGAGGCATTGGATCACAAGACGCCGCTTCTTCGGTCAATGGAGACGCTGAACACGGCGGCCATGCGCGTCCTTGGTCTATTCGGAGAGAAGGACGCACACAAGGTGTACTCCACTGTTGGCGCAGAGCAGGAGTACTTCCTCATCGATGAGGAATTCTACTATCGTCGTCCGGATCTGGTCACGACCGGCCGCACGCTTTTCGGCGCGAAGCCACCGCGCGGTCAGGAGTTGGATGACCATTATTTTGGCTCAATCCCGGACCGGATTCTGGCCTGCATGCTGGAGGCCGAAAAGGAACTCTACCGCCTGGGCGTGCCCGTCAAGACCCGCCACAACGAGGTGGCACCGGGTCAGTACGAAATTGCACCCATCTTCGAGAACACCAACATCGCTGCCGATCACCAGCAGTTGGTCATGATCATCCTGGAGCGGGTCGCGCGGCACCATGGGCTGGTCTGCCTGATGCACGAGAAGCCGTTTGCGGGCATCAACGGTTCGGGCAAGCACAACAACTGGTCGCTCTCAACGGACACGGGCACAAACCTGCTCAATCCAGGCGACACCCCACACGACAACGAGCAGTTCCTCTTCTTCTGCTCTGCGGTGATCAGGGCGGTCCACAGACACCAGGATTTGCTAAGGATCTCGGTCGCCTCGGCAGGGAACGATCATCGCCTCGGGGCCAACGAAGCGCCGCCCGCGATCATGTCGGTCTTCCTGGGCGAACAGCTTGAGGACGTGTTCAATCAGCTCGAGCACGGACGCGCCAAGACGTCAAAGGCCGGTGGCCTCCTTGGACTGGGCGTTCCGTCGCTGCCGGATCTTCCGCGTCACGCCGGTGACCGCAACCGGACCAGTCCATTTGCCTTCGTCGGCAATCGGTTCGAATTCCGAGCCGTGGGATCGTCACAAACGGTGTCATGGGCCAATGTCATCCTCAACACCATCGTGGCCGAGTCGCTCGTGGAGATGGCGGACATGCTTGAGGCCGAGATGTCTGGCAAGGACGGCAACCAAGGGACCTTCGATCAGGCGGTCGCAGATGTCATCAAGGCAGCCATCGCGGACGCCAGGCCGATCATTTTTGGCGGCGACAACTACTCTGAAGAATGGCATGTCGAGGCTGAAAGACGCGGTCTGCTCAATCTGCGGACGACGATGGATGCCCTCCACCACCTGTTGGATGAGAAGAACATCAAGCTCTTCGAGCGTGCCAACGTCCTGAGTGAGACTGAACTCCGAGCCAGAGAAGAAATCCTGGTAGAGCAGTATTTCCTCAAGGTCAACATCGAGGCCGAGACGACCGAATATCTGGCCAAGACCTATATCCTGCCTGCCGCCGTCACATACCTGGGACAGCTCAACGGTTCAGCCGGCTCAAGCAAAGGCATCAAGGCCGTCGCCGCAGATGTCTCCCGCATGGTTGACGTGCTCTGTGAAGAGATCACGGCTCTGGGCGCTCAGAATGACGAACTCGGTGGTGAGACCGTCCACGAGAAGGCGCAGCACATGCTTGCCAACGTCATCCCGGCGATGGGCAAAGTCCGCGCGGCAGCCGATGCGCTGGAGGCCGTCGTGGCGCACGACCTGTGGCCGCTACCGACCTACCGTGAAATACTCTGGGTTAAGTAGTCCGGGTGAGCGAGACCTTGCCCAGAGTATTAACGAAGCCGCAGGCCAGTAAATACTCTGGGTTAAGTAGTAGTCCGGGCCCGACTTAAAACGAGAACGCCCGTCCCGGAAATCCGGGGCGGGCGTTCTCGTTTTAAGCCGTTTGGGCCGGCGCCTTAGTGAATCGCGATCATGTAGATTTTTTGGTCCAGACCGACCGTCGTCCCGCCTGACGCGATGCCGCCAAGCAGGAGGATCCCTGCCACATGCGGCGTAGCCATGGACGTGCCGCTGATCGTGTTATAGCCACCGTCCTTCCAAGTGGACTCAATGTTGACGCCTGGGGCCGCGTAGTCTACCGGAGGCTGGCCGTAGTTGCTCCATGTTGCAAAGTTGTCATTAATGTCGGTGGCGGCGATGGTGTAGATGTTGGTGCCGTTTGCGCTCGCTGGGGAGTGTGAGTTTGCGTCCGATCCGTCGTTGCCGGCGGCAACCGCGAACTTGACTCTCGAAGAGGCTCCAATTACTGCGTCGTTGACGGCCTGCGAAAAGCCGCCGCCAAGGCTCATATTCGCGACGTCGCCAACAGCGCCATTCGCACCCACATGGTTAATGCCGGCAATAATCCCCGAGTAGCTGCCTGAGCCCCGCGAACTGAGCACCTTCACAGGCACCACTTTTGAGCCGGGAGCAACCCCAACCACGCCGATGCTGTTGTTGAGTGCGCCGATCGTACCCGAAACATGGGTTCCATGTCCGTGGCCGTCGTCAAAACCAGCGTCCTTTCCTTTGTCGAAGGCGCTGAATCCGCGGCTGTCGTCCACATTCAAATCAGGGTGGTCCAGGTCGATGCCCGTGTCCAGGATCCACGCGGTACCGCTTGCGGGGCTAGTGATGCTTGCAGGGTCAGTGTCCCCATTCACGCGGGTAATGCCCCAGGGCTCACTCTGCGCGGGAGGCGCACCGCCGCCGCCACCGGGTTTGCCACCTCGGCCCTGAATCTGAATGGGGTCAAGAACCACCCACCGGTCAGGCTCTACGTAGGCCACGCGGTCGTCGTCCCGCAATCTGGCAAGCTCTTCGCCGGAGAGGGGCGCGGAGAAGCCGACGATGGAAGAACCGTATACGTGCTCGGCCGGAACGCCGTATTCAGTGGCCAGGGCCTGAGCCTGCTCCACGGGCGTTTTTCCGGCAGAAAAAACATCGTCCGTCATCACCACGATGTAGCGGCCGGGAATGGGATCCCCCGAACGGTTTTCGACTGCCGGTACATCGTCAACCCCATCGACGATGGCGGTCTGGTCACATCCGGAAAGAACCACGGCCGCAAGGATGGCTACCGCGGCAAAACGGGGGAGATAGGTCATGCGAGTTGAGATAGGGTGGCTGGAGACAACATCCCATCTCAAAGACCGCGCCAGTCTCACCCGGAAGACGGACCGTGACCAGGTACCCGTCAAGGGCACCCGGAAATGCCCATTCAGGACCTGGGTACCGTTCAGGGCCTAAAAGGAGGCATGTCTCAAATGAGACACGGGCAGAGCGTGCTGAGACACGCATGAGACACGGAATATGAGAAACAGCCATTGGACCCGCCCACTTGGTCCAGCGAGGATTGGACGCTGTGGGTCCCGCTTTTTATCTATCTTCACCATCCTTGCCCCGCAGTTCCGCACCGAATGGCCAACAAAGATTCATCCAACGCGCCCTCGCAGTCCAGCGAGCAGGATCGTGTGTTGGTTGAGGCTGCTCTGGCCGGCCGGCAGCCGGCCTATCAGGAGCTCATGGAGAAGTACCAGGGCCCCCTGACACGACACGTGCAGCGCATGGTCCGAGGCTCCAATGACATCGACGACCTTGTCCAGGAGTGTTTCATAAAGGCGTTCTCTGCGCTGAAATCCTATTCGGCCGATTACGCCTTCTCTACGTGGCTGTACAAGATCGCCACGAACCACACGATTGACTTCCTTCGCAAGAAGCGGCTGAGCACGTTCTCCATTGATCGGCCGATCAACACGAAGGACGGCGAAGTTGAATTCGAAATACCTGACTCATCCTATCGGCCTGATCGCCATATCGTGGACGATCAGCGTCGCGAACTGATTCAGGCGGCCATAGATACCCTGCCTCCCAAGTACCACATGGTGATCGTGATGCGACACCAGCAGGAGAAATCGTACGAAGAAATCGCACGCGAATTGGATCTGCCTCTGGGCACTGTGAAGGCACACATCTTTCGAGCGCGCGCGCTCTTGTATCGGTACCTGCGTGAGCGGCGCGACACCATCTGAGCCCCGAGTCTGAAGGGCATACCGAGCTATGATTGAACGATATTCGCGGCCCGAAATGGCTGCGCTGTGGACCGAGACGGCCCAATTTGATGCATGGCTGGAGGTGGAGCTGGCGGCCTGCTGGGCGTGGTCCCAACTTGGAGTAATTCCCGCGGCCGATGTAGAAAAACTCTACGCTCATGCCACATTCGACGTAGACCGGATCCACGAAATTGAGGAGATCACCCGGCATGATGTGGTGGCCTTCACGCGGTCGGTCAGCGAGTCTCTGGGCCCGGAGAAGAAGTGGATCCACTACGGGTTGACGTCTTCCGACGTGGTTGACACGGCTTGGAGTGTCCGACTCGCCAAGGCGAACGATCTGATCCTGGACCGCCTGGACCACATGATCCAGATTCTGGGTCGGCGTGCCAAGGAGCACAAATACACGCTCATGATGGGGCGGACCCATGGTGTACATGCCGAACCGACCACGTTCGGCCTGAAGATGGCGCTCTACTACACGGAGATGAAGCGCAACCGTCGCCGGTTCAAGGCCGCGGCGTATGATCTGAAGGTGGGCAAGATCTCGGGCTCGGTGGGCACGTTCGCGCATTTGCCCACGGACGTGGAGCGGCTGGCCTGTGAGAAGCTCGGCCTGGAGGCTGCGCCAATCTCAACCCAGGTCCTCCAGCGCGACCGGCACGCACACTACATGGCCGTCCTCGCGCTCATCGGAGCCACGCTTGAAAAGATGGCCATTGAAGTCCGTGGTCTGCAAAAGAGCGAGGTGCGCGAAGTCGAGGAGGCATTCCGGAAGGGTCAGAAGGGGTCCTCTTCCATGCCGCACAAGCGCAATCCAGTCGGCTCCGAAAATGTCACCGGATGCGCACGGCTCCTCCGGGGATACATGGTTGTGGCGTACGAAAACGTACCGCTATGGCACGAGAGGGATATCTCGCACTCCAGTGCCGAGCGCGTAATCCTCCCGGATGCCACGACCGTCCTGCACTATGCCCTGGATCGCTTCGCCCGGATAATGGACAACCTGGTCGTCTTCCCAGACACCATGCGCGAGAACATGGAGCGGACTTTTGGTCTCTACAACAGCCAGCGACTGCTGAATGCACTAATCGACAAAGGCCTGATGAGGGAGCTTGCCTACGATACCGTCCAGCCGCTGGCGATGACGGCGTGGACCGAGCGGCGCAGTTTTCGCGAGTTGGTGGACGCATCCCCCGAAATATCGAAATACCTGACACCCGCTGAGATCGCCGCCGAGTTTGACGTGGAGTACCACCTCAAGCGGGTAGACGAAATAATGGAGCGGGTCGGCCTGGGCTGAGCTCCGGGGCCCCTTCTTGTGGGAAAACGAAACGGCCCCGCCACCTGAGCGGCGGTGTGGGACACACCAAAGGGCCCCGGGACCCTTTGAGTCCAATGGTTGGCCAAGCGCCACGCAGACCCTAAATGCACTCAAGACGATCCAGCACTGCATTCACGAAGGAGGGACTGACGCTGCCGCCCTCTGCGTTATACATATAGATCCTCAACTGCGAAAGAGGTCCTGCGACCAGAATGCTTCGCGCACCGGTACCCAATAAATGCACCGCTGTTGTCGTAGCGCCTTCATGGCCACATATCGTTCGCCTCCGAACGGTGGCAGACGCCCCACTCATTTCCGTTTCTTTTGTGAGCATTTCAACCAAAGACCTGCGACCAAGGCTGTATTGGTACGAGAGTTCGATCTCCCCCACGCGAACCGGAACCATCGATCTGCCGTCGGCAGCCATCGTGGCGCTTTCAGACCCGAGCGCTGTACGGATGTCGAGCCCGGCGAAGGTGTGCCAGCCGTCTTCGGGAAACGGATAGTCCCCGCCTCCACAACCCACTGCAAATAGGCAAACGATCCGAGAGAGGTGCAAGTGGTGCCTTGTCAAATCAAGTCGCTCCGGTAGAAACTAGGCAGGTGCCCGCGGGCCGGCGCGGCGGAAACTCAGGCGGGAACGTGTGCGGCTTTCCAGTTGGCGGGGTCGGTCACGTAGGTGACGAACCGGTACCCGTCGTGCGGGTCGTTCCTGACAAGGTGATACCGTTTCCCCAGCAGGTGCTCAAACGGAGGGAAGTGCACATCGCCCTCGTAGTCACCGTCCACCAGCGTCAACTCCATCCGATCGGCCTTCCCAAGAAACTGCTCGTAGAGGGTTGCCCCGCCCGCAATGATCAGGATCTCGACGTCACCAGCCGCTGCGACGGCCTCGTCAATCGAACGATATACCTCTGCCTGATCAGAGGCGAAGTCGTCGGAACGTGTCACCACCAAATGACGCCTGTTCGGAAGCGGCCGGCCAAACTGTTCGATGAGGGACTGAAACGTCTTCCGACCCATGAGCATGGGGTGGCCGACCGTCAACCTCTTGAAGTGACGCAAGTCTTCCGGAATGTGCCAGGGCAGATGGAGGCCATTTCCGATAAGGCGGTTCTTCGAACCGACCGCCGAAACAATCACTATTTCAGGTCCCTTCCTCAAATGGCCACCGGCGCCTTGATGGAAGGGTGGTACTTGTAGTCAACCACCTCGAAGTCTTCGTACTCATAGTCGAAGATGGACGCGGGCCGGCGCTTGATCCGGAGAGTTGGAAGCGGATAGGGATCTCTGGCCAGTTGCTCCTCGATTTGAGTCAGATGGTTCAGATAGACGTGCGCGTCCCCGATGGTATAGACCAAGTCGCCCACTTCCAGATCGCACTGCTGGGCCACCATGTGGGTGAGGAGAGCGTATTCTGCAATGTTGAATGGCGCGCCCAGAAAGAGATCGTTGGACCGCACGTACAACTGGCAGGACAGGCGCCCATCCCCTACCCAGAACTGGTAAAACATGTGGCATGGAGGCAGAGCCATCTTGTCCAGATCCCCCACATTCCACGCGTTGACGATATGTCTCCGAGAGTCGGGTGAGGTCCGGATGGACGCTACGACCCGCTCGATCTGATTAATGGAGTGGCCCTCGCGATTCTCCCAGGAAACCCACTGCTTTCCGTACACGGGGCCCAGGTTGCCTTTGTCATCAGCCCACGGATCCCAGATGTGCACGCCATACTGGTTCATGTAATCAATATTCGTCCCGCCCCGAAGAAACCACAGCATCTCAACGGCGAGTCCCTTGAAGAACACACGCTTCGTGGTGACGAGCGGGAAGGCCTTTGCGAGGTCGAAACGCATCTGGTGTCCGAAAATACTGAGCGTGCCCGTGCCGGTTCGGTCCTCCTTTTTGAGGCCGTTGTCGCGAACGTGGCGGAGCAAATCAAGGTATTGTCGCATCGGGATCTTTTGCAGTTCAGCAGGCGTGATGCATATGCACACCAGACCCCCCCAAAATGGACCCGAACCTCCACCAGAAGCAAGGCATCAATCACCTGAACAAGGTGTTGAATTATGCAGAGTTCGTTCGGGAGGGAGATCGGGCCAAGGTCCACCTGACCGCCGAGGACTGGCAAGTGGTTGCCGACACGCTGTTTCAGATGGAAACGGAAAGAGAGATGCTGCCGGGGGCCATCAAGGAGTACCGGATGGCCGGACAGGTTATCGAACTGGAGACCGAAGGCCTGACCATCGACCTGGAAATCATTTAGGGGCCCGCTCGTGTAGTGCGCCGTAGTTGAGGGAGCTTGTTTGGGCTTGTTCTCTCAAGCAGACGTGAGGACATCGCCCCAGCCTGAAGGTGGACGTTAGCGGACGCTCGATGCGCCGGAGTGGAATAAGGGATCCCAATTCCACCAAATCCCCCGAATTGACCGCACGGAAGTGCAACACGGGCGGCAATTCCACTTTCGCACCCCTGGTGCCGGGTCACGGAAGTAGAATTGGGAGAACGTATTCTACTCAGGCCAACGCTTAAGTGCCAAACAGAACGGCGTACTACGCTAGGCGGTCAAACCGTCCGGTTTCCATCCTCGTACCCCGTAGTACGCGATCACCAGGAAACACGCCAGCGGCACCAGGTACGCCATCTCAATGCCCAGAGCGTCCGACACGCTTCCCTGGACAGCCGTGATGACGGCGCCACCAAGAATGGCCATGATGAGGCCCGCTCCACCGATCTTGGTGTCGTCGCCAAGGCCGACCACGGCCAGGCCATAGATGGTCGGAAACATCAGGGACATGCAGGCGGAAAGCGCCACAAGGGCGTAGGCACCGGCGGGTCCGCCCACCAGAACCACGCAAACGGACAGCGCGACGGCCAGGAGCGCCAGCGTCCTCAGAATGGCCTGCGGCGCCGCGTATTTCATGAGCGCCGTACAGACAAACCGGGAAACCGCAAACAGGATGATCGAGGCCAGGTAGTACGTGGCCGCGGCCTGCTCGTCCAGGCCCAGATTGTGCATGACGTAGCGGATGGTGAACGACCACACGCCAATCTGCGCCCCTACATAAAAGAACTGTGCGACAACGCCGAGCCTGTAATGGCGAATCCGCATAAGCCGCGCCAGTGTCGCGCTCAGGCTTGAGGTTTCCGCTTCCGCTGCCCGGGGGAAACGGACCAGGGCGATAGTCACCCAGACCCCAATGATGATGGCTGCGATAAAGACATAGGGGCCCATTACTGCCGAAAGCTCGGCGGTCTGAACAGCCTGAAGCTGCTCTACGGCCATCGCCGCTCTATCTGCTTCGCTGGCCTGGTTAAGCCGCGAGAGGATGAACACCTTCCCGATAATCACCCCCGCAATAGACCCGATCGGATTGAACGATTGCGCCAGATTCAGTCTCCGGGTAGCCGTCTCGGCCGGGCCAAGAACGATCACATACGGGTTAGCGCTGGTCTCCAGAATGGAAAGACCGCCAGCCAGAATGAAGAGTGCGGCCAGGAAGTGCCAGTACACCATCGTCTGGCTCGCGGGGTAGAACAGCAGTGCCCCCGCGGCAAAGAGGCCCAAACCAAGGAGGACTCCGGCCTTGTACGTGTAACGCCGAATGAAAACGGCGGCCGGGAGGGCCAGGCAGAAGTACGAGCCGTAAAAAGCTATCTGAATCCAGGAGGTCTGGAAGTCAGACATGCTCATGATCCGACGGAACGTGGCCAGCAGCACGTCGGTCAGGTTGTTCGCCAGTCCCCATGCCGCAAACAGGCTGCAGAGGAGAATGAACGGGATCAGGTACTCGCGGGGTACAACGGGCTGGCGCTGGCGGATGGCCTCGGACATCAGGCAGACTCCAGGATGATGTTGGCGTACTGGGTGGTGTCTCCCGTCCGGATCAGGCCGATGGCGTTCGGAACGCGCAGCTTAAGAAGTTCGTGGGGCTCAAACTCAATGTTGAGCCTCTTGGCGGTCTTGGCAAAACGCGATGCCGTGCGTTTGGTGTTACTCGCGAGGAACTCCTCTGCCATGAGAATGCGGCCGACGGTGCACATCTCCAGAACCGGACCAAGCACATCTGTGACGGTCGGGAGATCGTCCACAACGGAAAGGTCAATCGTCTCCACTCCCGGCCATGACGGAAACCCCCGATCGGCGATGACGATCGTGTTTGTGTGCCGGAACCGGGCAAGAAGCGCAAGGAGGCCAGGGTTCAGGATGCCGCTTCGAATCATCGGGAGAGTGGTGGCCGGGACCATGTCAGTGCGTCTCAAACATACTGATCGGCCCGTTCAGACCCTTGTACCTTTGCCCCGCCGCTTGGCTTAGGTAGCTCGCGGGACGGCCTCGGCCCTCAGAGCGTCGGCCAGGAGCCGGGCGATGGCCTGCATGCCGGTCACAGGTACCCCCGATCGTGCCTCGGCATCGGCGTTGTAGTTGGTATTGGTATTGACGTCGTACGTATGGAGCGTGCCTGCATGATCCTGGATGAATTCTATCCCGGCAATCTCGATCTGATTTGCCTGAAGGAAGCGGCCGTAGGCTTCGATGATGGGATGCCGGTCAAAGGCGTGGGTAATGTCGAATGTTGGTTCGGTCCGGCCGGTGCCTTCGACCACGCAGACATCCGCGGGGCAGAGTTCGAATCCACCCCCGGTTTCAATGCGGAGAGCGTAGAGAAAACGTCTGCCGACAAACTCGCAGCGGATGACGACGGGCTCCAGCCCCTGAATGAACTCCTGCACGAGCCAGATGCCATCGATAGGCAATTCCGTATCCGGAGCATCCAGAAACGCAGCGACCTCATCCGGGGCCGAAAATAAACGTACCCCTCGACCGCTCCCGCCGCGGTTGGGTTTGAGCAGGAAGGGCCCCGGACCGAAGCCCTTGGCCACGGTCAGTACAGCGTCTCGTCCGACGGCCGCCTGTGTGCGCGGGGTATGTATTTGGAAACGTTGCAGTCCGGCATACTGCGCAAGCTTGCTGATCTCCAAATAGAGAGCCCGGCTCCCGTTGATCACTCGCCGCCTGTCGCGCTCAAGCCAATTGAGTACAGCGTGAGTCAACTCGGGCCCATAGCGGTGGCCCCTAATGTGCGATGACGCGCTCATTCGATTGTAGAACACACCCGGGGGTGCATCTTCCTCAAAAGGGACAACCCCCTCGTCGAGAAACCACTCGGCAAAGGGGACCCCCACCTCCTCAAGGGCTGCCCTCAGTGGCTCGACCCAAACCCCATTCTCGTGGATTACGTAGATACTGGCCGGCGGAGCCAACCGGCCGTGTGTGGTGGAAGTCAAATCTGACATAGGGGTGCTCGGCTGTGGGTTCTGAATAGATGACCACGGACCCGGCGGAGCAGCGAGTCTGTCCTTAAAACAGAAAACCCACGCTCCGATTGGGAGGGTGGGCTTGCAGGCTTGCAATTCTTGGCTCAGATCATGTCGTCTGACTCATCCACCATCCTCTGTTTTACAGGTACAACAACACGACATACACATCGCTGCGTTGGCGGGCCTGTTGGAGGTGTGGTGGATCAAAGACGAATGCATGTCCGCAAAGAACGCACAGCGGGAGCGCTGATGCAAGCGTTCGACAATCTTCAGTGACCCGGTCGTCGCACTTTTACGCGGGTCGCACCGTCGATTGGGTCGCCACAGACCAGAATCAGATAACCGCCGCCGCCCGCTCCAGAGATCTTCCAGCCGCAGGCCGTGTCGGCGTAGCGCTTGATCATGTCGGAGATTTGCGGCGTGATCATGCTGGGAAACATGCTGACCTGGGCGTCAAGGCCTTCTTTGATTGCCTTCCCGAAGGCCGGCGTGTCCCTGGCCGCAATCGCTTGCCAACATGCGTCGGCAGCCCGGGCCAATGCCTGCGCACCCTCCGCACCAATGTGTGTGTCATTCAGGACCGCATAACCTTCGAATCTTGGGTCCAGCGGTATGAGATAGAGCGAGTCCTCCACAAACTGCAGCGACGCTTCGTCCACCAGGTGGTCGATCTGGTGCGGCCAGTACGCGTTGTCGTAGTGACCCCTCGCCAATCCGGGGTACACGAGTCCGATGGCGTCCTGAGAGCCCGATACCTCGGTTGTGCCGGGCGGGTTGTCGTAAGCAAAAAGCAGGCGGGCCAGTTTCTGGGTCTCGCCGGAGGGCATGTGGCGTCCCCAGATCTCGATAGCCTTCCTGCGGGTGCTGGAGGCCATGCCGCTCCTGTCATTGAACTGCACCGTCGGCTCCAGAGAGACGGTGATGACGCTACCCGGATGGTGCCGAGAGACAAACGGTTGGTCAAGCCAGCCCCCGCAGAGATCAATGCGGAACGGCATGGCCGAGGATTTCCGAAGGTCCGTCGTGGACCGCGCGGCCAGGCCGGGGCTGGGCGTTCGGGGCAGAACCACGTAGCGGGTACCCAACTCCTTGCACAATGCGCGCTTTGAGGGGTGGTGGCCATCTTCGTTGACCACAAAAACATCGGGCCGAAGCGCACGGCACTGCGGTTCAAAATCAAGCAACCCGGAGCCGGTCGAGACGAACGCATCCTCCACGCAGGCCAGCGCGCCAACCATGTAAAGCCGTTCCGTCTCGCTGGTAAGCGGTGGCCGGCCCTTGAGCGTCTGAACGGTCTGGTCCGAGCCCACGCCCACGTGCAGCGCCCCATAGGTAGCGGCCTCCTCAAAAAACCGCACGTGCCCACTGTGCAGGAGATCAAACGTGCCGGAAACGAGGACGGTCAAGGCCGTGTGGGCGTTAGGGGTCTCGGGGAGCCAGTCTTGAATCAGTTCCTTGCAGGTGTTTTTGCGGTCTCCAGGGCATCGGCGATAAATTCTCTGATATCATCGTTCGAAGTGACCAGATCCTCCGCTCTCAGGTACATCATGTGCCCGCTCCTGTAGCCCTCAAACCGCATCCGGTCGGCAAGCCGACCCGAGGGGTCCATCTGCCACATCGTGTACTTGGCTGCAAAGTACTGGGTGGCGCCGTCATAGAACCCGGACTGCACCATCATGTGCAGATTGGCGTTTTTGGCCATCGCAGACCGGAGCTGCTCGGCCGTTTGGTCGCCGTCGCGGTTCCACGGCGATACAGGGCCGAACAGCCAGTACCTGAGATCGGTGTGAAAGCCGAGTTCTTCGCGGAGATAGTAGTTGATGGCCGGCGCGAACGCATGATTCCAGGAGGTCAGTTCCTGGTTGTAGTCGGCACGATCGCCTGCCGCCTGGCGGTCTACCCCCTTGTAGCGCGAGTCCAGTCTACCAATGGTGTAGCCCTCATCGCGTAGCAGCTCCTTCCAGAACTCGCCGGCGGACACCTCCATGTTGCGGTCAAGAAACCAGTCTGCCGAGACCCCTGCGAAACGGGCAGACTGCTGGGCGACAGCGGCCCGGGCTGCGGGGTCCGCGGAACCGCCGCGGGAGATCATCGGGAGCAGCGTTTCAATGGTATAGTCCTCGACATCCGCCAGCAGGTTGTCCAAATCTCGCGCCTGGAGGTCTGCGTCCAGTTTGCCGTGATACCACGCCGCCGCCGTGAAGTAGGGCAGATTCAGCGCAATCCCGACCGGCCCGTCCCGCTCGACTCCAAGGCCCGTCGGTGACACCAGAACCACTCCGTTCAAGAACATCCAATGACGGTCCTGCAGCACACCGGCCAGCCCCGAAACACGCGTCGTCCCATAGGACTCCCCGATCAGGAATTTTGGTGAGCGCCACCGGTTCTGTCGCGTGACGAAGGTCTCAATCCATCCGGCCAGATAGGCGATATCCTCGTTGACTCCGAAGAATTGTTCGCGCTCGGCGTCGCCGATGATGCGGGAAAACCCAACGTTGACCGGGTTCACGAAGACAATGTCTGCAACATCCAGAATCGAACTGGGATTGTCCCGCACCCCATAGGGCTGGATGGGGAACCCCTCGTCGTCAATCAGCAGTTGCTTGGGTCCCGTGTACCCCACATGCATCCAGACAGACGCGGAGCCCGGTCCGCCGTTGAACGAAAAGACAAGTGGTCGATTGACTCGGTCCGTTACGTCGGTGCGCTCATAGTACGTGTACAGCAAGGAGGCGATGGGGCTTCCGTCGTCGCCCCACACCGGCTGGGTGCCCACGGTTGCCGTGTACGGAATGCGCTGACCCTTTATGGTCACTTCGTGGCGCGAGGTGATCGTGGTGTCGACCGGGAGCCTGGAGTCCTGGGCGGAAACGGCCTGGACAGAGAACAGTGTGACGAGAAACAGACAGGATCGGCGCATGGGACTCGGGAAATGAGTGATGCCCGAGTTTAGCGGTGCAGAGACCCGCCAAGCAACTCTGCGCTTAGTTGGCTGCCGCCCTCAAGTTGAACAAGGGAATGTTCACCTTGAACCGGCTCCCGTATTCGCGCTCCATCAAATAGGTGCCTTCCATCGAGCCTTCAAAGGTCTCGATGATGCAGAACGAGTTGTACTCGTGGTATTCGCCAGGCTGAATGACGGGTGTCTTGCCAACAATCCCCTCACCCTCAACTTCCTGCACTCGCCCGCTGGAGTCCTGAATGTGCCAGTGCCGACGAAGCAATTGCACTTCGCCGCTACCGCCGTTCTCGATGCGCACGAAGTAACCAAAGACGAATCGCTTGTTCAGGACGTCGGACTGACCGTCCAGGTAGACCGGGCGCACGGTCACTGTGATGTCTTCGGTGGTGGCTGCGTAAGGGACCATAGTCTGGGGTGTGTGCACGACAAAACTACCGCGCATAGATTCAGGATCCACCAGGACGTGGCATTCGCTGCCCCTTCTTGTACGGCGCTCCTGAAATCAGCTCTTCTGAACCTCTCCGCGAACCCGGCGGACGGCCTCAACGACCCGCGCTACCGCCTCATCGCTGACCGGGGCATCCCAATGGCCGTTCTCCTTCATGGCCGACCCGATGATGAATCCGTCGGCGAAGGGTGCGAAGTCCGCAATGTTGTCTGCGGTCAATCCACTCCCGATGAGAATGGGCAGCTCGGTGGCGTGTCTCACAGTTACCAGGTCATCGGGCGACGGCGCAGATCCCGTGTGACTCCCCGTCACAATCACGCCATCTGATCGGTGGAGGGTCAATCCGAACGCAAGGTCTCCGATGTCCAGGTCCGACGTGAGCGAGTGCGAGGAGTGCTTCTTCTGCACATCGGTGAATATGGGAATGTGATCGGCACCGATCTGGTGTCGATACCGGACCGCGGTCCCGGCACATGCCTCCGCCAATCCCTTGTCGGAAACGTGGGCGTAGGTCCATCCCTCGGCTCGAACAAAGTCGCATCCAGCCCCAAGTGCGACCGCCAGCGCGGTTCGATTTCCCTGGAAAAGGACCTGAACACCAACCGGGAGCCTGCTGGCTCGCCGTTTCACCGCGCGGGCAACCCTGGTCATGAAGGCCGCAATCTCGGGCCCCATCTCGCGTTCATGCACACAGGGGAAATCGTGCATGTTCTCAATGATGATGCCGTCAACGCCACCTTCCACGTAGGCCTCGGCTTCCGCAAATGCGCGGTCAACCGCACTGTCCACGCAGATGAATCCAGGGACGCCCGGGCTGGGGCCCGTGTGGATGACGCCGATGACGGGTCGCTCGACGGGGAACAGGTCGTAGAAGTCCTTCTGCATACGCTTTCAGGTGATGGGGAGACTGCTCCATAAATCCGCGGCGCCCGCACAGTTCCTTCGTCACGCAACCAGAAACGGAAGAAGCACCAGCCCTCCCAGCATAATCATCTTCGCAAACAGGCTGACACGACCGTATTCCAAGGGTTCGCGCGCGCGAAACAGGCTTCTCGCGGCGGCGATCAAAGGGGCGCCCACCAGCCCCACGCTGGCCGCCCATGCCACAGGGCCGGACCCCAGTCCGACCAGGAAGGCCAAAAGTCCAAGGACGAGCAGGCCGAGAACGATGAACGCAAGCCCCCTGGCCGCGGGCACGGAGCGAACGGCCAAGGTGTTACACCCACACGCGCCGTCTCCGGGTGCATCCTGGAGGTCCTTGACCAGTTCTCTGAACATGGAGGCCAGGAAAGCGAAGCTTGCGTAGGCCCAGAGAATCGTCCCGGTTGCCCCCAGAAACGCGGTATTCAATGCCGGTTGCTCGGCAAAGAGAACAAGGAGCGGCACGACAGAGGCCAGGAAGGACACGAGCGTGTTGCCGACGATGGGCATGCACTCCAGGCCGTAGGCGTACCCGAGCAGCAGGAGTGCGGCCAGGGGGTAAAGAAGCAGCCAGGGCTCGAACCCGATTTGGCGCACGGGCGGGATCAGCACGAGCGCCGCACCGATGGTCAGCCCGAGTCCCAACTTGGCAGCGCCTGTCGCCGAGACGATCCGACCGACAAATACCCGGTCCGGCTTATTCAGCGTGTCGATTTCCTGATCGGCAATATCGTTGGCCACGTTTCCCGCCGCTGCCATGAGGACAGTGGACAGCACCAGACCCGCGAACCCAACCAGGCTGACGGCAAAAGCGCCTGGAACGGCCAGAGCCGGCTCAATGACCGCATACCGGACCAGGATCATCGAAATCGCGATGATCAGAAGGTTTGGCCATCGAAGGAAACGAAACCAGTCTACCATGAGTGCAAGATCGGGCTAGGGCGGTCCAAGGGCCACCGGTAACTTGCCATCGCAGAATTCGATGGCGTACGGTACCGGGAAAACTGGTATAATCCGGCGCCTAGCACCGATTCCGTTGAATCCCAACCAATCCGGAGGGCCTCGTCGCATCCGGCAGATTAATGGCGCAGAAAACCGTCGAGTCCATCCCCGAAGCCACGATTTTGTTCGCTGGCGACTCTGGCGATGGCATGCAGCTCACGGGATCGCAGTTCACGCTGGCAACGGCGTATGCGATGAACGATCTGGCAACCCTGCCCGATTTCCCGGCCGAAATACGGGCACCAGTAGGCACCACGTACGGTGTCAGTGGCTTCCAGCTTCATTTTGGTTCGATCAACATCCGAACCCCTGGAGACGAAGTGGACCTGTTGGTCGCCATGAATCCGGCAGCCCTCAAGGTGAACCTGGACCGCGTCCGGAGGGGCGGCTCCGTGCTGGTCAACTCGAATGCGTTCGAGAGGCGGTCGCTGGATCTTGCCGGCTATGAGAAGAATCCACTGGAGGACGGCTCGATGGAGGGCTACCACCTGGTCAAGGTGGAACTGACCAAGCTTACGCGTGCGGCCTTGAAGGACTGGGATCTCAATCAGAAGGAGATTGATCGTTCCAAGAACATGTTCGCCCTGGGTCTGGCACTGTGGCTGTACTCCCGGCCGGTTGAGCCAGCGGAGCGCTGGATCACCAACAAGTTTGCCAAGAAGGAGACGGTCCGCGACGCCAACCTTCACCTGCTCAAAAAGGGATATCACTACGGCGAGACGACCGAACAATTTGTATCTCGTTACGAAGTTGATCCGGCCAAATTGCCGGCGGGGAGATATCGGGCCATCCAGGGTGTCCACGCACTTTCCATGGGACTTCTGGCGGCCTCGGTTGAGTCAGGCCTTCCCCTTTTCTACGGTTCGTACCCGATTACGCCGGCGTCGGACCTGTTGCACACGCTGAGTCGATACAAACACTTCGGCGTGATGACATTTCAGGCCGAGGATGAGATTGCCGCAGTGGGTTCTGCGATTGGCGCGGCCTTCGGCGGCGCGCTGGCTGTGACTGGTACGAGTGGTCCCGGGTTGGCGCTGAAGGCTGAAGCTGTGGGCCTGGCCCACATCATGGAGTTGCCCCTGGTAATCGTCAACATGCAGCGCGGCGGGCCTTCGACCGGCCTTCCGACAAAGACCGAGCAGAGTGACCTCCTTCAGGCCATGTACGGGCGCAACGGAGATTCGTCTATCCCCATCGTCGCTCCAAGCACGCCGGGAGACTGCTTCGACGCCGCGTACGAGGCAGCTCGGCTGGCCGTGACTTACATGACGCCGGTGATACTTCTGTCCGATGGATACCTGGCAAACGGCTCTGCGCCGTGGCTGATTCCGGACGTCTCCAAGCTGCCGCCCTTCCCGGTGAAGTTTGCCGACAAACCCAATGGCAAGAAGAACGGGAAGGATCACTTCAATCCGTATGTCCGTGACCAAGAGACCATGGCACGTCCGTGGGCCACTCCGGGTACAAAAGGGCTGGAGCACCGCATAGGGGGGTTGGAGAAGGAGGACGAAACGGGCAACGTCTCCTACGACGAGGCCAATCATGAGCGAATGACCAAACAGCGGGAGGAAAAGGTCCTGAGAATCGCCCGCGAGCTTCCGCCTCTGGAAATTTATGGCGATAAGGAGGGTGATTTCTTGCTGCTCGGTTGGGGATCGACCCGCGGATCCATAGAGGCCAGCATCGACCTCATTCGGGCCAAGGGAATCTCCGCTGGAGCCGTTCACCTGCGTCATATCAACCCGCTTCCCCTGGACCTGGTCTCCATCCTCGGCCGCTACAAAGAGGTTGTGGTTCCGGAGCTGAACAATGGGCAACTGGTGCGTCTCCTGCGAGATCGCTTTCTGTTGCCGCTACGTTCCCTCACCAAAATTCAGGGTAGACCGTTCATGGCAAGCGAGATCGTCTCCTTCGTGGAGTCTCTCATCCCCCAGAACTAGACGGCTCAAGACAACAATACCATGGCCGACAATCAGGATTCTTCGGGCCAAAAGCCCACGCTCCCACCAGGCATGAAAACCTCCGGGACGCGCCCGCCCGGGGCCAAACTGCCGCCAGGTTCCAGGCCTCCGGCCAGTCGGCCACCGGGCGCAAAGCTCCCACCGGGCGCAAAGCTCCCACCGGGCGCAAAGCTCCCTCCAGGAGCGAAACTCCCTCCAGGCCTGGCCGGAGCTGGCGGAGACGGTTCGACCGGACTCACGCGGGCAGACTTCTCCTCGGATCAGGACGTTCGCTGGTGCCCGGGTTGCGGTGACTATGCCATTTTGGCGACGATGCAGCGGCTGATGCCGGAGATAGACACTCCCAAGGAGAACGTCGTGTTCATTAGCGGCATCGGATGTTCGAGCCGGTTTCCGTACTACATGGAGACGTACGGTATGCACTCCATCCACGGACGCGCCCCGACAATTGCGACGGGCCTCAAGGCCAGTCGCCCCGAGTTGGACGTCTGGATTGTGACTGGCGACGGGGATGGCCTCTCAATCGGGGGGAATCACATGATTCATCTGATGCGGCGAAACGTCGACGTTCAGTTGCTGCTGTTCAACAACCAGATCTACGGGTTGACCAAGGGCCAGTACAGCCCGACTTCGGAAACCGGAAAGGTGACCAAAAGCACACCCTTCGGCTCCATTGATCACCCGTTTAATCCCACGGCCTTGGTTCTGGGCGCGGACGCCTCTTTTGTGGGCCGGACGATGGACCGGGATCCCAAGCACATGAGCGCCATGCTGAAACAGGCACATGCTCATCATGGCACCTCGTTTCTGGAGATTTACCAGAACTGCAACATCTTCAACGACGGGGCCTTCTTCGACTACACCGAGAAGGCGACCAAGTCCGATAGGGCCATCTTTATTGAGCATGGCAAACCGTTGACCTACGCCAAGGGCTCGAAGGGTCTTAGGCTGGAGGGTTTCCACCTGGAGTCGATAGATCTGGAGGGCGGACAGTGGTCGGCCGATGACTGCGTGGTTTACGACGAAACCAGCACGGAGATGGCCGGAATCGTTGGCCGGATGTTCCGCAGCGATACGCTGCCACAGCCGTTCGGGGTATTCTTCCGTGTGTCCAGGCCGACCTACGAGGATCAGTTGCACGCGCAGATCAAGGATCAAGTGGGCCGCCGCGGAAAGGGAAGACTGGAAGAACTTCTGAATATGGGCGATACATGGGAGGTGGCTTGACTTGTTCTGCTTGCCGAAGCCAATCCAAACAGCTACCTTTCCAAGCTCTAATAAAACCAGACGTGCGGCCACCATCCGCACTGCATAGGAAATGAAGAAGGAAACGCACCCAGACTATCACTTCGTAACGGTGCAGCTCGCCGACGGCACGTCATTTCAAACCCGTTCGACCATGAACGGTGAGGCCTACAAGTCGGAAGTGGATTCCACTAACCACCCGTTCTACACTGGTAAGCGCCAGTATGTGGACACGGCGGGCCGCGTTGAGAAGTTCAAGAGGCGTTACGGCACCAAGTAGCCGCCACGCGAATACAGCCTGTGGGAGGGCGGTCTGCTTGGCGCGGATCGCCCTTTCTTTTTATTGAAAACCACTGATTGAGGTCCGCTGAGTCCGTACCGAATGAACGTAGTCGAGTGCATCCGAACCAAGAGAGACGGCGGCGAGGTGTCCAAGGATGACCTTCGGGCACTGATTATGGGGTACACGAGCGGCGAGGTCCCCGACTATCAGATAAGCGCTTTTCTGATGGCGGCATACCTGAACGGCATGTCTGGGACCGAGACCGAGGCGCTCGTAGAGGTCATGTTGGGGTCTGGCGAGATACTCGACCTTTCGGCAATCCCCGCGGCCAAGGTTGACAAGCATTCGACCGGTGGGGTGGGAGACAAGGTTTCCCTGATTCTGGCGCCGCTGGTGGCCTCGCTCGGTGTGGCTGTTCCGATGATCTCTGGACGGGGTTTGGGCCATTCCGGGGGCACGCTGGACAAATTGGAGTCCATCCCCGGTCTCAGGACAAACCTCAGCACCACCGAAATGAAGGCCCAGTTGGCCAGTCTCGGTGTGGTCATGATTGGCCAGACGGCTCAGATCGCGCCCGCCGACAAGAAGATGTATGCGCTGCGGGACGTCACGGCGACCGTCGAGTTCATTCCGTTCATCGCGGCCTCCATTATGAGCAAGAAACTTGCGGAGGGCCTGGATGCACTGGTTCTTGACGTGAAGGTGGGCGGCGGGGCATTCATGAAGACTGCAGAGCGGGCGCGGGAACTCGCGGAGGCGCTGGCCAACATCGGCAATAGTCGCGGCTGCCAGACGGTGGCGCTCATTACGGCCATGGATCAGCCTTTGGGCAACGCCATTGGCAACTGGCTGGAAGTGGCCGAGTCGGTAGACGTTCTTTCAGGGGGCGGGCCGCCGGACGTAAGAGAGCTTTCCTGCGTTTTGGCTGGTGAGATGTTGTGGCTGGGGGGTGAAGCCTCCAGTTCAGCGTCCGGGGCCAGGCAGGCTGCGGATGCACTCGATGATGGCCGCGCGCTAGGCGTTTTCAAGGATATGGTGGCGGCCCAGGGTGGTGATGTCCGGACGTTGGAAGATCCCTGGACCAGGGGCGGACTCAGCGTGGTCAGCACCGTTAGAGCCACCGAGAATGGCTTCGTAAATGCCATCGATGCCTTCCAGCTCGGGGTCGCTTCTGTACAAATGGGGGCCGGCCGAAGCCGGAAAGAAGACGATGTGGACGCTTTTGCAGGCCTTACCCTCAACAAAAAGGTAGGAGAGCCCGTAGTAGTTGGAGAAACGCTAGCCAGCTTGTACGGTACGGACGCAAACCGCGTTGCCAGACAGGCAGGCATTGTCGAGGCGGCATTCGAAATTGGGTCAACGCGTCGGGCTTCGGCCGCACTGGTTCAGGGTCGATATGCCGATGGCGGCTGGAGTGATGATTGAGTCCCCCCGGGGAGTCGGCACTCCATACTCGGCACCCATGTGGTCATGCGCTACAAAACGCGGATTCCCGACCGTATATTGAATTTTGCGGTTCTCCGCAGGCAACCTAAGATCTAGAGACTATGTCGGTTTGGTCACGCTTTACGCGACTTTTGAAGTCCATATTTGGCGGTGCGATCTCATCGCTTGAAGACCCGAAGCTCATCCTTGAGCAGAACATTCGAGAGCTGAATGATCAGGTCCCGAAGATGAACGAGAACATCGCGACCGTGAAGGCCAATGTGATGTTGCTTCAAAAGGAGCAAAAGAAGTACGAGTCTGAGGTCGTCGACCTGACCTCCAAGATCAAGGCAGGCATAAACGCCGGCCGCGATGACATCGCCGAGCGATACGCCTTGAGACTCCAGACCATCAAGGAAAGCATGATCCGGACTGAGGAGCAGCTTTCTTACGCTTCCGCAGCGTATGACAAGGCTCTGCAGGTCAAGAAGGCCTTCATGCGGGAGAAGGAGCGCAAGATTTCAGAGGCCAAAGAGGCCCTTCGTGCACACGAGCGCGCCAAGTGGCAGGCCAAGGTTGCCGATACGCTTGAGAGCTTCGAGGTGACAGGAGTTGATCAGACCCACGGGGAGATGATCAATCGGATCCAGGAGCAGACGGCCCTGAATGAAGCGCGCATGGAAATGGCGCTGGACTCCATTGATACGCAGTCGCTGCAGATTGAGGAGGACGCCGAGAAGATCCGTGCGTCCGAGCTCGTCAAGCAGTTCAAGCTGGAGATGGGCGTTGGTGATACAAGCGCAGCGCGGGGAGAGCCGACTCTCGAGGTCCCCGACGCGGAAATCGAGTCTGCTGCCAAGACCATCGGAAAGCGTTCAAGAACGGACTAGCGGCGCACAGCCTTACACTCCAATACGCCAGTGAGCCCAGAAGAATATCAACGGTTGAAGGAAGCGGAGAAAGCGCACTTGCGCTCTCTGCGTGAGCTCAAGCAGGCCGTTAGGGGTCTCAATCGTCAAAAGAAGCTGACGGACGCTGTGGTCAATGCCACAGTGAAGCCGATGGCCTCGCTTGACGATCATGACGCCTTGGTGCAGGAACTCGCCATGGAGACAGCGCGGAACGAGGCCCGGCTGGACGTGGCTTTGGAGTCAATCGGAGCGGACCCAGACAAGGCCGGTCCGACGTCGGCCCAAGTGAGCGCCGCGGACGAAGACTTGCTCCGCAAAGCGAAGGCCGCCGACCTGGTCAGGCAGTTGAAGCTTCAACTCGGAGTCCAGGGTCCTGATGTGTCCGGCACACGATCGCCTGCCGCGTCCAACACAACAGCGGCTGAGTCCAAGTCCGCGTCCGACGCTTCCGCTTCGGTCCCTTCGCCACCCCTTCCCGATAAAACCATCGGCAGGATGAAACCCTAGAGCCCGCTCCTCCTGGCGGAGGCGGCGAATCGAGCATGACCGAGGTCCAGAACTATACCAAGGAAGCGTTCCTCCACCCGTGGAACCTGACATTCCTGATCGTCTCGATGTTATCGGCGTTCACGGTCAGTTCGTTTCTTGGTGCGACGCCGCTCTTTGAGACGATCCTGCTTTTTGCGGCGGCCATGGAGCTCCTTTTTCTGGGGTATCTGCCCAGACAAGAGCGTTTTCAGCGAGCGGTCAAATCGCGTCGCGCGGAAGAACACGCCAAACCGCCTTCCCAAAAGGAGGTGTTCCAGCATTTGACAAAACACAGCCAGCGTCGGTACGCTCGGCTGAGGAAGTTGGAGAAGGAGATTCGCTCCAACTATCTCAAGCTCAGTTACGCCTCCCAGGGTATGCTCGACAGTCACCTGAAGAAGGTGAATACCCTCCTGGACTCGTACCTGAATCTCCTCTACCAGAAAGAACGCTACGAGTACACGGCGCACTCATCGACAGAAACGGAAGTGGTGCGCTCCATCGAGGAACTCAGGCGGGACATGGCTGAGGACTCGGACCGGGTCCGGGCCATCAAGTCTCGTCGGATGCGGATTCTGGAGCAGAGGCTTGAGCGATCCAAGAAGGGAAAAGAGAACCTGGAGATCATCGAGGCTCAAATGGAGACTATCGAGGACGTCGCCCTCTATATCCATGAGCAATCATTGACTCTCAGGAATCCGGAGGAGATCTCCTTCCAATTGGATACGCTTCTCTCAGAAGTTGAAGAAACGCAGGCCTCCGTCGAAGAGCTGGAGGCAGTCTTCGCAAACCCAATGGATCTTCTCAGCGACCTTGACACCTTCGAGGCGCCTGGGTCGAGTTCTACGCACGATCGCACCCGCGAGGGAGCCTGACACTCCCCGCTACTCTCCATCGGATGGACTTCGAGACGCTACTGATTGAGGTGGAAGACAGCATTGCTGTTGTCACCATCAACCGGCCCGACAAGCTGAATGCCCTGAATGCCCAGGTCCTTGATGATCTGGACGCATGCTTTACTGGATTAGCCACGGACGATTCCGTGCGCGCGGTGGTCCTGACCGGTGCGGGTGAGAAGGCCTTCGTGGCGGGCGCGGACATAACGCAGTTTACTCGACTGGATGCAGCGAGGGCCACCGGCTTCGCGCGCCGCGGACAAGAGGTCTTTGGCAAAATAGAGAACCTTGGCAAACCCGTCATCGCAGCCATCAACGGCTTTGCCCTCGGTGGCGGATGCGAGATTGCAATTGCCTGTCACATACGGATCGCGTCCACCAACGCCAGGCTTGGGCAACCGGAAGTAGGGTTGGGATTGATGTGTGGCTACGGGGGCACACAGCGACTCCCCCGGATCGTTGGGATGGGGAATGCGCTGGAACTCCTGACGACTGCATCACACGTCTCGGCCCAGCGTGCCTATGAAATGGGTCTGGTCAACGCGGTTGTTGAGCCGGGTGAAGCCCTCGCTGCAGCCATGAAGATGGCCAAGACTATCGCCAGGCAAGCGCCGGTGGGCGTGCGTCTTTCCATGGAGGCGGCGCTGGCTTCGGATCAGCGCCTGGCCGACGGGCTGGCTATGGAGGCTGAGTTATTTGGTCAGACCTTTGATACGGAAGATCTCACTGAAGGTGTGGATGCCTTCCTGGAACGACGGAAACCTCAGTTCAAGGGCCGCTGACGCCGGTGCTTTATCCAGTTCTTATTGTCATCGCGCTGGCTCTGAGCGCGTTCTTCTCGGGCTCCGAGATAGCCTTTGTCACGGCCAACCGGCTCCGGGTTGAGGTCGTCGCGCGCCGCGGAGGGATTAGCGGGCCAATTGTGCAGCGGTTCCTCAAGGATCCGTCGACGCTCCTGACCACAACGCTGGTCGGTAACAACCTCTCGCTGGTCGTGTATTCCACGTTGCTGGCGGTCTTCCTGGATCCACCGCTCTCCTCTTTCTACGCGGGTGTGCTTGGGTTGTCTTCTCAGCCCGCGGATATACTGATTCTGTTGACACAGACCGTTGTGGGATCCGTAGTGGTACTTGTGTTCGGAGAGATCATTCCAAAATCGTTGATGCGCCAGGTGGCAAGTCAAGCCGTGTTTTGGCTGGCCGTTCCGCTCAGGATCACCTACGTGATTCTGCTTCCCTTGATCAAGGTGGCGGGGCTTGCGGCCACCATCATTGTTCGTCTTGCCAAAGGAGACAAGGAGTCGCTTTCCCAATTCATTCGAAGGGACTTCGAGATGATGATCAAGGAGAGCAAGCTGAGCGGAGACCTGGATCTGGACGAGGACGAGAGTACGTTGCTGTCCAACGTCTTCGCCATGGGTACAATCCGGGTAAGGGAGTCCATGGTAGCACGCACGGAAATTGCGTCGGTCGAGGAGAACACCTCACTGGAGGTCCTGCTGGCCGAGTTCATCAAGACCGGTCATTCCAAGCTGCCAGTGTATCGGGAGAACATCGACAACATCGTCGGGGTAGCCTTTGCTTACGACATGTTCGATGAGCCTGGCTCTCTTGCGGACATGATGCGAGAAGCCTCGTTTATTCCCGAAACGAAGCTGTCGATGACCCAGCTCCGGGACTTTCTGGAGGCCAAGACCTCCATTGCTATCGTGATCGACGAGTACGGAGGCACGGCCGGACTGGTAACGGCAGAAGATCTCCTGGAGGAGTTGTTCGGCGATATCCAGGACGAATTCGATATCGAATCGAACATCATCCGCAAAGTCGACGACCGAACCCTGATCGTCTCAGCCCGGCTGGAGCTGCAGGAGTTGAGCGAAAAGGCCGGCTGGGTCTTACCGGAAGGGGACTACGAAACGGTTGCGGGTTACCTGCTCGACAGACTGGGTCGCATCCCCGCGCAGCATGACGAGGTTGAACACGACGGCTACAGGTTCACCATCATGGAGTCCACAGCCAATCGGCTGGAACTGCTTCGCGTTCGGAAGATGGAGGACGAGTAACGAGACTGGCGCCTATTGGGCGGCGAAAGTCCGTACTAGCTTGAGGTGTGTGTCTACGACCTCAACCAGCCCAAGTTTTTCGAGGCGCCGCACAGGCGATTCCGGAAGTCCCGGCGGCGAGACCCGGCCCATCCAGAGCTCCATTTTGTCCTTCAGCGCCAGAGGTCCGGGAAGTTTGCCAGAGGGGAAGTGGGCTTCGTAGA
Source organism: Rhodothermales bacterium (assembly GCA_047619685.1). Lineage (GTDB taxonomy): Bacteria > Bacteroidota > Rhodothermia > Rhodothermales > UBA10348 > JABDJZ01. The sequence goes on from JBLHLC010000019.1 coordinate 42,788, forward strand.
AGGACAATTTGCGTCCAATCCGCTCAAACGTTCCCGTCTCAGTCTCCATGACGGCTTCAGCGTCGCCCATGAGCATCTGCGCACCCACCACATAATCGCGGTAGGACAGCGTCAGCCTGCCAATGGCGGCAGCCACGGACGGATCGTCACGCAGGGACCGGGCGGTGACCACGCTCACAAGCGCCATACACTCTTCCGCGACAAGTTCTGGATCTGAACCCGTCATGGAATCGACCAGTGTGGAGGCCAGGTGCTGGGCCGTAGTGAGCGCGCCCAGCGTTGCAAACGCAGTCAGGGCAGCTAGCCTGCCGGGGCGCTCTTCTACCTGAGTCACGCGTCCAGGCGCTCTATATCCCGCACCGTAACGGGACGCCCCCACATGTGCATGGTAAACACCGTAGCCGACTCCGCCGAAAAGCTGATTTTCGTGCCGTCCTTCTTGAACGCGTCTGGCAGGTCGACCGGATAGAGATCCTCACCATCGTCGGTCACGATCCCAAAGAAGCCCCCTTCCAGATTCACCCGGCAAACGGTTCCGGTTGATTTTGGCATTCAGGTGATGACAAACGTGACCTTCGCGTTCACGCGATAGCCGGTGATCTTCCCGTCTCTAACGCGCGCCTGGATGCCCTTGGCATACACGCTCCGAATTCCACGTACCGACTTTCCAGCCTCTTCAACCGCATTCTCAAGAGCGTTCTCGAGGGTGTCGCCTTCAGCAATGACTTCGATGACTTTGGCAATAGACATGGTCTTAGGACTCTGTTCCAGGCTTGGTCTCGGCGCCCCCAATGGAGGAACGCATGGAGGTATCTGCCTGAAGGTTCTTTAGGTTGTAATAATCCATGACGCCCAGATTACCCGAGCGAAAGGCCTCCGATATGGCCTTGGGAATCTCCGCCTCGGCCAGGACGACCTTGGCGCGCGCTTCCTGGACAGAAGCAATCATCTCCTGCTCGCGAGCCACGGCGGCGGCTCGCCGCTCTTCCGCTTTGGCGCGCGCAATCTTGAGGTCCGCGTCTGCCTGATCCATCTGGAGCTTGGCTCCGATGTTCTCGCCTACATCAACATCGGCGATATCAATTGACAAGATCTCGAAGGCCGTCCCGGAATCCAGTCCCTTGGCCAGAACCACCTTGGAGATGGAGTCCGGGTTTTCCAACACTTCCTTGTGGGTGGCTGAGGAGCCAATCGTAGAGACGATTCCTTCCCCCACACGGGCGATGATGGTCTCTTCGCCGGCTCCACCAACCAGGCGCTCTATGTTGGCGCGAACCGTGACGCGGGCAATGGCGCGCACCTGAATGCCGTCTTTCGCCACAGCGGAAACGGCCGGCGTCTCAATCACCTTTGGATTGACAGAAACCTGAACGGCTTCGAAAACATTGCGCCCGGCCAGATCAATCGCAGTAGCGCGCTCGAACGTCAGGTCAATGTTCGCCTTGTCGGCTGAAATCAGTGCATTGATGACCATCTGGACGTTGCCACCAGCCAGATAGTGCGCTTCCAACTGTGGGGCTTCAAGGAAAATACCCGCCTTGTGTGCAGTAATCAGGGGGCGGACAATGAGTGTTGGGGGGACTTTGCGAAGACGCATCCCTACCAGGTCCCGCATCAGTTTGATTTTGACGCCGGAGAAATACGCCGTGATGTACAGGCCCACCGGGACGAAGTACAGAAAGATCATCGCGAAGACCAGGATCAAGGCGATGAGCAGGAATGGGCCCGCTTCCACTAGAGTTTCCATGGCTATAGACTGTCCTTGCGGTAATTACCGCTTTGGCCACCTGTTTTGGTGATGAGGTGGATGTCGTGAATGCGCATGCCTTTTGAGACAGACTTGCACATATCGTAGATCGTGAGTGCGGCCACGGAGACAGCCGTGAGGGCCTCCATTTCGACGCCCGTGGAGCCTGTCGTTTTGGCAAACGCACGAACCTCCACAGACTGGGTGTTTTCTTCCAGGGTCAGTTCCACATCGATCCCGCCCAGCATTACATCATGGCAAAGCGGGATGAGCCGGCTGGTTTGCTTGGCCCCCATGATCCCGGCAAGCTGAGCCGTGGACAGTACGTCGCCCTTTCGGATGCGCTGCTCCTTGACCAGGACGAAAGCCTCCTCGCCCAGGAGTACGCGGCCTGTGGCAACCGCCGTGCGGACCGTGTTCGACTTTGCCGATACATCAACCATGTGGACCCCCCCGCGAGGGTCCAGGTGCGTCAGAGCGGAAACGTCAGGATCTTCCATCATGAGTTTGGATTCGCGAAGTGGGCTCGGTATGGGCACCTGTCGAAGATAGCCGGACTCTTTGGGTACGGCAAGCAGATTTGGGTCATCCGCCAATAAGGATCATCGGCCGGTTGGGCTGCTGCGAGATCGCAAGCATCCCATCGTGGGCGGCCTTCTTGGCCATAACTACGGGCCGGATCAGGCGGTCCAGGTCTGCATCATCCGCGCCGCCCCGGATGGCGTCGCGAAGACTCAGGCCGTCTTGACCGAACAGGCACGTGCGCAGGCTTCCGTCCGCATTCAGACGAATGCGGTTGCACCCGCTGCAGAACTTGGCGGTCATCGAGGAGATAAATCCTACGGTGCCGACGGCGCCGGGAATCTGGTAGTCTGTGCTGACGGCGTTGGCGTGGGCTTGCGTAGCGGCCAGGGCCGGCCATTCCGCCCGGACGGTATCCAGCATTTCCTGGAAGGGCACCATCTCTCCGCTGTCCCACCCGTTGCCCGCAAAGGGCATGTACTCAATGAACCGGATCGACAACGGCCGGTCAATCGAGAGACGCGCAAAGTCCAGTATCTCGTCCTCATTCTGACCGCGGAGCACCACGCAGTTCACCTTGGTGCTCGCAAAGCCTTGAGCCAGCGAAGCGTCTATGGCGCTGAGGACTATCTGCAGGCCTTTACGACGGGTGATGGCCTTGAAGCGATCCTCCCGAAGTGTGTCGAGAGAGATGTTGATGTGTGTCAGGCCTGCCGACTTGAGGGCCGGTAGGCGTTCTTCCAGCAGCAACCCGTTGGTCGTGATGGCAAGGGCCTCCAGCCCGCCAATGGCCCCCAAAGACTCGATCAGGGCAACAACGTCCTTCCTGACCAGGGGCTCGCCGCCGGTGAGCCGGATCTTTCGCACGCCGCGACTGACGAAAAACCGCGCGAGACGCTCGATCTCCTCAAACGTGAGCATTTCGTCTCTGGGCTTCAGAGGCACGCCGTCTGCCGGCATACAATACACGCACCGCAAGTTGCAGCGCTCCGTCAACGAAATGCGGAGATAGTCGTGGAACCGGCCGAATGAATCGGTCAGGGTCTCTGGTCTGTATGCAGCGGAGTCGGGTTTCATTTGGCGTAGACCTGCTGGCCTTCTACCCAGGTTTCCAATACCCGCACATCAAGGATATCAGGCCCCGGAACGGTCATGATGTCTCCCGAAAGAACCACGAAATCTGCCCATTTGCCAGGGGAGAGAGATCCGATCGATTCTTCCTGGAAGCCCGCGTACGCCGCGTCCATGGTGAACCCACGCAGTGTTTCTTCCCGGGTCAACCGTTCCTCTGCGTGCCATCCTCCCTCAGGCCAGCTGGCCGCGTCTTGTCTGGTTACTCCCGCGTAGAAGCCCAGAAGCGGATCCACCTGCTCCACCGGGAAATCTGAACCCAGAGCCAACCTTCCGCCGCTGTTCAGGAAGCTTCTCCAGGCGTATGCGCCACGAATCCGGCCGGGCCCGATCCTGTCTTCGGCCCAGTACATGTCGCTGGTCGCATGGGTCGGTTGCATCGAAGCGATGATCCCCAAGCTGGCGTGGCGCTCGATGTCCTCCACGGCCACCACCTGCGCGTGTTCATTGCGGTGACGCTGGTCAGGCCGAATCCCCGCTGCCTCGTAGGTATCCAGCAAAAGACGATTGCCGGCATCGCCGATCGCATGGCTGTTGACCTGATAGCCACACGCGAGAGCCTCCGCCACCAGGGTCCGATAGTCCTCTGGAGACGTTCGAAGAAGCCCCCGATTGCCCGGGTCATCCGTGTAGTCTTCCAGAAGTGCGGCGCCCCGGCTTCCCAGAGCCCCATCGAGGTACAATTTGACCGACCTGACTGTCAGGCGATCTCCGTAGTCGATGAGGTGATTGTTGCAATACGCGTCAAACGAGAGCCCGGGCTCGGTCATGGCATAAAGCCGCGCGGTGAACTTGCCGTCGTCTATGAACCGCTTGACGCGTTCCAGGAAGGCCATGTCAGCGCCGGCCTCGTGCACCGCGGTTATGCCAAACCTGGCCATCTCTTCCAGCGCAGTTTCCAGTCCTCGTTCCAGATCTTCTTCGGAGAACGGCGGGACGTGAACGCCGACCAGAAATTCCGCGTTGTCGATGAACAGTCCCGTCGGGGTGCCGGATGCATCGCGGGTAATGACACCGCCCGGGGGATCGGGCGCCACTGCTATGGCGTCTTCGCCGGCTATCCGGAGAGCGGCAGAGTTTGCCCACATTGCGTGGCCGTCAATCCGCTCGAGCCAGACGGGTCTGTCGGGGAATGCGGCATCAAGGTCTGTGCGGGTGGGAAAGTCCGTGTCGGCCCAATCGTTTTGGTCCCAGCCTCGCCCCAGAATCCAGGCATCCTCCGAAAGGCCCGCCGCGAACGACCGCAGTCGGGAGATGATTTCCTTCACGCTCTGTGTGCCGGTGAGATCTGCCGACAGTCGCATGGTGGCCAGGTTGCGCACGTGGGCATGCGCATCAATCAGGCCCGGAATCACCGCGGCGCCGGCCAGGTCAATTCTGCGGGCGCCGGGAGCCAGGCCGGCCAGTTCCTCTCCGTTGCCGACGGCGGCGACCCGGCCATCCTGAACCAGCAAGGCCTCGACGTTTGGCTGCCCCTGGTCCATAGTGTAAATGTTTCCATTCACCAGCAGCAATGCGGTGGACTCCTCCTGGGCGGATTGGCAGCCAGGAAGGACAATTAGCGCGGACAGCAAGACCGCAAAACGAACCGCTCTTGCGGCGCCGAAACGCAGCTTCGGGGCACTTCGGGCATCTCTGCTCATGGGAGCCGTAGACAATGTGGGTGGGGTCTAGAAGGCTGTTGAATAAGTGGCGCACACCATTCTACGGCGGCGGAACGCCATCTGCTGCGTTATCCCTCCTCGCAATGGCGGTGCCATTACTCGTCGGGACGCCTTACATCTGACATTCCGGCGCTCGTAGCCTGGCATACTCCACTTATTCAACAGCCTTCTTGGCTACCACGGCCGAAGGCTTTCGTTTCGAGTGCCAGCCATCAGTCTGTACCCAGTTTCTCCACCCACAGCGTGACCGGTCCGTCGTTCACGAGGCTTACGTCCATCATCGCCCCGAAAACGCCTGTCGGGACCGGTCTGCCCGTCAGCACTTCCATGCGACGAACGAACGCTTCATAGAGCGGCTCGGCCAGACTGGGATGGGCGGAGTCCACAAACGAAGGCCGGTTGCCTTTCGCCGTGTTTCCGTACAGGGTGAATTGGGACACGACCAGAACCTCCCCGCCCACATCCGTGATCGAGCGATTCATGAGGCCCTCCTCGTCGGGGAAGATTCGAAGGTTCGCGCACTTGCGCGCCAGCCATTCCAGTTCTTTCTCCGTGTCAGACTTGTGAACCCCCAACAGAATCAGAAGGCCTGCATCAATGCGCCCCACTTCAATACCATCGACCGCGACGGACGCACGTTTTACGCGCTGAACGAGAGCTACCATGACGGGCGGGAATCTATCTGTGACGAGGCCGGAGTCACCAGGTTTTGAGGTCATCCAGAAAGGCCTGCATGGCGCGCCCGCGGTGGCTGATCGTGTTCTTCCGGGCGGAGGACAATTCGGCGAAGGTGCCCGACTCTCCGTCCGGCTTGAACAGCGGATCGTACCCGAAGCCGCCCTCGCCGCGCGCACTATCCAGAATGCTGCCGCGACAGACACCCTCGTATGTCCGCGTGGATGTGCCGTCCACATAGACAATCGCGGTTCGAAATTGCGCCGAACGATCCGACTGGCCAGACAGCTCGCGCAGCAGCTTGGCCATGTTGCGTGCGGCGTCTCCGTCCGGTCCCGCGTATCGGGCCGAGAGAACTCCGGGCCGGCCGCCCAGGGAAAAGACCTCCAGTCCGGTGTCGTCGCCCAGTGAGGGGATGCCAGAAAGCTCGAAGAGCGCACGCGCCTTCTTTTCTGCATTCCCCTGAAGGGTCGTGGCGTCCTCGACAACGGCCGGGGCATTCACGCTCGCTGACGACAGCAGCATTCCGACATGCCCTTCCAGAAGCTCCCGGAATTCGGTCAGCTTTCCGGGATTGGATGTGGCAACAAGGAGTGTGGGGAGTTTTGACACGCGCCGCGAGTAGTCTTGAGTGGACACAAAAGTAAGGGAGGGGCGGGTGGGGGACTCGTAGATTAGGGCTCGCCTTCCTACCCTCGATATGCTGGACCGCCGGACATTCCTTCGTCAGATTCTTGCCGCGGGCGCGGTCAGCGCACTACCGGGAGGTTTGGCCTGCCAAAGTGCTGCTGCCAAGCGGCCCAATTTCATGGTCTTCCTGGCCGACGATCTGGGCTTCGGGGACCTCCGTTCCTACGGCAACCGCATTATTCAGACGCCGCGTTTGGATGCCTTTGCGTCGCAGGGCATGCGGTTCACGGATTTCCACTCGGGCGGGACCGTGTGCTCGCCCTCGCGCGCTGCACTCCTCACTGGCCGCAACCCCTATCGGTCAGGGTTTTATTACATCGCCGGATCCGGGATGCATCTTCAGCAGGGCGAGGTCACGATTGCTTCTCTCCTTCGAGAGAGCGGGTATGACACGTGCTTCGTTGGGAAGTGGCATCTGAGTCGCTTTGACAGGACCAACGCGGTCGCGCCGACCCCGGGGGACCATGGATTTGACCACTGGTTTGCCACGGCTGTCAATGCATTCGAGGGCCCTGAGAATCCGCAGAAGTTCTATCGAAATGGCGAGGCCGTGGGCGAGGTGTCTGGCTGGTATTGTGACGTCATTGTCCAGGAAGCACTGGACTGGCTTCAAAACCGTCCCAATCCCGAGCGGCCGTTCTTTCTGGAAGTGTGCAGTCACGAACCACACACGCCAGTAGAGCCGCCGGAGTCCTTCGCCGCCCGATATGCGAACCCGGCCGTGGACTCCCTGGAGGAATCTGCACTGTACGGCCAGGTGGTTCGCCCGCCGGGAATCGACGGCAACAAACGGTACTACTACGGCACCGTGGAACAGCTGGATCGGGCCTTCGGAAATCTCATGGATGGAATGGATGCAGCGGGTCTTACCGACGAAACCCTCTCCATCTTTACCAGCGACAACGGGCCAGAGTCACCAGTGAATTTCGAGGAATCACGCGGGGAGTGGACGGACCCTCTACGAGACCGCTCATTCGGAACGCCAGGAATCTGGCGCGGGATGAAACGGTATCCCTACGAAGGAGGCCACCGCGTGCCGGGCATCGCGCGTTGGCCGGGCCGAGTCCAGGCAGGCACAGTAAGTGACGCGTTGATCAATGGCACCGACTTCCTTCCTACCCTTGCCGAGTTGGCGGGCGTCCCCATTCCGACGGACCGGGCCATAGACGGAATTAGCTTTGTGCCGGCCCTGAATGGGAGACCCCTCCATCGGGACCGGCCGGTCTTCTGGTTTTTTCCTGCACACGAGGACACCTATTACCTCATGCCCCACGTCGCCATGAGGAGTGCTGGCTGGACGCTTCTTGGGTGGCTCAATCCCAAGGATCCCGACGCCCTGATAATGGACTGGCTCAAAGAGGAGAGTCTTGGGCGGTTCGCTCTTTACGACCTGGATTCGGATCCCGAGCAGCGGAACGACCTGCTTCTTGCCCAACCCGAGCGTGCCGAAGTCATGATCGGCGAGATGCGGGCGTTCTGGGCCGAAATCCAGCTGGATAGCCCCCGATGGGAAGAGTGGCGGATGAAATAGGGGCCCGCCGGGGAGCCGACGGACCGGCCCTTTGCCGTGGCGGCAACCGCCCACGCCAGTTGACTACCCGGTCACCGGACCCATCGCGCCGTTCACCGACGCAGAGCGCCCGTTCAGCCCCTGAAAGTAACACGGTTTGTGCCGGGCCGTACCCGCCCTAAAGAAACAATCCAGACACACAAACACCTTTAGGAACGGTCCCATGCGAGTCACAAACAGCATTCAGCGAGCCCTCGGCCTTGCACTATTTATCGGCCTTGTCGGAACGACAGCGGTCTCCGCCCAATCAACGTACGAGACCAAGAGCCAGGACTGGTGGGACGGGCTTCAGGAGCAACTCAGTGAGTCTGTTAGCTCGGATATCGCCCAAGTCCGGCAGGATGCCGTGCGTCAAGTGATCTTCTTCGCCGAGAACTATGACAATTTCGTCAACTTCGATGACGCGGCCTACGAGATCATGGGTCGATTCGAGACGTCAGAGGACATCGGCGAACGTCTGATGGCCTTGGCTGCGCTGAACGCAATCGGCGAAGACGGCACCCTGGGGCGGCTTGCACGGGTTGCGTCGGCTGAGAAGTCCGATCGGGTGAGGGCAGTGACTGCAGCGGTTCTCAGTGCCCACGCGGCATCGCTTTAGCCTAGGGGGACGGGTACTGGCGTTAGGGGCGTCTTGACAGAGGTGGGAAATCAGCCTACCTTAAAAGGCTACACCAATCTCTTTCCGGTTCAGAATACGTGTCCCTAGGAATTAAAGTTCGAGACAACGAGTCCATCGACCGTGCGCTGCGCCGCTTCAAGCGTGCTGTGAACCGCAGCCGCACACTTCGCATCTTCCGTGAGAACATGGCCTTCGTAAAGCCTTCGGAAACGAAGCGGCTCGACAAGGAAAAAGCCACGCGGAACGCGCGCAAGCACAACCGATACTACTAGACCGATTCAGGGTCTTGGGACCCGGTCTTAGAGTTTCAGGAGAAAGGGGTGCCACCGCTGGTGACACCCCTTTCTTTATTGCCTTCGGATCAGATGCCTAGCGCAAGCGCCACGATGGCGTCCTGCTCGTACTGGTGGATGTTGCCACTACCCGTAGCCGGACTCGCTGAGGCGGGCCGTCCGGCGTACGTCACGCGTTGGGCCATATCGCCCCGCACGTCCGAGAGGATGTCATCAATCCGGTACCGGAGGTGCTCCCAAGCACCCATGTTGGCTGACTCCTCCTGGAGCCACACGACGCTGGCGCTCGGCGAGAACCGCTTCAACTCTGCGGCAATGGCTTTCTTGTCGAGTGGGTAGAGTTGCTCAACGCGAACCAGGGCCACTGTGCCGGCAATGGATGGCTCTTCTTCAAGCTTCCGAAGCGCGTCGTAGTAAACTTTGCCGCTACAAAACACAATGCGTTGAACGGCCGAGTCATCCTCTACCGAGGCAGGAATGACTTCCTGAAACCGCCCGTCGGTGAATTCGGAAGGATCAGAAACAGCGAGCGGATGCCGCAAGAGACTCTTGGGTGACATGATGACCAACGGACGTTTGATTTCGCCGTGGATCTGACGCCGGAAGGCGTGGAACACGTTTGCAGGCGTGGAGATGTTGCAAACGCTCATATTGCCTTCTGCACAGAGCTGAAGGAAACGCTCCAACCGCGCGGAAGAGTGTTCTGGCCCCTGTCCCTCGTACCCGTGAGGAAGCAAGAGAACCAGGGAACTGGCCTGTCCCCATTTCTCACCGGCCGCGGCCAGGAACTGGTCAAAGATGATTTGCGCGCCATTGGCAAAATCACCGAATTGGGCCTCCCAAATCACCAGTGCGTCAGGCGAGGCGACGGAATACCCATACTCAAACCCCGTGACCGCGTACTCGGAGAGCAGGCTGTCATAGATGTACAGGCGGCCCTGGTTGGGTGACACGTGGTTGAGCGGGATGAACTCGTCCGAGGTTTCCTGATCGTACACAACGGCGTGGCGATGCGAAAACGTGCCTCTTCGGGAGTCTTGTCCGCTGAGCCTGACACGCGTGCCCTCCACCAGGAGAGTTCCGAAGGCCAAGGCCTCTGCCAGCCCCCAGTCCACCTTCCGATCGGCGGTGTAGTGCGTTTCGCGCCGCTTGAACTGACTGAGGAGCTTCCTGTGAACGTTGAACCCTTCGGGGAACCGCGTCAGCGCAGCGATAACCTCGTCGATGTTTTCCTGGGAGGCGCCTGTCTCGACGTAGACAACGCCTTCCTTGTCCGGCCGCGCGAGCGGGTTGTCCGGCCTCGGTACGACCTCATCCGCAACCTCCTTGGTGATCGAGAAGGCCTCCTGAAGCCGGTTGCGGAAGTCCTCGAAGAGCTGCTCAGCCTGTTCAGGCGTCATGTCGCCACGGCGCAACAACAGCTCCGTATAGAGCTTTCGCACCGACCGCTTCTGCTCGATTTTTTTGTATAACAGCGGCTGGGTATACGAGGGCTCGTCCCCTTCGTTATGCCCGCGGACCCGGTAGCAAAGAAGGTCGATGACCACGTCCTTGTTGAACACCTGCCTGAAATCCAGCGCAAGCCTCGAGACCCGCACGCAGGCCTCAGGATCATCCCCGTTCACATGGAAAATTGGGGCCTGGATCATGCGCGCAATGTCAGTCGCGTAGGTAGAACTGCGAGCAGACTCTGGTCCGGTCGTGAACCCGATTTGATTGTTGATCACAAGGTGAACGGTGCCACCAGTTTCATAACCCGGCAACTGGCTCAGGTTCAGCGTCTCGCTGACCACGCCCTGCCCGGCAAACGCCGCATCGCCGTGAATCAGAATGGGGATGACCGTGTCGTGATAGTCGCGCCGTTCCTGCTCCGGCCGGGAGTCACGGATGCTCTCCTGTTTGGCCCGAGCCATGCCCTCAACAACCGGATTGACCGCTTCCAGATGGCTGGGATTTGAGGCTAGTGTCACCTTGACCGTGTTGCCTGAACTGGCCGTGTGCACACCGCGTGCGCCAAGGTGGTACTTCACATCGCCCGAACCCTGTGTGGTGTTGAGATCGATGTTGCCCTCAAATTCGGAGAAAATGACCTGGTAGGGCTTGTTGAGGATGTTGGCCAGAACGTTGAGACGGCCCCGATGCGCCATCCCGATGACAACCTCCAGTACTTCCTGGTTGGCGGCATCCGAGAGGATCATGTCCAGCATCGGAATCACGGTCTCTGATCCCTCCAGGCTGAACCGCTTATGGCCGATGTACTTGGTATGCAGGAAGTTTTCGAACACCTCGGCAGCGTTGAGTTTGTCCAGCATCCGGAGTTTTGCGCTCTCAGAGATGGGCTCAACACCCCGCACGGGTTCGAGGCGCTCGACCAACCAACGTTTTTCGCCCGGGTCAGAGATGTGCATGAACTCGATGCCCACCTTTCGGGTGTACGTCTGACGCAGGATATCGAGTATTTCCCTGAGGGGAAGTACATCGCTCCCTGCCAGATCGCCGGTGACAAACTTCCGGTCCAGGTCCCAAATCGTAAGGCCGTACTCCTTGGGATCCAGTTCGGGATGGTATTCCCAGTTGTATCCAAGCGGATTGACATCTGCCTGGAGATGGCCGCGCACCCGGTAGGCCCGAATAAGCTGCAGGACGCGGGCCTGCTTGCGGACCATGTCCATCCCGTCACTCTCATGCCCGCCCACCTGGGGCGTGGAATCGGTGGCGAGAACGTATGGTTGATAGGGAATTTCCAGGCTTGCGAAAACCCCTTCGTAGAACCCATGGTGCCCTACCAGTAGCTCTCCCACAAACTTGAGGAATGCCCCGGATTCAGCACCCTGGATAACCCGGTGATCGTAGGTCGAGGTAATGGTCATTACCTGCGAGATTCCGGTCCGCGCGATTACATCCGGAGGGAAAGCGTGGTATTCCGTCGGATAGCCGATGGACCCGACTCCAACAATCAGTCCCTGCCCCTCCATGAGCCTCGGAACAGAGAGGCCGGTGCCGATCATCCCGGGATTGGTGAGCGTGGCCGAAGTGCCCGCGAAGTCGGCCACGTCAATCTTGTTGTCCCGTGCGCGCCGAACAAGGTCGTTGTACCGACCCAGGAATTCGCGGAATGTGAGTGTGTCGGCGCCCTTGATGTTCGGGACCATCAGTGTGCGCTTCCCGCGCTTCTCCACATCGATGGCCAGGCCCAGGTTCACGGCGCCGGGGGAGACATGCTCCAGTGTTCCGTTGGTCTTCCGGAACGCGGTGTTCATGTTGGGAAATTGAGCAATTCCCAGGACAATCGCGTGCGCAATCAAGTGCGTGTAGGAAACCTTGTTTCCGCCTACGTCTCGTTGATGTGCGTTGATCAGCGTCCGGTTTTCAGCCAGCAGCTTGACCGGGATGGAACGGACTGAGGTTGCCGTCGGGACAAGGAGACTGGCCTCCATGTTCTCCACGATACGCGCAGAGGGTCCGCGGATAACGGAGACTGTGGTGCCGTCATCCGGTGGCGCCGCGCCATCTCCAGACGGGATGGCGGTAGCGGCTGGAGTGGGTGCGACCAGAACTGCGGCGGCAGGGCTGGCAGCCACGGTCTCAGGGGCAACAAACTCTACGCCCGGGTCATAGCCCGCAAAGAAATCACGCCAGCTCTCACTGACGCTGTCGGGTTCTTCCAGATACTGCCGGTACAGATCTTCGATGTAACCGGTATTGAATCCGAGATTGCTCACTTGGAGGAAGCTTTATTGGGCTGACGGCGGCGCGTCGGCATGTGGGGAAGAAGTCCTCATGTGGGGTGAGGATGGCTCCTTCGATGCGATCGGTTTACGAAGCGGTATTCTGATTGATTCCCGGTGGTCAGAGCCAGCCTGCACCCTTGTACCAATCCACCGCATCTGCGAAACCTTCAACGAGCGGAACGCCGGCGGTGTAGCCAAAACCGAGTCGTGCCCTATCGGAACTACACATAATGCATGCGTCTCTGATCTCCAGGGCCTTCTCGCGATTGAGGGGCGGGTAGGTGCCGAACAATCGCCCGGCAGCCTGAACCACCGCGCCGACGGGGACAATCAGTGATTCCGGGATGCGAAGCGTGAATACCCTTCTATTCAGGGCTCGGGCTGCTGCGTCCTTTACCTGGGCCCACGAGTAGGCGGGATCGGCGCCCAGAAAGTAGGTATTCCCGACCGTGGCAGGGCTCTCTGCGGCGTCGATCATCCCACGCACAAGGTCGGTAACGTGCACGAGACTCAGGGCCGGGCCAGTCGACCCCCCCACCACAGGGAAAACGCCCCGAGAGGCCCCCTTGAAAATGGTGAAGATGTCGGCATCGCGGGGGCCGTACACGGCGGGAGGGCGGACGACGGTGATGGGAACCAGCGTGCGAAACGCCTGAATCTTGTCCTCCATCACCGCCTTGCTGCGACCGTACATGGAGACCGGCCGAAGGGGAGTGTTCTCTGTGGCAACCTTGTCGGCCGCGGCTCCCACGGCTGCCAGGCTGCTTACAATCTGCACCCGGGGCGCAGGCGAAAGCGAGGATGCCGCCTGAAGCAGGTTCAGTGTTCCCTGGACGTTGGCGTCCTCGAACTCCTCCCAGGATCTGGCCCGTGTGCGGCCAGCCACGTGATAGACCGTCGAGCAGCCCGTCATCGCGGCGGCCAGATCATCGACAGATCCAAGGTCTGCACGAACGGCCTGGTGCGGAATCCCGGACAGCCACCCTGGCTTGGACCGAATCAGACAACGAACGTCGTCATAACCACGGGCGTGGAGGGCTTCGACCAGGTGGCTGCCGACAAATCCGGTTCCACCCGTCACGAGGACGGGCTGGTCAGTTTTTGGCGTCGAGGCGGATGACATTCTCCACGTGGTGGGTGTGTGGGAAGAGATCAACCGGCTGTGACCACGCCGCCTGGTATGCGTCGCCCAAAGCCTTCATGTCGATCGCCTGGGTTCGAGGATTGCAACTGACGTAGATCAGCCGTTGCGGCCGGACAGCCGCAATTTGCTTGACGACCCTGGGGTGTATCCCGGCGCGCGGAGGATCAACGATCATCACGTCAGGCTTTCCGTGTTTCGCAACGAACTCTGGCGTCAACAGCTTGAGCATGTCTCCGGCTACGAAGCTCACATTCTCAATGCCGTTGGCCTTTGCATTGGCACGCGCGTTCACCACGGCCTCTTCCACAAGTTCAACGCCAACCACGTGCTTCACGTGTGGCGCCACAAACAGGCTTATGGTCCCGGCTCCACAGTAGAGATCGTAGACCAGATCATCCTTCGTGAAGCCAGCGGCGTCGCGGGCAACTTCGTAAAGCTTTGCCGCGGCCTTTGTGTTGGTCTGGAAAAAGGCGTTTGGCGCAATCTGAAACGTCAGATCCCCGATGCGGTCGGTATAGTGGCCCGGGCCGTAGATGGTGTGTATGGCCTCACCGAACGCGGTCTGGGCCACGCCTTCGTTGACGGCATTCACGAAGGTGCTGATCTCGGGAAACTCTGCCTTCAGAAAGGTGGCCATCTCAGCCATCCGCTCTTCGTCGTAACGGTTAGTCACGAGGTTGACCAGGAGGTCGGAGGTGTTTCCGGCCTGGCGGATGACAAGGTGGCGAAGGTACCCGACATGATTTCGGATGTGCCAGGGCTTCCAGCCGCGCTCGAGGACGAATGCACGGACGCCGTTGACGATGCGGGCACTGAGGCCAGATTGGAGGTGGCACTCCTCCAAATCAATCACCTTGTTGAAGTATCCCGGCGCGTGAAGTCCCAGGGCGAAGCGTAAATCGAACCTCTCGCCCGAGTCAATCTCCTTTTTGGTGAGCCAGCGCTCGGCGCTGAAGGAGAACTCCATCTTGTTGCGGTACTCGTAGATGTCGTCCGCGCCGATAGGAGTGCGCACCTCAATGTCGGAAAACCCACCCTCATGCTGGAGGGCCTCTTCCACACTCTGGCGTTTGGCCTCAAGCTGCGCTTCGTAGGAGACATGTTGCCACTTGCAACCACCGCAGGCCCCAAAATAGCGGCAACGGGGTTCGGTTCGAAGTTCGCTGGGCTCCAGGATCTCGTCGATGCGAGCCTCGCCAAAAGACTTCCGCTTGCGAACGAGCGTGGCTTTTACCCTGTCTCCGGGAACGCCGCCGGGGACGAACACCACGTACCCGTCCAGACGGCACAGCGACTTGCCGCGATCCGCAAACTTCTGGATGGAGAGCTCCAGTTGGTCTCCTTTCTTCATGGGCTTACACAGCGGACAAGAGGTCCCGCGATCACTGAGTGTTGAGTTACCAGCCCGGGGGCGGGTCGGAATGAGTTGCGGCGTTTTGTGCCGCAGTGCCGAGGCATCGCGCAGCCTCCATTGGGCCATTCTGTTCGCGAAGAAGGCGTCGTATTTCGGTAAGCCGCTGAGCAAAATGTCGGGCCAGCAGGGTTGCCAGCGCGGCGCCGGTCTTGGGATGCCTGCGCTGAAGCGTTCGGAATTCCGGGCTGAACAGTCCGAGGACCTCCGTCCCAACGCTGGCTTGAGCGCTCTCGGTCCGCTTGATAATGCCGCCGCCCAAAAGGCAGGTCGCACCCAGGATTTCCCCCTGACCGACCTCACGGAATTCCGTGGATTGGCCTGAGGCGTCGTCTATCAGGAGGCGAATGCTGCCGGAAACCACAATGTAGAGGCCTATGCCCGGGTCCCCCTCGTAATAGAGGAATTCGTCCTTCCGGTAGGAGCGCTCGTGAAAGGCTTCCGCCAGTTCCACCAGCATCCCTCTGGGTAATGGACCAAACAAGGGGACGCCGTCCAAATAGTCTGCCAGCACTTTCATGCGGGCATCTTCCTCCTGACGGAAGATCCGCTTGCCGGTTTTGCGGACGGTGGCCAGTACGGTTGATCCGATTGACATGGTCAGAAGGTATGGCCGATTCCGAACTGAGGCACGAATTGAGAGAACCCATCCGGCATAAATTCGCCGCTTCTCAAGGGATCGTGGACTTTGAAGGCAAAATCCAGGCGAACTATAAGGTACTCCCAACCCAATCGAACGCCGAATCCCGAGCCGATCCCTAATTCCTTGTAGAACTGGTCCAGCTTGAAATGTCCGGCCTCCGGTCCAGGGTTTCGGGGCCCGGCCCACACGTTTCCGACATCAATGAAGAGTGCCAGGCTCCAGTCGGCCTCCAACAGGCCTCGGATCACCACGCGGCGATGTTCGACCGACGCCTCCAGTTTGATTTCGCCTCCCAGAATGTTGGTACCTCCTACGCCAACGCTATCAGAGAAGGAGGCCGAGCCCGGCCCCAACTCCCGGAGACGCCACGCGCGGACGCTTGAGGAGCCTCCGCTATAAAAACGGCGGTCAAAGGGCACGACGTCCGCCGCCCCCAAGGGCTGAGCGACGCCCACGACCGTTTTCCATGCCACGACGCTTCGCGCCGAAAGTCGCAGATACTGGCGAAGGTCAACAAAACCCCGCACGTACTGGCGGTAAATCAGACGGTCTTCCCGATCGGTACCGCCAAAGAAGGGCAGCCCCGGAAGGCTGTTTTCCACGTTGCCGGGGTCAAACACAAAGCGGTCCAGGAGGTAGGGGAGATTTCCGCCCACCTCAATGGAGCCCTCGTAGAGGTGGCCTTCGTCTCTCCGAAAAGGGTCCACCCTCCCGCTACGGAGGGTGTATCGGAGGGCGTTGTTGATCTGAGGTTGTGTGTAGTCTTCGATGATCTGTCCCTGCTGCACGGGGTCTTCGATTGACGCCAGCACATCATCAAGAAAAACATCTCCAAAACCGGCCAGTGTGTCGGGATTGGAAACACTCAGATCCAGAATGTCCACAAAAGAGGTGAGCGTCCGGGAGTGTCTAAGTTCAAGTCGAAAGCCCAGGTTGCCCCGGCCACGAAGGACGAGGCGGAGCGCGTCTCGGCGGGCCGCCAGGAAGCTGACCGAAACCCGCGTCCGGGAGTCATAAAGATCCAGAGCGCCACTCAGTCCGGCAAACGGCCACGTCAGGTAGGGGTAGGAAATGGTCCCCGATATGTCCCATTGGGTGCTCGTGAACCCTTTTTGGAGCCCGAGGTCAGCGGCGATTGTACCTGTCGAGCGCAGGCGAAATGACTCTCCACCACCAAAAAGATTCAGGTTGGAGTAGCTCACTCCCAGGCCGGTTCCGATTTCGTTATCACTGTCCGCGAATCCTCCGCTCCTCTGAAGCATGAAGGTCTCCAGTTGGACGCGGTGACGGTCTCTGGTCTGAAGCTCCAGGTGGAGTCCAATCCCGGTTTGGGCGGAATCTGGCGCCAGGGTTCGGATCTCCGTAAATGCAAAAACCCCGATGTCGTCCAGTCTACGCTTGGTGGTCCTGACCAGACTTTGGTCAAACCACTGCCCCGGCCGGAACTGGAGGGTTCGCCTCAGCGCGTTCGGGTCGATCCGGGAATCGCCCGCGACGTAGCCGGGGATCAGTATATCGGCTCCGGCCTCCATGGGGACGCGCACGGTATCCACCCGGACGGGTACATCGTCCTGAGGGCCCGTAATTTGGTAGGACAAGTCCCCGAAACGATACCTGTATCCCAGGCGCACGTCCATCACGACGTCAAAAGAGTCCGGCCTGGAGGGGATCACGACCGCGTGGATCGAATCCCGCGTGATGAATGGGTAGCCGGTGTTCCGCAGGTAGTTCAGTATCCGGCGACCCTCTTCCAGTAGCAGTGGTTCGGAGTAGCGCTGGTTGCCTTTGAGTTGGAGCAATCCGTCTACAGGACGCCCAAGAAGGCCGTCCCGGACCAACTGCGCTCGGCTGTCCGGCTCCAGTGCCTCCAACCCGGCATACCGAACGTTGCGAATAAAGGTGGGGTCGCCCGGGACGATGTCAAAGATGACGTGTGTGTTCTTCCGGCCCCGCGAAGTATCAATGTCGGCCCGTATCGAGGCCCGCCGAAAGCCCTCCTGGTTGTAGAAGAGCCTCAGCCGCTCGACGTCTGCCGCCACAACCGAGGTGTCCAGGGCCGCCGCCGGCTCTCCAGACGCTCGAACTCCGCGGCCCAGGCGCCCGCCCATCGCGTCCCCGAAGCGGTAGAGCCACAACCACCACGTGACGCCCGGAATCTCAAGAAGGCGACGGTTACCACGGGTCCGCGTCCGCAGCTGAAGTTGCTCGCGGGAGAACACCAGGTCTCCCCGGAAACGGACAAGAGCCACCCGGTCCTCCGGGCTTGAAAGTCCTAGAGGAACCTGTTCGCCGGCGATGGGAGTCTGCGCACTGGCAGAATTACTGCATCCAACGGCGGCCAAAAAGATGAGGCCGACGAGGATACGACGCATATGCGAAACGACCTGCTAGCTCGGCTATCGCCGAATCATTCCTCTTCGAAATAGAAGTCGTCGTCGCCCGTGGGATAGTCTGGCCAGACCTCCTCGATACTCTCGTAAGGCTCTCCGTCGTCTTCCATGACGCTGAGATTATCAAGCACCTCGGACGGGGCACCGGTCCTGTCCGCATAGTCCATGAGTTCCACCCGGGTTGCGGGCCAAGGGGCATCCTCCAGAAAGGAGGCCAAGTCAAGAGTCCAGTACATGCTTAGATCAGAGACGCAGAAACACCTGCGGGCACTATAGGATGTTGCATAATCAAATGCAAGACGAGTCCAATGCCAATGTGGAGCATCGGAAAGGAGCGCTTAGAGCCACGACCTCCCATTCCGTTCCGCCTGCGGACCGCTGGAAAATAGAGATCAGTCGAAAATGACCGATGTATTCTCCGCCTCTCTCAGTATTTCCTGGTAGGCGGCCGGCGTCAGGCTGGGCGCGAGGAAATAGATAGGGTTCAACGCCCGGCCTTCCAGATCCCTCACCTCGTAATGCAGGTGAGGTGATTTTGAGAGGCCGGTATTACCGCTGAAAGCGATGAGATCGCCGCGTTTCACGGGGTTACCTCTCCGAAGTCCCTTTGCAAAGCCACGAAGGTGTGCATACACCGTCACGTAACCGGCGGTTGGGTGTTTGATCTTGACGTAGTTGCCAAACCCACTGCCTCTTGAGGCCTCGAGGACGATGCCGTCACCCGATGCATACACGGGCGTGCCCGAATTCACGTTGATGTCCACTCCATAGTGCATGCGCCGCACTTTGAGAATGGGATGGTCTCTCATCTTGAAACCCGAAATCACGCGACCTTCGGCTGGAATGATAATCGGCATCTCGCGCAGACGCTGGCTGTAGTTTACCGCGTAGTCCGCCAACTCCTTATAACTGTCTGACTGAAGTCCAACCTGCAACTCAAGCCGGTCAAGGCCCTGGGCTGTGGAACGGAGAATGGAAGATGCCGACGTACTGAAGCGACTAAAGCCGGCATACGCGTCGGAACCACCAACACCCACCTGGCGGACATCGTCTGAAATGGGATCGGCCTGGAAGAGGGTCCGATAGAGCTCCTGGTCTCTCTCCCCAAGTTGTTTCAACTCAGTCGATACCGAGGACATCCGTGCGTCAAAGGTTGCCAGTTGCTCCTGCAGCGCATCGTTCTCGGCACGAAGGGCGAGTTCCTGTGGCGTCTCGACGATGTGATCCATTCCCCAGGTCAAGCCGAGGGCGAGGAATACGGCGATGGAAACGACGCCCGCAACCTGCAGCTGCAGCCGGCGTCGTCTGCTCTTTAACTCCACAAACGAGCAGGAGTCAGAGTCGTAGTAATAATAGCGATGTTTTGCCATGCGGCGACGGGGACCGACATTCGGCCGATGGAGCTGTCTAGGGCTGTTATCGGCGGATGTTGTGATTTCGGAAGTTTCCGAACTGATGCGCATAACGTTGATTCGGCCTTCTTTTCGTCCATCCACGAAGTTTCGGACAGGGATTCCGCTCACTCCAGGGTGCTGTAACGAGTTATATCGGGCAATGTCGGGGTCTTCCCAGGTGTTTTTGCCGGGTGTGGCCGATCAAACGGTTAGGTGATGCGAATCAGGTCAGTCGAGGGGAACTGCCCAGACTGCGAGCGCAGTCAAGACAAAAGTAGCGAACGAAGCCTTTGAAATCAACGCCGAGTTGGTAGTCGGGCAGCGCGTGCTCAGGTATCGGGGTGCTGGCATTCCGGAGCTGATGTTCACTCGCTCGGCCATCACGAGACCCCGGAAGCCGCCGGCAGCAGTTTTTCCGGCTTCCGCCGCAGTATGGCGACCGAGAGGTCGTCGCTGGGCCTGGCCGAGCCAACAAACGAGGTGACAGCCTGAATAATGAACTCTCCGACCTCCGCCGCAGAGCGTCCGTGGGCAGTTTCCAGAAGCCGATGAAGCCGGTCGTCGCCGAAGAAGGAGCCGTATGAATCCCGCGCTTCGGTGACACCGTCACTGACAATCACGAGCAGGTCCCCGAAGTCTAGATTGACGTCTACTTCCACGTATCGCGCGGTGGGGAGGAGGCCGATGGCTGGTCCACCCTTTTTCATCTCTCTGGCCCCCGCCGTGGTGACCAGAATGGGGGGGAGATGTCCTGCGTTCACGAAGCGTACGACGGGCGACTTTGCCGAGACCTCAGCATAGACTAGTGACGCAAAACGTCCCGGAAGACTATCCCGATTGAATATTTCGTTGACCCGCGCGCCAAGTTCAGCCAGCGACCGAATCGAGGGCGAAATCGCACGGACCGTGGCCTGAAGCTTCGCCATGAAGAGGGCGGCAGGCAAGCCTTTTCCCGACACGTCCCCGAGTGAAATCGCAAACCGATCCGTCTCCACCAGCTGGCAATCCACCATATCGCCTCCTACGTCGCTCGCGGGCTCGGTGTAGAGCCATGTATCCCAGCCCTGGAATGTTGGGCGACGCTCGGGCATGAGGGCCGATTGGACCGCCCAGCCCGCCTGCAGTTCGTCCCGGGCAAGCAGCTTGTCTTTCAGTTCCAGTCCGAGGATGAACAGGAGCGCCACGAATCCCATGAGCAGGTTCCCCGTGTCACCCTGGGCACCATCGGCGGCCAGCACAAAACCGATCAAAAGGATGATGCGGCGGGTCGGCGTCAGCTTCAGGAATAGGCTCTTGGCCAGATGCCACGAAGAGTACAGCCAGCGCTTGATGGTCCCCATCTCGGCCAATTGGCCGCGCGTTTCCTTGTCCAGGTAGAAGTCGTAGCTCTCCTTGAGATCCTGTCTCAGTGTCTGGGGAATCTCGCCCGTCTTGAAATCACGGAAAAGCGACTCCGCCATGCGGGCCGATTTTTCGTAGATGGTCTTTAACTCGGGTGGTACGGCCATAAAGCAGTCGGGATGGCGCATACTACGGCCCAATTTTCAAATTGGTGCAGCCCTGCAGCGGGTGCGTACTTTGACCGTCAGCAAGCCCGAACACAATGGACTGGATCGTACTTCTGCCGCCGATAGCGGCGATAGCCCTGGCTCTCTGGACGAAGGAGGTCCATCTATCCCTTTTTGCCGGCCTCCTCATCGGGACGACAATTCTGGCGGGCGGCAACCCTGTTCTGGGGATGCGTGAGTTGGTGGACCAGTTGGTCCTGGTCTTTCAGGACTCAGGGAATACCCGAATCGTGTTCTTCTGTCTCCTTGTGGGAGGTCTGATGGCACTGGTGCAGGCCTCCGGGGGTGTAGCGGGTTTTGTGCGATGGGCTCAGGCCCGCGGCTGGGGACAGACGCGCCGGGGCGCCGAGTTGTTGGCGTGGAGCATCGGGATGATTGTGTTTGTGGAGTCGTCGATCACCTGTCTGGTGGTTGGCGCCGTCAGCCGACCGTTTTTTGATCGCCTGAAGATTCCCCGCGAAAAACTGGCCTTTTACTGCGATTCCACGAGCGCGCCGGTCTGCATGACCATCCCGCTAAACGGCTGGGGCGCCTATATCCTGGGGCTTTTGGCAGCGCAGGGGATAACCACAGGGGCGGTCAGCCTGCTGGTATCCGGTCTGTTCTTCAATTTCTACAGCTGGTTTGCGATTCTTTTCTCTCTGGGGCTCGCCATCACAGGATGGCGGTTTGGGTCCATGCGCGTGGCCGAGGAGCGAGCCCTGGCAACTGGTCAATTGACCAGGCCGGGCTCGGTGCCGATGGTGTCGGAGGAGGTATCCGAGCTCCAGCCAGTCGATGGGTCTCCCGAGCATGCCAGGGACCTGCTCGTTCCGATTGGTGTGATGGTCCTGATGATTTTCGTAGGACTCTGGATAACGGGCGAAGGCGACATCATGCGGGGTTCGGGTTCGACTTCGGTCCTGTGGGCAGTCGGAACGGCCATTCTCGTGGCTGTCGGCCTGTACGCCATTCCGCGGAAGGGCAAAATCGTGATGACCCCGATGGTGTCTTCCGCCCTGGTGCTCAAGGGCTCGGCAGGACTCGTAGGTGTAACGGTTCTGATCGTGTTTGCATTCGCCCTGGGTCAGGTCTCCCGGGCTTTGGAAATGGGACCGTTTGTGGTGGGCTTGGTGGGCGACGGACTGCCGACGTGGTGGATTCCGGCCCTTGTCTTCGTGGTGACGGCCTTCATTTCCTTTACGATGGGGTCGTCCTGGACTGCCTTCGCGATCTTGCTTCCCATTGCATTGCCGCTGGCAACGGGCCTCGGCTTGCCCGAAGGGCTCATGTTGGGGGCGGTTCTTTCTGGCGGCGTCTGGGGTGACCATGCGTCACCGCTATCGGACACGACGATCATCTCATCCCTGTCCGCGGCCTGTGATCATGTGGATCACACGCGCACCCAGATGCCTTACGCCCTCGGAATCGGAGGGCTGGCGTTTGCCTGCTACCTGGTCGCGGGGCTGATTGCGTAGTCCGGGTGGGATGTGTGGCTGTGGCTGACCCGGACGCCCCGCTGGGCTGGCCGGCCGGAACTCCCATAAGGGGGGAGGGTAAATACTAGCGAAATTTCGCTGGCTACTTTTCCGATGATGATAGACGAACGTTCTGCATACGAAAAGGCCGCCGACGAGGGCGTAGATCCGCGCTGCATTCCTCAGGAGTTGGCCGCGAATCCCCCCGTCGGATCGGATATCATCGCGCCGCACTACGTGCCGCTGGAGCACGACAACTGGGGCTTCCTGTTCAACCAGATGATGGGCCTCCTGCCCGGCCGGGCGGGACAAGCGTTCATGAAGGGTGTGGAGATCCTCGGGATGACGCCGGACGGGATCCCGGGCCTCGCAGAAATCAGCCTCCGTATGGAAGCGGCCACTGGCTGGCGGATTGCCAGAATACCTGGATTGCTCCACGAGCGGGATTTCTTCAACCTCCTCTCAGAGCGGATCTTCCCGTCCACGGACTACATCCGCGGCGTGGAAGAGCTGGACTACACCCCCGCACCGGACTGCTTTCACGACATGTTTGGTCACATGCCGATGCTAACGGAGCCGGCGTTCGCGGACTTCTACCAGTTGTTTGGTCAGGCCGCCCTGAATGCCCGGGGTGCGGACCGCACCCACCTTGAACGACTCCATTGGTTCGCCGTGGAGTTTGGTCTTGTCAAACAGGACGAAGGGACGCGCGTCTTCGGCGCAGGCATCCTCTCCTCAAAAAGCGAGATCGTCCACGCGGTATCGGACACAGTCGAAAGAATTCCCTTCGACGTCAACCGCGTCGTGGAGCAGGACTATCAGGTATGGCACCTGCAACCACTCCTGTTTGAGTTGGAGTCTTTCGACCAACTCATTGAGGGCTTCCGAAGCTGGACCCATTCGAGGGGCCTGACCTAGAAGGCGCGTCTCTTACTAAGCTGCCTCCTACGCCTCGACCTGTTCGCGATAGATGGTCCGGATGTAGTCTTCAATCATCCGGTGTGCCGAGAACTGATAGCTGAGTCCCTTCATGGCCGAGCGCATCCGCGCAACCCATGCTGACGGGACGCCGCCCGTCAGGTTGTAGAACTCGGGCACGACCTGGGAAGTCAGGGTCTCATACAGGAAGTTGGCATCCTCCGGGTCCTGAACGGCGGGGTCCTTATACACGTGAGAGGCATCGTCGCCGATGGCCCATCCGTTTGTGCCGTCGAACCCTTCCGGCCACCAGCCATCCAGGATGGACAGATTGAGTCCGCCGTGAATGGCGACCTTCTGCCCGGACGTGCCGGATGCTTCGTATGGGCGGCGGGGGTTGTTCAACCACACATCCGAGCCCGACACCAGCATGCGTCCGACCTCCATGTTGTAGTTCTCCAGGAATACCAGGCGGCCATTGAAGCGTGGATCCTGGGTCAGCTCAAAGATCTCATGGATGTACCGCTGGCCCTCCTTGTCTGCAGGGTGGGCCTTGCCGGCGTAAATGACCTGGATAGGACGCTTGGGGTCGTTGAACAATGCGGCCGCCCGGTCCAGGTCCCGGAAAAGAAGCGGCGCCCTCTTGTAGGTGGCGAATCGGCGTGCGAAGCCAATGGTGAGCACGTTCGGATCCAGATTTGCCTCTTGCGGCATGGTCTGGTAGCGAATATGCTCCTGGATGTATTCAATCAATGCCGTGCGAAGCGACTTCCGATACGCCCAGAGATCCGCGTCCGGAGTCTGGTCCAGCTTGGCCCACACTTTTGGGTCCTGGCGTGCGTTCAGCCAGCCTTCCCCCAGAACCGAATTCAGGAAGCCTCGTGCGTGGGGAGCAGTCCAGGTCGGGAGGTGAACACCGTTTGTGACGTGCCCGATCGGGACGTTTTCAGCGGCGCGGTCGGCATAGAGGTGGTGCCACTGGCGGCGTGCGACTTCGCCGTTCAGTCTGGACACGCCGTTGGAGCTCCGCGCCAGCTTCAGGCCCAGGACAGTCATGGTGAACTGCTCGGAAATGTCGTGCGCGTTGACCCTGCCCCAGGCCAATAGGTCGTGCTCTGAGTAGCCAATCTGCTCGCGGAACTGCGCCATCTGCGACAGAAAAAGCGAGGGGTCGAAGCGGTCGTGACCCGCCAGGACCGGCGTGTGCGTGGTGAAGACGCTATGGTCCCGCACCCAGGATTCGGCGTCCGGATCCCAGCCCTTGCGCTCGCGGAGCAGTTCAAGCGTGAGGAGCGCGCAATGTCCCTCATTCATATGGTATACGTCTACGTGCTCGCCCATCGCACGCAGCATTCTCAGGCCGCCAATGCCAAGAATGATCTCTTGCTGGAGCCGTGTCGTGCGATCACCCTGGTAGAGGCGCCTCGTCAAGAACCGGAGTTCATAGGGATTGGCGTCAAAATCAGTGTCGAGAAGGTAGAGCGTTGTCCGTCCAACCCGGAGCCTCCACGCGCGGAGGTGCACCTCCCTCCAGCCCGAGTAGACGGTCACCACGATCTCCGACCCGTCAGACCCGCGCACCAACTCTACCGGATGCCGGGTGGCGTCGATCGACGGATATTCGTCCTGCTGCCAGCCCTTGGGGTCGAAGTACTGCTTGAAATAGCCGTCCCTCAGGAAAAGACCCATGGCCACCATGGGTTGTCCTACATCGGAGGCTGCTTTGATGTGGTCACCTGCCAGAATGCCAAGGCCTCCAGAGTACAGGGGGAGACTCTCGTGCATGCCGAATTCCATGCAGAAGTAGCCCGTCCGTCCTTCCGTAGCCCGTGGTCCCGGGTCGGCCATGTAGGCGTCAAACGTGGCCAGTATGTCATCGACTTCCCTGCCGAAAGTCTGGTCGGCAAGAACCTCCGGATCTGCCGCGCGAAGGGCCGCGACCGGGCTGTTGCCCGCCGTGCGGAACGCGCCTGGATTCAGGCGACGGAAAAGTTCGATAGCTTCCGGATGCCAACTCCACCAAAGATTTGATGACAGTCGTTCGAGTTTCTGCAGCGTAGTTGGCGTATCCATGATCCAGAGTAATGGTTTTCACTTCCGGTGCGAGCGCGGGCTCGAGGGGTTCAGGCCAGGCGTGGAAACGAGCGATGGCCCGGTTCGTCAAAGAGCGTCAAATATACAGGTCTGGCACACGTGCCCGACCGATCCAACAGAAGCTTCAAATCATTGCTCAAGACGCCAGATGTCAGAAAGGACGATGCCGAAACCGTGGATCAGGCCCGGAAGCGCTTGCGGGCCACACTCGCCGGTGCGGGGATAGGTTCAGCGGCTCTGGAGGCTGACTGGCTGCTGGAGTCCGCGCTGGGTGTCAGCAGGGCGGCGCTCATGACCAACGGCTCCCGGACGCTTCTGCCAAAGGAAACGGAACTCCTCCGGGAGTGGTCTCTCCGGCGTGCCGGTCGCGAGCCTCTGCAGTACATCCTGGGCGAGACCGGCTTCTACGGGAGGTTGTTTCGCGTTGCCCCTGGCGCCCTGATTCCCCGCCCGGAAACGGAGCACCTTGTCGAGGCGGCGCTTCAGTTTCTGCCCAAGAGCGGGCGTGTTCTCGAGGTGGGCGTGGGCAGCGGATGTATTGCCTGCACGATTGCCTTGGAGCGGCCCGATGCGGACGTGTGGGCCGTTGACATCTCGGAAGCCGCATTGGTGCAGGCCAGGGACAATGCGGCCCGGTTGGGAGCGAGGGTGGCATGCAGCCGGCAGGACGTCTTTGCTACGTGGAGCCCCGAGCCGGGCCCGCTTGACCTCTTGATATCAAACCCGCCCTATGTGCCGGACCAGGACGAGGAGGCCCTTGAACCAGAGCTGAAGCATGAACCGTCCGAGGCGCTCTTCCTCCGGGGGGAGACGCTGCGTTTTGTGCGCAGGCTTGCCGAGATCGGGCGTCGTTTCCTTGCCCCCGGGGGACGGCTGATGATCGAAACCCATTCGCCCGATGCGAAACTGGGGGCACAGGAGCTGGTCAGACTCGGATACGGGGGAGTACATATCATAGATGATCTTGCCGGCCTTCCGCGTGTGTTGGTCGGAACTCACTAGCCCTGCCAGCGCATGAACACTCGCAGACGATTTCTGAAGCAAACCGCAATGGCCGGAGCGGCCGTGACAGCCGGTGCCGGCTCGGTACTTCCCGTTTTTCCGGGAGTGGTAACGGATCAGCCTGATGTTCTGAGTCCGCGGACAGACGGGCGGGCCAAACGGCTGCTGATCCTGGGGGGCACCGGATTCATTGGCCCTCACATGGTCGAGTACGCGCTTTCCCGCGGACATGAGGTAACGCTGTTCAATCGAGGCCGAACCAATACCCACCTGTTTCCAGGCGTGGAGAAACTGGTGGGTGACCGTTCGGACGATCTCTCCGCGCTGGAGGGTCGCCGGTGGGACGTGGTGATCGACAACAATGCGACGCTTCCGCGCTGGGTAAGGCAGTCTGCCCAACTTCTCAAGGAGGCGGCAGACCAATACATCCATGTCTCCACGATTTCGGTTTATGAGTCCGCCGACTACACCCTGGCAGACGGCTCCATTGCCGCACCCGGTTCGGCCGATGAGGAGGCGCACCGGATACATGAAGACTCTCCGCTGGCTCAATTGCCCGCCGATCACGACGGGTCGGAGGCTGTGACGGGCCAGACGTATGGGCCGTTCAAGTGGATGGCCGAGGCCGAGGCCAGGGAAGCCTTCGGCGAGCGGGCGACCATTGTTCGCCCGGGGCTGATAGTGGGTCCGCTTGATCCGACCGACAGGTTCACCTACTGGCCGGTCCGGATTGACCGGGGCGGAGAGGTTCTGGCCCCGGGAGACGGCCAGGACGCAGTGCAGGTGATCGACGCGCGTGATCTTTCTGCCTGGATTGTGAGGCTCGCGGAGAGCGGGACGGGGGGCACGTTCAATGGCTGTGGCCCCGGGACACGGCTTTCCATGTCTGAAATGCTGTCCGGAATCCGGGCGGCAACGAGTGCTCCGGTTAGCCTCACCTGGGTGCCCGCGGAGTTCCTGACCGACCACGACGTGAACGGGTGGAGCCACATGCCCGCCTGGATCTCCAGGAACCCGTTAACCTTCGCTCGGAATGAACGGGCGGTCGCGGCTGGCCTCGCCTTCCGGCCTCTGGCGGAAACCGCTCGGGACACCATAGCTTGGAATGCCCAGCGGCCTTCCGAAGCCCTTGCGGCCCCGCGTGCGGGCCTGGATGCGGATCGTGAGGCCGAGGTTCTCGCGGCCTGGCATGCCCGGGAGAAATAGTTGGCGACCCCGCCTGTTTGGACCCCATAAACACTTAAGGACAACCGGCCAGGGTCGATCCCCAAGGTGATCACCAGCCGAAATACTCTTGAAAGGCCTCCTGACCGTTATCACCCTGAGTACAGTCCTGCTCGCAGGCTGTGCATCCACTAGTGGCGTCTCTGCGCCGGTGGATACGGGCGTAGAAACGGTGGCATTTACCACGGATGCGCTCCGCGTGGATGTTATAGACGTGGCAACGGCGGTGCTGGTACAGCACGACTTTACGATCACGCTGGCCAACGAACGACTGGGCCTTCTCCAGACGGATTATGCGTCGGTCAGCGGCATCGAGGCCATGCGGGCAGATTCAGGACGGGGAGACGCCGCCCTGGCTGATCTCTACATCCGAATGACCGTAAACGCTGAGGATCGAGGCGGCGTCCGGTATGTGCAGGTCAAGGGCAACTTTCAGCGCATGCGCGGTGGCCAAGCCCCTGATCGCTTGATCGGGCTCTATTGGATGGAGCGCCTGGTGGCAGACCTGGCCGATGGCCTGGATGCGGAGTACATCGCCCGCGTATCCAACGAAACCTACGATCAGGCACTGGGGAACGCAGCGCTTCCTTCCTCTCGGGACTCCCAAGCGGGCCAGGTTACCCGCGGGCTGCGAGCGGTAGCCATTGTTGGCGCCGTCCTGTTTGCAGTGACCCTGGCGGTCGGTGTTTTCCAGCCTTCAGGATCGCGGTAAGCGTTCCTTCGTTCTGGGGTTGGTTCGGCCGCCATGCGGCGCACGTCAATAAGCACCTCGGGCTCCAATGCGCATCGCCCTGATTCAGTACGCCGTCACGACGGATCTTGAGAGAAACGTCTCCCGTGGTCTGGAAGCCGTCAGGGAAGCCGCCGAAAACGGCGCGAACCTGGTCGTCTTTCCGGAATTGGCCTTCACACCCTTTTTCCCGCAGCACCGGCTCGCTGGCGGCGATCGTTTCCAGTTCAGCCAGGACGTACCCGGGCCACTGACAGAGAGATTCCAGGCATTGGCCGCGGAACTCCAGGTGGTGATTGTGCTGAATCTCTTCGAACGGATGGGGGTGCGGACCTACGACACTTCTCCGGTCATTGACGCCGACGGAAGTCTCCTTGGGCGGACGCGGATGATGCACATCACCCACTACGACGGCTTTTGGGAGCAGGACTACTACGACGAGGGAGACACCGGTACCCCCGTGTTTGACACGGCGGCGGGTCGCATTGGCATCGCCATCTGCTACGATCGTCACTACCCGGAATACATGCGCGGGCTCGCGCTGGCAGGGGCTGACCTTGTATTGATCCCCCAGGCTGGTGCGGCGGGCGAGTGGCCTGACGGACTTTTCGAAGCGGAGGTGCGGGTGGCCTCCTTCCACAACGGGTATTTCTGTGCCTTGGCCAACCGTGTAGGCCAAGAGGACGTGCTCACGTTCGGCGGCGGTTCTTTTGTGACCGATCCGACCGGCCAGACTGTTGTGCGTGCGCCGGAGGGCGAAGATGCAATTCTCTACGCAGACTTGGACTTGTCGGAGTGCGGGGCGTCACCCGCCAGGCAACTCTTCATGCGGCACCGCAGGCCCGATCAGTACGCCCACGGCCGGGCGCAGTCTACTGATCTCCCGATCCGACCGGCTTGATTCCCTTCTGCTCCTGGAACTCCTGGAATGACATGTCCCGGAACGAGGATGAACCAATAAAATGCAGCACGGGGAGATAGGACTCGTAATCGTGGAATCCCGGTAGCCGTGTTATGTACTGACCGTCCGAAGAGAGGAAAATCGTGGTCGGGGTGCCCTTGGCGCCGAATCCAACGGACAGGTCTGCACTGGAAAGGGAATAACCCAGGTAAGACAAGGTGTCGTCCTTGACATCGATGTTGAGCCGACCCGTGATGAAGTGTTCGTTCACGTACTCGAGCAGGTCCGGGCGGGGGTAGACTTCCTCCTGCATCCGACGACACCAGCCGCAGGTGGGAGACCAGATATCCACGATCACCATCTTGCCGGTCTCTTTTCCGGCCGCAAGTGCCTCCTCAAACGGAATCCACGTGGGGGTCTCGGCATCCTGGGCAGCCGCCGGTTGGGCTCCGAGGAAAAGAACGCTCGCGAGGAGGAGGCTAAAAAGACGGGTCATAGTCCTGACGTTGAATCACTGGCTTGGCCGTGAGCCCGCAAGAGTGATGCCACCTGATCGGTAAAAAGTGGAGAGGCTGCCTGCCAGTCTAGGATGTCCGCAGCAGCCTTCGCGTTACGCTTCCACGTTTTGGTTTCGCTGTTGTTCTGTGCAGCGCGGGTCAGCGCCTCCGTCAGCGCTTTGGTGTCGGCTGGGTTCACGGTGAGCCCACAACAGAATTTGTCGACCAGGTTGGCACACTCCGGCAGGTCCGAAGCAACAACGGGCAGGGAAGCCGCCAGGTAATCAAACAGTTTGTTCGGCAATGCGAAGCGATGATTCAGGCAGGTAGGTTCCAGTAAAGTGATTCCGACGTTTGCTTCTGCGGCGGCCGAGACCAACTCGGAAGGCGGTATGGCGTCCAGAAAGAGAACCCGGTTTTCGAGTCGTTCCTTCAGAACACGTGCCTGCAGGCGCTCGCGTTCCGGGCCGTAACCCAGGAAGACAAGGCGTGCATCCGGGGCGGACTCCGGCCAGCCGGAAACGGCGTCGATAAGATTGTCTGCGCCCCGGTCCCGTCGCAGTTGGCCCATGTGCAGAAGGATGGCGGTCTCTGGCGGAAGGCCCAATCTGTCCCTCAGAAGGCTGTTGGGCGTCACCTTGGCGGTGGCGGGCGCGTTGAACTGCACGGAGGGGCGTGGAATGGAGTACGCTTTCCGCAGGTAATCGGCGATGGAGTCCGAAACGGTCCATACCTGGCTGGCCTTCCGGATGTGGCGCCTTTCGATGGCCCGCCAGAATGCCCTTGCATAGGGCTTTCCAACGGTGGCGGCCACGTGTGTGTAGAGCTCCCGAGAGTCGTAGGAGTAAGGCACGCCCGCGCGCTTGGCGGCTCCGGCACACGCGGAAAGGACGTAGAGGTCGCTGGCGTGGTACAGGCTCCCCTTGAGAGCCTGTACCGCGCCGGCGAACGCCCGTTGGAGGCGCAGAAAGTAGAGGGGCCCGCGTCCCGCGGGCACCTCTACGGGGATGTGGGTGACGCGCTCGGGGAGACGTGAAATCACGTCTCCCCGGGGTAGGGACAGCACCGCGACGCTGTGCCCCGAAGCCGCCATTGCGCTCAGTTGCCTGAGCGCCCTGGCGTTTCGGTGCACGTCACCGGCCATCGCAAAAACAATGTCAAACTTCGGTTTCACATTTCCCATGACGCACAGAATGCCCTGTCTGAGTCCCAGATCGGGTCTTAGGAGGCTGTTTAACAAGTCGCGCACGCCATTCTACGGCGGCGGAACACCATCTGCTGCGTTGCCCCTCCTCGCAATGGCGCTGCCATTACTCGTCCGGCCGCCTTACATCTGGCATTCCGGCGCTCGTAGCCTGGCATACTCCACTTGTTGAACAGCCTCCTGTGAACGGCGCTGTAACCCCTCATTCCGGTTCGATGGTCCAGACACCCCGGACTCCACCAAATAATCTTGATGGCGAGGGTTGCATAAGGTTTGCGTAAGCGCTTACATTCCTGTCGCCCAGAACGCTTCCAAAACGTCTCGGCCGGTCTCTACCCACCGGACTTCTCCAGACTGGACACTGTGCCCGTCACTATTTACGACATCGCCAACCGCGCTGGAGTCTCCATCGCAACCGTGTCGCGCGTGTTCAATGAGAGCCCGCGAGTCTCTGCCAAGACCCGGGCCAGTGTCCTTGAGATAGCGACCCAGTTGGGCTACCGGCCGCACGCCACCGCGCGCTCACTGGCCCTCAGGAAGTCCAGCATCGTGTCCGCCGTGATTCCGATGCTCACGAATTACTTTTTTGTGGAGATTCTTCGCGGCCTTCAGGATCGAATGGCGCAGAGCGAATATGACCTGCTGGTCTTCGCGGCTCGGACGCTGGACGAGGTGGATGTTCAGATGGATCGCGCCCTTCAGCGGGGCCAGTCCGCCGGCGTCCTTGTCTTTTCTAGCCCCATGGACGAAACACGGGTCGCACGCCTGAAGCAGAGCGGCCAGACGGTAGTGCTCGTGGACTGCATGCATGAAGGCATGGACGGGGTCACGACAAATAATGTGCATGGAGGAAATCTGGCGACGCGTCATCTCATTGACAGTGGCTGCAAGCACATAGGGCTGCTTATGGCCAATCGGTCGTCCGTGCCGGCAAGGGACCGGAGAGTGGGCTATGAGCAGGCATTGGCCGCCGATGGACGCTGTTCAGAGAGTCTTGTGGTTGTGAGTACCGATACCGATCAGGACGGCTACACCGAGAAGGCTGGTCATGCCGCGATGCAGGAACTCCTGGCGTCCAAGCAGCCACTGGACGGAATTTTTGCCACCTCGGATGTCCAGGCAATTGGAGCGCTTCAAGCCATCCGTGAGGCAGGTCTCCGGGTGCCGCAGGATATACGCGTGGTCGGGTTTGACGACATCCTCCTCTCGCGACATGTAGGCCTCACAACAGTCAGGCAACCCATGTACGAAATGGGTGTGATCGCAGCCGAGCGCCTCATTTCACGCATCGAGATGCCTACGGAGACGCAGGCGCAGACGGTCCTGACGCCCAAATTGGTCGTCCGCAGAACCACGGACGAGAATCAGGTTATGGAATTCCAGACATGGGCAACGGCATGACGCGGACCGGAAACATGATCTGCGCGCTGGTTGGCCTTTTGGCCCTTGCCGGGTGCAGTCCGGAGCAGCAGGAGAGCCAGACGCTGGCCATCGTGAACGGAAGGCCGATCAGTCTGGCGCAGTATCAGCGCGGGTACACCGACTATCTCTTTAGCGGTGGACTTCCGGATGAGCCGCTTAGGCGCTCAGCGTTTTTGAATCGGATGATTGCCGTCGAACTGATTGTTACCGAGGCTCGGGAGGGAGGGGTCGAGTCCTCCGAGGAGTTCCAGACAGAGCAGGAGCGTGCCCGTCAGAAACTTCTTATCGAGGCCCTCCTGGCAGATGCGATCTATTCGGAGATCCAGGTTTCCGATGCCGATCTGGTTGACATGTTTGTTCGTGTGAACACGAAAATGACCGCCAGGCACCTGTTTGCAACTACGCGCGAGGACGCGGAGCTACTCCGGGAGCGGCTGGCCAGTGGCGAGTCCTTTGAGTCGCTCGCGGCCGAGGTCTTTACGGATCCCGTGTTGATAGAGAACGGGGGATTGCTCGGGACCTTTGGTTTCGACGAGATGGACCCGGCATTCGAGGATGAGGCCTTTACCATGAAGGTGGGCGAAATATCGGAGCCAGTCCAGACCTCGCAGGGTTTCTCGGTTATCAAGCTAGAGAATCGATTCTCGGACCCGGTCATGACCGAATCCGAGTTCGCCCAGAAGCGCGGTCAATTGGCCGGCTACGTGCGTTCCCGCAAGCAGGCGAACGCCCGCCGCGACTTTTTGGCTGCGCTTGTTCAGGAGGCCGGGGTCCGGATTGACCCTGCCAAGGCTGAGGACCTGGTGAGGCAGGTCACCAGCGGCGCAATCAGAGACCCGGAGGACGACGAGTCAGGGACATTTGTGTCCTTCGACCGCGAAGGTGCGGAGCGGGTCTGGACCGTGGCCGACTTCCGGGAGGCCGCGGAGTACACTTCTGATCGTCAGCAGATGGCGGTGGACAACGTGGACGACCTCACTGCATTTATCAAAGGACTCGTCGCGCGGGACATCATGCTCTCCCGGGCTACGGACGCTGGTCTGGGCCGAGACATGCGGGTGCGGCAAGGGATTGATTCCGCCATGTCCGAGTGGGTCTACGAGCGCGCCTTCGGGCAACTGGTGGACAACATGCCTCTGAGCGACGAGGAAGTCCGAGCGTATTTCGAAGAGCACCCGGATGATTTTGAACTGCCCCCGCGCGTGCAACTAAGCGAGATCGTGGTGGCAACCAGGCAAAAGGCGGACTCGCTCAAGGCCATTGCCAAGGCCGGTTCCTTTGAGGCTCTGGCACGTCGGCATTCCCTCCGCCCCGCTTCGGCCGGTAGTGGCGGATCGCTGGGTTTGTATGCCAAAAGCGAACTGGGTCCTTGGGGCGATGATGTCTTTTCTTCCCAACCAGGCACTGTCCTCGGGCCGTACGGATCGGCCGGCAAGTACCTCCTGCTTCTGGTGGGCAGCGCTGAAATGGCTCGTCCCGCCACGTTTGAAGAAGCGCGCGGAGAGGCACAGTCCATGCTTGCCCGCGAGCGTCAACAGGCTTATCTGCGGCAGCACGTCCAAGCTCTACGTCTGCGATTTCCCGTCACCTTAGTCGTCGATTCACTGGACGGCCTGCCCCTCTAGGCACCGAACATGCTTGATTCGTTTGTAATTGTCGCGCTTCGCAAGCCCAGTATTATGGGTCTGCTCATGGTCCTTTGCGTCGGCACGGCGTCGGCGCAAACTGGAAAAATCACCGGGACGGTGGTGGACGACACCGGTGTGACCCTCCCGGGCGTGAATGTCCTGATTGAGGGCACATCCCAAGGGACGGCCTCGAACCTGGATGGCGAGTATGTCATCATTGGCGTCCGGCCGGGTACCTACACTATTCAGGCGTCATTCATCGGCTTCTCGACCCAGAAGAGGGAAGGCGTCCGTGTCAACGTGGACCTGACGACCACGGTGGACTTCACGATGTCCGAGGAGATTTTCCAGGGCGAAGAAATCGTGGTGACGGCCGAAGCCGATCTGGTCAGAAAGGACGTGACCAGTTCAGAGGCACGCGTCACTTCAGAGACGCTGGACCGTCTCCCGGTGACCGAGCTGGGACAGGTACTCGAAATACAGGCGGGCATCACCAACCGCGGCGGCCTGCACATTCGCGGAGGACGCTCAAGCGAGGTCGTATTCATGGTGGACGGGGTTCCGGTCACCGACGCCTACAACGGTTCTTCCTCTGTGCAGCTGGAGAATGATGGCATCGAAGAATTGCAGGTGATCTCCGGCACGTTCAACGCAGAGTTCGGCAACGCCATGTCAGGCGTGGTGAACGTGGTCACAAAAGAGGGTAGTTCGACCGGCTATTCAGGGTCGGCGAAGGTCTATGCAGGGAGTTATGCCGTCGCGGGAGATGGTGGCGAATCCCTGATTCGCGGTACCGACGTGGATCAATACCTGGAGTCTGGTATCCAGTACCGGGACGTGGACCCGTATTCCTACCTGCCGGTGGATCCCACGCAGTTCTACAACGCACAGGTGGCTCTTGAGGGCCCGATCCTGGGAGACAAGCTCACGTTCTTCGCGCTTGGACGGTTCTTCAAAAACAAGGGATGGGATTACGGCGCCGACATTTTCAAGACTGACGGTACCGTTGGAGACTCGTCACTGGTGCCCCTGAATAATTTTGAGCGACTCTCCTGGCAGACAAATCTTCGGTACCGGCTATCCAAAAAGATCATCCTCAACCTGATTGGGCAGGGACAGACATCGGAGAGCCGCGGAGGCGGGTTGTTCAGGCGGTGGTCACCAGCGGGGCGGTCCTACAGCTTCAATGACGGGTACAACGTCAAGCTGAAGATGACGCATCTGGTCAGCAACACGACATTCTATACGCTGAACCTGGCCACTTTCAAGCAAACGGACCAGTCCTATCTCTACGAGGACCCCTTCGATTCACGGTACAACGATTTCAACCTCTCGCCACCCGACTCCGTTGAATACGTCCCGGGTTCGGGCCAATATCTGCCGGTCCTCCTGGGATCAAACCGGTACGGCCGGGGAGGCACAGATCTGGGGCGCTACGAAAGAAGCACAACATCGGTACTTCTCAAGGGGGACATCTCCAGTCAGCTTGGCCGCTCGCATCTGGTCAAGGCCGGATTCCAATTGAAGTTTGACTCCGTGGATCTGACTGGCTTCAGTCTGCAACCGGCGGTATCTGCGACCGGAGAAGCGATTTCTCCTTTTGAATCCGCCATTCCTGATGAGAATTCATCGCGCTACAGCCATTTCGAAGATTTCAGTCCGATCAACTTCAGCGCCTATGTGCAGGACAAGATCGAGTTCGACAACTTCATCGTGAATGCGGGCATTCGAATGGACTATTTCGACTCCCGCGCGCAGTTGCCATTGGACCCGACAGATCCAAACATCTTCGGTCCGTTAAAGCTGAACAACCGGTATCGGGATTTGAACAGCGATGGGGTCATCTCTGCCGACGAGGAGGTCCGGGACAACCTCAAGACGGTAGCCGAGCGCGAGGAGTACTGGTGGTCTAACGCAAGCTCCAAGACGCAGATTTCTCCACGTCTCGGCGTCGCCTATCCAATTTCTGGCGCGGGAGTGATCCACTTCTCGTACGGCATCTTCTTCCAGATACCGAACATTGATCAGATGTCGGCTGGGTTCGGGTACAAAATCCCCAATTCCAGCGGCACCTATGGACCCTTCGGAAACCCGGATCTGGATGCCCAGAAGACAACGATGTACGAGATCGGGTTCAAGCAGGGCTTCGGCGAGTTCGTTCTGGATGTGACCGGCTACTACCGGGACGTTCGCAGTTGGGTGTCCACGTCAACGCCAATTCTGACCAGCCTGCCAGGCATCAGCTACGTGGTCTACACCAATCGGGACTACGCCAATACCCGTGGAGTAACGGCCAGCCTGAATCGCGCGTTTACCGATGATTGGGGCTTCGACATGAGCTATACCTATCAGGTTGTCGAGGGCTCAAACTCCAATCCAGCGGACGAATTCTTTTCTTCACAGGGCAACAATCAGCCAACGCTTGCGCTCCTGCCTCTGGATTGGGATCAGCGGCACAAGATCGCCGGCGCCGTCTATTTCGGCGGAGAGGACTGGGGCGGATCCGTGCGTTTCCGGGCGGAGAGCGGGTTCCCCTACACACCGAGCTTCGCCCAGGCGGCACTGGTCGGGAATGATGTTCAGCCGGAATTTCCCCGGAACTCTCGCCGCATCGCCCAGACGTTTGAAGCAGATATCAACGTCTACAAAGAATTTGACCTCGGCCGACTCCGGCCCCGGGTCTTCCTGGAGGTATTCAACGTGCTCGATACCAGGAACGTGCAGGGTGTCTTTGCCGATACCGGCGAGCCAGACGTGACCCTGGACCAGACCCGCACGAGCCTTTTTGACCCCGGCTACTATGTGCGGCCCCTGAACTATCGCGAACCGCGCCGAATCCAACTCGGCCTGGACTTCCGCTTCTGATGGCTATGAATCAGTTGAGCCACCCATATTCGAATACCATGACCTTCATGCGAAAGGCAATTTTAGTCCTGTTCACCCTGACAGCGGGGGTGGAAATGGCCGTGGCCCAGGGCGTGATTGACCGTAATCATGTGCCCAGCACCGAGCGCACGGATTCCTTCGAGCGCCGGAGAGACAACATTGACGCCAACAACGTCCGGGCGTCCATCACCAACTACGCCCAGACCGCCAATACAGGGAGTCCCGGAGACTTTCTCTACGAATGGCCCAAGAACACGGGTCGGCGCTACATCGCGCTGACGCAGCTCTGGGTTGGCGCCCGCGTCCGCGACGAGAATGGCGACAGTCTCTGGGTTGTGGATGTGGCGGACTTTCGTCAGAGCCCGCTGAATGACAACGTGTCCTGGACTTTCGAACCCATCAAGGGCTATGTGAATCCGGCCAGTTCGGACCTTGGAATTGCGCAGTCGGATGAGCGGACTTCCTGGCCGCCGTCATGGCCGGACAAGGCCACGGACGAATCTGATCCCGGATGGGCGGGATCCTGGAACGGTTTCTTCGGAAAGGACAGCTTCAATGCCGATCAGGAGTTCTTCTACAAAGTTGGCGACGACCAGTACGATCGCTACCCGACCTACTTTCCGGACGATACTGACCGAAGCCGGAAAGGCATGGGCCTGGTTGCCGAAATCAGGACGCTGGCCTGGAGTCAGATCCTGATTGACGACGTCATCTTCCACATACACGGTGTCAAGAACGATGGGTCATCCGACATCCGTCAGGTGGCGTTCTCCACCTGGTTGGCGGACCTGGTGGGTGGAGATTCCCAGGACGACATTCCGTTTTTCGATCTCATCGAAGACGTGGCCTTCATGACCGACGCGGATGGCATCGGGGACGAGTTCTTTGGGTCCGATCCGGTGGGTCAGGCGGCCTTTGCGTTCCTTGAAACGCCCGGCAATGCCGTCGACCGAATTGACAATGACGGCGACGGAAGCACCGCGCCGACGTGCCGGCCCTCCGTCGGAGAGTGCAACAGCCCCGTAGTGCCGGAGAGCTTCCTCACGGGTGAGCGCCAGGCCAATGGGATCGATGACAACGGGAACGGGCTGATCGATGAGAATCAGACGCACATTCCGTTCGTGGGCGAGCAGGCCTCAAGCATTGGCCTGGGGTACGCTGATCGGATCGACAATGACACAGACGGCGAGGGTAACAGTCCAACGGTGACAGCAGGTATGATCGCCGCCGCCTCGGGAAATGCTTTCTTCCGCTGGCCCCCCAATCCGGGCTCGGACGCGACATCCACATCGCTGGAGGGGCGTCCCGTAGTTCAACTCATCGGCGTGGGCGAAGAAGATCTCGGGCTTCCGTTTGCGGACGGCATCGACAACGATGATTCGAGCGTCAATCCTAC
>JBLHLC010000020.1:0-77411 GCA_047619685.1 Rhodothermales bacterium
CGGCGACTAAACGCCCCAGAACACCTCACCAGCGTCGCCAAGAACATCCTCTTCATCGACGGCATTCACCCCGCCAAGATCGCCGCCTGATCTACACCGCGTACACAACTTCCGGGCATATCTCACCATTAAAATATCAGGCTCAAAGCCCGAGTTCTTTCCCCCGCTTTGAAGGCAATCTGACATCCCTCACATGAAATCAAAAGACGGGTACGGCCCATTAGTCCCGACAGGGACCGACACAGTGAAGCGCGTTCGACTCTCTCCAGAGAAGGCACCGCAACTGACCAAAGCCGGGGCACAAAACCTCCGAAAGGCGGAAGAGGCCAGAGCAAAAACCGTAGCTCAGGCATCGCAAATCCGGGTCGGATAGAGGAGTAGACCGCCTCAGCGAGACCGCAGCCACTCCACACAACCATCCCAAGTATTCCCCGGATTCGGCTCCCCCTCCGCCAACTCCGCGTGCAACGGCAGCGTAAAGGCCCGCTGGGAATACGCCTCGGCCATTTCAAATTGCCCCGGGCGAATCCAAGCCCCCGCCGTTCAGACGCCGCCACCTGAATCACGTAGAGGTGCCACGCCGGCCCCTGCGTCACATAGTCCGACCGCAGGACGGCTTCAACGGCCGCCACGAAGAGTTTGTCGGCGCAGAGTTTCGTCGCCCCATACAGGTTGATCGGCGCAGCTGCTTTGTCGGTGGACAACCATTGTCCGTTCAGCAAGGCGTCAACTTCGTTTCATGAGACCGGGACTCGCACCAATGCACCATCGCGAGGTTATGCCAGTGGGTGGTTCGGGTCATGGGGATACACGAGTTTCCCCAGCCTGGTCCCTATGCCCGACGCCTACGACAGCCCTTGGAAGCGCGCGATAGATGCCTACTTCCAGGATTTCTTGGCGCTCCTCTTCCCGGAGGCGCACCAGGGGATCGACTGGGAGAAGGACTGCAAGTCCCTGGACACCGAGTTGCAGAAGCTTGGGCCGGGCCACAGACTCGGAGGCCGCACTGTCGACAAACTGGTCGAGGTCACTCACCAGGACGGCAAGAAATCGCTGATCCTCGTGCACGTGGAGGTCCAGGCGCAGAGGGACTCGCGCTTCGAGAAGCGGATGTTTGTCTACCACTACAGGATTTTTGACCGCTACAATTGCCAGGTGGTCAGTCTGGCGGTGCTTGCGGACGCCAGCCGCGCCTGGCGTCCGAGTGGATTCGGGTATTCGCAGTGGGGCTGCCGGCTTCAACTGGACTTCCCGGTGGCGAAGTTATTGGACTTTGACTGGGAAGAGCTGAGTGCAAGTAGCAATCCGTTCGCGGTCCTGGTCCAGGCGCACCAGAAGACGCAGGCCACGAGAGCGGACAGTCCAGAGCGCATGCGCTGGAAACTTGCCCTGGCAAAGGGACTATACGAAGGCGGGCTCGGCAAGGAGGACATCGTCACGCTATTCGGCTTTATTGACCAACTGATGGCCCTTCCCGATGGACTGGACAAGCAATTTAGAATCGAACTGACCATGTTCGAGGACGAGAAGAATATGCCCTACGTCACAAGTTTTGAACGCGCCGGAATCAAGAAGGGCCTGGAGCAAGGAAAACGGGACATGGCTCGAGAGAGCATCCTGGAGGCATTGAAGGTCCGGTTTGGCCAGGTCCCCGACGCGATGAAGAGGCGTGTTGAATCCATTTCAGATCTGGCGGACTGCCGGACGCTCCACCAGACAGCCATCAGAGCGGCGTCCCTCGAAGCGTTTGAGCAGCGGCTGGACGAAGTGGTGGGTGAAGACTGATCCGGCGGGAGTGCCGGGGCTGTTCACCATCGGGATGTCGTCGGCACTTGTCCTCGTAGTCTAAATGTGCCCGGCTCGGGTAGAGGATTGCCCGGCCTTGGTTGAGATTGCCGGCGGCGGGGATGGGTTTGGCCCGGGGCCGGCAGGGGTTTGCCGACGGGGGCTTATGAATTGTCAGGAGGGTGGTTTGGATTTGCCGGGGCAGTTGCCGGGTGGCCCGTGAGTTTTGGGGCCGATTGGCTGCATGATGTGCCCGTGGCGGATTGAATTCGCCCCGAACGTGCGTTTTCAGGCTATTTCCGGCGGTGCGGATTCAATTTGCCGCCGGACAATTACGGCCGGGTCATACCCCCCTGTCAGCCCCCTCCTGCCAGTCGATACTTCGACCAGAAACTCCGCTTCCGGCCATAGCTCAAGCGGCGCCAGTTGGCGTACCAGGCGTGGGGATCCACGCCGTCGCGCCAGGCCTCAGGCTATCGCGATCTCCGAGCACCTCATAGATCTCCTTTTGCAGTCGGTCCCGCTGGTGGTCCACCATCGATCCATGTTCGGCAATCCAACTCAGGCGCTCCTGGGCCGCAAGCGCGTTGCCGGACGCGAGATAGGCCTTGGCCACCTCGATGAGGAACTTGCGGGCGGCAAACGCTCCGGACTCCTTCCAGGACACGAAGTGCTTGGGCTTCGCGATTCCTGCCAGGCTGGCCTTGATGCGGCTGACGGAGCCGCTCACAACAACCCTCGCAACGTCTCCACCACCCGATTCTGCTCCCCTTCCGTCAGCCCCGCGTGCAACGGCAGCGTAATGGCCCGCCGGTAATACGCTTCGGCAATTTCAAATTGCCCCGGGGCGAATCCAAGCCCCCGGTAGTACGGCTGGAGATGAATCGGGATGTAGTGCACATTCACGCCGATCCCCGCGGCGCGCATCCCCTCAAACACCCGCCGCCGTTCAGACGCCACCACCTGAATCACGTAGAGATGCCACGCCGACTCCTGCCCGGCCATCTGAAACGGCCGCACGACATCCAGCGGCGCCAGCAACGCATCGTAGCGCGCCGCCAGCGCCCGCCGCCGCGCAACAAACTCCGCCAGCCGGGACATCTGCGACAGCCCAAGCGCCGCCTGCATATCCGTCATCCGGTAGTTCAGGCCGAGCTCGGTCTGCTGGTAGTACCAAGGCCCGTGTGATGCGCCGTCCATGAGAGCCTCGTCGCGCGTGATGCCGTGGCTGCGCAGTCGCTCCATGCGGCCTGCCAGCGCGGCGTCGGCCGTTACCGCGACGCCACCCTCGGCGGTCGTCACAATCTTGACGGGGTGAAAGCTGAACACCGTGATGTCCGCCAAGCCGCCCGAGCCAACGGGCTTGCCGCCGTTGGTGGCCCCGATGGCGTGCGACGCGTCCTCCAAGACCTTGAACCCGTACCGGTCCGCCAACGCTCGAATTCGGACCATGTCACACGATTGGCCTGCGAACCCCACTGGCACGACCACGTCGGGAGGCTGCACAGCCACCGCTAGTTTGGCCGACAAGGCATCAGCACTCATGCAGTAGGTGCGCGGGTCGATGTCCACGAAGTCCACCGACGCCCCGCAGTACAGCCCGCAGTTGGCGGACGCCACGAACGAATTCGGCGATGTCCAGAGCAGTCCACCAGGCCCGAGGTCCAGCGCCAGACAGGCCACATGCAGCGCGCTGGTGCCCGAATTCATGGCCACCGCTCGTTCGGCGCCAACCGCGCGCGCCACCGCCGCTTCAAATTGCCCAACCGCCGGCCCCTGCGTCAGGTAGTCCGACCGCAGGACGGCTTCAACGGCCGCGACATCATCGTCAGAGATGATCTGCCGCCCGTAGGGAATAAACGCGTGGCCGCCGTCTGACTCGTTGTCCGCCTGGCTCACGCGGGCTCGAACGTGGCGTCCACGTGATCGCGGAGGAGGGTCCGGATTTGTCCCACCGTCAAGAACTGAGGGTTGGTCCCGGAACTGTACGAAAACCCGGGCTCCACCGGCACGGCACGGCGATGCTCGGGGTAGTTGGCGTAACTGGCACGCCCGCGCGTGGGCAGGATGGCGTAGTACCGCCCCAGATCCACGGTGGTCAGGCTGTCGCTGGAGGTGATCATCTCCTCGTGGATCTTCTCGCCGGCGCGGATTCCCACGATGGTTCGGGTGCACCCGGGTCCGATGGCGTCAACCAGATCCTGCAAACGATACGAAGGAATCTTGGGGACAAAAATCTCTCCACCTTTCGACTGTTTCAGCGCCCAGTGCACCATGTCGACGGCCTCGGGAAGGGTGATCGTGAACCGGGTCATCTCAGGATCGGTCACCGACAGCTGGCCGGTCTTGGCCTGCTCCAGGAAAAACGGGATCACGGACCCGCGCGAGCCGAGTACGTTGCCATACCGCACCACGGAGAACATGGGCCCTCCCCCGCCGGTGTAGGCATTGGCCGCCACGAAAAGTTTGTCGGCGCAGAGTTTGGTGGCTCCGTACAGATTGATCGGCGCGGCTGCTTTGTCCGTGGACAACGCCACGAGTCGCTCGACACCCGCGTCCATGGACGCCTCGATGAGGTTGGCCGCACCCATGATATTGGTGCGGATGAATTCCATCGGGTTGTACTCGGCAGTGGGGACGTGCTTGAGCGCTGCCGCGTGCACCACGGTGTCGATGGAGTGCAGGGCTCGTTTGAGCCGGTCGCGGTCTCGGACGTCGCCGATGAAAAACCGCATGGCCGGGTACTCCTTTTCAGGGTACAGCTTGGCCATTTCGTACTGCTTG
This sequence comes from Rhodothermales bacterium, assembly GCA_047619685.1. Lineage (GTDB taxonomy): Bacteria > Bacteroidota > Rhodothermia > Rhodothermales > UBA10348 > JABDJZ01. The sequence continues at coordinate 4,570 of JBLHLC010000020.1, forward strand.
AGCTCGTCGCGACTAAAGACAACCAGCCGCTTCACGTCTGGAAACTGGCGAAGGGTCTCGGCCACGAAGGCCTTCCCGAAACTGCCGGTCCCTCCGGTGACTAGGATCGATTTTCCGTTCAGCAAGGCGCCAACTTCGTTTAAGTGAATGCTGGTGACCCTAAGCCGACCCTGGGGTCAGCGCGCGTCGCGATATTCGAGATACCACTCCGCGAAGCGCCGGATCCCTTCCCGGAGCGAAACCTCTGGTTGATATTGCACAGCTAGCTGCAAATCAAGGGTATCGGCGAAAGTAGTATAGACGTCGCCCGGCTGCATGGGGACCATTTCCTTGTTTGCCTTGACGCCGAGCGCCTCCTCCAGCATCTCGATAAATACAAGGAGATTGACCGGCTCTCCGCGGCCAATGTTGTAGAGTGCGTGCGGCGCCCCGGTGGCGTCGGGCACATGCCCCATCACCCGCACAACCCCTTCAATCACGTCATCGACGTAGGTAAAGTCCCTGGACAACTTGCCTTCGTTGAACACCTGAATGGGCTCCCCGGCCAACATCCGGTCGGCGAACTTGAAGTACGCCATGTCTGGGCGTCCCCAGGGTCCATAGACCGTGAAAAACCGCAGACCCGTGGCACAGACCCCATAAAGCTTGGCATACGTGTATGCCATCAGCTCATTGGCCCGCTTCGTAGCCGCATAGAGAGAGACCGGCTGGTCTGCCCTTTCCCGCGTCGAGTAAGGCACCGCGGCCTCCGTCCCGTATACGGAACTGGACGACGCATACACCAAATGCTTGACGGGATGATGTCGACACGCCTCCAGCACGCTCAGAAACCCCGTGAGGTTGCTGTGGGCATAGGAGAAAGGGTCTTTGATGCTGTGACGCGCACCCGCCTGGGCAGCCAGGTTCACGACAACGGACGGCTTGGCCCGGTCAAACAAACCGGAAAGCGCCTCATGGTCGGCGATGTCCATCTGAACAAACTGGTAGCGCAAGTCCCACCCGCCGGCATCCTCAATCTGCCGAAGCCGCTCTCGTTTCAGCTCCGGATCGTAGTAGTCATCCAGATTGTCCACGGAAACCACCGAGTGCCCATCGGCCAACAGCCTCTGCACCAGGTGATACCCAATGAACCCTGCCCCGCCGGTGACCAGAACCATCACGAGCGCGCGATCCCGGCAATCAACTCAGCCTGTCGCCGAGCCCCGGCCCGCAGCCCCGGCATGGCCTCACCCATCCGAGCCAGCATCGCGTCCCGATTATCCACCACGTAAGCAAAAGACTCCCGCAGATTCGCCACCGTCCAGAACTCCGGTTCCAAAAACGGCATCCCAAACCCGATCTCATCAATCCCCGGCCGCACATGCCAGAGCCCACCAAGCGCCAACACAGGCACGCCCTGCACAGCCGCAAAGATCGCCGAGTGCCGACGATTCGATATGTGATAATCCAGCCCTGGAAACAGCGTCATCGTCTCCCGAAGGCTCATCTTCTCCTCGATCAAATGAAACCGCGCCCCGTGGCGCATCTGCGCCTTGATCTCGCGCGCCACCTCGCGGTCATCCTCGTACTCGTGGTCGACGTCGTACGTGCAATTCGGAATCGAGAGCACGTCCATGTCGTGCTGCTCAATCAGCCCGTCCAGAAAAGAGCAGACTTCCGCGCGCTTCCTGCCCCACGTCTCGGCCGACCACTGCCAATAATTGTGGCGAATATTGAAACCAATGACGCCGCGGCCACCAAGGACCACACCATTTCGCGCCAGCACCGCCGAGCGCGTAGCCGGGTCAACCACGGGTTCCAGCCCCCAAGCCGAGTCGGCCACCACCTCACACGTCGACGTGCCGATGCCGTAGTCGCTAAGCCTGTCCTGGCTGAACTGCTCCCGGAGCGTGGTGAGGGCGGCATTCTCGATGCAATACTTCGTCAACTCCCGCGCATGGGCACTCAGCACCCGAGACCCGATGTGTATCGAATAGAGCACGATCGGCGTCCCCAGAAACCGTGACAACGTCACCAGCAAGGCCGCCTGCGGAGCCAATCCGCGGTACAACCCCAGCGATATCTCCTGAAACGGATCGCCACCTACAACCAGGACATCCGCCTCGCGAATCCTGTCCGCCAGCGCCGTCAGGTGGGACGCGTCGTCGCCGGGGTTCAACCCGTTAAACCACCGCCCCATCGACGCCTCCTTGGACTCGTGTTCCAGCCCCGGGATCACGTCATCGCACCCATAGGACGCCGCCAACTCTGGATTCGGGTGGCGCGCCACCCACGTCACATGCGCCTCTGGATCCTCCGCCTTGAGGTCACGGACGAGCGTCGAGAGGAGGGCCTCGTCGCCCTGGTTCTCGATGCCGTAAACGCTCGTACCCAGGATTATATATCGTGCCACGGTGTGCTGGTGGTGTGTCGGAAATTCGGGTCAGCAGAACCGGTCATGCCCGCTGCGGGTCCCTTTGCTGCTGAAATAGTCGTTGCGAATGGGGATGGTGGGACTCTATAGACTTGGGGATCGGCCGGGAGGGGGTGATTAGATGGGCCTGCCGCCTCCCACGTTGCTTGGCAGTTCCGCCAAGCCGCGTGCAATTTGCATATCAAAGTTGACAATATGTCACAACCGACATAACTTATCCGTGACCGAAACGAAGCCCGTCGTTTGGATCAGTGCCGAAGTCAAGACACCTCCGTTCTCAACTCATGCCCGGATAGAAGCTGGACTCCTGCTTCGCCGTCTCCAACGTGGGACTTTGCTTTCACTTCCGCAGTCAAGACCCATGCCGTCTATTGACTCGCATTGCCACGAACTCAGGATCCCGGACAACGACCAAACATGGCGAGTAGTCTATTCGATCGAGCCCGACGCCATTGTCGTCTTGGAGGTATTCTCCATAAAGAGCCGCACTACCCCCAAGTATGTGAGTGATAACGCCAAGTCCAGACTCAGGAGATATAGAACGATCAGGTGAACACTATGGATAAACAAAAGACAAAGCGACTCAAGACGGAAGGTTGGGCGGTGGGTGATGCTTCCGATTTTCTGGAGCTTGCTCCCGAAGAAATTGAGTTTATTGAGTTCAAGATCGCGCTTGCCAACAAGGTCAAAGAGTTGCGTACGGAGAAGGGGCTGACCCAGACCGAATTCGCAAGGACGGTGGGTTCAAGCCAGTCTCGAATTGCAAAACTTGAGGCGGCGGATTCGTCTGTTAGCACGGACCTAATGCTCAGATCTCTCTTTTCGCTTGGGGGAAGAAGAAAAGACATCCCGAGGGGGCCTGCCAGGATTTCGGCCAGCCCAAGCCTCCGCCGAGATGGACGTACATCGAAAGAAAGCAAGCCTGCCGTTGCGAGCGCGGTGGCGCAGGTGTCTCCAAAGAGGAAAGCCAGGAAGAAGTAGGATGATCTACATGCTGTCGGGTACGTCGGCTTTTTGAATTGGTCGCTCTATCGCTTACTGAGCGGCCGCCTCATCGAGCCAACGGCAAAGGGTTTTAGGACAGGGTCCAGGACGAGCGATGTAACGAGATATAACCACGTATACAGGGGTATCGTTAATCGGTAGATACATTTGATATATGTGGTTTCGTGTCTAGCCCCCGCAACGTCTCAACCACCCGACCCGCGCCGCCCGGCTTCAGATCCCCGCTACTGCGCCAATACATAGTCGCAAAGCTCAGCCAACGCCCGGTCCGACTTCCGCCGCTCCGCCGCGGCCGCCTCCTGCCCGGTCTCCCCGCTCCCAAGCGCCCGCCCCCAGGCCGCCGCCAGCCCCTCAGCCGACAACCCGTCGTAGCTCAAGAACGCCTCGCCAGACAATAGCGCATGAATCGGCTGTATATGCCCAGGCTCCCCAAAAATCACCGATGGCACCCCCAACTGAGCCGCAAAAATCGCCGCGTGCCTCCGATTCGACACCACACACCGAGCCCCCCGGTGCAAACGCAGCGCATCACCCACCGTCGCCTCCTCCTCGAACAAGCTGAACGCCTCGGGCCGCGCTGAGAACGACCGAATCAACCGATGCATCGCCCGGTCATCCTCCCACTCGTGGTCCACATCGTACGTGCAGTGCGGCATCAGAGCCACCCGCAGCCCCTTTTCAACGAACGCGGCATCCAGTGCACTCGCAAAAATCTTGGCGAAATGCTCCCGCTCCGGCGCGCCCCACTGCCAGTACAAGGACCTCAGCGTTGCAACGACGTACGGAGCGGCAGCATGCCCCACCGCAAACGCCTCCCCCGCTGCGCTCGGCTGTAGAGACAGGTCCACGGAGAAACCAGAATCCGCGCCAGGTAAGATCGACGGGTTGGTCGTCAGCTCGCGCAGCCGCTGCACCACAGACGCCTCCCGCGTTGTGATAAGACTCGCGTTGTCCAAGCAGAAACTCATGAGGTCAGCGCCGAACGCCGATGTAGGCGGCCGGCCCAGGTGAATGCCAAATAGCACCACCGGCGTCCCCAAAAAACGCGCCAGCGAGACCAACGTCTGCGCATAAACCAGGATGCCTCGAAACGAATCCAGCGTGATCTCGATAAACGGATCGCCCCCAATAATGAGCGCCCGACTGGCAGCAGTTGCCGAAGCCGCCTCGCGTAGATGCCCGGTATCGTCACCCAGGTTGAACCCCAAAAACCGCTTGCCCAAGCTCAGCTCTTTCGTCCCGAAGTCCAGATTCGGGATCATGCGCAGGTCCGCGTCGCCAACCCTGCGCCGCTCCGGGTGCCGGCACATGAGCCAGATAGGCTCGGCCTCTGCGTCTGGCCCAAGCGCCCCGCGTAGCGAGCGACACAACGGCTCGAACATGGAGTCGTCGCTCACATTGTTCAGGTTGTAGACGCTGGCGCCGGCAATGACGACGCCTCGGCGGGTGGAAATCTTCTCGGGCATCGGGTCTGATACAATGGCGCCAATCCACTACCGGCGGGGGAACGGGGTTCCCTTGGGCGGGATGCTCCAATAGCCGTCCCCAGCAAAGATTACGTTCGCCCATTCCACGCCGATACCCCAGGCACGGACCGTCCTCTTTCGAATGCCGAACATAGCCATGCGCGCGTCAATCGTATTTGCACTCCTCTTTCTCGTCGCCGCCCCTGCGGTAGCCCAGATCTCAGACTTCGAGCGCTCGCGGCGAAACACGGCTGCCTACTTCAACTACGCAGAACAGGGCGATGTAACGGTCAACGCGCACGTATGGGGAGCCGTCCGATACCCTGGTTACTACGAAGTCCCGGTCGGGACGAAGCTCTCGGAGATCCTGTCCATCGCAGGTGGGCCGTCGTTCGGCGAGCGCGTTCGGCGCTCGAAACGGACGGTGACGATCAAGCTGTACCGTGATTCGGGAGCAGGCCGCGACGTGATCTACGAGAAGAGCGCCACCAACGGAATCGACGCCTCAGGCCGCGACATTCAGATCATGGCGGGCGACGTGCTGGAAGTGCAGTCGGTGATCAAACAGGGATTTAGCTGGCGAGATCTGTTCTCGGTCATTGCCGCGCTGGCCTCGGTGTCGCTGGCCGTCGAGCGCTTGACGGCGAAATAGGTCCACCGGGTGCTTGCGTGCCGCAGGGGCTACCAGTCAGCGCTCTCGACCGCGCATCATGGATGAAGGAAGCCAATTTCGCGCTGGGAGAGGAGGTTCCGCTTGTGCTGGCGCGGACGGCGCCGGGCGCGGAACTGGTCCAACGGATACTACATCAGATCTACCACGGCATCACGGTCTAGTCGTGGCGATAGTCTGGCGCGTTTCTCACCCGGACTTCGCGGCCCAGGCATACTCGGGGCTGGGCTCAGAACGGGCGGGCGGCCGGTTCAATTCGCGCGGGCACCCGGTGGCCTACACGTCGGGATCGCTGGCCTTGGCGTGGTCATGCCGCTGGAGAACAACATCCTCATCAACCCGCTCCACCCGGACTTCGCCCGCGTAGAGATCGGCGAGCCCATCCCCTTTCCGCTCGACTCCCGCCTAAGCTAACCCGCTACTCCCTCTCCAACTCATAAAACGCCCGCTCCCCATTGCGCCGCGCCACCTCCAAAACAACTGCACCCGCAGAACCCTCCAACGCCGCGACAACCTCCGCAGTCGAACTCACATCAACCCCCTCCACAGAAACAATCACAGTATTCCGCGGCAACCCAGCAATCGAAGCCCGCCCGGCATTCTCGACATAAGCCACATACGCCCCGCCATCCAGCTCAAAGATCTCCTGGAACCGCGGCGTGAGCTCAAAGAGCCCCATGCCCCACTCCGCCAACTCGACGACCTCGCCATGCGGCGTATCGTCCTGGGGTTCGGGCTCGGCTGGCGGCTGCGAGCGGTCCATCTGGGCAAACCACCGCTGCGTGGTCGGATTGTCGCGGCCCAGGAGTTCCACGTCGAAGAACCTACTCGCCCCGCTCCGCCACACCTCCACATGGAGCGCCTCACCGGGACGATACAGCGCGATGGCACTCTGCAACTGATTGGGCTCGGCGATTTCGCGCCCGTCTATGGCCAGCAAAATATCGCCAGACCGGAGCCCGGCCTGGTCCGCGGCAAGCCCTCGAAAAACATTGTTCAGCAGGACGCCTGTCACGGTCGCCAGGCCCTCGGCCGCCGCACGGTCTGAATCCACGGGCCAGATGTCCACGCCCAGATACCCGCGCTGCACCTCCCCGAACTCGACCAAATCGGTGGTGATTCGCTCCACGAGCTTCACGGGAATGGCGAAGCCGTAGCCTTCGTAACTGCCGCTTTCGGTGGCGATGGCGGTCGCGATGCCCACCAGCTCCCCGCGCAGATTCACCAGCGCGCCTCCGGAATTGCCCGGGTTAATGGCCGCATCGGTCTGGATAAAACTCTCGATGCCGAAGCTGTCGTCAATAATGTTCACCGAACGGCTGAGCGCACTCACAATCCCCGCGGTAACTGTGCTGGTAAGCCGAAACGGATTGCCAACCGCCAAAACCCATTCGCCAACCGAGAGCGCGTCGGAGTCTCCGAAAGTCATGGCGGGCACGGGCTCGTCATTCTCGAGCTTCAACACGGCGAGGTCGGTGTTGGGGTCTTCTCCGACGACGCGCGCGGGGTACTCCCGCTTGTCGGACAGCGTTACCCTAATCCTGTTGGCGCCTTCGATCACGTGGTAGTTGGTCACGACGTATCCGTCCTCGCTGATCACCACGCCGCTGCCGGCACTCTGGCTGACTCCGCCTCCGCCGCGCCGGAACAGGCCACGCTGGCCGGACTCCACCTCGATAAACACCACCGATGGGCGCACGAATCTGGACACGGTCTTGAACGCCTCATTCAGCGTCAGGGCATCGACATACCCGCGCGTCGCCAGTGTTTCCGGCAGCACGACGGGGGGAAAGGCCCCTGCAGCGCCAAACCGGACGGTCTCCACTCTCGGCGTTTCATCCTGGCCATCCAGGCTGCTGCGCCCACCAATCCAAAGGGTGAAGAGGACGCCGACAAGAAGTCCCACAACCACGAGGCTGGAGTAGAACAGCGGCTTGGCAAAATCGGGGCGCTCCGGGGTCATAGGTTTTTTTGGCGTGATGCCCCCGCTCGACGACCCGGGGGCCATGATCAGGCGCGATTCTGCAATGTACGTACGCTCAGAGGGTCCATGGGTTACCAGATGCAACCGGGCACGCGTTCACGCCCCTTCGACAAGATCTCCGGCCAGGGCCCGGACGGCGGCTCGACTCATCTTGGCAAGCTCCTTCCGATCCCGTCCGGCGGTGGGAATCGGCTCGCCAATCCTCACTTCGATGTCCATGGAGTCCAGGGAAAGCCACCGGCGCGCGCTCTCCAACATCGGCATGTCTACAGGCCAGCCCAATAGCTCACGGGTCTCAAGTGTGGTAGGTTTGCCGTTCATGCGTACGGCGTTGTGGTAGACCGGCAACACGGCACCGTCTTCCATCCCTGCGACTGCAGCAAATCCGCCCGTCTTGAAGTCGCGGATGGTCCGTCCGTCGCCGACGGTCCCCTCGGGAAACACCAAGCCCCGCACGCCGGCCCGCAGGACATCCCGCAGTTCCTCGACAAATCTGGACGTGGCCAGCCTTCGATCCCGTTCCACGAAAATGACGCCGACCGTCCTGGTAACCCATCCCATGACGGGCCATTTGGCCATTTCCACCTTGGCGGCAAAGGCCACTGGAAGCGCGGCTCCCAGGACCCAGGGATCCATGAGGCCGAGGTGATTGGTCATGACGATCATGGCCCCGGACTTTGGCTCGTCTCCGACCACAATGATGTTGGCCTTCAGAATCCGGCAGAATCTCTTGCAGGACTTTCTCTGGCGATGGGCCCTGAATAATCTCCGGTCCTTTTCTGGCTTGAACTGCACCAGGAACGCCAGTTTCATGGTCTCCCAGACCAGCGAAAGGGAGAAACGGGCCGCGCGGAATCTCCAAAGCATACTTCTATCGGCGGCCTTTCATGAGGTTCAACCCTCCGCGGGTGCGTCAGGCACCTGGGACGGAAGGCGGCATAATACTCTAGGGTCCACGTCCCGAACAACCCGGACGCGATGCTCTCAACCCCGACCAGCAGCTCAAACCAACCCCGTTTAAACCCGCTCGGTCGGCCCCGGCGTAGGACTATCGCGATCCCGGCGCTCAGCAGGCCGGTCTGGCACGGAAAAGTCGCGCGTGGATGACCGTTTTGCAGGTCGATCAGACGCCCGCTCACCTCGGCGTCGGGGCCCGGCAGCACGCTCGGCGAGGCCGGCTGCTGCGGCTGCGGCACGCTCGGCTGCAGCGGCACGGTGGGAAGCCACGGCAGCGGCGCGGTCGGCATTGGCCGCGCGATCCGCGGCAGCCGCAGCTACCCGGTCGGCGGCGGCAGCGGCTACGCGATCTGCGGCGGCGCGGTCGGCGGCAGCCGTCGCTGCGCGCTCTGCGTCGTAAGCGGCACGTGCGGCCTGGGCTTGGGCAATCGCGCTCCCCCTGGGCAAGGCACCGCCGGGAACCACGTGCACGGCCTCGACAGGAACCTGGACCACAAATGTGCTCCCGACGCCCTTCTCACTCTTTACCTCAATCTCGCCACCGATCAGCTCAACAAGCCCGCCCACAATGGTCAGCCCCAACCCGGTGCCACTGTGTGAACGCGATTCCCCGCCCGACTCCTGCTTGAACTCATCGAACAGGTGTGGAATGAAGCGCTCGTCGATTCCAATGCCGGAGTCCACGACCTCAATCCTGATGCATCCCCCCGCCATGGCGCCGCCTCTGCACACACAGGTGTCGGAGACGGACACGTCCAGGACAAGGCCACCCGCTTCGGTGAACTTGACCGCATTGTCCAGGAGATTCCAGAGGATCTTGAACAACGCCGTCTGGTCAACCTCGACGGTCAAATCCGAAACGCCTCGAACCCGGAGGTAGAGCCCCTTTTCGGCCGCCTTCTGGCGCAGAGGACCCACAACAGAATCCAGCAACGGGGTCAACTCTGTCGGTTCGGGCCGGATTTCACGGGTACCCGCGCGGAGTGTCGCCAACTCCATCAGATCGTCCAGTGTGGCCATCAGCCTGTCGCCGCTCTGCTGGATGATGTCCAGGAATTCGCGGTAGCCAGCCTCCTTGGGGATTTCGTCCTTCAGGATGTTCGTGAAGCCCAGAATGGCCGTGATGGGCGTCCGGAGCTCGTGGGAGGTTTTCGCCAGGAACTCGTCCTTGAGCTTGTTGGCCTGCAGCAGCCGAGTGTTTGCGCTCTCCAGCTTGCGCCGATAGATCTTCTCACGCTCGAGTTCCCGCGCCTGGAGAGCAGCTTTTTTCTGCGCCCGCGCCATGACCTGATAGCGGTACGCGAACCTGATCAGACTTCCGAACCCCAGGAGGTAGGCTATGTACGCGGTCCACGTCCGGTACCAAGGGGGTAACACATCGAATCGAAACCCAACGACCTTGGATTCTTTTCGGTGATCATCCCGCGCCTTGACCTCAAAGGAGTAGCGGCCCTCGCTGAGATCTTCGACAGCGGCTTCGGTCTCCGGGGACCAGATGCTCCACGCCTCGCGGCCGGGCGTAACACGCCAGGCGTATTCCACGGTGCCGGCAGGACCCGGATAAGCGGAAGAGAACCGAAACTGAACCGTGTTCTGGGCGAAAGGAATTACCCCCTGTGCCAGATCCGCGGAATCGCCGCCGAACTCGTGCAGGGTTGCTCCGCCAGAAATCAGTCGTCCATCGCGGCGAGTCCGCACCTCCCGGAGGATTGTTTCGAAACCGGTCTGGGGATCGCGATCAACGGCGGGATTGTAGCGCACCACATATCCGTCGCGATTGAACCACAGCGTCCCGTCATGATGGACGTACAACTCTTCGTGTCGGGGGCGCGGCATATCCAGGGCTGCCGGGCGCGTCAGTTCGTAGCCTCGCGCCGAGGGCACCGCCATCTCAACGCGGTCGGGATAGCCGATCCAGACGACGCCATCCGGTCCTTCTTCCACATCCCATATCTCTGTCTCGCCGGAGCGGTGCAGAGGCGTAAGCTCTACGTCCCGAACAAACCACCCGGCGGCCAACTTGAAGACTCCTTCCGAATCGTCGGCATAGGCGTGGACGGCACCGTCGATGGTCACTACCTCCAGGCGGTCATCGGCCGGGAGCCCTTCGTTCTTGCCGAAGGCATCATCCTTCCATTCTGTGCCGTTTCGTCGAAGCCGGTGGAGACCTGTCGCGAGTGTCGAGAACCAAATATCGTCGCCGGCGACGGTGATTTTCTGGACGTCGTCCGCCGGGAATTGGTGGATGACCTCTGTACCAGAGACGAGGGCGAGTCCGGATCGGTAGCCAGCCACGACACCACCCTGATACACTTCCATGGCCATGACCTGTTCGTCGGTCAGCACGGTCGTGACCCGCGCGCCGTCGCGCCTGATTTCGAGGCCTTCGTCGGTCGCGATGTACAGGTAGTCTGCCGAGAACCGCGTTGAATACGTATTGGTATCGCGGAGCGTGTCGGTGGGCGCGGCAGCCATGTCCAGCCGCGTGGTATAGAGGCCTTGCCCGGTAGAGAGGTACAGGGTCTCGTCGTGGATATAGACCTGACTCGCGGCCTGAAGCGATCGGTAGCCCCATTTAGACGTGACGCCTGCCGGTTCGAACAGATACAACCCGTTGTTCTGGGTAGTAGCCAGGAAGCCATTGGGGCGAATGGGCGTGATCGAAGTGATGGCATCGTCCGGGAGGCCCGTTTGCGAAGTGACCCGGGAGGTGACACGTCCTTCGGAGTCCATGCCAACCAAACCAGCACCCAACGTGCCAAGAATCAACTCGCCGCCGGGCGACTCGGCGCTGGTGTACAACCAGTATTCGCTCAGGAGGCTGTCGGCCTGCGTGGCGAACCCATTGATCTGGCCACCCCCCATCGTAAAGAAGCCGTGGTCTCTGGTCCCGATGAGCCAGCCGGTGCCTCGGCGCTTCAGTACGAAGACCCGCATCTCCGCGAAGAAGTCTCCGCCGGGGATCAGTTCGGTTGTCCCCTCGGAATACTTAACAAGGCCGACGCCCCGCTCCCGGAGGATCAACCCTTCGTCCGTCATGAACGACGTGTGGTAGCTGGCCTCGGAGAAGAGCGTGGTCAGGTCGGTACCGTCCCAGACGAACAGGTGGTTTCGTGCCTGGAAATACACGTTGTCGTCATCGGCTCTTATTGCCCACACATCACCGAAACTGGCATCCTCTTCCCGCACAAGCGCGCTGAGGGACTCGAATCGAAAACTGGTTGAGTCTGGAACGAGGTATCCGAATTCGCCCTGTGCACCAACGTATATCCGGTTGCCGGGGCCAAGCTCCAGGGACCTGACCGCCGTCGTCCGCGGGGTTGGGACGGCGGTCCAGGTTTCGCCGTCGAAGACCAGGATCCCACGCCCATTGGCTACAAATATTCTCCCGGAGGCGTCCTGCGCTGCGTCCCAATTCTCGTTGGACTCCACTCCAAAACTGCGAAGGTCTTCGTAGGTGATCTGGCGACTCCTGAACGGCTCAGCCGGGACGGGCAGTTTTTGATCGAAGGCGGCTGCGGAAGGAGCCAGTTGCCCGGAACCCGCGGTTTGACCCACAGCGACCGGCCCCGAAATCAGTATCGGGATAAGAACGGCAACAATGGCCGCAGCAAGTTTGTGTATGTCGATGCAGGGGATGCTCGTCATAACCGGGGAATACCGCTGTTTCCCCAGTTATCGACTATCGAAGGCCCTACTTGAGGCTTTGGAGAATATTACTCTGTGTCCCAGGCCTCGATGGTCTCCAATACCGCATCGACTATGTCCGCCTCATCAACCGTGCGAAGAATCTCCCCGCGCTTGAACAGGTGCGCTCGTCCGCGCCCAAGCGACACGCCCAGGTCGGCACCAGCCGCCTCTCCAGGACCGTTCACGGCGCACCCCATGATGGCCACGCTGAGGTCCTTGGTGAACTTGCGCTTCGCCACCGCTGCCTCGACCTGCTCGACAATGGGAAACATGTCGCCGGCAAGTCTGCCACAGGTAGGGCAGGCAATAATGTTCACGCCTGGACGGCCGAGTCGGAGCGATTTGAGAATCTGATGCCCCACTTCGACCTCGTGGATGGACTCCGTGGCCAGCGACACGCGGATGGTGTCTCCGATGCCATCAGCCAGTAGCGCCCCGAGGCCAATGGAACTCTTGATGGTCCCGTTCTTCAGGGACCCGGATTCCGTCACACCGAGATGGAGCGGGTAGTCCGTGCGTTCCGCCAGAAGCCGGTACGACTGGATCATGTAGTAAACGTCGCTATGCTTGACGGAGATGATGAGGTCTTCAAATCCGTTCTTCCGGCAGATGTCCACGTGCCTCATGGCACTTTCGAATAGCGCCTCGGGCTGAGGAAACCCGTACTTGTCCAGGATATCCTTCTCCAGGGAGCCTGAGTTCACGCCGATCCTGATGGGTATCCCTGCCTCCTTGGCGGCCAGCAACACCTCGCGCTCCCATTCCTCCTTTCCAATATTGCCTGGGTTCAGGCGGACCTTGGCCACGCCGGCCTCAATGGCCTGTAGCGCATACTTGTGGTTGAAGTGGATATCCGCCACGATGGGGACGGTTGCCTCCTGGACGATGGTGGCCAACGCCCGGGCGTCCTCCGGCCGGGGAACGGCAACGCGAACGATGTCCGCACCCGCTTCAGCAAGGACCGCAATCTCCGCCAAGACCTTGGGGATGTCGTGGGTCTTGCACGTGGTCATGGACTGGACAGAGATGGGAGCACCGCCACCAATCTGAACTGCCCCCACTTTTACCGCTCGGGAATGTCGCCTGGGGCGCTCAATAGCCATTTACTTGCCTGACGCTTCGTACAGCGTCTTTTTCTCTGCGGGCGTCAAGGAATCGTACCCTCGCGCCGAGATTTTGTCCAAGATCTGATCGACATCTGGAGCGCTTCGGGAGTCGCCCGCCGGGTCTCCTACATCGATGCTGTCGGATTCGCGAACCGAACCGTCCATCCGAATAATTCTGGCGTTGGTCACGCCGCCAAGAGGCACGCTGCCGCCGGCACCATCACCTCCCGCCGGACGTTTCTTCTTCCCTTTCCCTGCCAGCCAGGATTCTGCGCGCGCGACGGGGCTCTGGCCAGAACCGCTACGCGAACGGCCCGACCCGGAAAAGAACACCTTGGCCCAGCTGGCCGTGTCTGTCCCCATCGCCTGAAGTTTGGCGAAGGCCAGACCGGCAGCCGCACCCCCGAAATGAGCTGAAACAGACGTCCCGCCCGCGGAAAGAAACAGAATGTCCATCGCCAGAAGACCCATCACCACATGACGAAGCTTGACGACGCCAATGATGAAAAGTCCGATGGACTTGTAGGGGTACATGACCGCCAGCGCCGTCATCACACCCAGCACCGCGCCCGAGGCTCCGTGCACGACACCGCCAAAGAGAGACGCGCCTGGAAAAGCGCCGTGAAGCAGGACCGTCAGGAGCGCACCCCCTACGGCGCCAAAGATGTAGACGGCCGTCAAGGTATGTGGCCCCTGCAGATCCTCGAGATCGCGGCCAATCCACCAGATCCACAGCATGTTGAACCCCATATGAAGGAGTCCACCAAGGCCCGGTTGGAGGTGGAGGAAACCGTACGTCAGGAGTTGCCAGGGCTCATACATGATCCCCGGAAGCCCGGGGTTCAGGGCCAGATGATTCCACACGAACGCCCGCGTGGCCGGGATGTGGATCAGGAAGAGCTGCCAGACCAAGTAGGCCACCACATTGATGGCAACCAGCGTCCGTAACGCGCGGGGCTGCGCGGCATACCAGGCTCTGAACTGTTGAATTCCGTTCATGTGTACCGGGTCTGGACGCTTACCAGTACATTATTCGAGACGGCTGCCAGGGCAGCTTACCTCGCCAGTACTGGATGAGGAAATAGCCGAAGAACATCCCGCCGAGGTGGGCAAAGTTGGCGACGTTGGTTCCACCCTGCACACCGGCGTAAAGCTCGAAGACCCCGAAGATGATCACGAACCACTTGGCCGGAATCGGGAAAAGGAAATAGAGGTAGATGGGCTGATTCGGAAACATCAACCCAAAGGCCATCAAGAGTCCGAAGACGCCGCCGGAGGCGCCGACCGTGGGGTACATCTCGGGAGCTAGCGTGGCTACGACCAATTGCACAAGCCCTGCCCCGACTACCGTAACGGCATAAAAGACGCCGAATCTATTGGAGCCCCACGCGTTCTCGAGTTGGACGCCAAACATCCACAACCCGAACATATTGAACCCGATATGGGTGATGTCTGCGTGCAAAAACCCGTAAGTGACCAACTGCCAGGGCCAAAAACGCCCCTCCTGCGGGAGCCTTGGACCCGACGACATATCCAGGGGCCACAATGCAAACCAGTCGGTCAACACCGCGCCGGTGCTTGGGACCAGGGTGGCCAGAAACACCAGCCCGTTAATGATCAAAAGATTCTTGATCACCGGCGGAAAGGCCGAAAAGCTGAGATTGGGCTGGTAATTCTGCTGGTTCATCCGCGGATTTACCCCGAATCCCTTGATAAAGGCATGTCGGGTTGAGACTGATCAGATTTTGAACGTAAGAGTATAGCGAGAGGGGGAGCCGGGAGTTACACCGGCCGCCGAACCACGCGGGCAATACATCTAAAGTTTCGAGGGGTTCTCTGGACTACACAGCCTACCATAGTCTGAGTATTCTGGCCGCGCCCTATCGGGGTGGGCCTGGCGGGCCTGTGGACCCGGAGCGTACCGACCTGCCGGAATTCCGCTCGCTTGCGGAGTTGCTTGCGGATGCCTGTGTTGAGGTCTCCCGTGAGGGTTGTGCCAGGCCGCAATTCCTCTCTTTGGCGGACGGAACGCCGGAAGAGGCGGCCGTGAATGTTGTGATGCCGGCTTTTCGGCCTATTGGGCGGCGGCCGGCGGAGGGTGCTTCGGGGGATGGGGCTTCGCTGAACGTGAGGGGCGGGGCGGCTTTGCCGGGGCGCTCGGTCCGGAAGGATATTTCTCCCCCACAGGTCCCGGGGGCTAAAAAGAGTTTGGTTGGGGATGGACATCGGGCGGCTGTCGCGGCTCCCGTTGTTTCTGTGCCGCGCTCCAAGGCGCTTCCGCCTGAGGCAAAGCGGGCGCGGGCGGTACAGCCGCGGAAAAAACAGAATGCAAGGCGCAAGAGGCGGATCCGGTTTGTGCACGTTGCAGCCGGCTTCGCTTTGACCTTCTGTATTCTGGCGGCGGCGGGCGCGATGTGGGTCTCGGCCCAGGCGCGCGAGGTGGAACGGACACTCCCGCCGGTGCGGATGGACCTGGCGGCGGAGCTGTCCCGGAAGTCGTTTATCTATGCGGCCGACGGCACCGAACTGGCCCAACTGGGCACAGAGAATCGCACGTGGGCGAGCCTTTCGGATATCTCGCCGCACGTCATCAACGCGCTGGTGGCAACCGAAGACCGTCGGTTCTTTGAGCACCGGGGCGTGGACTACAAACGTCTCGTTAGCGCCGGCTGGGGCGTCATAACCGGAGAGGAAACCGGCGGCGCTTCGACGCTGACCATGCAGTTGGTGCGCAATGTCTACCCGGAGATCGGCAGGCTGCCCCGTCAGGAAAGGAAGGTCCGTGAACTGTTGATGGCGCAGCGCATAGAGCGCGTCTACACGAAACGCGACCTGTTGGAGTTGTACCTGAACAAAATGGCGTTTGGCCGTGGGTCATTCGGTATTGAGGCAGCCGCGGAGACGTATTTCAACAAGACGGCCACGGAGCTCCAGCTCCACGAGGCGGCTCTGCTGGTCGGCATCCTGAAGGGTCCTTCTTTCTATGATCCCGTCCAACATCCCGAGCGGGCTCTCGAAAGAAGGCGAATCGTACTGGCCTCGCTGGTGGCCGACCAGCAGCTTGACCAGGGTGTGATGAACAAGCTGGCCTCGGAGCCACTTGGACTCCACATGGCTCCCAGGTCCGTTCTCAGCAAGACGGCACCTCACTTCGCGGAACATGTGCGGCGGGAAATGGAGACCTGGGGACGTGCATCAGGTTTCGACATCTACAAGGACGGACTGCGGGTCTTTACCACGCTCGACCCCTACCTCCAGGGCCTGGCCCAGATGACGGTGGATCATCAGATGGGCATTCTCCAGACCATTGCCGGCCAGGACTGGGCATCCGGCGGACAGCCCTTCGCAGCGTTCTGGAAGGAAAACAACCGGTTTGAGGAGCAGCAGCTCCAGCGCAGCGAGCGCTACGGAAGGCTCAGGGCCAAGGGGACGAGTCCCGGAACGTCCTCCTACATGCTCCGGGCGGATCCTGTGTTTATGGACTCTCTCCATACTGCCACCACGCGACTGGAGACAGGCCTGGTGGCCATCGACCCCCATACGGGGCAGATCAAGGCGTGGGTGGGCTCGCGTGATTACCAGGTTGACCAGTATGACAAGGTTGGCTCCGCCCGCCGTCAGCCGGGCTCCACGTTCAAGCCCATCCTGTACGCGGCCGCGATGGAGTTCGGTTACACGCCGGATCACCTGGCAGAGGATGTGATCCAGACTTACATCGTCCCGCCGAAGTACGAACCCTGGAGGCCCACGAATGCCGGCGGCGGCGCAACGGGTCAGATTCTGACGCTTCGTCAGGCGCTTGCCAAGTCCAAGAACACAGTCTCGGCGCGGTTGGTCCAGCAGGTGGGCCCTCGTCGGGTGGTGGATATGGCTCGGCGAATGGGCATCACCAGTGATCTACTGGCAGTCCCGTCCATTGCCCTGGGCACTAGCGAAGTGACGCTTCAGGAACTGGTCTCGGCCTACGGCACTTTCGTCACTGAGGGCATGCACTACCGGTCGCAGGTGGTGAGTCGTATCGAGGACGCCGACGGCAACGTCCTGGCCTCCTTCGGTCCAATGGCCGAGAGGGCGATGACCTCCCGGGATGCCTACACGGTCCTGGACATACTCCGCGACGTGACCCGCCAAGGGGGCACCGGTGCCGGATTGGCGGCCCGATTCCCGATACCTGGCGAGTGGACCGGAAAGACGGGGACCACGCAGGACAACACGGACGGCTGGTTCGTGGCGATGCATCCAGATCTGGTCGCGGGCGCATGGGTTGGATTTAACCAACCGGCCGTTCGCTTTCGCAGCAACCACTACGGTCAGGGCGCAAACAACGCCGGGGTGGTGGTTGCGGACTTCCTGAGGACTGCGGTCATAGACCCGATGTCGGGTATGGGTCCAGCCCGTTTTATGCCTCCCGCAGGGTACGTGAAACCGGCCCCACCGGCTGACCCATTCGCCGGCAATCTTATCGATCCCGAGAGGCGCTGGGAGTACTATGGAGAGCCAGACCCCAATGCGCCGATCGAACTGAACGGTGGTTCTGGCGAGTTCGTGTCTGGACCGGGGGGGGTTGGTGCCCCTGGCCAACGCCTCTCCCCGCAGACCGGGGTGGCCTCGCCGCCCGCCGGCAGCGCGCCGTTTGCGGGTTTTGTTGCGCCCCCCGCAAATACCCCCGGAGCTAAACCGGCACCGGACCGGCTCAGCACATCCCGTGGCGAACGCAAACGTCTGGTGTGGTAGTTTCCCGGCGTGGTTCTATTTGTCTCCGACCTCCATTACGATCATCGGCCGCCGCCGAAAGACCCGCTGATCTCTGCGGGTGATCACGCCGAACGTGAGCTGATTGCGTGCCTCAACTACTACCGGCCGGAACTCACCCACGTCGTTCTTCTGGGCGATTTGTTCGACGCCTGGATTGAGTATCGAGACCTGGTCCCAAAAGGGCTGACGCGCCTCTTTGGACTCCTGGCCCATTGGGCAGACCAGGGACTTCGGGTCACGGTGGTTACCGGAAACCACGACCCATGGCACCGCGACTATCTGGAGCGTCACCTGGGATTCCGCGTACTCAGGCACTCCGCCGTGGAGACATTGGAAGGACGCTTGACCGCGTTCGGTCACGGAGACCAGGAGGAACACGGCGGCATGACGGCCTGGCAACGCTTCATCCGCTCGCGTTTTGTGCACACGCTTTACGCTGAAAGTTTTCCGGGAGGATTCGGACTTTGGCTGGCGCGCATGTGGAGCCGCGGCGCTCGCAGTTCCAGGCTGGACCCCGAACTGGTGGCCGCCCTCCGCACCCACGCCCATGGACTCCTGAAGGCCGGAACCGCCGATACCGTCGTGTTCGCCCACTGCCATCTTCCGCAGCATGACGAAGTGACGGGAGGGAGTTATGTCAACACGGGGTCCTGGGCGCTCCACAGGTCCTTTGCGACGCTGGACGCAGGCGGGATCAGGCTGCGCACGTGGCCCATTGAGGCAAAAAGGGAAGCAGGGACCTAAAAAAAGGGGCTTCCCGACAAGAATTTACCAGATCAAAACCCGGGACACATTCCGTCGTATGGGAGGCCGGTGTCGGCGTCCCCCCGCCACGCAATAAGAACTCGATATGGCCAAGTGGAATTTTTCGGACGATGAGGTCCGCCGTTACCTGGATGATCCGTCCAGCCGGCGACAGCCTGAAGGCCCCGCACCCGCCAACGGCGGCACGGGCCTGGCGGGCAAGTGGGGTTTATTGTGGCCGCAGTCCGCGTTTCGTCACGCGGTAATTGCGATTGGATTGATCGTGGTTGTCGGATTGGGCGCGGTGTTAGGCATCGGTGCCTACATGTACTCGATGCGGGATCAACTCCCCCCGCTCACGGAGATCGAGAATCCGGAGTTCCAGCTAGCCACCATCGCCTACACAGCAGATGGCGTCGAACTGGCCCGATTTGCCTCTGAAAATCGCGCCTGGATCTCGTACGGAACGATGTCTCCAGACCTGATCGTTGCATTGGTAGCCACTGAGGACAAGCGGTTTTACGATCACTGGGGGATGGACCTCTTCAGGACGGTTTCCGCGGTCAGTCAAACGATCCTGGGCAAGTTTGGCCTCCCTTTTGACAAGCAAGGGGGCTCGACCATCACGCAGCAATTGGCCCGAAACCTGTACAACGTGCGAATCGGGCGCGATCAGACGGTTGGACGAAAGCTGAAGGAAATGGTCACCGCTGTGCAACTCGAGCAGCGCTACACCAAGCAGGAAATCATCGAGATGTACCTGAACACGGTGGAATTCGGGTACAATATCTACGGAGTCGAGACGGCTTCCCAGACCTTTTTCCTGAAGTCGGCGGCCGACGTGAGCCTTGCGGAGAGTGCCATTCTGGTGGGCATGCTGAAGGGGCAGTCCATCTACAATCCCTACCGCTACCCGGAAAGGGCGGCGCTGCGGCGTAATGTGGTCCTGTCGCTCATGGTGGGTCAGGGCATCGTCGAGCAGGCCGCCTACGATTCGATCAAGACCCAACCCATAGTGGCCTACAACGGGTCGTACGCCATCACATCCAGCATTGCGCCCTACTTCGCCCAACACGTGAAAGAGTGGATGGAGAGGTGGGGCCGCGAGAATGGATACAATGTGCTCGAAGATGGCCTGGTGGTTCATACCACACTGGACTCCCAAATGCAGGAGATGGCGCAGACAGCCCTTCACAACCAGCTGGATTGTCTCCAGGCCGTTGTTGATTACCAGTGGTCCAGGGCCAGCCAGGCGGTATGGAGCGTGAACTCGTGCGATTATCTCGATATCGAGGAAGACTATCAGGCGTTCCAGTACTACTGGGAATCAAACTCGGAGTACCGTGGGCAAATGATCAGGGAGACCGCCCGCTATCGAACGGCCCGCGCCCGGGGCGAAGATGGCCAGACCCTCATGCGGACACTCTCCACGGATGAGGCCTTCCTGGACTCGCTCAAGGCCGTGAAGACGCGGCTGGAAGCGGGCATGATGGCCCTGAACCCGCACACGGGCCATGTGAAGGCCTGGATTGGTGGAAGAGAACTCGCCACGGACTGGTTCGACCACGTGGACAAGGCCGCACGGCAGCCGGGTTCTACCTTCAAACCGTTCCTGTACACGGCCGCGATCGACAACGGCTGGTCTCCGTACTACACCCTCCTGGATGACTCACTGCACTACGTCGTAGACGAGGAGGGCAACGAGTGGAACCCGACCAACGACGGCAAGGTCTCGGGCCAACAAATCACCCTGCGCGACGCCCTGGCGCGTTCGATGAACACGATTTCCGCCCGGCTCATCCTTGAGGTAGGGGCGCCCCAGGTGGCGTTCATCGCGCGTGTCATGGGGATCACCAGTCCCCTCGCGGAAGTGCCGGCCCTGGCGCTTGGAGTCTCTGATGTGACGCTCTTCGAAATGACGAGCGCGTACTCCACGCTGGCCAACGGCGGCTTCCGAATCGAGCCGATCGTAGTCACGCGGATCGAGGACGCCCAGGGGAATATCTTGTTTGAAGCTGAGCAATCGCCCAGACAGGCCCTGTCGCCGGAGACCGCCTACACCATGGTTGATCTCATGCGAGGGGTCATCCAGCGAGGAACCGGGCAACGCATGCGCTCTCAGTTTGGTCTCTACGACTACGACCTGGCTGGCAAGACCGGCACGACGCAGAACAGTGCAGATGGCTGGTTCATTGCCATGCACCCTGACTTGGTTACGGGCGCTTGGGTGGGTTTCAATGATCGGCGTGTCACGTTCAGAACCGATTGGTGGGGCCAGGGCGCGCACAACGCCTTGCTTGTGGTGGGCGACTTCTACCAACGGCTCCGTGACTCTGAAAGCCCGTTCCTTGACCCCGATAACCGTTTTCCGCCCCCGCCGGTGCTCTACGAAGAGGAGTTTCCGCAATCCGGAGACCTGGACGAGCGGCGTGGCCGTGGACGGGTGGGCTGGTAAACCCCAAAAGGGAGGAGGACCCGATCGCCCCCCTCCCCTCTTCACTACTTCATTGGGGTCCCACTACTTGACCAGGATCATCGTCCGAGCGATCGATCCAGTGACCGTATCAAGACGGTAGAGATACATCCCTGACGACAGGGCTGCCGCATCAAACGGAACGCGGTAAGCGCCCGCCGCCTGCACGCCGCTCAGAAGCATCGCCACGCGCCGGCCCAGCATGTCGAAGACTGCCAGATTGATGCTCTGCGTCTGATCCAGGCTGAAGGAAATGGTCGTGGCTGGATTGAATGGGTTCGGATAGTTCTGATCCAACACGAATCCTTCGGGCACATCTTGCGAGTATGCCTCGATAGCGGTGGTTACGGCCTGGGCGCCACGTAGCGCTGGGCTGCCCGTCATGGGGCGGGGATCCAATCCGGCTGCGGGCTCATCCCGGTTGATCCCGCGAAGCATGGGATCGGCCACCTGGTTGCCATTTGCGGCAAGGATGGTCTGGACGAAATCCTGCGGTGCGAAAGCAGGCAGGCTTGCGCCGGCTGCAAAGTTGAACCACATGTTGTTGGCCAGAACGATCTCGCCGTTTTCCAGACGCTGGCGACTGTCAGCGGGCTTGCTGCCCGCGTTGTCGATGTCTTCGACCGTGATGGCCAGGCCGCCGGAGGCAGCGTCGTAGTCCTGGAAAATGGAATTGTGATACTCACCCGCCGTGTTGTCCCGGAACATGAGCATCTCGGCCCCATCGCCTGCTGTCAGACCACCGGCCGTCCCCAGGTAGGTCACGTTCGAAAGGATCGGGTGGGCATAGGGCTCGAAGAACTCATTGCCAGTCGCACCGTCCATCTCCGCAACGCGGCCGCCTACATCGGTGGCCTGAATCGCGAACCAGAACTGTCCCTTGCCGCGGAAGCCTTCGTCCCAATCGTAGGAATCATCTTCGTTGAAGGCAGAGACCAGGTTGCGCGTGTTCACAGCGCCGCCAAACCACTCGAACCCATCATCGGCAGACGCAAATGATTCCACGTACTCGATGACCGTCCCAGAGCCGACGCCTCCCAGCGTCAGACCCTGGATCTCATTTCCGGCCTGATCACCAACGTTGATCCCCGTGTGACGAATCGAGACGTAGCGCAAGATGCCCGAAGAGTCGCCGTCATCGGTTCCGCCGTACGTAGCACGGTCATCGCCTGCGCCCGCGATTTCGTTGACCCCTTCGACCTGTTTGGTCCCGTCAGGCTGGTTGTTGGTGATGGCGCGCCCCAAGAGCACGATGCCGCCCCAGAGACCGCGATCCTGATAGGTCAGCGTACCGTCGTCACCGTCAGCCGTAAAGATGATCGGATTCGAGGGCGTGCCTTCGGCGATCAGCTTGCCACCGCGAGCAACCACAAGCGCAGAGGCGGCATTGCCCTGTCCGGCGGCGCCGTAAACGGTGGTACCCGCCTCAATAATCAGCGTAGCCCCGTCCTCCACAAATACGACTCCGTTGAGACGGTAGCTGTTGTCTGGCGTCCAGACAACCGTCTGGCCGGCACCGATTGTGGCGTCGGTTACCTCGATGGTGGACGAGGGCGCAGCGGTCCCCGCCACGTAGCCCTTCTCACTCAGGGCCGTCCAGCCTTCCAGCCAGTTGGCCGTCCCAAACGCGCCGCGGTAGGACACCGGAGAGAAGTACCCGCCAGTCACAGGAACCGCTCCGGTCCAGGCAGGACTTCCGGCCGCGGGGCGGGGATCCAGGCTGCCGTCGGGATCGTCGCGATCCAGGCCGCGCAGTTGTGGATCCACCAGCGCGTTGTTGTTTGCGCCGAGCATGGTCTGCACGAAGTCCTGCGGCGCGATGGCTGCTACACTGGTGCCGGCCGCGAAACCGGACCATAGGTTGTTGGCCAGCACAATGTCGCCATTCTCCAGGCGCTGGCGGCTGTCGGCAGGTTTGCTGCCGCCATTGTCGATGTCTTCCACCGTGATTGCCAGGCCACCGGAAGCGGCGTCATAATTCTGAAAGATCGAGTTGTGGTACTCGCCCCCGGTGTTGTCGCGAAACATGAGCATTTCGGCGCCATCGCCAGCCGTTAGACCACCAGACGTGCCTACGTAAGTCACGTTGGACAACACAGGGTGGGCGTAGGGCTCGAAAAATTCGTTGCCGGTGGCGCCGTCCATCTCCGCCACGCGGCCGCCGACATCCGTTGCCTGAATGGCAAACCAGAACTGGCCTCGGCCACGATACCCTTCGTCCCAGTCGAACGAGTCATCTTCGTTGAAGGCGGAGACCAGGTAGTTGGCGTCCACCGTCCCACCGAACCATTCGAAGCCATCATCGGCCGAGGCGAACGACTCGACGTATTCGATCACGGTACCACGGCCAACGGCACCAAGGGTCAGACCCTGGATCTCGTTGCCGGCCTGATCACCGACGTTGATTCCGGTGTGCCGAATGGAAACGAACCGCATGATGCCCGAGGAATCGTTGTCGTCGGTTCCGCCGTAGGTAGCGCGGTCATCTCCGGCGCCAGCGATCTCGTTGATGCCTTCCACCTGCTTGATCCCGTCGGGCTGGTTGTTGGTTGCAGCACGTCCCAGAAGCACGATGCCTCCCCAAAGGCCGCGGTCCTGGTACGTCAGGGTTCCGTCGTCCCCGTCAGCGGTAAAAATGATGGGGTTGACCGCGGTGCCCTCCGCATAGAGCTTGCCGCCCCGCGCAACTACGAGCGCAGAAGCCGCATTGCCCTGTCCGGCTGCCCCGTAGATGACGGTCCCCGGCTCAATGGTCAAGGACGCGCCGTCCTCGACAAAAACCACTCCATTGAGGCGGTATTGGTTATTGGCGGTCCAGACTACGTCCTGACCCGGGCCGATGTCCGAGTCGGTGATCTGGACGAGATTCGTTCCCGATACGGGTGGGGTCAGATAGCCTTTTTCAGACAAGGCCGTCCAGCCTTCCAGCCAGTTGCCGCCGCCAAAGGCACCGAGGTGGTTGACCGGCTGGAAGAACTGATCTGCCTGCTGGGCCAATGCAAGGCCAGGGGTCAGCAGCAGGAGAAGCGTAACAATCGTGCGATTCATGTTGGTCTGTTTACGGGTTGAGTTCGCGTCAGGTTGTGGCCGCGTTATGGAGCGGTAACCTGGGGTTGTTGATTTGGTAATACTTGCCGGAAATGACGAAGGCGACCCGGGGCCGCCTTCTGTCATCTATCAAAATGTGTCTTCTCTACGCTACAGCGAGTAGCTGACCCCGAGCGAGTAGGTCCGTCCCAGGGTGTAGCTCCCGTAGACGTACTCGGTGTCCTTGAATTGCTGACTCGTCATAAAGGCTGAGTTGGCGATGTTCTTCGCGGTCAGCTTGATTTTTATGCCTGAGATCATGCGCTGCGAAACCACCAGGTCTACCGTGGAGCGCGATCGCTCGAAAATATCCGGGGAGGCGCCTTCCGAAACCGTGATAAGACGATCGCCAAAGATGTTGTAGAACAGACTGACGGAAGTGCCCGATTCTACCCGATCGTATCCTATGTCAAGGTTCACCAGAAAGGGAGACTGGCCCTCCAGCTGACGGGTGTCTCGGGCAAACTCATCGGCCGCGCGAATGACCAGCAGTTCCTCTTCAGGGATCTTTACCTCAGAGCGAACGACCGACAGGTTTGCGCCGAGTTGGAAATTGGCCAGCAGCGGAGAGAGTCGGTCCAGGCGCTGGCGCATTTCCAACTCCACCCCCAGAACCATTCCATCGTCTACGTTCTGGATACCAAGCGAGTTGTTGCCCACACTGGTCTGAATGACGCGTTCAATGGGGTTCTTGAACTGCTTGTAGAAGAAGCTGACCGCCGCAATCTCGCCGGGGCGCGCAAACCACTCCCAGCGGAAGTCGTAATTCGTGATCAGCGTCCTCTTCAACGCGGCGTTCCCGCGAAACACCAGATCTCCAACAAAATCGAAGGTGGAGTACGGTGCCAACTCACGGAACGTGGGCCGCGCCAGCGTGCGGGTGGCCGCAAGGCGGAAGTTCATTTTCTCCGTCACGCCCCAGACCAGATTCGCCGACGGCAGCCAATCCTTGTTGTCCAACTCGCCTCGAGGAAGCGTGGAATCGCCCGAAACGGTCAGCATTTGCGTAGACTCCATCCGAGCCCCGGCAATCAGTCGCAGGCTCCGCGTCAGTGGCAACTCGAGCATTCCGTATAAGGCGCTCACCGTCTGACGGCCGTCATAGTTTGAGCGGTCGGAGGAGGCTTCCTGGATGTAGTTGGCAAAGACCGGCTGGCCAATCGAGGAAGTATCCACGATTCCGACGCTCTGGAAGAACGCATCATTGTCACCGCCGAAGGCGCCGTACCGAATGCCGCGGCCT
Source organism: Rhodothermales bacterium (assembly GCA_047619685.1). Taxonomy (GTDB): domain Bacteria; phylum Bacteroidota; class Rhodothermia; order Rhodothermales; family UBA10348; genus JABDJZ01. Next base: position 30,163 of record JBLHLC010000020.1, read on the forward strand.
TCCTTGTACTCGAACCGTCGTTCGTTGAAGTCACGGTTCGTATCGGTATACGCGCCACCGACCTTCAGGGTAGCCTTCTCACCGGTCCACTGACTAAAACGGACGGCGAAATCCGCGCCAAGGTCGGCCGTGCTCTCTTCCAGATTCCGAAAGAAGCGGGTCGGCGCCGGATATAGGGAAGCGGGGCTCTGGTAGAGCGTGTCCTCATAGACGGTATCGTGGTCTCTATCACGCGCCGTGAAGTGATTGGAGAAGTAGCGGATATCCGGTTCGTCCTGGCTGTTGCGGGAGGTTGCCGCACGCCAAGTCAGCGTGCCCACCGAAAAAGCATGTTCGCCGCGGGACTGGATGGCGGCAAGCGACCGTTCCTTGTACCCCAAGACGCGCGTCTGGAAAGTGGAATTGCCCGAGAGATCCACCCAGTACCCCGCCAGATCGCGGGATTCGGAAATCCCGTTCTGCGTTCGGATGAATGTCACCGAAGCGGAGTGCCGCGGGTGCGGCCTGAAGGCAAGAGTGCCCAGTAGACCCCAATTTGATTCTTCGGAGCCTTTTCGGTCATACCCCACCGTCTCTACCGGACGATCTGCAGCGCTCCCGAAGTATCGGGTGGATGTCAGCTGATTGATGCCGCCGACCTGACCCCCGAGTAGCTCCCAGCGCCCGACGGTTCCGTTGGAGTAGGCGCTGTAGCTATTGCCGTACGTGCCGGACAGCGTGAAACCCAGGGGTTTGCCGAACAGCTTAACCTGATTGCCGATCGCGGCCGCCAGGGACCTGTTCACGGGAGCTGTCCTGAGTCCAGGCGTCATGACCGAGTTGAACGCCTTGGAGGCGGCGTCCAATTGCTGGGCCTTCTCAGGATCTCGTCGGGCTTCTAGTTCTGTGGGTAGCGTAGTAGAAGGATCGGCCACCGCGCTCGGAATGGCCCTGAGGCCGCTGTCCCGCCCCTGCCAGTCGGCCGAGGAGCCGCTGTAGGAGACCATGTCCTCGAACGTCGTCTGGGTGTTCACAGACGAAGAGACCGAATACTGCATTGTCAGCCGCTCCGGGAAGTCCTTCGTACCCACATCGACCAGCCCGCCGCTGAATGAACCGGGCTTGTCTGGTGTGAAGGTCTTGGTCGTAACGATGTTATCGAGCAGGCTGGATGGAAACAGGTCCAGTTGAAACGCCTTCTTGTCCGGATCGGCACTTGGGAGCGCGGACCCATTGAGCGTAGTGGACGAGTACCGGTCTCCGAGCCCCCGGATATAGACGTATTTCCCGCCGACAACCGAGGCCCCGGTGACCTTTGTCATGGCCGCGGCTGCGTCCCCGCTGCCGGAGCGGCTTATGGTCTCGCTCGAAATCGCGTCTGACACAGCCGCCGACTTACTCCGCAGGCGCAGAAGATTGGCTTCGGTGTCTTTTGTTGCCCTTGCCTCCACGGTAATCTCGCCCAGGTCTGTGGCCTCGGATGACAGGCTGAGATCAAGCCGGGTGGCAAGTCCGTCTTCGACTTCCACGGCTTCAACCAGGAGCGTGGTGTACCCGACGTAGGAGACCCGCAGGTCAAACGTTCCTTGGCTCAGGTCATGAATCTCGAACCGCCCTTCCAAATCGGTCGATGACCCAATAAGCGTCCCATCAATGACCACATTGACCCCGATGAGTGGCCATCCATCCTGGGAGTCCACAACGAAGCCAAAAATGGAGCCGGCTTTCGCGACAGGGGTCGCGGAGCGGACGCTCCGGCCCGCATTGTTATTTCTGGTTGGAGCCTGGGCCTGTACGGAGGAAGTACAGAACGCAAGGAGAAGGGTTACAACTGCCATGGACCGAATGGTCGTGGCCAGTGCCGCATCTGGCAGCCTACATTTCATTTTGGTTGCTCTGTGAGAACGCAATCAGTGCGAGTCGGGGCGGCTGGCACAAAGTGAAGTGGGCAGCGCCTGATTCAGGTCGGCTGGAGTTCTCGATGAACCCGCTTTGTACTAGCGCTGGGGCACCTCAATTGGCAGCCCCAATCCTGAATTCCCAAGTCTACCGGGTTCCGGTGAGCTGTGGATTACGACAGTGTTATTGTAGTATTTCCACTGGGGGCCGCGCACGCCCTCGCCTCCACCACCGCCTCTCCTCCCCGACCGCTACCTGTCAGGAAGACCCGACCACGTTCGACATCCTTCCGCCGCGAGCGCATGCGCCGCGGCCTTAGCCCTCGCTTCCGACTCAAAAACGCCGAACACAGCAGAGCCCGACCCGCTCATGGCGGCATAATCCGCGCCCAGGTCGACCAGTCGCTTCCGGGCGACGCCTATCGCCGGCCATTCGCTCTCCACCGGCGCCTGGAACTCGTTGGCCAGCTCGGCCCGCCAGCGTTCAAGATCGTTTGACGTCACGGCCTCGGCCAGATCGGGCCTGGGGCGTTCAGACGGTGAAACCAGCGCGTAGGCAGGCCCCGTGGGCACATGTACCTGCGGAACGGCTACCACCAGGGAAAACGGACACGCATACCCTTCCAGCGGCGAAAGCACCTCGCCGCGCCCCGTGCCCCGCGCTGCCGGAGGGCCCAGAAAAAACGGCACATCTGATCCCAGCCCCGCCGCCAGTCTCGGCAGTTCGGACTCGCCGCCGTGCACGGAAGACATCATTCGGAGGACGGCGGCCGCGTCGGAGGAGCCGCTTCCCAGGCCGGCCCCGTAGGGCACGCGTTTGTCCAAATGCAGATGAAAACCATCCTCGACCCCCATGGCACGGGTGAACGCAAGGGCCGCCGCCATACAGAGATTGCTCCCGTCCGTGGGCAGGGCGGGGTCCGAATTAGACATCGTGCGCGCGGGCCCAGCCGTCCACGTCACTTCGTCACACCACGGGATCCGCAAGAAAACGGTATCGATATCGCGAAACCCGTCCGGGCGCACACGGAGAACGTGCAGCCCGAGGTTGATCTTACCGGGTGCGAGAATCGAATGCGTCATGCTCCTTGGCCAAGGCCCTGATGATACGTCACACCCACGTTGCGACAGCCCAAAGGAAACCGTAGTTTTCTGATATCCAAGCAATCCGCCCGACGCACCTGTTTTGGCGCAGATTGCACCCCAAAAGCCCGGTCAGGGCGCGCACCAGACAGCCTCGCGGCCTATTGTACCCTCGGTACGGCTCCTTCACCGCTCCCAGCATCGCCGCGAGACCCTTGACCCCTTTTCGCTTTCCCTATCTGGCGCTAGTCGCTTTCCTGTTACTCGTAGCAGGATTACCGGCTTCGTCTGCCTCCGCCCAGATCAGCTCCGGTACCGGCGGGTCTGAGAATCCTCTTCAGTTGCTTCGGCAGCGACTGACGGAGAACATGGTCGTGTCCGGCCTTCTTCCCATGGAAGGCGCCGTCGATCCGCACGAATACCTCGTAGGGCCCGGCGACTTCTTTACGGTTGTCATTGGTTCTGTCGAAGGGTCGGCTGCCCCTATTCCGGTTTCTGCGGACGGTCGCCTCTTGCTTCCGGAAGCGGGAAGTGTAGATGTGTCCGGCCTCACACTGGCAGAAGCCAGGGACCGCGCCCTCACGGCTCTCCGAGAGGCGTTCGGACGAATACCGGTTGACGTCACGCTTTCGCAGCCGCGGCAATTCTATGTGCACGTTTCCGGGTCCGTGCCCGCACCCGGTCGCCTCATGTCGCTCCCCATGGGGCGGGTATCGTCGGCGCTTGAAATGGCGTTCGCCGACACCAGTCGTGCCGCAGTCACCAACCCGGACTACCGCCCCTCCCTCAGAAACGTGTCCGTGATTCACCGCGACGGACGCGAAGCCAGGGTTGACCTGATGCGCTATTTCTCGGCTGGACAGACGGACGAAAACCCCTATCTCCAGGACGGAGACGTGATATTTGTGCCGGGTTACAACCCCGCCTTTGAGTCTTTGCAGGTGGACGGAGCAGTCCCCTTTCCCGGGAGCTACGACAGCAGGCCGGACGACAACCTTCGCGCGGTGCTCCAGGCCGCCGGCCTGACGCGGATTCCGTCCCATGTTCGCACAGTTCGTGTGGTTCGGCCCAATGCGGAGGGCGGATCTACAGTACACCTCATTGCCGCCTCGGGCGCCTTTGGCGAAGAGGGTTCGCAATTCCGCATCCTCGCACGGGATCATGTTTCCGTGTCCCCCGAAGAGGCTGCGGGTGGGGTAGCGTCCATCGAGGGCTGGGTGTTCCACCCGGGCACCTACTCTATTCAACAAGGCCAGACCACCCTCGGCGATCTGGTTGAATTGGCCGGTGGCCTCCGCGACGATGCGCTGGCGGAATCCTCGTATCTGGAGCGCCGGGCGCTTCCCGATCCCACGGCGGGCCTACAGACCGAAGGCCGCATGGCGCCCCCGCCCGACTTCAGGAAGCTGCTGGCGGCGGATACGCTGGCCATTATGCAACAGCTTCGACTGACAGACCTGGACTTCCTGAGTCGTTCCTACTTTGCACAGGAGCTCCGGACCCAGAACCGGGTGTCGATCAACCTTGCCGAAGTACTCAGCGATGAGGCCCGCCAGGTGCTCCTGCGCGACGGAGATCGCCTGGTGGTACCGCGCGATGAACACACGGTCTACGTGGCCGGCCAGGTGATCAGGCCCGGTTTTGTGCTCCATGCAGAGGGCAAGTCCCTGGACTACTACATCACCGCAGCCGGCGGCCGTGGCGCCTTTTCGTCCGACGTCTATCTGATGAGAAGCGGCACGGGTGAAGTGGTTTCCGATCCTGCTTCCACCGTGATGTCTGGCGATGTGGTCTTCGTTGACCGCACGGAAGACCTTGCCGAGAGCGCCGAAATGCAACGCCTGGTCATCGCCGAGCAGAGTGCCGAGGCCGACGCCCGCATTCGCATTGCCCAGACGATTGTCCAGTCCATTGGGACGCTCGCTACGCTCGTTGCCCTCGTCGTCAGTCTGACCCGATAAGATTATGCAGATGAAGACGGACGAAGAGCGTCGGAGTCAAGCCGAAATCCAGGTCTGGAAGACGCTGGGAATCCTCTGGAACCGGCGATTGCTGATTGCCGGCGTCACGGGATTCATGGCAGTGGCTGCGGTGGTGATTTCGCTGATGTTGCCCAACTACTACCGGGCCACATCTCGGCTGTTGATGCCGGATTCTGGCGGAAGCGGGTTTGCCAGCGCGCTTCTGGGCGGCCTCGGTTCGGCCGCAGAGTCTCTCTTGGGCTCTTCGGGCGGCGACTACGTGCGTTACCTGGCTATTCTGGAGAGCCGCAGGGTCCTGGAGGCAGTCGTAGACGAGTTTGATCTCATCGCCGTCTATGGGTACGAGAACAGCAAGACGCCACTCGAGGACACGGTAGACGACCTCTTCGACAGCATCGAACTCTACGTGGACAACGAGTATGACTTCCTGTCCATCCAGGTAATAGACAAAGACCCGGTGCGCGCCGCGGCGATGGCCAATTTTATGGTCGAGGTGCTTGATCGCGTAAACAACGAGCTCTCTGCCAAAACCGCTGGCAATTTCCGGAAGTACGTCGAGACCAGGTACGAGGCTTCGGAGGATAGTCGGGCTGCGATGCTGGATTCGCTGCAAGCGTTCCAGGTCCGCTTCGGGGTCTACGATCTGCAGGCTCAGACGGAGGCATTCTTCAGTCAGTTGGCAGAGATGCGGGTGTCAGCCATCCAGGCAGAAGTGCAATACGAGGCCTTGCGCAGCCAACTGGGCGAGAACAATACCACGGTCCAGGGCCTGAAGGAAGTTGTGGCCGCGTCCGACCGAAAGTACCAGGCCGCTCTTGCCGGGCGGGAACGCGTGCTGCCGGTTCCACAGAACGAGGTACCCGCGGCGGTGCGGGCGTTCATGGACCTCGAAATGGAGCGCACCATTCAGGAGAAGATCCTGGAGTTCGTCGCGCCGTTGCTCGAGCAGGCCCGTTTCGAGGAAGAGCAGCAGAAACAAGCCGTTCAGGTCGTGGACGCGGCCGTGCCACCCGTCAAGAAGGACAGTCCCAAGCGGTCGGTAATCGTGATTGCGGCCACCATGTCCGCGTTTATCCTGGTCGTCCTCTATGCCCTTCTCACCGCCTGGTGGCGGGCCAATAGCGCGACCTTCGCCTCGCGGCTTCGCGAGGCGTCCGAGCAGGCCAAGGGATGAGGCCGACCCCACCCGGGGATTCGCCGAGGGGAGACAAGCCGGCGGGAGACGCGTGGCCCGTCCAGCCAGCCGGCGGACGCCAACAGCCGGAGGTAAGGCCAGCCAGCATCCTTCGCAACATCACCTGGCTGGGAATCGGAAGCGCCGCGGTATCTCCGCTGTGGTTCTTGTTCATCAGCTTTCTGTGCATTCGCTACCTGACGGCGGAAGCGTACGGGTTGATGAACTCGGCGCTCTGGCTCATGGTGATCGCTGCCTCCCTCGTGGACCTGGGCCTGAACGATTTCGTAACGCGGGAGGTGGCCCGGAGGCGTGACCAGGCCTGGCTCTACTTCTCCAATTTCCTGGTCTTTCGTGTCGTGCTGGGCGTGGTCGTGGTTTCGGCCGTGCTGGCCATCGCAAGCAGCCTGGGCGCGGGCAGCGAGCGGTTATCGGCACTCCTCTACGCCGGCGTCTATGCCCTGTCTGTTTTTCTGATCGGATTCTGCCGGGTGTTCTTTCGCGCTTTCCAGGTGCTTCGGTACGAGTCCATATCGGTGATGCTGGAGAAACTCCTGGTCCTTTCGGGCGGTACGATCATGCTGTTCGCCACGCGCACGGCCACGGGCACACTGCTGGGTATGATGGTCGGGATGCTGATCGCGCTTCTCGGGACGCTGTGGTTTGTGGAGTTTCGCATCGCGCCGTTTGAGGCCTCGGTGGTCAGCCGATCTTTCGTTTCGAAGAATCTCCGGATCGCAGCGCCTCTGGGTGTCTTTGCGATTTCGGTCATTGCGCTTACACGCATGGGCCCGGTGATTCTAGACTTCTTTGAGGGCTCCGCGGCCGTCGGCCGCTTCGGCGCGGCCTACCGGATAATTGAGGCGATGCTGCTGCTCCCTGCGCTGGCCACGGCGGCGCTCCTTCCCAAGATGGCGTCCTCCTGGGGTTCGGGGCATGTCACGGTATATCGAGAGGTGGTGTACAAGGGGGTTCTTTGGATGGCACTCGTGTCGGGATTGCTTGGCGGCGCGCTGGCACTGGGAGGCGAGATGCTCATGGACTGGATCGTCAAGGATCCACTGGCCTATGCCGGTGCCGGCCGGACCCTTCAACTGCTGGGGTTGGGGTATCCCTTCATGTGCCTCAACTCCGTCCTGAGCGTGGCACTGATTGCGTCCGACGGACAATCTTTTCTGGGGCGTTTCATGGCTTCGGTGACGGCTGCAACGGCGCTGTTGTTCGTCGTCGCCATTTGGCAGTTCGGCACGCCGGGTTTGGTCGGTGTTTTCGTCGCCTCGTCGATCGGCACGACCGCTGCCCTCTGGCTCAGATTCCGGGTTGTAATGGCGGGTGCATTGCCGCAGCCCTCCGCCGAGGCGCCCGGGGATGCCCCGGATGCCGGGGAGGCACGCGGATGAGGCCACGCCTGCTCCTGTTCGACCTCTATACCGGAGGCCATCATCGGGCCTACCTGGAGATGCTCGCCCGAGCCTGGGTAACTGGTGATCGGGAGGGCCGTCTCGAGATTGCAGCGCCACAGGCCCTTTTCGATGCCCATCCGGATTTCCTGCGGTGGATCCAGGCCCAGGACCCGGCAAAATTGTCGTTTCTTCCGGTTTCGCTTCCGGAACCGCTACGCGAAGGAGATATAAGCCTTCGGGACGTATTACGGAATGATTTGGCGCACGGGCGTGCCCTCCGCGAAGTGCTCGCAAGTTCGCTTCCGGAAGAGACGCTGCTGATGTATTTCGACCACTGCCAGGCATCCCTGGCCCTTCGGCGAATCCGGGGAGCGTCTGTGTCCGGCATCTACTTTCGACCCTCTTTCCACTACCCGAATACATCCAGGGCCACGGGTTTCCGGAAGCGCTCCCTCCTTTCCGCCGCGTTAACCAATCGGTGCCTCAAGCGCGTCCTGACGCTGGACCCTTTTGCAGTCGATGCGCTGTCGGACCAGCGGTTTGCCTGGTTGCCAGATGGTCTGGATACCGCGCGCTTCGGACAGTCTCCGGCACAGGTCAGAGACGCCTGGGGCGTGGGCGCGGACAGCAAGGTTCTCCTCTTCTTTGGCGTCGTCAGCGCACGGAAGGGCATCCATGAACTGCTGGCGGCGCTGGCGTCAGTCAGGACGCCTGTCACGCTGGTGATCGTGGGCCGGATTCCCGACGCAGAACGCCCATTGGTCGAGGCATCGATCCAGGCCGCCCGGGCTTCCGGGGGCGCGATTGTCCTTGATGACCGGTACGTGCGCGCGGAGGAGATCCAGGACTTCTTTCACGCCGCCGACGTCGCCACGGTGGCCTATCGGCACCACGTTGGGTCCAGCAATGTCCTCATTCGGGCGGCGGCCGCTGGTGTACCTGTTGTAGGTCCAACCTTTGGTCTCATGGGACGCCTCATCACGGAGCACCACCTTGGCGCTGCCGTTGACCCGGCGGACACGGAAGCGCTCGCGGAGGCCATCGACCGGATGCTCGCCGGGATGCTCGGAGAGCCCACGGGATTCGACCCGGAGAGCGCTGCATGGTTTGCCCAGGCCAACTCAGAGCACACGTTTGCAGAGACCGTCTTCCGCGAGGTGCTGAAATGAAGCGTGCCGTAATTCAGTGGCCTCGACTGGGCCCATACCACATCGCCAGGCTCCGCGCTACGCAGACCCTGCTCTCGCGGGAAGGGATCGAGCTCATCGCTCTGGAGACCGCATCGACGGACTCGGTCTACGCGTGGCGGGAGGAGAACCGCGAAGAGTCCTTCGAGCGGGTTCAGGTTTTCCCTGGCAGAACCTTCGAGTCCATCGCGCCGGCCGAGATGCACGCTGGCGTGACACAGGCCCTGAACCGGATCGCGCCAGACGCGGTGGCCATCCACACGTACTCGTTCCCGGATTCGAGGGCCTGCGTGAACTGGTGCCGGGAGAACCGCAAGGGCGCGGTCGTCATGACCGACAGCAAGGCAGACGATGCGCCGCGCTCCGCGCCCAGAGAGTGGATCAAGGGCTCGCTCCTTTCTGCCTACGATGCGGCAGTCACCGCCGGGTCGTCCTCACGAGACTACTTGATGTCGCTTGGTGTGGGGGAAGCCGGCATACAACTCGGGTACGATGTGGTGGACAACGCGTACTTCTCCGGGCGGGCTGCTGTGGCGTCCCGGCCGGCGGATACAGGGAGCACTCCCTACTTCCTGGCCTCGAACCGCTTCATCGCTCGGAAGAACCTCGATGTCCTTCTGGCGGCCTTTGCAAGGTACCGCACCCAGGCTGAATTGGAGTCGCGCACGCCGTGGAATTTGGTCATGCTTGGCGACGGAGCGCAGCGTGCGCAGTTGGAGGCGCTGGCGGGATCAGGAGTCTTCTTCCCTGGCTTCAGGCAAATCGATGAGCTCCCAGCCTACTACGCGCACGCCGGCGCCTTCGTGCATACAGCCTTGGTGGACCAGTGGGCACTCGTAATTAACGAGGCGATGGCCAGCGGCCTACCGATCATAGCGTCCACCGGTGCCGGCGCGACCCGGGATCTGGTTCGGGATGGTCGAAACGGTTTTAGCTTTTCCCCCACGGACGGGGAGGCATTGACCGACCGAATGACTGAAATGGCGACGGCCGATGTCGTGGCAATGGGTCAGGAATCCCTCAAGATCATTTCTGAGTGGGGGCCTGACCTGTTTGCCAGTTCCATGCTGAAGGCCCTCAGGTACGCTGCAGCGGCCGGAGACCGGCCGTTCCCCATCGCCCAGCGTGCACTGCTGACGACCATGCGGCTGGCCACGCGTTCGACAACGTCTTTCCACACCATCGAATCCTGACGCCTCTGCCACGGCTGCCACGGCTGCCCGGCGTGCAGACGATTCCTTTTTGTCCCTACTGAAATTGTAACACGCGCAGCGTCTGAGTCGTAGGGAGTGGACAGAGCGGCTTTCTTCCCGCCGCTCCCTTCCAAAATCAACCTCTGGTGCGATGACGCCCCGATTTTTACCCCTCGTTCTCACCCTTCTCTTTCTGGTCCCCACCACACTCGCCCAGGATCGGTCCGATGCCACCGGGCGGTCTTTGGACCGGGTTGAAGAGTTGGCCGACCGCGCCCGTGGCATGGCAGACGACCTCCGCGGCGACAACCGGGATCGTACCCGGCGCGCGGCGCGCCTTCTTGATGACGCCGCCGAAAGCCTCGAGGACGGAGACATTGACGACGCAGAAGGCAAGATGGACGACGCCGCAGACCTCCTTGAGTCGATCATCGATGACCTTCGGGAGGACGGCTATGACGGCCGCGCCGACCGCTTGGCCCGCATATGGCGCTCGCTGGAGTCAGAGACGGAACGTGTAACCGACCTCTCCAGATCAGACAGGTCACGCGATCGCCGCAACAGACGCCGCGGGGACGACAGTTTCGAGGAACGCATGGAGCGCGTGGGCGAACGGGCCGAGGCGTTGGGAGAGCGTATCGGTGAGAGAGCCGCAGAGTGGGCGGACGGGCTCGAGGAGAGCATTGACAACGAAATCGACGGCTACAGCCGCAAAAGAGACCGCCGGCGCCGGGAGGACTGGCGAGAGCGTCGTTCGCGCTTCCGGAGCTACGCCCCGACGTTCGTGGGCGACTTTGGCGACCGCTGGCCCTACACGGAGACCTCAACCTATCGCCCGATTTCCTCGATCCGCTACAACCGCGTGGACGGCCTCACCCTGGGTGTGCGCCGCCAACCAATGGATTGGGATTCCTACGATCGGGCCCGCGTTTTTGGCCAGGTCAGCCGCTCCTTCGGCCTGGATGAGTGGCGCTACGAAGGCGGCGCTGAAGCCCGCCTGGGCCAGTCGTACTCGGAAAACGACTTCGACGTCAAAATTGGTGGTGCGTATCGGGTGGAAACCGGCACGGATGACCTGTGGAAGGCCAGTTGGGCAGAAAACACCTCGGCCGCATTCCTCTTCCGGACTGACCTCTTCGACTACTACCAGACGGAAGGCTACACACTCTACACGGTCGCCCGCCTGACCCCCGTGGTCCAGGCCAGCGTGGCCTACCGCAGCGATGACTACAAGAGCCTGGCCCACAACGCAACGTGGTCACTCTTTGGCGGCGATTCCTTCCGGTTCAATCCGGCCATCGACAGCGGCCGCATGCAATCCGTGATTACCACCCTGGATGGTGGACGCATTCAGGGACTCCGCTGGATCCCGAGCGGGTATGCATTCCGCGCGCAGGCCGAGTTCGGCCAGGGTATGGGAGGCGATTTCGATTTCAATCGGTACATCGGTGACGTGAGGGCGTATCTGCGTCCCGCCAAGGATGTCGGGCTTTCGCTTCGTTTCCGCGGCGGCTTCTCCGAGGGCGAGTTACCCCTCCAGAAGACATTCTCCCTTGGCGGCGCGGGATCAGTTCGCGCGTATCCGCAGAACGTGTTTCGCGGCAGTGAAATGCTGCTGGCCAACGCCGAGTTGACCTTCTACGATGTGGATCCGCTGGACGGCATCCTGGATGGCGTCGCGCTGTTTGCCCTTGCGGATGCAGGCTGGGTTAATGGCCCGAGCGAAAACTCCTTCGACATGAACGATGTCATTCCCGCGGCCGGATTCGGCGTCGCCTTGAGTGACCGGCAAATCCGCCTTGAGCTTGCCTGGCCGCTCCGAGACATGGGCACCGGTATGGAGCCTACGCTCTGGCTCAGGCTCAACCCGACGTTCTAGCTAGTCGTCCGCCGTGTCGATTGGTGCTCCCGCGCTTTTGGCGCGCAGCACGACCATGTCGTGGAGTCCCATGCGTCCGCACCGGATGCAGGTGACCACCGCGTACTCGCGCCCACCCACGTCAATCGTTTCCGGGCGAATGGAGAACTGGGTGTTGTGGCATATTTCGCAACGGGACCTCGCGGCCGCGTAGCGAATCATTTGCCGTGTCTTGTGGCTGACGCCGCGCGCCGCCGACTGTGCGGGCGCGGCCTCGTCCTGGTCTTCCTCCATCCTGGCTCCTTTGTGGTATCGCCGAGGCGACGCCGTGGAGCGCGAGGATCAGGTATGGCACATGTCAGCCGGGTGTCAGCCCCGGTCTGACAAAGTGAGGTTTATTCGATTCCACCTGTGAAACGCTTGAGTAGCGGTGCGGCAACCATGGCAAAGACGCCCGCCCCACCAGTAATCATGGCAACGGTTCGGAAGAGCTCGTCTGGCGGCAACGACTCCAGGCTCCCGGCAACCAGGCCGGCGATCAGGTTGCCCAGCGCGGTGGCAACGAACCAGATGCCCATCATCTGACCCACGCGACCCTTGGGTGCGAGCTTGGTCATGGACGAGAGGCCGACTGGCGACAGGCAGAGTTCGCCAACTGTGTGGAAGAAGTACATCACAATCAACCACGCCATAGACGCGCCAACCGCACCGTCTGCGTTGGCAGCGCCCCAGGAAATCACGAAGAAACCTCCCGCAAGACCCAGGAGACCCAGGGCAAACTTGTAGAGAAAGCTGGGATGCCTGTTGATCTGGGCGAGCGTCACCCAGAGCCAACCGAAAACGGGGGCGAAGATGATGATGAAGACCGAATTGACGGACTGGAACCAGCTGGCAGGGACCTCAAACCCACCTACCATACGATCCATGTAGCGGTCCGCGAACAGGTTGAGGGATGACCCGGCCTGCTCGAATCCACTCCAGAAAATGGCGGCCAGGATGAACAGCCAGAAAATGATGCCCAGGCGCCGTTTCTCCTCCGTCGTATGCCCGCCTGCCACTATGAGGTAGATGAAGAAGATGGCCACAATGACGAGGACTGACCCACCGAGCGCCTGTGCGATTTGGGTCAGCGTGACATCAAACACGCCAACGGAAACCAGATAGCCAAAGAGCGCGATTGCCCCGATGACGGACGCCGTGACCATGTAGAATTTTCGCTCCAGAGCCTTTACGGCCGCGTCGGTCAGGTCGGTTTTCAGTGTACCGATGTCGCCCATGTACTTGTATCCCATCCGGTATTGGATCAACCCGAGGATCATGCCGAAACCAGCCAGAGAGAACCCGTAATGCCAATTGTATCCTTCGCCCGCCCATCCGGTGAGCAGCGGTCCCAGGAGCGCACCCAGGTTAATACCCATGTAGAAAATGGAGAATCCCGCGTCTCGCCGCGCACCTCCTTCGGGATATAATTCAGCCACGACACTCGACACGTTTGGCTTCAGCAGGCCCGTGCCGAGAACGATCAGGATCAGTCCGAGGAAGAAGAATGTGGTGGTGGGCACGGCCATGCTGAAGTGGCCCGCGGCAATGATGCAGCCCCCGACAAAAACCGACTTTCGCTGTCCCCAAATCTTGTCGGCCACCCAGCCGCCGGGCAGTGAGAGCAGATAGACCAGCGCCGTGTACAGGCCGTAAATGGCGGCTGCCGTCCCATCGGACAGACCCATTCCGGGGTTGGCGCCGACGGTCGCTCCTGTCATGAACAGGATGAGCAGGGCGCGCATTCCGTAATAGCTGAACCGCTCCCACATCTCGGTGAAGAAGAGCGTCGCGAGGCCTCTGGGATGTCCAAAGAATGTGGCCTCGGAAGGCCCGGAAATGCTTGAGTCAGCCATTAAGGGTTGGGTTGTGGGTGATGGGCGCCCGTCCACATCTGGAGGGGTTTGGCTGGGCTAAGATAGAAAACGCTTCCAGGCATGTCTAAACCAATAATTCAGCATGCCCTGAGCGCCACAATCGTATTTTTTCTGGTCACAGACGGGTCGGTGAGCGGCCGCTTTTGTTGACTCCAGGCCCTTCAATCGGCGGCGCGACGACCGCTTTTTTCAATGAGTAGCACTTCCTACATCGGCCAGACCGACACGCACGGGTACCGCAGTCATACCTGCGGTGAGCTCCGCGCGGAGTCCATTGGTCAAGACGTCACCCTAAAGGGCTGGGTGGATACCAGGCGTGATCTGGGGGGCGTGATCTTCATTGACATGCGCGACCGCTACGGCCTCACGCAGATCGTTTTTTCTCCGCAGGACAACCCGGAGGCCCTAGCCGCTGCGGATGCGCTGCGCAGTGAGTGGGTGATTTCAGTCAAGGGCAAGGTGCGTAGCCGCTCGGACGACACGGTGAACACGAAGCTCTCTACCGGCGGCATTGAGGTTCGGGTAGACGAGTTGATCATCCTAAACCGATCCGACGCGGTACCCTTCCCGGTGTCCTCGCACGACGAGAAGGCGCAGAACACCAACGAGGACCTGCGCCTCAAGTACCGATACCTGGACCTTCGGCGTCCTCAGCTCCGGGACAACATGGTCCTTCGGAGCGACCTCTACCAGTCCGTGCGCCAGTTCTTCCACGAGCGGGACTTCGTGGAGGTGGAAACGCCTGTACTCATGAAGTCGACGCCCGAGGGTGCCCGTGACTTCCTGGTGCCCAGCCGCGTGCACCCCGGCAAGTTCTTCGCCCTGCCCCAGAGTCCGCAGACCTACAAGCAGATCCTGATGATCGCCGGGCTGGACAAATATTTCCAGATCACGAAGTGTTTCCGGGACGAGGACCTGCGGGCGGACCGCCAGCCAGAGTTCACCCAGATAGACGTCGAGATGACCTTCCCCACGGAAGATCTCATTTACGAGACGTTCGACCGCTTGCTTGCCAAGATCTGGAAAGACCTCAAGGGGTACGAAGTGCCCCTTCCCATTCCGCGCCTGACCTATGCCGACGCGGTCCAGAGGTATGGATCCGACAAGCCGGATCTCCGGTTTGGGCTCGAGATCCACGACGCCACAAGCGCTTTCGTTGGTAGCGGGTTTCGGGTATTTGACAACGTCATCGAGACCGGCGGCAAGATCGTCGCGATTGTAGTCCCAGGCGAAGGCGACCGCGGTCGTGGTGCGATGGACCGGCTGGACAAGGACATCGTCCGCAAGCGGATTGGTGCGGGCGGCCTGGTCTACTTCAAGCTACCGTCAGACGGCGGCGCAGTGTTTTCCAGCGTCAAGGCCGAGGTGCTGCCCCAGGAGGCCGTGGACGGTGCGGTATCCGCCATAGGAGCCAAAGCGGGCGATCTGGTGCTGGTCCTGGCGGGTGCAGCCCCCAAGGTCTACATGCAGATGGGCGACTTGCGCCTTCACATGGGCCGCGAGTTGGAACTCATCAAGGACGGCGCCGAAGGGCCGTGGCAGTTTGCCTGGATCACGGACTTCCCGCTGCTGGATTGGGACGAAGGATCGCAGCGTTTCCACGCCATGCACCACCCCTTCACGTCTCCCAAACCCGAAGACATGGCATTGATGGCCACGGATCCGGGGGCAGTTCGAGCGCGCGCCTACGATATCACGCTGAACGGCAACGAGATCGGCGGCGGCTCCATCCGAATTCACAACCCGGAGATCCAGCGGCAGATGTTTGCGGCGCTGGGAATTGAGGAGGAAGAGGCCCAGCAGCGATTCGGGTTCTTGCTGGACGCCTTCCGGTTTGGCGCTCCTCCGCACGGCGGGATTGCCTTTGGGCTGGACCGTATCGCGATGCTCCTTACGGGCGCCAAGTCCCTCCGAGACGTCATCGCGTTCCCCAAGACGCAGAGTGCCCAGGAGCCCATGGTGGTGTCGCCTGATGTGGTGGATGCTCACCAGTTGAAGGACCTCCACATTGCCGTGACGGTCCCCAAGGAAGACTAGCTCGCAGACGCTGGAATGGCCCCGAACAAGTTGACCCTCAGATCAGGCAGCGCGGCCACCCTCACCTGGGGCCAGACGCTGGATTGGTCGTCTTGGGAGGCCCTCATCCGGGAAAACGGGGTCACCATCGATCGGCCCCGCGGCTCGGTCCACCCTGTGCACGCGTCTATCGTCTATCCGATGGACTACGGCTATGTCAACCAGACCATGAGTTCGGACGGCGAGGAGTTGGATGTCTTTGTGGGGACGTCGGACCTGGGACTGGTGGGTGCGATTTGGACGACGGACCATCGCAAGGGAGACCGGGAGTGCAAGTTTCTGCTTGACTGCTCGCCCCAGGAAATCTACATGATCCACGGATTCCTGAACTTCGACCGGCGGCTCATGGAGGGAGAGATGGTGCTCAGGCGGCCCATGGCTGAAGTTTGGGCGGGCCTGCCTCCCACTGCCGAGAAGGCATCGGCGGCCGAGCCGGCATCGACACCAAAGGCGGACTACACGCCCATCGACTGCGGCTTTTATGACCGCCTGGAGCATTGGGCGGTTCGAGGTGATGAGTGTGACATCCTCCTTTCGGACGGCACCTCTCTGCGAGACCGATTCGTGGACTTCGAGAACACGGGCGACGTGGAATACGCCATTCTGGCTTCCGGCGAGCGGTTTCGTCTGGACGAGATCTTCCAAGTAAACGGTGTACCCAGACCAGGCGGGGCCTGCTAGGCTGCCGGTGGGGTGCCGCTCCCGGTCAGGAGTGCCGCGGCACGGTGCCGCATCCAGATAAAGTAGACGGGAAGTCCGGTGGCGATGAACGCGAAGTCTATGAGTGACGCCTGCCACTCGAAGATGACACGCGTCACCAGGAGGCCCACGATGGTGATCAGGTACAGGCCCGGAAGCCACGGATAACCCGGCATTTTCCAGGCTATCGAATCTCCGTCGCCCTCTCGCCTGAACTTGAACAGAGCCACTGCGGTCAGGCCATAAAAAATGAGGACGCCGAAGACCATGCCGGCCACGATGGAAGCAAAACTGCCTCGAACGATGAGAATGACGCCCGCCCAAACCACGTGCGCGATGACCGCACGAGTCGGCGTCCGGAACCTGGGGTGGACGTAGTCCAGCCATTTGAAGAGCAGTCCCTCCTGCGACATCGCAAAATAGACCCGGCTCGACGCCATCATGGTGCCGTTGATACTGCCCAGAGCCGATACGATCGCCAGGATGGCGACAATCCCGCCTCCGATCCGACCCGTCAGTTGACTCATCACCGTGGCGGCCGGCGTGGTGGTCGCCCGGAGGCCGTCAACACCCAGAACTCCGTAGTAGACCATGTTTACGGCCCAATAGATCACCAGAATCAGCGTCAGGCCAATGAGCATCGTGCGGGGCAGGCTTTTTCGAGGGTCTTCCATCTCCCCCGCCACGTATCCGACCCGGTCCCAGCCCGTGTGGCTGAAAATGATCAGGAAGAGCGCGGCGATGAGATTGCCTGTGTGGCTAAGACCGGTCGTTGGAGGCGTGACCTCACCGAACTGCATGGGGACACTCTGCAGCATGAACAAGCCGGCCGCCGCAAACACCAGGAGTCCGGTGACCTTGACCACCGTTGAGAACTTGTTGGTGAGACTGGCCCATCGGACCCCAATGACGTTAACCACGCCCAGAATCACCAGAATCCCCAGCGCGACCACCAAATGGGACGTGTCACCCAACGGCACGAAGTACCCGACATAGTCCGCAGCGATGATCGAGAGGCCGGCCGCCGGGCTGGTTCGGATAATGAAGAGCTGCGCCCATCCGTACATGAAGGCCGGCCAGCGCCCGAACGCCCGTTCTATGTAGACAAACTCGCCGCCCGTGGCAGGAAGGCGTGTGCCCAATTCCGCGTAGACCATTCCGGAAACCAATACAAACAGTCCGACAGCCACCCAAGCAATGGCCACAGTTCCGAAATCCGGAAAATATCCGGCGATGAGGTAGGGCGTCGAGTAGATGCCTGACCCAATCGTGATCCCGATCAGAAGTGCAATTCCGTCCCAGGTGCGAAGGGACTTCGGGAGTGCGGGGGTTTCTTTGTCGCTCATGCGTAAGGATCGGGTTCGCGAGTAGCGCCATGCAAGTGCGGCCCGCCCCCTTCACCCGGGAACTGCGGCGCGATTTACTTGGTATTACTTGTCATAACTAGCCAGAGCAGCCCGCCATGTCCTACTACTTCTCGAAGACGCTCTCCACTTCTCTGGAACTGGCCGAGCCCTTGGTCCGCGAAGCACTGAAGGCGGAAGGATTCGGCGTTCTGACCGAGATCGATATCCGGCAGACTTTGAAGAACAAGCTGGATGTGGACTTCAGACCCTACAAGATTCTGGGAGCCTGCAATCCCCCGCTGGCATACAAGGCGCTGCAATCCGAGTCACACATTGGGCTCATGTTGCCCTGCAACGTCATCCTGCAAGAGGTCTCCGGCGGCACCGAAGTGTCGGCTGTCGATCCCGTTGCCTCCATGGCGGCTGTCGAGAATGATGGACTCGGAGACGTGGCCACGGAGGTCCGCTCCCGGCTTCAGCGGGTTATCGCGAGCCTGTGATCGAGGCCGGGGGCGAACCTGGTTGCGACCCGAAAAGCGGATTTTGTGGGCGCACAATAGCGCCAATGTTGGAATTCCTGCCAAGTCTGCGATCAGAACCCGACACCGTAGGCCTTTTTGCAGGCCACTCCGTATTCTTCGGCTGCGGTCGGCATTCGCCAATCGCTGGCCATGGGGTGTAACAGCCTCTGACGATCCCGTAGCTCAGCTGGCAGAGCATCTGACTTTTAATCAGAGGGTCCTTGGTTCGAACCCAAGCGGGGTCACAATGCGCCCCAACGACTTACACGGTTGTTGGGGCGTTTTTGTGTTTGGGGGTTCCCGAAGAGTTCCCGAATCGTGGTCACGGAGTGGGGTCTGAGAACGTGCGACAGGTGTATTCAATGCGCTCGTCGAGGCCGAGATGTCCGTACTTTTCCGTCGTCTTTATGGTCTTGTGACCCAGTTCGTACTGAAGTCCAACCAAAGAGCCTCCCCGCCGCCTGTACTCCGCTGCGAAAGTGTGTCGCATTGAGTAGAGGGTGTACTTCTTCGGGAGCTCCGCGAGGTCGCGGAATAACGCAAACCGTCGCGACAATCCGGAGACGTAGAGTTTGCCACCTTGTCCCCCGGGCAGGACGTACGGAGAGTCTCGCGGCAGCCGTTCGAGGACCCTCCGAGCCTGCGGAACGATTGTGACTGCCCGCTCTCTGTCAGTCTTCGTCCTAGCCGAACGGGTCCGGACGAGGATGACGCGTTCGTGTATATCGGCCCACTCGAGACGCGCACCCTCGGCTGGCCTCAAGCCCGTCCAGGCAAGCAGTTCAAAGGCGTTTGACGCCCATGAAGGGTTTGGGTATCTACCAACAAGACCGGCCTCGCGGTCGCGGGCGACGCCTAGCAGGCGGGCGAGCTCGACCTGGGTCAAGCCGTTTGGGAGCACCTGAGGCTCGGCGGGGCGAGGTATGAATTCGAGCGGCGACTCCTCTATTATCCGGACCGTTTGGCACCAGCCGAAAAACGCTTGGAGTTTCCGGTAGTAGCTGGCCATTGTGGCTTGCCTGATATCCGGCCGTTGAATGAAGGGGCGAATGTCGGCCGGCCTGACAGACTCGATTCCAGTATCTAGACCTAGGGGTTCCAGACACCGTCTAACCGTCCAGAGTAGATCATATCTTGTGCGCTCGCGGAGGTCGCGCCTCTCCTTCTCGTATCGAGCTAGAGCTTCTCCGATAGAGACGTATGAAACAGCATCATCCCACGGCGACCAACGGCACGTGGTAAATCGTTGGTAGTAGTCTGCTGCCCGCAGTGCCGCCAGGGACGGGGAGTCGGTGTTGAGTGAGACCGTTTTTTCCTTGGGCACCCTTCCTCGATCATAGATCCGCAGGCGAAAGGTGTTTCGATGTAGGCGGTAAGAGAATCCGCGGCCCAGACTTATCGTGGGCGAGTTGCGCCGGCTCATCGCTTTGCCCCGCTGTTCTGGCGCATCCTTCCCTTCGGTAGCGGGAAGCCCTGGCTAGACGCTCTCAAGAAAGCCGTCCGTTGGACGAATATTCTGCCGACAATCTTTTCCGACGGGATGCGCCCTTCGCCGATCATTCTGCGAACGATCTTTTCGCTGACAGGCAGCCGGGCAACCACATCCTTGACTCCCCAGACCCGGTCACGCTCGACGGCGAGCGCCTCGATGACCTCGGGGGTCAATAGTGGCAGGAGTTCAGCAGGGTCCACCTGGAACCCTGCCAAATCACGGGTTGCTGATCTATCTGAGTTGTGCCCCCGCTGAGAGCTCAGCGACTCATGGGATGTGGGCTTCCTTTGCGGATCCCGGGAAGTTTGTGTTTTTGCCATGGGCGAGTTGGAGGCATAGCCTCATTCAACCCGCCTTCGCCCCCCGTCAGTCAACCGAGGTTTGCGCGTGATTCCGTTTCTTACGCAGATAGTGCCGAGGCGCTCGGCGGCGACCAGCACTTGTACGTCCCATTCCCCAGCCTTCGTTCCGACTCCGGGGACCGCTGTGGATATCTTCCCGTTTCTGCCGCATCGACGACCGGCGCCAGGAGCACGGTGATCATGCCAGCTTGCCCTCCGCGCCCACGGTGATGGCTCTCGCTCTCCGGGCAATTCCAGAAGAAAGTCCGGGTTCTATGGACGTCCTGACGAGCGGGTCGGACTCGGTCCAAAATGAGATCCAGACTCGAGTCCGTCTCCGTAACCAGAAACGTGTTAGAGACTGGCCAAAATGGATTCGGCCTGTTGGGTCGGTGCCATTCCTGGGCGTCTGAATCCGATTGGTACATCTACCCGAGCCTGCAAGTCGGTACACCCGCTGGGGGCACCCCCGCGGTTCTCAGCGCCGACTCCTGCCGGAAACGTCCGGGCGACCTCGAGTAGGCGCGCCAGCGGTGGCATTCCAGATCGAAGAAGCGAACCCGCATCTGGTCGAAGTCGATGGGCAGGCAGGCGATACCGTCGCGAGTGGCCGCGTACGGAAACACCTGGGTGGCCTCGGGCTCGACGGAAATCGAGGCCTGACGAGAGAGGAGGTCGAAGCGTTTCGACCGATAACGGCACCGCGCGGGACTTTCTGGCCCCCATGCTCAATCCGCAGTACGCTATGGAAGAGGACGGGGACGGCCACTGAGGGACTACCGTTTGCCTGGTTTCAGGGACACGCTGTCCTCGAACGGGGACTGAGAGAACGGTCGTTTCCTCGGGCAGTTTTTGGTCATCTCGCCTCATTCGGCGAGCCCGGAGAAATTGGATAATTGAGTGGCGTGCTTGGCAGGTGTTTCTCGTTGTCTATGGTGCACGCCGTCAGGCTCTCATCTTTCGCTTTCGGGTCGGCCCACAATACTGCCGCCACCGAGGCGTCCCCTCAATTTTCAAACCGATGAGGTTTATGAAACGCTTACTTCCCCTCGCCCTGTTCGCCACCCTTATTTGGGCTGGTTGTGACTCGGCTTCTCCCCTTGAGGCTGAGTCCGCCAGCCAATCCGGGTCTATCTCGGCCGCCCCCTCCATTGGCGGCGACATTACTGTCGAATCGCTTCTGTCGCTTGATGGCGTCTTCCTTTTTGAAGACGATGCAGCCAAAGGCAAGAAACAGTTCGCCTGTACAATCGCGACACGAACCCGGTCTGGCCGGATCAAGGCCGCGGTCAAGCCCATGAAACTGCCTTCTGAGTTTCAAGATCTGCCAGGTCAGCGGTCGGTGCGATACGTGCTCCGCGACAAAGATGGCGTGGCAATCCGCCTTGCAGAGTGCATTATCCCCGATGATGATGGAGTACAGACCTGGTTGGTCGAAGAAGCCCTACGTCTCCCGAGGCATCTTCGGTATCTACAGCCGAACGATGGGGCCAATAAGACCGCAGCTGACGAACTTGATTGCACATGGGACCAGGATTACGGCGGTTACATTTGTGAGGACCAGATCACGATTACGCCAGACGGAGACATTCTCGGCGACCCGGATGCCCCGGGTGGCGGCGGCTGGCCGGCATATGAGGAGCCGGGCGGCGGTGGGGGTGGCACCGGTGGGCCGCCCGATCCCAACACAATCGGCTACGCAATGCAGCCTGATTGCAGCATTAACTACTCGAATTACGTGGATCCCTCCGGTGCACCGGCGTTCCCAGACCACATGGCATGGTGCGCCGGAACACAGACAAACAGTTCCCAAGCTGCAGCCATGCAGAACGCCATTGCCGCTCTGCAGAATCATTCAATTGACATCTGCCGTACAGGTGGAACGGTGGCGGCTGCGATAGTTTCTACTGGCGGGTTCAGGGTCGCCCCTCCTGGGTATCCGGACGGTGGAGCCGCGCCGACCTCAGCAGATCGTTTCGGCAGCGCAGCAGACTGGTTCCTCCTGGATAATTCGTATTTTGCCTGGGCAACCACTCGGCCACCCGGTGGATACTCGAGCCTCCAAGGGGCAATCATGCATGAGATGGATCATATTCTCGGGCAAAATGCCGGTACCGACGCAAACGGTCATCTTCTTGGTGTGACACCTCACCATACCCCGCACTCACAGATGTGCGACTTCCCGTGATGCGATATTTCACCTCCGCGCTTTTAGTCGTCGCGTTTTGCATCCTCGCTGGATGCGAGCAGCAACCCATCGTGCTGCATGATTTTCAGGACACCGTTGTCACGGACGCGAAGCCACCAGGACTTGGCCAGTCCTCGGAGGAGATTGCGGCGAAGGGGGGCCCTGACTGGGCGGTCTTGGCATCCGATAACTGGCCGGGCTGGACCGGAATGCCTGGAGCCGTTCTCGAATTTCACTGGGAACGGTCCTGCGGCACGGTCACTATGATGTTTGACGCGGACGTGGCTATCGGAGTAGCGGATCCTGACCCGTGCGAAGACGGCGATACTGGGTTCAAGCCTCCGAGCACAACCCTCTGCTCCAACGAGGATCGCAAGGCCCTATGCGGATTGCCCCAGTAGGCAGAGTCCGTGACAGGAGGACCGTCCGATAAAACGGGCTCCGGGCTTCGGCTCGGGGCCCGCTGTCTTTTGGTCGTGACGAAGGTCGTGTTCTGGAGTCTGTCGGTTCCCGGGATCCGATTCTTCGACCTCCCGGTATGTGACATCTGGCGCCCGACAAACGGGAGACGTTCCTTGCGTCCATGCAGATGAAAGGCTCCAGATTACTCTCCATGCTCCGGTACGCCTCGGCCCGCAGTCGCTGCCCCGTGTGCCAGAACAGCCAGTTCACGTTCGCCAAGGACCACGTTCAAATGGCCGGCCGCGAGTACGCAATAATGTCCTGCTGTCGGTGTGGCGGATCCACGCTCATCGATGTGGCGATCATCACCCGGAAGTCGCAGGGAGCGCCAGTCGAAGCGGCGTGACCACGACCCCGGCCCCTGTCGAGCTGTTGGGCACCGTCATCAAAATGATCGAAGACGGTCATCAGGTCAACGTACCACGGCCTTGGAGTTCGGGCCTTTTTCGAAGCAAAAGCGGACGCAAATGTGAGTGGCCTGGGATTCTGATCACTTCGAAGCCTCCAAATCCAAGGAACCAGCAATCAGCCAGCCAGGACAGTCCAGAAGAGATTTGACCGCCTGACGGCTCGCCTCGCCAATCCAGGTAGTTCCGGAGCCGCCCTCAGTCAGCTCAATCACCGGGACCGAGGCCCCGGTTCCCTCAGAAATCGCTTCTTCCCCTTTCCATAAGAGTTCGCCGTGTTTTGTTGCTCGGCGGCCAATCGGCGCACTAGCGGCCTACAAGGCCTATTACGAACAAGTCCGACGAGGGTCAGAGTTGCTAAGTCTGACAGCGATGACTATCGTCTGGAAGGACGTTTGCGCTCGGCCTAAGGAGGCAGTGATGGACTTGGTTCGAGGGGAATGATGGCGAAATCGTCCTGTTTGAAGCCCACACACTCGGTCAAGGCCGTCTTGGCCTGGTGGACGAGGCGGTTAGTCTGAGGATTTGATGAGCGAAAAGGAGATCGACGAAGGAGTAAGGCAGGCCGTCGAGCACGAGGCCCGCAAGGAGGAGGACTTCCCCCGGTCGAACGCCGTGTGGCCGGACAATATGCCGCAGTCGCTTCTGATCCTTGACCGGCCGACCCTGACGGCCATTGAGGACCACTTCCGGTTTGACTCTGAGGACGACCGCTTGCTGGTCCTTTCCTATGTCTTCGCGCTTGGTAATGTCGTCATCACGAGCCGTGCCTCGATGGCCCGCATTCTGGACCGTCGGGAATCCAGTTTTGTGGGCGAGGAGGCCACTGGGAAGATCCTGCAGCGACTCGTGGATCGGTATCTACGCGGCGCCAAGGTGACCGGCTATATCGCCGGCTCCGTGGCCAGGAAGATCGACGGCGTTCAAGCGGCGGTCCCTAAGAAGCTGCGCCAGATGATCGAGAAGGATCTCTCGTGTGCGCCCAGCGATCTCGAGGCGCCGGTGATGGTCGCAACCGGTAGGTCCTGGAACTGGAAGACCAAGAAGGCCGAGGGCGAGAGCCGCCTGGCGCGGGTGCAGGAATCGAACATCAGCAGCGTCGCTACGGTCCAGCGTTTCCTAAACGGTCTTCCGCCGCGGGCCTTCCAATTCCCGACGGAAGCTGTTGCCGAGTGTTACGCAATGGCCGCGGAGTTTGGCGAGCCAGCGCGTAGCCGGCATCGGAGGACACTGCGGGACCTAATTGCGCTGCCCAAACCGATATACTCGGCCTCCACCGCCACCCCTCGCCTCCATGCCCTCGGCTACAGCCTACAGAATTGTCCCTCCTGGATGCGGCGAACGCTGGGGCAGAACTGGATCGAGCTCGACCTCCAGAGTGCGGCTCTCGCCATCGCCCAGCACCATTGGAACCTCCCGAAACTTGGCACGCGCCTGAATGATGACATTTCCATTTGGAAGACTCTCCATGGGGAAATTGCGCCTCGGTTTGACGAGAAGCTCTTCAAGGTGATTGTCAAGAGGTACGCAATTTCCATGCTGATGGCTGCTAGCTCCAACGGGGCAGCCTGGTATTCTAGGCTTGCTTATGAGGCAGCCACCGGAAGAATGCCCTCCAACAAGCTCATCAATGCAGTGCAGGAGCATCCCGTGTTTGAGGAGATTCAGCAGGCTGCAAAGAATGAAGCTCATACGGTAGCTCGCCAGCCAACCACAACCGTTCTCGGTGTAGAGCTCGGCGGAGGTGTCCTCGAGCCGTCCAACATTATCAGCCAACTCCTCTTCTCCTACGAGTGGCTGCTGCTGGCTCCAGTGATCAAGTCGGCGATGGAAGAGGCCGACCGCGAACGCCCACTATTTCGCCTCATGATCTGGCAACACGACGGCTTCTCGATCAATGTCCTTGGCAGTGGACCAAGTCGGCGGAAAGCAGTGGTTGAAGATCTTCAGGCCCGGGTTCAGTCGCGGGCAGCAGAACTGGGCATCATGACCAGGCTGGCAATCGACCACGGAACCATTTAGGCCTTTCGCGGGGAATTCCAGGGGGAACCCTCCGGGGTTTGTCGCCAGGTCTGCCGCTAGAAAGCAGGGGGACCCGTTGGCTGGGCGCCTGGGGCCACCAGGGATTGTATCGAAGCAATGACCGGGGCGGAAGCTGGCAGCCCGTCGAAATCGAGAACGGGGGCAACATCGTCTATGCCCTGGCGGAAGACGCAACGCTGCACATCGTCTACGCGTCAGCCGATTATGGCCGGGTTTTGCGGAGCTTTAACGACGGCGCTCGTGTGTTTTGACGACGAACTTTCACCTGACCCGTCAGGTGCTTATCGTAAGTTACTGTTTCTAAGCTGGGCCGAGGCCAGTGTTATGAAGGAGCTAAGATCGACGACCATTTGGGCGGTAGCCAGCCTTGTTGTTCAACTCCTCCTTCTGCCGTCGAGCAATTTTGCCGCGGCTCAGGATCTTGAGCCGTTCGATACAGCACGCCCCGGCAGCTACTTCCAGTACGAGGTCTATGTGATGGATGTCGCCACCGGACAGGTAGCCGCCGGCCCCGGGGCGCTTTTTGAGTTCAAGGTATTGAGGGATACAACGATAGACGCTACCCCGTGGATAGTCCTGGAGTCTGCAGAGTACGACGCAGCCGGGGCTTTCCTGAGAAGCGGTCTATGTGCTGCCCAGAGGTACTCCCCTCGAACTCGAGATCTCCTGTCGCCTGCCAATTCGAATGATCTGTGTGACGGCTACTGGCCACTCACCAATGCGTACGAGAACACGGTAAGTGTTCACAACGAGCCAGGTCATGTTGTTGTCGGCGGCACTCCGTACGAGGTCGAGAAAGCGGCGCGAGTAGAGGCCCGGGGCTGTGGCACCGCTGGGGCCGGCTGCAGTGGCCGATGGTGGGAGTACGGACTTGGAGTCGGGCTTGTCGAGTACGCCACATGGCATAGCGGCGGCTTCGGTAGTGGTGATAGTGATCGCCGCTGGAGGCTGCGATACGCCCGCGTGGCGTCAGGGGAGTTTGGAAGCAAGAAATCAGACGTCGCCCTTTCAACAGAGGAGGCGCCTGATTTCACTAACCCGCTCCAGATTTACCCAAATCCTGCTTCCAGCCTCGCGTGGGCAACCCTCGGGATCCCGGCGACAGGACTTCGCCTGGAGGTTGTTGATATGCTAGGCCGCGCGATTCGCCGTGAAATCTGGCCCGGTGCGGAATCTCGGATTCCTATTAGCTTGGAAGGGCTACCTCCCGGTGTCGTGCTCGTTCGGTTGGTTGACGGGCGGGGCCTCACGGTTGGATCGAGCACCCTGGTTATACAGTAGCGGCATAACCGTTGAGTCATAGCGCCTTTCCAGCTTACATGTGAAGACATTTCCGTCCGATCAAACATGTTCTTCCCATCATGGTCGTGCCCGGTGATGAGGCGGATTCGCGATACCGGCAAGAAGGGGATATTTGTCGCGATTCCAGCAACGGCCAATTTGCCAACGACGAGAAGTGTGCTGGGGACATTGGATTCGCTGCCTCCGTCAGTGCAGACGTGACCTATGCGCTGCGAGGGGGCCAGCGAATTGGGGCGCGGGGTATCGACTTGGACACGCCCACGGGCCGTAGGCCGTCGTTTGGTGGGTATGGAAGAGTACCGTCCCGGTTGATGTCAGGGTGGAAGCGGGGCCTGCACTCTTCCGGCTGCATCCATCGTCGGCGCACCCGATCCAGCGGGCCAGTCTCGGCCGCATCTCCGGCACTGGGCATGCGGTGGTACGCGCACGCGAAGACTTAGAAGGCTGAGGAGAGTGGTGGCAAACGACTTTCTTTGTGGGCGAACACGTTAGCGCCAGGCTCGATCCGCTTGGCTTTTCTTGAGCCGTTCATTACTGTCCATGATGAGAATCGTCCCGGCTTCACCGCCTCCGGACGGATCCAAGCGAGCACCCCGAATAATGCGGTTCGTCTCTATCCTGGTTTCGATCCTGACCATCGCCACTGGTCCCATGGCTGCGTTCGGCCAGGCGTGTCCCGGTGGACCCGGGTGCGGCGGATGGTCAGACAGTTTCAGGGCCGAAGGCGTAGCCGGGCCAAAGCGCGTTGTTCTGACGGAGTTCGGAGAGATCTATGCCTACGGAAGGCCAATGCTGTCAACCGGCGGGCAAGTCTGGAACGGCGTCCTGAAGTGGAACGGTGCAAACTGGGATAATGTCGGTGAATTCGATGGCTGGATAGCCGGGCTCTACCCCGGAAACGGCTCGGAAATCTACGCTGTTGGCGACTTTTCTCGGGCTGGGTCGGTCGCCTCGCGTAGGGTCGCCCGGTGGAACGGCTTTGAATGGAAGCCGCTCGGGGCGGGCTTCGCCGACCCGCCGCTCGCGTTTGCGGTTTCCCCGGACGGAACCGTGAACATCGGCGGAGGGACGCGAACGGGAGGCCCATTCCGGACGCCGTTGGTCTACAGGTCTACCGTGGGCCTGAAGAGCTGGAACGGAACCGGGTGGACATCTCGTGGCAACTCTGCTGGGGCTTATGTCGGGAAAATGGCGATTGCACCTGACGGAACTGTCTACGCCTCTATTGGCGATGGCACCTTGTGCCTTGCCCGCCTCCCAGTAAATGCTACCCAATTCGAATGCATGGGTGGAGCCCGAGAGGGAGGGTCGATGGCAGTCGACGGCCGGGGCTATCTTTACGTTGCAGAACGAGGACGTCTTCAGCTTTGGACGGACGGCCAGCTCGTCGGATCGGTCCTCGAGGGCGTGCAACACGTGTACGGGCGCGGCGGGCAGGTCTGGGCTACCACCCTACAGAACGATTCGCTTCGGGTTCGACATTTGATGGGAGACAGCTGGGCTGCGGTCGGCCCAGCGTTTTGGGGTTCGGTCTCGGATGTGTCTGCAAGTCCGGGGCAGGGCGTGGTCATCGCCGGGACCCTCCGCCTCAACAACGCCAGTCCAATCGAGACCGCCGTGCATCTGGTAGGATCCGACTGGCGGCCCTTGCGGGATTCGACGCCGCGCCTCGGGTTGCCTGACAGGGTTCGTGCAGTCCACGCCATGGCGACGGGCGGAGCAGTGGTCGCGAGTCAGGTCGGCTTTTCCCGGGACCGTTCCTCGCACATCGCAGTCTTCGAAGCCGGAGAGTGGAGCACTCTCGGAGAAACTTTCGACGACGAGGTCCTCGTGGTTTTCGGAGACGACTCCAGCGAAATCTTTGCATCAGGAATTTTCCACCGCTCCGGAGACACCGAGTTGCCAGGCCTTGCTCGCTGGGACGGCACGCGATGGCATCCCATGGGAGAATTGCCGTTTCCCCCCGGTCCCTTTGCAGTCCGCGCATTCGCAAGAGACGTCGAGGGACGTCTCATCGCGGTCGGATCTGATCAGTGGGATGCCGGCACAGGGTTCGTCATTAGGTGGAATGATCCCGGCTGGACGGTCCTCACCAGGATCGACGGCCCCGTATCGTCTGTCGTCGCCGCGCCGGATGGGTCCCTGGTGATTGGTGGCGGTTTTGACTCCGCCGGGTTGCATCATATTGCCCGGCTGGACGGGTCTGAACTCATCGCCATGGGCGAAGGCTTTGAAGGCACGGCTGCCGGCCTCGTGGTGCACCAGGGCTCAGTAGTTGCCCTGGACAATGTTGGTAGCCTCGTATCTGGGAACAGGAGCCAAACAAAGCGCTGGAATGGCAGCAGCTGGGACGCAATGGATGCGGGCTTCACGGGGGGTGGAAACCAGGCCAGATACCTGGGCGTGGACCGCGAACAACGACTTTTCGCCGCTGGGTCCTTTCGGTGGGCTGGTCTCGCAGACGCCCACGGAATCGCTCAGTGGAAGGACGAGCGGTGGCAAGCCGTCCCTGGGGTCTCGGGCGAAATGGGGAGGGCGGACAACTACCTTGGGGGGACCCCGGAGTATTGGGCACTTTCCAGCGGTCCAAACCTGGCGGTTGCTCACGACGGCACGCTCTACCTTGGACTGGGCTCAGAGTTGGTGTACACGGGCGGCAGCGTGGCGTCAAATTTTACAGTCTGGTATCCCGACGGTCCGCCCTCCTCGATCACGCCGGATCCGATCAAGCCGCCGGAAACCCCGGTTGTCCAATACACTGTCTACCCGAATCCGACAACAGGTACCGTCCGAATCGCGGGTCAACCTAGTCCAGACCGAATTTCGGTGTTCGACGCGCTCGGGCGGCAGCTCGGCCAGTATCGATACGGTTTGTCGGCACTCGAGAGGACCCTCCATCTACCAGTGCTCACGCCGGGCGTCTACTTCCTGGTCCTGGACTTAGGCGACAGGCGACAGACGTTGCCGATCTTAGTGCGGTAACCCCGGCCCGACTTGGGACCTGTGTGTCGTTGGAACCGAGGGCGTATCCCAACCCCTCCCAGGGCCAAGCCCGGGTTCGCTACACGTTGCCCGAGACCGCGCTCGTCCGTTTGGAAGTTTACGACATCCTCGGAAGACGCGTGAGAGTGCTGACTGAAGGCGTTCGAACCTCCGGCCGGCAGGAGACCATCTTGGACCTTCGGGGGTTCGCGAGCGGGGTCTACTTCGTCAGGTTCCAGTTGGACCACTACATAGCGGTGCGGCAGATGTTGGCGGCCAGGTAGTGACCAAGCTCTTGGGGGGATCAGGCGCAACGGTGGAGTTCTGGGGGACGTACTTGGCCGCGAAAAAGCAGCCTCAAGCTGGGCTGCTTTGCAGTCCGGCTGGGCACTGAAAGGCAAACCACTGAGAGCCTCGACAAATCCCCAGTCAGCGGCGCCAAAAGGCACGTTTTGGGAGGATACCGACCGACTGTGAATCGGGCCCTCCTTTCAGTCCATTCCGGGCGATAGGAACTACGGTCGAAGGCGGCGTGGAACGGGTACATCGGACCCACGGTAAACCCGGTGTAGCCGCCGCTTGCACGCGAGACCCTCGGTCCACCGACTTCGAGCATTCAGTCCGGGTCACCACTCTTTTCCGACTGACGAGAATCCTTGATGGGCCTTAGGACAATTCCGGCCGTAGACTGTCTCAAAGCACTCCGCACTCCGTGGCCAGAACTCCATTAATAGCGTGTCTACTCGCCCTCCTCGCGGCACCGGTGTCGGTCTCCGCCCTGGCCCAGGAGCCTGACTCGTCGTGCCCGACCGGTCTGGCCGAGGCCTATCTGGACATCAACAATGTGCGCGCTCGCCTTCTGAACGACGGGATGTTGTTCTGGCGGGGCAGTCCTTACGGGTACGAAGTGCCCAACGGTAGTGGACGAAATGGCATACTTAGCGCCGCAATCTGGGTGACGGGGCTCATCGACGACAGCCTGCGTGCCGCAGCCACCACCTATCGTCCCGCCGAGTATTGGCCCGGGCCCCTGGCCGACGATGGGTCTGCCGGAGGCGACTGTTCGAAGTTCGACCGTATCTGGTCGATGGATCGTGACATCATCGAAGAGTACGAGCGGACTGGTAGGGTCCGGCCGGACCTAGCAGGCTGGCCCACTGGCCTCGGTGCGCCAACTCTCGATGCAGCGGGAAACCGAATCGACCTCATGATGTGGCCGCTTTCACAGCGACTGGACCGCGTCATTGATCTGGAGAAGGGAGAACGACCCCTCCTATCTGGCGACCAGATGCACTGGTGGATCATGAATGACGCCGGTGGAGAGCATAGAACAACAGGAAGTCCGCCCATAGGCGTTGAGATTCAAATGACGGCCTTTGCCTTTGGCGGCTCGGGTGTCATCCGCAATACCACATTCTATCGCCTGTTGCTACGAAAACCGGCTGGCCCTCCGCTAGAGGAAGCTCATTTCGGACTGTATGCAGATACCGACCTGGGGTACCCAGCCGACGACTACGTGGGATCCGACTCGCTCCTCGGATTGGCCTATACATACAATGCGGACAACTTCGACCAAGGCGAAATAGGCTATGGCATGGCTCCACCGGCCCTTGGAATTGACTTCCTCCGAGGCCCGCTGGTAGACGCCGATGGCATTGACAATGATGGCGATCAAAGGACCGATGAGCCAGGAGAGCGGCTTGCCATGACCACCGCGAAAAACCGCGATGAGTCTCCCATTGACGCGCAAGCCTTGCACAACCATCTGCAGGGCCTTTGGTGGGATGGCCGTTCCATGACGGAAGGTGGCGGTGGCCTGAACTTCTCGGAGATCCCCACCAAGTGGATGTTTTCCGGGAGTCCCCCGGCGTATTGGTCCGAACTCAACTCTGATGGCATCGGGTCCGGAGTCGCCCCCGCGCATCGGACGGTCCTCTCGGGAATGGGACCATTCGTCCTGTCCTCGGATCAGCCCCAGGAGATCCTCATCGGAATCATCACATCCTTCGGCGCCGACAATCTGGACTCCATTCGCCAACTGAAAGAGGACGACGTCTTCATCCAGAACCTCGTGGATGATGGTCTCCTGGACTTGCCGGCGCCCAGTGAGCCAGTCCCACAGCAGTACGACCTTGCCGCGTCCTTCTATCCGATCCCCGCGGCCGGAAGCTTAACGATGCGCTACAGTCTTCCCTCGGAGATGGCGGTACGAATTGACGTCTTTGACCTTTTGGGGCGGTTGCGTGCCGGGCTGGTCGACGCCACGGAGCCACCGGGTTGGCACTCGGAAGCGATTGACGTCTCGACCTGGAGGCCTGGGGTTTACCTCGCCAGGCTCCAGATGGACCACCGAACGTTTACGCGGAAGTTGGTGGTCGTGAGATAGGCCGGTTCCGACCGGGCGTGCGTACCGTTGCTACAGAACGATTTCAACTCGCGCGACAAGACAGGGAGGCGGACAGTCTGGCCAGAACTCTTCATACTGTGGCCGAAAGGTCTTTGTGTACTGCCGTTCGCCCAGTAGTTGAGATCAGCACCGGGCTACTAGTTGCCGCCGAGCTTCACGACTGTTGAATGGAGCTCCGCCCCACCACCACTACGAATCACGTACATCCCCGGCGCGACGCGGCCCCCGGGATGCCAGTCAATGCGATGTCTTCCTGCCGGGAGAAAACCCTCGGTCAACACTGCGAGCCTTCGGCCCAGCATATCATACACGGAGAGCTCGATAGCCTGGCCGGAGGAGAGAGCCACTTCAACGGTTGCCCGGTCCAGGAAGGGATTTGGGAAGACCTGGAGACTGCTTGACGGGGGCTCCGGTGTGGGTTCCGCACCTACAAAGGTCCCGCGTGTCGTGGTTGATGTGGAAGCGTAGATCAAGTCCCGGAAAAGGATGCCCCCGTAGCTGAGCATGTAGTGAGTCATCCCCAGCCCCTCTGTGAGCGTCAGGCTAGCGTCGATTGAGCCAGCCGGCGTTGAACAGCCCTGCGCATCTCTAACGAGCCCCATCCATTCTGATGAGAACGTTGTTCTGCAAGTCCATCCAGAGGCGGCCAATGTGTCGGCCCATACCGGACTAAGCTTCAGATACTCGAATTCCAACTCGTCTGTGGCGTCCCATTGAAACACGATGGCGCTGGCGGTGTCCACGCGTTGGTGGTACCGGCTCCTTCCAGGTAGATCCTTCACGAGCCTCTCAAGAACCCGATAGCGCTGTCCGTTTGCAAGCGTGGTATCGCCAACGACCTCGATGGAATAGAAGGGGTACGGCACGTGGTCGTTGCTCGTTTCTTCGTACTGCCAGAAGTCGCCAATCTCAAGAGGATAGAACCGCAGTGCTCGTTCAAGGTCCGATGGCTGCGCTTGGCCGCCTGTGACGGTAAGGTGCATCAGCACCAGGACGGGAACGATTATCCGAAAACCGGGAGTGGGCCGAATCATGGTCTGTTCTCCCGGTGCCGGTACACGCCGGTCGTTGTGAGGACAAATATTTCGTCTCGCGTTGAGCTCGGCTCCAGGTCAATAATCTCATCCAAGAGCTGGCCGTCCACCTCAGTTACATCCCAACTCTCACCGGAGTCGTGGGACGTATACAGCGTGTCGCCTTCGCTCGCCCAAACCAAGCCGCGGGTTACGGAGCTTGCGGCCACCAGTCGGCAGCATCGCGAAGACCCAGGCTGGAGACTAGTCCACGATTCTCCTAGATCTGCCGAGGTAAATAGCGACTGGACTTCTCTTAGCCCGTGGATTCCCAAGTAGACGCGGCTCGGGTCAGAGCCAAGCCCAATGCTCGAAACGCCCAGAAGCTCCTCAGGGTTTGGTGGCGGATTGGTTGGTCGAACCCAACTGTGACCACCGTCGACCGAATACCCTAGTGGGAGTGCCGCCTGTCCATGGTTAAAGAACTTTGTGCCCCCACTCCAGAATTGATCCGTAGCGGCAGGACTGCGGGCGAACACCGTATTGTAGGCCTCCGGGAATATTGCGAACCCTTCCAAGAAGTTGCCCCGCAGCACGGCGGTGGGTCCCATTCCGACAATCGCCCCGTCAACAAGAAAGAAATCAGACGCGCCGTGGTGGTTCAAGAAACCAGAATCCAGGAAACTGAGGCCCTCTACGGCTGTCCAGAGTTCTCCTCTATCAGTCGTCTCGTGGATAACCGGGACGGATTCGCAACATTCCAAATCCCGAGAGGCGATTAGATTCGAATGGTCACTTTCGTTGTGGATCACCGTTCGAAGCCGGCTCCGCTGCCCGTGGGTCGTGCCCGAGGAGTTGGTTTGACCGAGAAACTCCCATTCAACTGCTGACTCCTCCACATCTGCCCGCCACAGCCCGTCCTTATCGCCGAGGACGTACAAGAAAGGGTCCTGGTACTTGAGCTTGTGCCAGTCCATCTGCGCCAGGCCGAGGTCTTCCTCGTAGGGGACCTCTTCAGCGGGCGCGCCATCACATCCGAGGATTCCGCCGAAGAGTAGCAGAAGGAGGATGCTATTCTTCGTCATCGAACCACGACGATTCGCCGGCTATAGGATCGCGGGCCGACTTTGATTCTTGCCAAGTACACGCCCGGGGGCCAGCCGGAGACGTCAACTCCCTTCTCGTAAGATCCCGCCTCCAGGAGGCCGGACAAGATCGTAGCTTGGTGCCTTCCAACCAGATCACTGACGCTGACCGACACCACGAGCGCCTCCGGCAGGCTCAGTTTAAGGCTGACCACGTCCGAGGCCGGGTTCGGATAGAACGATGCCGCCAGCTCCCCGTTGTTGGCCAACTCTACCGAGGGTTCACGCGGCGTGGGAGCGGGTCCATCGATGACGCCTGTGTCCACGAGGTTCTGAACGAAACGGTCGTCTTCTTTGAGTTGCCGGATCGAATCCAGGTTGTCGGATCCGAAGGAAGTTATGATGCCGAAGAGGACCTCCTGGGGTTCGTCGGGCGCGAGACGAAAGGGGCCGCTGGAGGTGAGGAAGGGCCTGGCTTCCGGAAACGGGCCAATCTCTGAAATAGAGTAAGGATCGAACTCCGACCAGAAGCCAGGAGGATCGCCAGGGTACAGGAAGCAGGTCCGAATATTACTGAAATCGCGTCCATTCCCACCATAGGTAAACGGTTGACCGTCCTTCCAGCGTCCGGTCATGTAGTTGAACATGTCCCCTGAACTAGCCGCACGTCCGGTGACGGCGGCGTTAGTTCTCAACGCTGCAAAGGACGTCATCCCGAGAACTTCGTCGGGTTTGGAGCTACCGCACTGTTCTCTATCTGAGCTAGATGCCACAGGTCCCCGGAAGAAATCCACGCCCACCGCTGGGGGGATCAAGTAGTCGCCAAGTTCACGTTCGCGATTCCGCCACCCATCCTCCGGGTCCTGATTGTAGGCGTACGCCAGACCAAGGAGGGTGTCTGACCCGACGTAGTCGTCGCCAAAGTACCCGACTTGTTCGTGCACATAGATCCCAAAGAACGACTCCTCCAGAGGAGGCCCAGCGGGCTTCCTCATCCGGAGTTTATAGAACGTCGTATTGGTAAGCGCGCCTGCGCCCCCGTAGGCAAACGCTGACATCTGCACTTCCAGCCCAATGGGCGGACTTCCAGAAAACTCGTGCAGGCCGCCGGCGTCGTTCATGATCCACCAGAACATTCGCTCGCCAGAAATGAGCGGCCTTTCCCCTGCCTCAAGGTCGATGGTCCGGTCCACCCTCTGAGATTGCGGGAGCGGACTCAAGTCTAGAACTCTTCCGGCTGCGTCCGTCGTCGGAGCACCCAATCCAGTCGGCCAGTCTGCTAGGTCAGGCCAGACCGTACCCGTGCGCTCATAGACTTCGACATCCTCCCGGCCCACTGACCAGATCCGGTCGAACCGCGAGCAGTCCGCGGCGGGCTGCCCCGTCTCATCAAGCGGCCCCGGCCAGAATTCGTAAGGGCCGTACGTGGAGCCCGCAGTGTGCAGCTGCTCCTCGATGTAGCCGCCTATCCAGAGGGATGCCGAGAACAAGGCATGCGCACCGCCCCCCTTGGGGACCTCATACGAGCCTTCCTGCCCGGGCCGCCAAAACAGGCCGCCGGTATTCGGAATCAGAGCCCTGACATTGTTGACCTCGAGGTAGGCGTTGGCTGTGCCCGTTTCGCAAACCGAGACCGCAGTTGAATCACTTGACTGGGCCGCGCAGGGAGCACCTGCCGAGGCTGCCACCAAGGCTGCGAATATCAGGGGCTTTCGAATCAGGACTGATGGCATAGCGTGTGGGTCTGCGGAGCATAGCGATTACTCGGGCATGCTCCACCCACAAAGCCAGGGATCGGTGATGCCGGCCAGACGAGCCGCAGCGTTTGCCACCCGTACGGATACCTCGCCATCGGCGAAGGCGTAGTGGTTCTTACGGCGAGTGCCCCGGTGCCAGCCCGAGAATGAGAGCGGGATGCCAGGAGGGGGGCAGCAGGGATATCTAAGCGGCATAGGCGGCGGAGCCAGCGCGGCGATGAGTCATTGATGAACTGCCAGACCAGAGCAGGATTCGGCGGCGTTGGTGGCCCGAAAGAAGAACATACCTGGCATCCAGTTTGATGTACCTACCGTGAGAGTGCGGGTGCCTGGGAGAATGCTCCGCGTGAACACCGACCTCCCGAGTACGTCGAACACGCCCAGCCCGGTCCGGTCCGCCGATTGGAACGAGAGCGTGACTTCATGGCCGAACGGACTTGGAAAGATGTCCAGCGTGCACTCCCGCGCTGAGGTCAGAACTGGTGGCAGAGTTCTGGATGTCGATGCAGGAGCCTCATAGGCGCCCATATCCACTTGGCCACCCTGGACACGGGCACTGCCTGCCAGGTCAAAGGGCATGGGCTCGGAACGGTCTCCGTCACCGTCCAAGTCCGCGAGATCCGCCAGGATGAAAGCGGCATCTCCGGCATTGATTGCGGGAGAGGCTGGAGAGAGCCCGAAGTCATCGTCGAGTGTCCCCGGGAGTCCATCCGGACCGGCCGGGTTCAGGAAGCGCGGATCAGAATCCAGGATCGGCCCCGTCACGCCGACTCTGTCAGGGAGTGTCCCCTGATAAACGGAATTCCACATCGTCAGACTGGACGCATCGCCCTCCACATCTACCGCCTGTAGGGTAAAAGCGGAGGAACTCCAGAATATGCTATTGACCACGTCAGTCTCGGAATACCAACTCGCTATTGCTGTGCCTGGAAGGACAGCAGAATTGCCACTGAAGGTAGCATTGACAATCGAGACTGTACTCGAGTGATTAGCCATCGCCCCTCCCTCTCCCCACGAGCCAGCGGACGTGGCTGAGTTCCCGCTGAACACGACGTTGACGAACCTAGCTTGGGCGTCGTCATTTGAGACTGCTCCACCTCCTCGGGCTGAGTTGCCGATAAACCGGATGTTGACGTAGAGGGGTGATCTGAAGCGGTTGGTTACCCCACCACCATCCCCGCCGGCGACATTCGCGAAGAACGTTGAATTGGTTGCCGCGCCCGGATTCTCTGAGCCAACGAAGTACATACCACCGCCTGACAAGACGGCTCGATTGCCGGCGACCATGGAACTGTCGAGACGTATATCGTCGGTGACATAAATCGCCCCGCCTCGTTTGGCCGCTAGGTTGCCAGAGAAAACGCAATTCACGAACCGTGCAGCGCCCCGTGTCTTGTAGGCTCCACCGCCGTCTCGGGCAAAGTTATCGGACAGAACCACGTTTCTGATCGTTGGACTGGAGTAATACCCAAGGAACAGACCTCCACCCGCCCATTCTCTGTGAACCGGCCCGTCGCTAAACCCGCCGGAGACTACGAATCCGTCGAGGAGGGTCCGGTCGCCAGTCGGAGGTGGTCTGGTCAGCTCGGGATACTCGACGACCGTGTAGCTGTTGTCTTGGCGGGTCGGGTCGCCGACAACCAGGGAGTCCAAGTCGTTGCCAAGGAGATCTCCGGACAGAAAGGTGTAGAGCGATTGGGGCCGTTCTGATACCGTCCGTTCGCTTCCCTCAAACCCGCCAAATACCCGGACAGCTGGCGGCATGAGGAATGAGGCCTGCCGGTCGCCGCGCACAAGGGCCGCGCCTTCGTCTGGGCGATGGACACCCTCGGCTACCCAGATGTCGTCACCCGCGTGGGCTACGGCCAACGCATCCTGGAGAAACACGAACGCATCCACCCACGAAGTCCCGTCGTTGGCACCGGTCGCTGCGTGATTGACGTAGATCACTTGTGCCTGGCCAACTCCGACCAAGAAACAAAGCAACAGGAGCAGAGCAGTGCGCTTCATAGCATCAAGGATCCATTTCCCATAGTATGGCACCAGCTTGGGTCGCGCTATAGGCCTATCGGGCTGAGTCGTGTGAGGGAAGGCCCGACAGGATGGCTAAGAGGCATCGGCTGGACATGGATAGACTCATTGTTTACAACAAGATTCTGGCGCAGGTCGCGACACGATGTGGATATCTAGCCTTGTAGTTCGGGCCTGTGGCGCAGAACCCGTTCCCGAAGAGTTCCCGAAATGGTGTCCCTGGCTACCGGAATCGACCACTACCTACCAGGCCCAATCGGCCAAAACGCCCCTTTCAGACTGGAAACACCCCCCACCCTCTCTGACTTTTAATCAGAGGGTCCTTGGTTCGAACCCAAGCGGGGTCACAAAAAAGCGCTCTATTTCGTGAATAATGGAGTGTTTGCGGAATCCGATGTGCACGCGGATGCACACAAGTGCACGACAGTAGGTCGAGGACTTCGACCTTCTCGGACGCAAGCTGGACACGCTCTTTGAGGGTGAGGTGCCACCCGGACGCCTCGAGCTTCGATTATTAAGGGCCGTTCCGGAGGGAATGTACCTTGTCCCGGGCGGTCGTCGGTGGCAAGCAGATAACCCGGAGCATCATACTGCAAGAGCCAACTGCCAGACCGACGGAACTACACCAGATTTAGGAGACCATTGACCTCCGGTCAGCCGAGGTTGGCGTGGGCGAGAGTCCCACACTCCTGGTTGTGATATCGAGACCAGCCATGCCTCCACACACCCAACGATATGTGGACAGCGCGAGAGAGACCAAGCCTCCCGCTCCTCGATTGAATGGTGGCCTCGCGCCATCTGGCCCGGACGCGGCCGCGAAAGTCCTCTGGTGTCATCGCGGTTTAATGAGTACTATTTAATAGGCAGCTCGGGCTACTGGTGCCGCGCGCGCAGTGTCCCGACCCGATGGCTGCCTACCCGGACATGGGGCGGTTGGGCAGGCCGTGAAGGCAGGGAGACGGGAATCGAGTCGAGGGGATATGCTGCGGTGGATTTTGCTCACAGGCCTACTGACGGCGACGGCCTGCGACACCGTCCGGAATTCGACCGACGTCCGACCGCCGGAGAGGGCGTTCGATCCGCTTCCGGCCCAAGCAGATTCAGCTCTCACACGCCACCACATATGGCATCGGTGGAAGACGCCTGAGCTTGCCTGGCACGCGCAAGTCCTATCCGGCCCACACGATCCAGACACGTTGTCGCGTGCGGTTACGGATGCCTTCGAGGTGTGGGCGGAGGAGTCTTCGTTGACTTTCCAGGCTGTGCTTGACGCCAGGGCGGCGGACCTGCGAATTGCAATCACGGATCAACTTCCCTGCGATGTGGCCACGTGCCCGGTTGGCGTGGCGTGGTTTCCAGGCCATCCGGAGAGGCCGGGCGAGATTCTGCTACGCGCCGGTCATCTACCGACCACCCGCGTGGCTCTCGCCGAGGTGGTTCTTCATTTCGCGGGGCATGCTCTGGGTCTTGAGCATGTCCAGGATACGTGGTCGGCCATGTCGGTGATGGCGCGGCCCGAAGGGCGATGGGGAGGCTTGGGGCACGAGGATCGGCTGGCGATTCGGGGTCGCTACGGGCGCCCGGGGCGCGTTCCGCCGGAGGAGCCTGTTCCAACTCACGACATGTGGATTCCGTCGTGTGTCGGTGCGAGGCCCTCGGGGCTGAACTCGCTGTATCCTGACTCAGACGGCGACTCGCTGCCGGACGCCATCGAGCGATTCGTTCTTGGTACAGATCCAGCGGCCTGTGACACGGATTTCGACGATCTATCGGATGCAGAGTCCTATTGGGGGCTAAATCCGCTGGCGAGTGACACGGACGGAGATGGGAGCGTGGACTCACAGGAAGTGGGAGCGGGAGGGAACCCCTTCAGAACACAGCCGCCGGTAGGGATCCCCCTGGGGGCGAATTGGAGGCTCCACGGACAATTCGAGGGAGTAGATCAGACTGGGCGGCAGCTTAGCTTCGTGGGTTCCGGATCTTTCGGCGCTGAAGGGAGCATTCGACTTCCCTGGAACTCGGGCCATATTGAGGTTTTCGTGCACGGGGGCGTGGATGCCCAGGAGCGATTCTGGATTCGATCATTGGATGGTCGGTTGGAATATCGGGCAGAGCGGTTCGATGCCTCCCTGCAAGGAACCTACACATTCGGAGCGCGCGAGGAAGGGAATTGGAGCGCCGCGATGCGATAGACCATCTCTGGCCGCTGACATCATCGATTACCTGTGCAAGGTCGGCCAGCGGAAGCAAATCTTCTTCCTGTGGCCACCCAACCAGTTTATTTCCATCGCGGTTGCTAAGAAAATGGCGGCCCTGATGACTGTGGACTATTTGGAGACCCGAGAGTCCCGAAGCTCTAGAAAGGGGTTCCAGCGGGACTCGGCCAAATCGCGGATCGAGTTCCGACTGAGGGTGACGCTGACGTGCGTGTAGATCATGTTGGTCTTCAGGTCTTTGTGGCCGAGGAGTTCCTGGACCGTCCTGATGTCGCTGCCGGACTCAAGAAGATGAGTTGCGAAGGAATACCTCAGGGTGTGACAGGTGACGCGCTTCGTGATGCCGGATCGGAGAGCCGCCTTTCGGAGTTCTTTTTGGATTGAGGACGGCGACACGTGGTAGCGGGCCATGTCACTGAAGTTGCCCCGATTTGGTGGACTACCTTTCACTTGAAGCCAAGAGGTAGTCTACGCCACGATCACGCCCTCCTTACACGCCCGAGTTCCGACAGCAGATTGTTGAGTTGCATCGTTCAGGCCGTTCGGTCGCGGAGCTGGTTCGCGAGTTCGAGCCCTCCCACGAGACTGTCCGCAGTTGGATCAGACAGGCCGATGCGGATGCGGGCCAGGTGGAGGCGTCTCATAGTCGGAAGAATACGAGGTTAGCTCCGTTGCCGGTAACTCAAGGCGCTGACGGGCCTATGCTGACTGTTCAAGGAATATTCTGAAAGCCGATGATGCGCCTCTTTCTGATGGCCCTGGCCCTTTCGGTATTGACACAGGGATGCGGCTCCGGTTCTCTTGACGCCGTCGAAGAGGAGCCGTCGTCCGCTGGCTGCTCCATCCCTGAAGGTGGGTTACGGCTGGTCGGCCACGCCGTCCATATGCCGACATGTGCGCCTAGGGACGGCCCGGCGCTCGACATTGTTTTGACCTCGGAGAGAATCACGTGCGATTCACTGCTGGCCATCTGGCTTCACGGTCCTTCGGAACGCTCATCGTTCGTGCAGCTCAAGCTCAATGGTTCTTTTGAGCCTATCCCGTTGGTCGCCCACGATCTAGGTTCAGAGATTGATACGGGGGTCTCCTACTCGACCGGCGGGTCTGGCCGGCGATGCATGCTGGGCGAGTGCACGATAGTGGAACGGGGTACGGTGCATTTCGGGCCGGCTGAGTCGGACAACCAATACCTCGAGGTTCGACTCTGTTTTGCCGACGGCACCGAGAAGACGGGCCGATATGAAGTTCACCGGTGCGAACGTGAGGCGATCTGTGGCTGATGCGCTTCGGTAGGACTGAGCGTTGCCGACGCGAGTTCTGGGATGCGCGCGGGGAGCTTCACTCGATGATGACTGATTTGGAGTGGGGGGGTGGCCATCGCCCCCATCCTGAATTCCGTCTACTCCTCCAAATTCAGTCCGCACGCAAACCCTCCAACCACCGTCTCTCCCGTGATCTGCTTCGAGATTCAAACAGAACGGCAAGCCCCGGTGCCGAGCCGGCTCCGATAGTTGAGACCCGGCATTTGCCCAGTGGGGGTATTGCGATGGCCTGCGGACGCCGACGAGTTACGTTGAGTGCCGAATGACCTTGGTTCGGTGAGTGGAGGAGTAATGATGGAAATGCTTAGGGCATGTGTTTGGACG
Organism: Rhodothermales bacterium; assembly: GCA_047619685.1. Taxonomy (GTDB): domain Bacteria; phylum Bacteroidota; class Rhodothermia; order Rhodothermales; family UBA10348; genus JABDJZ01. The sequence goes on from JBLHLC010000020.1 coordinate 71,850, forward strand.
GTGCTCCTGTGCCTGGTCGCTGGTTGCTCCTCTGTCGGTTCAGAAGACGACGGTTTCGACGTGGAACTACTGACCGACAGGTCGGCATACATCGCAGACTCGACAGAGGTGATTCGACTGAGCCTCACTAACCGATCAGAGGCTCCTCTTCACTACATATGTGAAATTGGAATCAGTCTTGAAGAGCTGGACGGTGGAGCGGTGATGAAGGAGTGGGGAGTACGTGGCATATGTGAGTCCCTGGCCCCAGGCAGCATTCCGGCAGGCGGGAAGCGCACTTTCGAATTATCCTTCCGTGGGATTAATGATCAGATCCGATCCATCGATGAATACACGGACTACGGTGAAGCGCGGTTTGACCGCAGTATTGACTACCGCCTCGTGATACCCAACCTATACGCAGAGCCGGGCGACGATGCGGAACACCTGCTCCCGCTCGCCGACCGAGTCTCCAATCTATTCAAGATCGAGAGACCAGCCGCCAACTAGGTTCGTACGATAGCAAGGGCTCTTTTAAGCTCTTCCGGATTCTGCCAAAGGCCGGGATGACAAGACGGTGGTTCGCCTCTTCCTAGGCATCGCAGCCTTCTCAAGCGACCTTAGGGATGCGGCGGCCGATAACGTCCCCGCCGCCACCTTCCTCCTGCCACTACTCACGGTAGTGGCCCCGGGCGCGACCAGGCACAATCTCAGCCGTGTCCGTCACTGGTTCACTTCGTCCTGACCTGGACAACTACCGATCTCCCTCTCAGGATAACCGGTTCTTCGTGCATTTCTCTGCACAATCGTAGGTAACAGGTAGGTAAGCTCCAGCAATAGACACGGTCTATTACGTTGCGACACTGCCTGTTATAGCCTTTGGCCCTCATTCTTTTAATCAGAGGGTCCTTGGTTCGAACCCAAGCGGGGTCACATTGCGCCCCAACGACTTACAGAGTTGCTGGGGCGTTCTTGTGTTTAGGGGATTTTCGGCGGCCCGATCAGTCGTAGATATCCTTGCGATGGCCGAGATCCAGGACCGTGACGATGCGAATCACATCTTCGATCTCGTAAACCACTCGATATTGCCCAACTCGGATTCTCCAGCCGTCTCGACCAATCAACTTCCTGCACCCGGCCGGGCGCGGTTCCTCTCCCAAACTCCGTACGGCGTCTCTAACCCGTTCGTACTCGGGCGTCGGGAGTTTTTTCAATGACTTGACAGCCCGGCGAAGAATTTCGACTCGGTATGTCACTAGCCGGTACGGTCCCGCTCAATCTCGCGGACCGCGTCCTCGAATGGAACTGAAACACCCTTGTCCTCCTTGGCTTCGTCGTATGCACGGACAGCGTCCAGTTCCTCGACTGCCTCCAGGAGTTCTGCGTAGCGGTCAACTCCGACAAGCACAGCGATTCTTCGCCCCGAGTCGTCGGTTACGTATTGTGTTTCGGATGTGGTCATTGTACCCGGTTTCCCTGTCCCACTATGCGAAGCCGGAAAACGTTCCAACTGGACCCGCGGCCTCGTGGCAGCGGACTTTTAATCAGAGGGTCCTTGGTTCGAACCCAAGCGGGGTCACATTGAAGACGGCCCGAAAATCGCGCACCACGCGGCTCTGGGGCCGTTTCTGTTGTCGGATGGCGTACACTTGGCCCAGGTAGTTGTTCGACCGGGATCTTCTGCAGGATTCGCTGCCCGGGTTGTGGATACCAGACGGCCCGCGGCGCCGCAGATGTAAACGCGAGGAAACGAGTGCTCGGGATCACATTACCCTTTTTGAACGAGATGGTCGCGCTCTTCGCGGTGAGCGTCGCCGTTGCCTATGTGTGCTACCGGCTGCGCCTCGTACCGATCGCCGGCTTCCTGCTTGCGGGCGTCCTCATTGGCCCGAACGGCCTCGGCTTCGTTTACGACCAGGAGCTCGTGAACATGCTGGCCGAGATCGGAGTGATCCTCCTGCTCTTCACAATCGGCCTGGAGCTGAGCCTGGAGAAACTTTCGCGCATCCGCCGGGCGATTTTTGTGGGCGGGGGCCTACAGGTGTTGCTCAGCATCACCCTTGTCCTGGGAGTTCTCCTGGCCCTTGGTTTGGACTGGAAGATTGGCGTGTACACCGGTTGCCTGGTCGCACTTAGTTCAACCGCCATTGTCTTGGGGCTGCTTGCGGAGCGAGGCGAGACGGGTACGCCCGCAGGCCGCATCTCATTGGCCATCCTAATCTTTCAGGATCTGGCCATCGTGGTTATGGTGCTCCTCGTTCCAATGCTTGCCGGGGACGGCGGTACGGCGTCCGAGGTCGCGTGGGCCCTCGGAAAGGCAGCGCTGCTGATCACCGCGGTGCTCGTTTTGACCCGGCGTGTAGTGCCATGGATCCTGGAACAGGTCGCACAAACCAGGCGGCAGGAGTTGTTTCTCCTGACGGTCGTAGCGATTTGTTTCGGAACAGCTGCAGCGTCCAGTTATGCGGGTGTCAGCCTGGCCGTTGGCGGGTTCCTGGCCGGACTTGTCGTGAGCGAGAGTCGCTACAGCGACCATGCTCTGAGTGAAATCCTTCCCTTGCGTACGATCTTCGGCGCTGTCTTCTTTGCCTCGGTGGGAATGCTGCTCGATCTCAGTTTCCTTCTGGAGAACCCACTGATCGTCTTGGCGGCCGCCGTCATCGTATTCGTCATTAAGATGGTAACGACTACAGGCAGCGTGCTCGTGCTAGGTTATCCAATTCGCATTGCCACGACCGCCGGTTTGGGGTTGGCTCAGATTGGCGAATTTTCGTTCGTCCTTGAGCGAGCCGGGCGAGCTTCAGGGCTGTCGCCGGCCGGCCTCGGCGAAGTCGGAACGCAGACCTTCCTGGCGGCGACGGTATTGCTCATGATACTCACGCCCTTTCAGATGCAGGCCGCCAGAGGCGTTGGTGCCTTCTTGGCTCGATCCCCCCTCCGAAGACTTGGCTCCTCAGGAGAGCGACAGCTGATCGAGGAGCCCGCGAATCTCGAAGATCACGTGATCATTGTCGGCTATGGACCGGCAGGACGACGACTGGTGAAAGTACTTCAGGACAGAGGGCTTCCATTTGTCGTTATCGATCTCAATCCCAGTTCAGTCAAGGAGATGCACCGGGAGCACGTGGCTGCCGTTTACGGCGATGCCTCTCGGCCTCACATTCTGGCGGCCGCAGGCATCACCATGGCCAAGCTGTGTGTGGTGGTCACCAATGACTCGGACATCTCCCCGCAGATTGTGGCACAAGCACGATACGCGAACCCCACGCTGCAGATCATCATCCGGACTGGACCCGTGGCAAACATGAAGCACCTACAGGAGGCAGGTGCAGACATCGTCGTACCCGAGGAGATGGAAACGACCGTTCGCATCTTCTCCCATGTTCTTGGGGCCTACATGGTCCCGCCGGAAGAGGTCGATCGCCAGGTCCGCCTCCTTCGAGCAGAGGACTATGGCATCATGCGCGGTAGTATCCAGGAAGCACATCTCATGGTGCTGCAAGGGCTGGATGAAGAGGGCCTGCACACTCGCGCGGTCGCCGTGCGGAAAGGGTCACCCTCTGCCAATAAGACGTTGGAGGAATTGGCGCTTCGCCGTCGCCACGGGCTTACCGTACTGATGGTGCGGCGGGACGGAAAGACGATTGCCAGTCCGGCGGGCGATTTTCTTGTTGAGGTGGGAGACCGGCTGGTCTTGGTTGGCGCGGCCGAAACATTTGCCGCGTGTGCCGGCCTGTTTCGAAGCCGCGGTCTCGATGAGAAGGACTAAAGGCGACGACGCGTAAACGGGAATTGACGTTCCGTTGTCGATTAGTGTGCCGACCGGAAGCCGTTCCGGCCACCCCACCTCCGATATCTCCCCCATGCTCCTCAATTTCCTCCGGCTGGCCGTTCGCACCATGCGACGCCACCCCGCGTACGCCCTGATCAACATCTTCGGACTTGGTGTGGGACTCTTCGCGTCATTCATGGTCCTCCTCTGGGTCCAGGACGAGCTGAGTTTCGATCGCTTCCATGAGGATTCCGAACAGGTGTTTCAGGTGATGCGGACTTCCGTCAACGGCGGCAATGTATCGACCGGGCAGACCGTCCCTGCTCCCCTGGAAGATGTGCTGGACGAGGACTTCCCGGAGATTGAGTACACCTCAATCTTCAGCTGGGAAGTGCCTGTCTCTTTTGTGCGCGGAGAGCTGGCATTTCGGAATACTGCGCGTTATGCCGGGCCTGACGTCTTTCAGATTCTCACATTCCCGTTCATTGCCGGCGACCCTGCGACGGCCCTGGTCATGCCAGAATCCATCGTTCTCTCGGAGAGCATGGCAAGAGTCTACTTCGCCGACCACTTCGAGGGGGTCAGCCGTGAGGTGGCAGCCAGGAATCTCATTGGCGAGGTCCTTCGATACCAGAACCGCACGGATCTAACGGTTACGGGGGTTGCTTTCGATGCGCCACACAACTCTTCGATCACGTTCGAGGCATTTCTCCCGTATCAGCTCTTTGCCCGGGATAATTCCTGGGTCGAAAATTGGGGTAACACGGCATTCCGGATGTACGTGAAGCTGGTGGCCGGGGTCGACGGGGCCTTTGTTAGCGACAAAATCAGAGAGGTCGTCAGGGACCGTTCTGGCAGCCCAGACACGGGCCTCCTCTCGCTTCAGGCGTTTACCGATCGGTACCTCTGGTCCAAATACGAGAACGGTGTGCTGATTGGCGGGCGGATTGATTACGTCCGCGTCATGGGGATTGTGGGGCTTCTCATCCTGCTGATCGCTGCAATCAACTTTACCAATCTCGCGACCGCCCGCAGTGCCCAGAGGGCCCGCGAAATTGGCGTTCGAAAGACCTTTGGCGGATCCCGCGGCGGCCTGGCGGCCCAGTTCATAAGTGAGTCCATGGCCACGTCCATGGCTGCCCTCGTCCTGGCACTGGTGGGCGTGTTCTTGCTCCTCCCCAGTTTCAATGAGGTGACAGCCAAGTCGATGTCGCTGACGACGGCCCCTCCTTCCATCTGGCTCGGATTCCTCGGACTGACCTTGCTGACAGGACTCCTGGCAGGAGCCTACCCCGCGGCGTATCTCTCCGGTCTCGGAGTCATCAGAGTTCTCCGTCAGCGGGATACTGGCCTTGGCGGTGGAAGACGACTACGAAGGGGGCTCGTCATTTTTCAGTTTGCCGCCTCGATGCTCCTGATTGTCGGCACCTTGACCGTGTACAAACAAATCGAGTTTATCCAGTCGACCAATCTCGGACTGGACAGGGAGAACGTGATTACCGCCCGGCTTGAGGGCGGAGCCCGCGACAGTTGGCCGGCCTTCAAGAGCGCGCTCCTGCAGAGTCCGGACATTCTCTCGGTAACCCATACCGACGGCCACCCGTTTGAGATAAACCAGTCCACCAACGACTTGGACTACGAGGGGAAGGATCCGGAGGACAACAGCCTGTTCTATCTTTCCTCGATCGGTTATGATTACGACAACACCCTCCGGATGGAAATGACGGCTGGCCGCACGTTCGATCCGGGCAGAACCCTTGATTCTGCGAACGTAATCATCAACGAGTCCGCGGCGCTTAAAATGGGATTCG